>CAZXFB010000020.1:0-78340 GCA_964639725.1 uncultured Rikenellaceae bacterium
TGCTGAGTATTTGGTCAATGCTGATGAGCTGCAGATTAAGATTGCCCAGGGTGCTAAGCCTGGTGAAGGTGGACAACTTCCGGGTCATAAGGTTGATAAAATCATTGCAAAGACAAGATATTCAACACCTGGGATCACTCTGATTTCACCTCCACCACACCATGATATATATTCAATAGAAGATCTATCACAACTTATATTTGACCTGAAAAATGTCAATCCTCATGCAAAGATCAGTGTCAAACTGGTTTCTGAAAGCGGAGTCGGAACGATTGCAGCAGGGGTTACAAAAGCTGGTGCAGATCTGATCACAATAAGCGGCTATGAAGGGGGAACTGGAGCAAGTCCATCTTCTTCAATCAAGCATGCAGGACTACCGCTTGAACTCGGACTTACTGAAACTCAGCAAACACTTGTAATGAATAATCTTCGCAGGAAGATAGTCCTTCAGGCTGATGGACAGCTGAAAAGCGGTAAGGATATAATAATGGCTGCACTGATGGGCGCAGAAGAGTTTGGCTTCGCAACATCCGCTCTTGTAGTTATGGGCTGTGTAATGATGCGGAAATGCCATCTTAATACTTGTCCTGTTGGGATTGCCACCCAGAATGCAGAACTCAGAAAGCGGTTTATGGGTAAAGCTGATCATGTTGTAACATTTTTCAGGTTCCTGGCAGAAGAGGTACGCGAAAACCTTGCGGAACTAGGTTATAGAAAGATTAATGAAATAGTCGGCAGGTTTGACCTTCTTGAAAGGAACCCTGAGGTAACCCACTGGAAAATTAAAAATCTCGACCTTTCAGGATTACTCTCCCTGCCTGCTGAATCTGCAGAAAATGCGATGCATTGTATTGATGCTCAAGATCACAAGATTAGCAATGTTCTTGATACTGAACTTATTATAGAAGCCGAAAAGGCTATCAAATTTAAAGAACCTGTTATAATTGAGAGGCCAATACACAATACCGACAGAACAACTGGTGCGATGCTTTCAGGAAAGATAGCAACAAAGTATGGTGCTGAAGGACTTCCTGAAGGAACTATAAAATGCAGGTTCTATGGTTCTGCAGGACAGAGTTTTGGCGCATTTCTCACCCCTGGGGTGGAACTTCATCTTGAAGGCGATTCAAATGATTACCTTGGAAAAGGTCTTTCAGGCGGAAGGATAATTGTAGTTCCTCCTGCAGGTTCTGCATTTGAACGGGATAAAAACATAATAATAGGAAATACAGTTCTTTATGGTGCCACAAGAGGTGAAATATTTATTTCAGGAGTAGCAGGTGAAAGGTTTTGTGTCCGTAACAGTGGCGCAGATGCAGTAGTTGAAGGTGTCGGAAATCATTGCTGTGAATATATGACTGGTGGCCGTACAGTTGTTCTTGGTCAAACCGGCAGTAATTTCGCAGCAGGAATGAGCGGAGGTATTGCCTACGTATTTAATGAATACGGAGATTTCGATTACTACTGCAACATGGGAATGGTTGAACTTTCCCTTGTTGAAGATTATTTAGATGTTAATGAACTTAGAAGTCTGATCTTAAAACACTACCAATATACCGGAAGTACTAAGGCAAAAATGATACTTGACGATTATAACAAATACCTTCCTATGTTTATAAAAGTGATACCATATGATTATAAAAAGGTTCTTCAGGAACAAAAACTGGAAGAACTGAAAAAGAAAATAGCTAATGTGGAACTTGATCTTGAAATAAGCGTTAGCTAATGATAGCCTGATTAAGAGTTAAAAAATAAAAAGATAAACTATTATTAAAATAATAATATGGCTGATATTAACGGATTTATAAAGATTAAAAGAAAGGAAGCAGGGAACAGACCTCTGCACGAAAGGATTTGCGATTTTAGTGAGGTTGAACAGACACTTAACAGTGAAGACAGGATGCTTCAGGCTTCAAGATGTATGGATTGTGGTATCCCATTTTGCCACTGGAGTTGCCCGGTTGATAATCTTATCCCTGAATGGAATGACATGCTTTGCAGGGGCGACTGGAAAAGTGCATATACAAGACTAGCTGCAACTAATAACTTTCCGGAATTTACCGGCAGGATTTGTCCGGCAAGTTGCGAACATTCGTGTGTACTGAATTTAAACAATGAACCTGTTACTATCCGGGAAAATGAAGTAGCCATTGTCGAAAAAGCTTTCTCGGAAGGATATGTCAAACCACAACCACCAAAAATACGCACAGGAAAAAACGTTGCTGTTATCGGCAGCGGCCCTGCCGGTTTGGCTGCCGCTGATTTATTAAATAAAACCGGGCACATGGTAACTCTTTTTGAGAAAAACGAAAAAGCTGGCGGCTTATTGAGATATGGAATACCTGACTTCAAACTCAGTAAGACAACAATCGACCGGCGGATTGATCTGCTGGTAAAGGAAGGGCTTATTATCCGGGCAGGAATTAATGTTGGTAAAGATATTTCAGGATACGAACTAATGAACCAATTTGATGCTGTCTGTATAGCTGTTGGATCGAGTAATCCCCGCGATTTAATGGCAGAAGGAAGGGACCTGATGGGGATTCATTATGCCATGGACTTTCTGACGCTGCAGAACCGTGTTAATTCAGGAATGATTAAAATGACTGATAACCCAATAAATGCTGAAGGAAAGAAAGTACTTGTTATAGGTGGAGGCGATACAGGTTCGGATTGTGTGGGTACTGCAATCCGTCAGAAAGCAGCAAGTGTGATACAGATTGAGATAATGCCGAAGCCAACAATGACCAGAACGGATGATAATCCCTGGCCATACTATGGTAAAGTCTTGAAAACTTCAACATCACATGAAGAGGGTTGCGAAAGATTATGGAGTCGTAAAACCGTTAAATTTACAGGATCAGAAAATAATGTTACAGGTGTTGAAACAGAAGATGTTGTATGGGAATATAAAAATGGCCGTCATTCAATGGAAATAATCCCTGGAACCAGAAGAAAGATTGATGCCGGGTTGATTCTACTTGCAATGGGGTTTATCCATCCAGTCATGGATAGTCTCCTTGCAGAGCTAGATCTGGGACCAAATAGTGGAAGAAATATCCTTAATAGCCGGGAGATATTGAGCAGCAACCCAAAAGTATTTGCTGCCGGTGACATTGTTAGTGGTGCCAGCCTGGTCGTAAATGCAATTGCATCAGGAAGGAAAGCTGCCAAGGATATTGATAAGTTTCTGATGAAACATTAAAGTCGAATTTTCTCTTTAAATGGCAGATAATGAAGGTTAGCATCTCATATTCTTAATCAATCATCCGGATACCGGAAATTTCCTCATGATGTCTAAAGAAAATATTGTCCCCGATTCTTCATTACTTATAAAACTCACTTTGCCTTTAAGATAGTTTTCTGTCAGCAGCTTTATGCTATAGGTGCCTATACCCCTGCCTTTCCCTTTTGTTGAGAAAGACCTCTGAAATATCTGCATCTGGACCTCTTTTGGCATTACTGAATCATTTTTTATCCAAAATCTCACTCTATCACCTGAATTATCAATCCCTGCCGTAACAGAACCACCTGCCTCAGTTGCTTCAAGAGCATTTTTTAAAAGATTAATGAGTATTCGTTGAAGAAGCATAGCGTCTGACTCAATATCCGATTCATAAGAATTTTTGTCGGTATTTATTATTCTTGTCTTTGCACAATCATGATATTGAATACTTTTTATTGCCAGATTTAGAGTTTTCAGGGTACCTAACTTTTCAATCTTTACCTTCATTTCTCCATCCTCTGCAGCCTTTAACTGCTTAAAGAACATGATCTGTTCAATCAGACTCCTGCTTGCTTCTTCAGAAAGGTCAATAAGTTCATGCGTTTCCTTTGGGTCGGTTCCATCTTTTAGAATCTGTAGCAAACCATTTAGTCCTCCGGCAATGTTAATAATATCATGAAAAAAAATTCTTTCAAGTGCAATCCGTCTTTTCTCATCGCTTTTGTCCTCAAGAGTCAAAATATAAAAATCCTGACCCGTGATATTGACTGGTGTTGATTTAACGTACAGATCCCAACTCTTCATCTGGCCATTGATCATTGAAGTTATTCGTGTCTCTCTGCCAATCTGCTTCCCACTCCTCTGGCTCTCCAGAATAGTATTTACTGCTCCACAATATACACATGACATAGATGTCCCGCACCCTCCGGTTTCTTCATCAGAATGCACACATGATAAGATCTCACCTGGCCTCTTTCCTAAAATTGGTATTAATGACTTTAATCCTAATAAGTCAAGAAGATCATTATTGGCAAAAATTATCTGCCGGTTTTTATTGATTATTGCGCCAATACCTGGAATTGATCCAAAAAAATCAGAAAAAAACTTCTGAGAATCAATAAGCTCATGGTCATTCATTAAGTCATGAACAGTAGATCTTGAAGCAGGAGCAAAATGAGTTTTTTCTTCCATCCAATAAAAAGAATAACACAATTTCTATAAAAAAAAGGTATGTTGTTATTATTCAAAAAACGTAAATATATAAATCATTCCCATATAAAATTACTTACAGAAAAGTAAATCATTACAAAAAAAACTTAAGAAGGTCTATCAGTATCAGTACATAGGAAATAATTCATAGTAAAAGCTATTTAAAGTAAATTAAGTCAAAATTACTTTCAGTTAAAGACAATGATAACCAAGTGTCAGATACAAAAAATAAAAGAATAAGTTACAATGAATGCATAATGCATATTCAGACTGCTTGATGTATCTTAGGGCAATGTGGTCTACTGGAAGTTTTTATTATATTCCCGTAAGAAAAAACTGATCGGATTAAGAGGCTGAATTTTATTAATATATTGTATAGCAATACTTTATGACAAGAAAAATATTTCGTTTTATATATTTTTTTATAATAATCTCAGGGACAAATGATTTGTTCTGTCAGGTGATCGATTCCACTACTTTCAGTTTAATTTCGCGGCAAAGTTTTTATTCCTTTGAGAAATCTGCCGAAATGGTGCTCTTTGTGCCACCAACGATGACAGAAAGGAATATAGAAATAGATTTAAGAATTGAAGGTAAAACCATATATTCATGGAAAGGAAAGCCAGGTAATAGAATTATCAGGCTTTGCTTTCCAGTTGCTTTTACTCCTGCAGTTTATAAAACCGAAATAAATATTGTTACAGTTCCTTCCAATTCAATTCAATATTATTCAAAGACAAGCTTAAGAATTCTGAATTATAAACCAAACGAAGTAAAGACAGACAGGATAACAGGCGGTTTAATAGTTAATAAAAGAGAATTCTTCCCGTTCGGATTTTACACTTACTCACCAGTATCCCCAACATTACCTGAGGAGGAAGTGGTCAGGGGATTTAATATGATTTCACCATATCAAAAGGTATTGCCGGAAACTCTGAACGAAAGGAAAGCTTATATGGATAGATGTGCTCAACTTGGTATGAAAGTCCACTATAACTTGCTATCGGTCTCAGGAGGAGGTGGTGTAGGATCAAAAATAGAGGGATTATCAGAGGAAGATAAAAAATACATGTTGCTGGAAGAGATAAAAACATTCATGAATCATCCGGCCCTGCTGGCATGGTATATTTCTGATGAACCAACCGGGAATAAAATAACCCCGGAACAACTTGAAAAAATATACAGAATGGTTCAGGAGGCTGATCCATGGCATCCTGTTTCAATAGTTTTTATGGCTCCGTTTATCCTTGCAAAAAAATATACCAATGCTCTTGACATTGTAATGGCAGATCCATATCCTGTTCCTGACTTACAGATATCCCTTGTTGGTGAAGTTACAAAACAATTAAAGGATGAATTTAAAGGCAAAAGGCCTGTATGGATTGTAACACAGGCTTTTGGAGGAGGCGAATGGTGGAGACGGGAACCGACAATTCAGGAGATTAGATCAATGACTTACCAGGCTCTGATAAACGGGGCAACTGGTATTCAGTATTTTGTCCGCCAGGGGCCTAATTATTTTCCAAAATCAACCGCAACATGGGGCGAGTGTGGAAGAATGGCAACTGAGATTGCTGAATTAACTCCATGGTTATTATCAGAAGAAGTAGCTCCGGAAGTCAGAATATTCTCACAAAATATAATCGCTGCCACAAGAATTCACAACGGTCAGATGATAGTTTTGGCAGTTAACAGAAGGAATGAGCCATCCAGATCAGAGATATTGATCGAAAACGGCTATACTGGCAGGGCAAAGGTTTTGTTCGAAAACAGGAGTATAACAGTTATGGGTGGACTGATATCTGAATCAATACCTGCTTTTGGATCACAGGTATATCTGATAAATTTAAAACCTGTGCCAAAGGAACATTCAACATCCTCCGATAATCTAATAACAGATCCCGGGTTTGAAGATCTGTCATCTCCAGGAGTGCCAGCATCCTGTTATGCCCGTCCCGGCGGTGACAGAGGTGCAACTTTCTTTACTGACACCAGGGAACATTTTCAGGGAACCCATTCACTCAGATTGATCACTCCTGAGAATAATAAAAGTGCTGTTGTCAGATTTTTTCCTGTTCAGGTTTCTGCCGGATGTTCCTATATGATCTCCTTATGGGCTAAAGCTGATCCTGAACAAAGACCTGGTACTGGAGAATATTACAACTCTGTTAACAAAGGATTACCTGACTCAACACCTCAGTGGGTTGAAGTATCAGCAGGTGATTTTTCAAGAGCCAGGTTCGTTCCTGATGACCAATGGAGAAAATATGTAACATTTGTTACAATTCCATCTGACACTCTGCAAACATTTAAAACAAACATCCTTCTTAAAATGCCGGGAGCTGGGGTAGCTTGGTTCGATGATCTGGAGGTTATTAAAGATATTCTCCAGGAGTAGGTATCTGATAAGCTTAAGAGGGATGATCAGAGTCAGAGAATTAAAGGGAATAAAAATGTGCAAATAAGAAATAAATTCTAAAACATATGAGACAAGTAATTACCACTCTGTTTATTGTATCATTGGTTTTACTTACAGGATGTAAAGATAAAAATGTGAACAGGTTTTATCACGGGAATCCGGAACCATTAATTCAGAATGCCTATATCAAACTACCTCTTGGTTCTATAAAACCAGCCGGATGGCTAAAGTCTCAGCTTGAGGTGCAAGCTGCAGGACTGACAGGAAACCTTGATGATTTCTGGCCTGACCTTGTTAATTCATCATGGAGGGGTGGAGATGGGGAAGCCTGGGAAAGAGGACCATATTTTCTCGATGGACTGATTCCTTTGGCATATATGCTTAACAATAATACTCTAATTGAAAAATCTGAAAAATGGATAGAAAAGATTATCGCAAGTACGAGTGACTCAGGATGGTATGGACCGGTCAAGAACAAGGACAGGTGGCCACTTGCTGTAGCAAACAAAGTACTGATGCAATATTATGAGGCAACAGGCGATACAAATGCATTAAATGTACTTATCAGATATTTCCGCTACCTGCATAATACTCCTCCAGACTGGCCTGATAAGGAGTGGCGCGGGGTAAGAGCTATGGAGAATGCTGTTACAGGCTACTGGCTATACCGGCAGACAGGAGAGAAATGGATACTTGAGACTATTGAATCGATACAGAGAAACAGTTCTGACTGGACCAGCTATTATGAAAAGTTCCCATGGGATTCAGCAGCTTCTGCCGATAATAAAATACCTCTTAACTGGAATTCCGATGGAATGACGGCTCATGTTGTTAATAACGCAATGGCTATAAAATATCCCGGACTATGGTATCAGCAGTCAAATGATGAAAGATTCAAAAATGCTGTTTTTGAAGGAATAAGCAAATATGACAGGAATCACGGACAGGTTGGGGGAAGGTTTTCAGGTGATGAACATCTGTCCGGGAAAAATCCTACCAGGGGAACTGAGTTATGCTCTGTAGTTGAGTACATGTATTCACTCGAGGAGCTTTATGCAATTTTTGGTGATAACAGATTGGCTGACCGGCTTGAATCACTTACTTTCAATGCGTTGCCAGGAACAACAACACCTGATTTATGGGCTCATCAGTATGACCAGCAATCTAACCAGATTCTTATCAATAGTGATAAAAGAGATTGGAGCACAAATGGCAATTTCTCAAATATTTATGGATTAATGCCTAACTATGGATGTTGTCTGGCGAATATGCATCAGGGATGGCCCAAATTCACCGGAAGTCTATGGATGGCAACAAATGACAATGGTCTTGTAGCAGTCGCTTATTGTCCATCAACAGTTAAGGCATTTGTAGGCAAAGGGACCGAGGTGACAATAAGTGAAGAAACAGAATATCCATTTAAGGGTTCTATAAAGCTGACAATCAACACAAAAAAAACTGTTAAATTTCCCCTATATCTCAGGATTCCAGGGTGGGCAGATACCGTTTCAATCAGTTTTAAAAACAAATCTATTCAGGGAATCCCTGGCTCTACAGTGAAAATAATGGAAAAATGGAAAGATGGTGATATTGTATTTATGAATATCCCTTTGAAAATAAGAACTGAAAGACGCTTTAATAATTCAGTATCAATCCTTCGTGGTCCTCTTTATTTCTCACTAAGAATAGACAAGGATTACAAAAGTGTAAAAATCAACTATGATAATCCAAACTTTAAGGGAAGCATCGACTGGGAGATAAATCCAAAAAGCGATTGGAATTTTGGACTTATGATCGACATGTTTAATCTTAATAGAGGAATCAATGTAACTGAGAATAATATTGAGAAATATCCATTTGCAGACAGAGGTGATATGATCTGGTCACCTGATTCCTCGGCATATAAGCTATGGGATAAGGATGCGCCAGTAGTCATAAAAACACGGGGATTAAAAATTCCCCAATGGACAACTAAAAACTCCTCAGCAGATATCCCGCCTCTAAGTCCTGTTAAGCCAGGAGGTAATCCTATTGTCATTGAATTAGTGCCATATGGATGTGCAAAGCTAAGAATAACAGAATTTCCGTTGATAGATGTTGTTTTTATGGAGACTGTTATAAAGTAATAATGAATAATTTATGAATATCGGATAACTAATTGGAAGTTGCTTTTATCCGAAATTTCATATACTACTCATTATTAAATGATTAATGAGCTTGTCTTATCCTGTAACCATTCCTGTTCCTCAGACGTAAGATAAGGACTCAGTTTTTCGTAAACTTCGGCATGATATGAATTAAGCCAGTCAGTTTCACGTTTCCCCAGTAAGGATTTTTCAATCAAAGTTTTATCGATATAACATAAGGAAACTGTGTCGAATTTATAGAATTTCCCGAATTCAGTCTCTTCATCTTCATAACATATAAGCAGGTTTTCGATCCTGATTCCATACTTTCCTTCAAAATAAATGCCAGGTTCATCAGATATAAGCATTCCTGTTTCAATAATTGTCTTCAAGTCCTTACCAGATGAAGGGCTTATATTTTGAGGGCCTTCATGAACATTTAGGCAGAATCCCACCCCATGCCCTGTGCCATGACCATAATTAAGTCCATTATCCCATAATGCTTTCCGGGCAATCATATCCAACTGGTATCCCTTTGTCCCGGCCGGGAATTTGGCCATTGCAAGATTAATAGTTCCCTTAAGTACCAGTGTGAAATTCCTTTTTTGTTCAGAGGATGGTTTCCCTAAAACAATTGTCCTGGTAATATCTGTTGTTCCATCAAGATAGTGGCCACCGGAATCAATTAGAAGTATCCCGTCGGATCCGATTAATGAATCGGTTTCAGGTGTGGCAGAATAATGCGGCAGTGCCCCATGTTCATTATATGCAACAATAACTGAAAAAGCAGGACAGAGATAATTTTCCTGTTCTGATCTAAACTGCCTGAGCTTTTCTGCCAGGGAAAGTTCTGATATAGAAACTGATCCATGGTTATTTTCAAACCAGTAAAAAAACTTTGTCAAAGCCACACCATCCTTTATCATTACCCGTCCAATGTTTTCTATCTCAACTTTGTTCTTAACAGCTTTCATCCGGGTTGGTATACTTATATCTTCTTTAATTGTCATCCCCGCAGGGATTGAATTATATAATGCCGCGGAGGTCGTTTCCGGAGTAATCAGGATTGTTGCCCTATGAGACAATGTTGACAACATTCCGGCTGTTTCTTCATAAGGGAGAAGAATAATAGAAAGCTTATCAAATTCAGTGGCAAGTTTCAATGGGATTTTTTCTTCCTCAGCAAACAAAAGAATCTGTGCTTCATCAATTATGGCGAACGATGTCAATAAAGGGCTGTATTTAAAATCATTGCCACGGATATTAAGAAGCCACATAATATCATCAACCGAGGTAAGAAGGTGATAATCCACACCTAGCCGACTCATCTCTGCACGGACTTCACTTATTTTGGCACTTCTATCTTTTCCACAAAAAACTTCAGGATGATCAAAGGCCGGAGAACCTGAAATTGGAGGACGCTCCCTCCATAATTCAGAAATAAGATCACATTCAACGTCAATACAGATATTCTTTACTTCTGCCTGTGCCTTAAGATTCCTTAATTCCCCTATCGATATAGTTCGACCGTCAAGTGCAATTCTTTTTCCGGTGCTGACGTTATAAGTCAGCCATTCAATATAGCCATTCCTCTCAGGAGCGCCGTTTTTCATAAGAGTAAATACAGAACCAGTGAGTTGATTTTCAGCCTGGACAAAATAACGTGAGTCGGTCCAGAGACCAGCAAATGATTCTGTAATAACCACAGTAGCAGCAGATCCGGCAAACCCTGTTAACCAATCAATTATACGCCAATGATCTGTTACGTTAAATCCTAGATGCGGATCCGTGGAAGGTATAATATAGGCATCAATGTTATTTTTTCTCATTGAAACCCTCAGAAGGGAGACTCGTTCAGAGTAAGGATTCATTTTTAGCCAGTGCGAAAACCTTAAGTTCAGAAAATACAATCAGTTAACTGAAACAGGTACTGGAATTGTTTAAAGACACCTTCATAAAAATCTGCATTGCCCGGCAGAAAATATCTGAAATTTGACCTGTCCCACTTATGTTCATAAACTTTTAACCTGAAATGGTTAAAAGTTATTTCCTGGTTATAAACTTTTTACTTCGTTGACAAGGCTCTGGAGTGTACCCTTAGCGTCGCCAAACAGCATTCTTGTTTTATCGTTGAAGAAAAGCATATTTTCAATAGCTGCATAACCTTTCCCCATACCTCTTTTCATAACAATAATGTTTTTAGCATCACGTGCTTTAATAATTGGCATACCGTATATAGGACTTGAAGGATCATCCTCTGCAGCAGGATTAACAACATCATTAGCGCCGATTACAACAAGTACATCAGTGTTTGGAAGATCAGGATTGATCTCATCGCTTTCAATTAATTGCTCATAGGGTACATCTGCTTCAGCAAGTAAAACATTCATATGCCCAGGCATACGTCCTGCAACAGGATGAATGGCATATTTCACTTCAACTCCCTTTTCTTCAAGAAGTTTATCCAGTTCATGACAAATATGTTGTGCCTGAGCAACTGCCAGCCCGTAGCCAGGAACTATTACTACTTTTTTGGAATAACTCAATAACACTGCAGAATCGGTAAGCGAGATTTCTTTCACTGAACCTCCGGCAACAATATTTGAGGCTCCACCTCCACCGAACACACCCACAATCACATTCAGAAGCGAACGGTTCATTGCACGACACATCAAAATCGTCAGGATAGTTCCGGCAGATCCAACAAGTATTCCCCCGGTCAGCATTGCCTGGTTATTGTAAAGAAATCCTCCCATAGCTGCAGCAACACCGGTAAAAGAGTTCAGCAGCGATATAACCACTGGCATATCTGCACCTCCGATTGGCATTACAAACAGAACACCATATACCACAGAGATCACGAACATTATATATATCAAAGGAGTAAGCTCAGCACTGGCTTGAACATCGCGGGTCATGATATAGACAATGAAACCTATTAAAACACCTAAAATGGTCAGGTTCACATACTTCATTGCCTTAATACGCATATCGCCTATCCATCCGTCAAGCTTACCAAATGCGATCATACTTCCTGCCCACGAAACTGTTCCGATCATAAGACCAAGTAGTATTGCAAGTACATGACCATTAGCCATTCCGCTTTTGGCAATAAGCTCAGGACTGACATGAGGGAATTCCATCATCGAGATTAGAGCTGCTGCTGCACCACCCATACCATTAAAGAAGGAAACAAGCTGAGGCATTGCTGTCATCTTGACCTTTTTGGCAATTACCCATCCGATAATTGTTCCAATTAATATCGCAGTTAATATTAAACCTATATTACCAATAGGCTTGCCATCTTTCTGATGAAAAAGAATAGTTGCAATAATTGCGAGTACCATACCTGCCGCTGCAAGAATATTACCCTTTCGTGCTGTAAGAGGATGGCTCAGCATTTTGAGTCCTAGAATGAACAGTACAGATGCAATTATATAGGTTATTTCGAGTACTGATATTCCTGTGGTGAATTGAGATATATCGTTCATTATGTTGATCTTTTGCGTTTAAACCTCAGATAATTTATTTCTTCTTCTTGAACATTTCGAGCATTCTGTCGGTAACAACAAATCCGCCAACTACATTAAGTGTTCCCAGAACGACTGCAAGAAAGCCTAAAATCACCGAACCCGTTGTTTCAGCATGTCCCATAACTATTATGGCACCAATTATTACAACACCATGTATGGCATTAGCACCCGACATAAGGGGAGTATGAAGAATTGCAGGTACATGGCTAATAACCTCAATACCTAAAAAAATTGAAAGGATAACAATGAATATTGCCTCTCTGTGTAATAAGAAAAAACCTAATATATTTTCCATGAGTTGTCCTATTTGATATTTAGCATTTGTTTTACTCTCAGACTAATAAATTCTTTTGCATGTACAGCAGTTGTCCCATTTATTATGTCGTCCTGCATATTAAGTTGCAGGTTGCCCTCTTTATTCACCATTATCTTCAGGAGGTTAATAATATTGCAACCGAACATTTTGCTGGCATCAGTGGGCATATCGGACGGGTAATCAGATTTCCCGATAATATTTACTCCATTTACAATCAGATCTTTGCCATTTTGTGTCAGTTCACAGTTTCCACCTGTTGAAGCAGCAAGGTCAATAATTACAGAACCCGGTTTCATTGATGTTACTGTTTCTTTAAGTATGAGTAACGGAGCTTTTCTCCCGGGGATCTGCGCAGTAGCAATTACAACATCCGCTGCGATAGCCCTTTGCTGTATCAGTTCCTGCTGTTTCTTTTTAAACTCTTCTGTTTGTTCAACTGCATAACCTCCAGCTTGTGCATCTTCCTTTGCTCCTTCTACTTCAACAAATTTACCTCCAAGACTTTTAACCTCCTCTTTAACCGCAGATCTTACATCGAAGACCTCAACAATAGCTCCAAGTTTTCTGGCAATAGCAATAGCCTGTAATCCAGCCACTCCGGCTCCCAATATAAGTACTCTTGCAGGTTTAATAGTACCAGCTGCAGACATGAACATTGGGAAAAACCGTGGTAATAATGAAGCAGCAGTAAGAACAGCCTTGTAACCTGATACAGTGGCCATTGATGAAAGAATATCCATTGCCTGTGCCCTGGTTGTACGAGGAACAAGGTCAAGGGCCAGAACTGTTAATCCTCTCAAACGGGCTTTCTCAAGCCAACCGCTGTTCTCAACCGGATTAAGTACTGAACATAATACTTGTCCTTCTTTGAATGAGTTAATATCGTCTTCCAGAGGCGGATTAACAGACAGAAGCATTTCTGCTGAGGATATAATTTCTTGTCTTTCAAGGATTCTGGCCCCTGCTGTCTGAAAATCCTTATCGGCAGCAAAAGCCTTTTCTCCGGCATGAAGCTCAACCAAAACCTCAATGCCCATCTTTTTTAATACGGCAGCTTCACCAGGAAGTATTGCTACCCTGTTTTCAGATCCCGTTTCTTTAAGGATGCCTAATATCATAAGATTTGTGTTTGGAGTAAAAATTTTGGCGAATATACTAAACAATAAATAATTTGCTGCTCTATGACTGGTAAATTTCGTTCATTATTTACCAAAGAAATTTCTTAACCAGAAGTTATTGGCCTCCTTAAAAGAATGAATTGCTTTGGCACCTGTATACCGGTGACGGTTACCAGGATATATCATGAAAAGGAAGGATTTGCCCTCCTCCTGCAACTTCGAAATAAAGTAAATGGAATTTTGCATATGCACATTATCATCCATATCCCCGTGAGTTAAGAAGAGTTTACCTTTAAGATATTTAGCATATGTAAGAGCTGAACCATTTCTGTATCCCTTGTAATTCTCTTCCGGAGTGTCCATATAACGTTCGGTGTAAATGTTATCATACAAACGGTAATCAGTTACCGGGGAACTGGCAAAACCATGAGTCCAGTAGTCAGCACCCATTGTCAGTGCAAGACATGTCAGGTAACCCCCATAAGAACTCCCGGTAATCCCTATTCTGGTACCATCAACATATGGCTTTTTAAGCAGCCATTTAACAGCATCTTCATAATCGAGGATCTCCCATCTGCCAAGGCTCCGGTACAAGAAGTCAAGACCTTTCTTTCCGAAATGACCTGATCCCCTGTGATCAACAGAAAATGTAATAATGTCATTCACAGCATACCATGAAGGATTAGTTCCCTGCCATTTATTGTTCACATTTTTGCTATCAGGCCCGCCATAAATAGTAAATACCACAGGGTATCTCCTGGTGGGATCAAAATTGAGTGGATAAGTTATAATGGCCGGCATTTCGAACAACCCGTCTGATGTCGGGATCTTAACCAGTTCCGTTTTGAAACTTAAAGAAGGATTAAGGGAAGTTTGCTCAAACTTATGAATCTCTCTTATCACTCTTGCTTTTCTGTCAATAGCAACTATTGAACCAGGGTTGGAAACAGTGCACCATGTATCAATAAAATAGTTTCCTTCAGGTGAAATACTTACTTCATGAGTACCTGGTCCATTTGTCAGCTGAATGAGATTATTTCCATCAAGTCCGACTCTGAAAAAGTGATTGTCAGTTGATTCAGTCCCGGTGGCAGAAAAATATACCACTTTCATTTCTTCATCAACTCTCTCAATACCGGTAACACGGAAGTCCAGATTTGTAATTTGTGCAATCATTTTGCCATCCCAGTTGTAATAATAAAGGTTTTCCCAATTGCTTCTGCTGCTTTTTATTATGAATCCTGAGCCATCATTCATTACATAAATATCTTCAAAGAATTCGACCCAGCTCTTCCTCTTTTCATTGTATATCTCTGTAAAATCCCCTGACGACGGGTCAGCCAGTAAAATCTTCAAGTCATTCTGATCTCTGTTAAGAACCTGGACAGCAATTTTTTTACTGTCAGGAGTCCAGAAAGGCCAGGCTATGTACTGATCAATACTATAATCTGTCTTTATCCAGGCTGTTTTAAGAGTTTCTATATCGGCAACACCCATTTTAACTCTTGGATTGGGATCTCCAGCCTTGGGATATGGAACTATTTCCAATGTGCCATGAATCCCATCCTCTTCATCAAGCCTGTTCAGTGTAAAAAGAGGCACATCAGATTCATCAGTCCTCAACCAGGCAATCTTTGTCCCGTCAGGAGACCACCAGAATGCGGCATACTGACTTTGCCTGCCAAGTATCTCTTCCATATAAACCCACGAAGAATAACCGTTATATATCCGTTCGGAAGAATCAGAAGTCAGTTGTATTTCTCTCATCTTTACCAGGTCATATATAAATAAATCCTTGTTCTTCGTGTAGGCTATCTTTTTGCAGTCAGGAGAAAAACGGATATTAATCTCAGGAAATAGATCATTTGTAAGTCTGACTAATACTTTATTATCTTCTGAATAAAAAAAGAGGTCATCTTCTTTATTAATGATTATGCCCCTGAAATCGGGACTTATAACATCATTTACATCTGGTTTGAATCTATCCGGCAGGGATTCGATGAACGCTTCCCTGTCATTAACTGGAGACTTAACTATAATGCCTTTTCCTGTTTTGATACTGACTTTTTTAAATACAAGTTTTTTTTCAGCATCATAAGCTCTCATTAGATAATGAGAATCATCCGTCCATCCCTCAATTGACACCTGATAAAAATTGTTCACAGATATTTGAGACAACAATACCTTGGAAGAAACCGAAAATAAAATTAACAGACAAATATGACACCAGGAGCTGTAGAATCTTTTTTTCATACTATTGATTTTGATGCTAAAGATTTGATTTCGGTCAAAAATAAGAATTTTCCGGATTGATCTGTGACAAATTGCGATTCAGAGTGAACACGATTTATCTTAAAGATTTTGTAATTTTACATTTATAAATGAAGGGCAAAAGGATCTATACTCAACCTGCACATGAGGTTGAATGGCTAAAACTTGATAATGCAGCAAAATTATTCCCGGCTATCATGTCGGATGAGTTAACTTCTGTATTCAGGATAACTGCATCCATTGACCAGCCAGTTAATTATGCAGCAATTAAAGAAGCTGTTGAAATTACCTCGAAGAGATATCCCTATTTTAACGTTTCATTGGGGAGTGGATTATTCTGGCATTATCTCGAATACAACACACTTGTTGCAAGAATTCAGACTGAAGAGAAGATACCATGTACTGCTTTTGCATCAAAAAGAAAAAATGAGCTTCTTTACCGGATTCTTGTAAAAGGTAACAGAATATCAGTTGAATTCATTCATATACTTACAGATGGCAGTGGAGCTTTTGAATATCTCAAAACACTTCTTTACTCCTATTTCATGTTAACAGGGATCACTATTAAACCTGCTGAAGGAATCATTTTACCCGGGACACCTGTTTTAAATGGAGAAAGGGAAGACAGCTATAACAGATTCTTTATCAAAAACCTTCCACCTCCAGTTAAGCTAACAAAAGCTTGGCATTTGCCTTTTCCTCTCAATGACAAACCCAGACTAAGAGTAATTACTTCTGAGATTCTCCTTCACCCTCTTCTTGAAGCAGTACAGAAATCCAAAGTAACAGTTACTGAGTATATTGTTGCAGTCTATCTTTTTTCGCTTCAGAATATTTATCTTGAAGAAAAACAGAGGGGAAAGAAGCAGAATAGAAAAGTTCTAAGGACTGAAGTTCCTGTAAATATGAGAAAAAAATATCCAAGTATTACAATGCGTAATTTCTCACTTTTTGTTATGCCTGAAATTGACCTGAGACTTGGGTTTTATTCCTTTGAAGAAGTGTTAAAAATTGTGCATCATTTTTTACAGACAGGAACAGAAACAAAGCAGATAACCAGATTTCTGTCTCAAAATGTGAGTCATGAAAAGAGTTTGATTATACGACTTCTTCCTTTGTTTATCAAACGGTTGGTTATATCGACAGTGTATAAAAGGCTTGGATCAACAAGATGTTCCGGTATCATTACCAACCTTGGAGCAATAAAACTACCTCTGGAAATGGAAAATCATATTGACTCATTTGATCTTATTCCCACACCACCTAACAAACATGTAAAGGTTACATGCGGAATGGTTACATTTAAGAACAGAGTAAGGTTGACTTTCTGCAATATTTCTCAATCGCCGGCCTTGGAAAGACATTTTTTAAAACATCTTACTAATGCAGGCATACCTGTCAGAATTCTTAGTAACTTATAATTTGTTTGTCATGAGTTTATGTTTAAATTGTGGAGTTGAACTTGGAGAAAATATTAAGCAATGCCCGCTTTGTGGCATTAATATAGGGGATTTGAAAAAAGAAGATTGGACCTCACCGAAAGAAACCTACCCATCCGACATTTTACATATACATAAAGAAGAGATCCGAAGACACATCTGGGAACTTACAGGAGTAATAGCGTTTTCAGCAATAGCTGTTTGTACAATAGTTGATCTTGAAATTGAAAAAGGAATGAATTGGTCATTGTATGCAGATAGTGCAATCATTGGGACATGGATTTCTCTGTCACTTGTTCTATTGGCTTTCCGCAAATTCTTTATAATAATCCCTGGATTGTTTATTACTATCTTGACAAGCTTGTTAATATTTGACCTGATATCACCTCCGTTAAATTGGTTCTTTCAAATCAGCCTTCCAATTACAATTGGAGTCTTTATACTGATCAGTTGCATATATGTTTTGTGGAAAGTGGCTCATTTTAAAGGCTTTAACATTCTGGCTTTTGCTTTCCTGCTCTTATCCGGATTTTGTTTATTTACGGAAGTCTTCATCGATGGATTCCTCTATTCAAAAGTCAGCATACGGTGGTCTGCCATTGTTGCTGTTTCACTGCTTCCAATTGCCCTGATACTTCTCTTTGTCCATTACAGGATGAAAAAAGGAAAGAGACTTGATAGCTATTTTCACATTTAAGAATCCAAATGGTATATTAATACAAAAGAAAATAACAGTAAATGCTTATTTAGATATAATTTAAATTTCTGTTATTTTATTAACATTGTTATTTTATTCACACTAAATACTTATCTTTGCATAAAATTATAACTCACTATTATGTATAGTCATTGTTGTGAAATAATAAACAGAAGAAACTAAATATATGATTATAAGCGAAATAATTAAATTAATTGATGGGCATGTGAAATGTTGCGAAGAGAAGCTTATGACAAATGTAGAGTATGCCTTTGCCTCAGATCTGATGAGTGATGTGCTCACAATTGAAAAGGAAAATATGTTATTAATAACAGGTCTTGCTAATCTTCAGGCAATCAGAACTGCAGAGATGTCGGAAATCAATTGTATAATTTTTGGAAGAGATAAAAAAATTAACAGCGATATTATTTCTCTGGCAAAAGAAAATGGCATGGTAATAATTGAAAGTCCATTGTCTGTTTTCCGTATATCCGGGTTGCTTTATAAAGCTGGTATAAAACCAATTTTCTAGGTCATGCAATTAAAGCATAAAATAGCGGGTGGCGATTTCGCAAATGCAGGTAATGTGGCTAGTTCGGTGAAAAAAATTCTTCGTCAGCTGAATATTGACCATACTATTTCAAAACGAATTGTCATAGCACTTTATGAGGGGGAAGTGAATGTTGTTGCTCATGCATATTCCGGTAATGTAGATATAGATATTGATGAAGATAAAATAAAAATTACAATCACTGATAAGGGTCCCGGAATATCTGATATAAACAAAGCAATGGAGGAAGGTTTTTCAACAGCATCTCCACAGGTAAGAGAAATGGGATTTGGAGCCGGAATGGGGTTATCGAATATGAAAAAAAACAGTGATCAGATGAAGCTATCCAGTGAATCAGGGAAAGGTACTGTCGTAGAAATACTCACTTATCTTAAACCACATGCAAACTGATAATCAAAACAGGGATTTTCATCATGCATTAACAGTTCACGATGAGTTGTGTACCGGATGTACCCATTGTATGAGTGTCTGTCCAACAAAAGCCATAAGGATCAGGGAAGGAAAAGCCAGGATTATTGCCAACCGATGTGTCGACTGCGGCGAATGTTATAAAGCTTGTCCTGTTTCTGCTATCGGAGTTGAACAGGATGACCTTGAGATGATTTTTAATTTTCCGGTAAGAGTAATTCTGATTCCAAGTATTTTAATTGGTCAGTTCCCTGCAAAAATAACTGCCTCCAGCATATATAAAGCTCTTAAAGAAATTGGATTTACACACGTCTATCAGGTTGAGAATACTGTTGATATGGTATTGGATGCTTACAGGCAATGTGGGAAGGATCAGAAAATACGCCCCCTTATTTCTTCGTTCTGTCCTGCAATTGTTCGTCTTATTCAGGTCAGATACCCCTCTCTTGTCGGCAACATAATGAGAGTAAATCCTCCGATTGATATGTCGGCACTTTATTATAAGGAAAAACTCAAAGCATCCGGATTTCCGCAAGGTGATATCGGATTATTCTATGCAACACCATGTGCCGCAAAAATTGCAGCGATAAAAAGTCCTGTTGGCGAAACAGAATCAGTTGTTACTGGAGTAATTAATATGAATTTTCTTTATAACAGAATTCAAAAATACTTACAGAGAAAATATATAGAAATAGATGAGCCTCACACTGACAACCTTTTAAGTTCAAGAGGTATATTATGGAGCCTGACAGGAGGGGAAGTTATCCATTCAAAAGAGAGAGCCCTTGCAATAGATGGAATCAGAAATGTTACTGAAATTCTTGAAAGCATTGAAAATGAAAAACTTCATGGAATAGACTTTCTTGAGCTAAGAGCCTGCGATGAGAGTTGCGCGGGTGGCATTCTTATCTCAGCGAACAGATTTCTGACAGTTGAGAGATTAAAAAATCTTGCATCTGAGTATGAAGCCAGGGAGAATTATCAAAACTTTAAAATGACTGAAGGCTTTATTAATATCAAGGAACATAGTTTTCTGGGAAACATAGGGCCTCGCCCTATTGAAAAACTTGATGAAGATATCTCCATTGCCCTGAGAAAGATGGAAAGAAAACGCAGAATGATGTGCTTTCTACCAGGTTTCGATTGTGGCGGCTGTGGGGCACCTGATTGCCAGACCCTCTCAGAAGATATTGTTCAGGGCAATGCACAGATCTCGCATTGTGTCTTTATTCAGCAGCAGATGATAAAACAAAACCTTTTAGATCATGAGCATGCTTTTCGAATAACCGAAAATATCTGGGGACATGAAAGACTTGAAAAAAACTGTAATAAAATTGGAGCAGAAGATGAAAATAGCTGATTTGGTTTCAACTCTGAACCTGAAAATCATATCAGGACAGGAAGGAATAAATAACGAAATAAAAGGAGGTTATGTATCAGATCTGCTGAGTGATGTAATAGGTTCGGCAAGTGAAGGAATGGTGTGGATAACACTTCAGACTCACCAGAATATCGTGGCAGTTGCTTCACTTAAAGATCTGGCAGGAATAATTCTTGTCAAGGGGTTACACCCTGATACAGATACAATAAATAAAAGTAATTTTGAAAACATCCCTGTATTATCAACAGATTCTGATACTTTCACTATTACGGGTCGTTTATTTGAATTATTAAGAAAGGAATGAATACTTACCGGGCTGACCTGCATATACATACGTTACTATCCCCATGCGGCGACCTTGATATGAGCCCGGTAAATATTATTTCTGAAGCTGTCCTGAAAAAGCTTGATATAATCGGGATTACCGATCATAATACGACCAGGCATTGCAAAATCATCAGCAAACTAGCTGAAGCGAAAGGAATATTTGTAATGCAGGGTGCTGAAGTTACAACAAAAGAAGAGGTACATTGCCTTGTGTTCTTTGAAAATACTGATACACTTGACCTGTTTCAGATATTTCTTGATATAAATCTTCCTGATATAAAGAATTATCCTTCAATATTTGGAGACCAGATACAGGTTGACGAAGATGAAAATATCATTTATACCGAAGAGAAACTTCTTTTAAATGCCATAAATGTTTCATTTAAGGAACTGGAATCTTATGTGCATAAAAATAATGGCCTCATTATTCCGGCCCATGTCGACAGGATGAAAAACAGCATTTATAGTCAATTAGGATTTCTTCCGCCGGATATAAAAGCCGACGCACTGGAGATTTCAAGACGCAGTACACCTGAAATATTTTCAGCATTGCATCAGGAGATCGATTCATTTCCTCTGGTAACAAATTCCGATTCCCATCTTCTTGCTCAGATAGGGTCAGCATTTACAAGTTTTTATCTTGATCATCCCTCTTGGTCAGAGATCAGGATGGCACTTAAGAATGAAAATAAAAGAATGATAATCAGATGAAAACACTCGCTCTAAATATTCTTGATATTGCTCAGAATTCTATCAGGGCAAAGGCAACTCAAATAGTGATAAATATCTCAGAATCAAAAAAGGGGGATAATATGGAGATTAGCATAAATGACAATGGAATCGGAATAAATAAAAATATGATTAACAAGGTAACCGATCCGTTTATAACCAGCAGAAAAACCCGAAGAATCGGGATGGGACTCCCTCTTCTTAAATATCACGCAAAAATTGCAGGCGGGGATATGATAATCAAATCTCAGGAAAATAATGGGACCAGTGTTAATGCTACTTTCTCGCTCTCTCATTTTGACAGACAGCCTTTGGGTGATATAGCCGGAGTAATGACAATACTAATTGCTGCTAATCCAGATATATGCTTCCTATACTCCCATACAACAGATTTGGGAGAATACCGGTTCTCATCCACAGAGACTAAAGAATTTCTTGAAGTCAATACATTGAATGATTATATCTTGCTCGATATGATAAAAAGTATGATAAATGAAAACCTCAGGGGAATTAGTGTATCAGATATGAATTAGTAAAATAATTGCTAATTAACAGGATATTATAAATATTTTGAATAATTTTAAAGAATTGATAATGAGATTAATTGAATTAATTTAATAATAGAGTGTATGTCAAAAATTATGTCTCTGGCGGATCTTAAAAAGAAACGCGAAGAATTAAAGGGCGGTCTGGACATCCGTATCAAGGCTATTGATCCTGAGAACCACGTACAAGTCAAGGTTGCTATGGCAACCTGTGGTATTGCTTCCGGGGCAAAAGCTGTAATGGAGTTCTTTCTTGAACAACTTCAGCGCAGAAATATTGAAGCTGTAGTTACCCAGACCGGGTGTATGGGATACTGTTATGCGGAACCTACTATTGAAGTAAAACTTCCGGGCCAGGATCCCGTAGTATTTGGTTTTGTGGATCTAAAAAGGGCCGACCAGGTCATTGAAAAGTACATTAAGACGGGTGAACTGATTGATGGTATCATCCCGGTGAATTATGAAACTATTGACTTAAACGAATAAGGAGGATAAATATGTCAAAATACAGTATGCATCTTCTGGTTTGTGGTGGCACAGGCTGTCACGCTTCTGAAAGTGATGCTATTGTCTGCAATTTGAGAGATGAACTGGAAGCAAAAGGCTTGCAGGAGACAGTTCAGGTTATATTGACCGGATGTTTTGGTTTTTGTGAAAAAGGACCAATCGTCAAAGTAATGCCAGACAATACATTTTATGTTCAGGTAAAACCTGAGGACGCCCAGATAATTGTTGAGGAGCATGTTATAAAGGGAAGAAAAGTCACTAAACTTTTATATCATGATCCTATTAATAAAAAACCTGTTGAGGATTCCAAACACATGGGATTCTATAAAAAACAGATCAGGATCGCACTAAGAAACTGTGGTTTCATCAACCCTGAAAATATTGATGAATATATTGCCCGTGATGGATACCAGGCATTGGGTAAAGTTCTTACAGAAATGACGCCCGATGAAGTAATAAGGGAAATAAAAGAATCGGGACAAAGAGGCCGTGGGGGTGGTGGATTCCCAACAGGTCTTAAATGGGAGATTGCAAGAAGAAACGTTTCGGATGAGAAATATGTAGTATGTAATGCCGATGAAGGTGATCCCGGCGCATTTATGGACCGCTCGGTCCTTGAGGGCGATCCTCACTCTGTACTTGAAGCTATGGCTATTTGCGGTTATAGTATCGGTGCCGGTAATGGTCTCATTTACATTCGTGCTGAATACCCGCTTGCCATTGAACGGTTAAAAATAGCCATAAAACAGGCAATGGAAAATGGTTTGCTTGGAGATAACATACTTGGAACAGGTTTCAATTTTGATATTACTATCCGATATGGGGCCGGAGCGTTTGTATGCGGAGAGGAGACTGCCCTGATACACTCTATGGAAGGTCACAGGGGAGAACCTACGGTTAAACCACCATATCCTGCTGAATCCGGTTATCGAAACAAACCTACAAACGTCAATAATGTTGAAACATTTGCTTCCATTCCGGCAATAATTCTTAAAGGTGCCAAATGGTACAGCAGTATCGGAACAGCAAAGTCAAAAGGAACAAAAGTTTTTGCCCTTGCAGGAAAGGTTAATAATGTAGGTCTGATAGAAGTTCCAATGGGAACTACACTTCGGGAAGTTATCTTTGAGATTGGTGGTGGTATTAGACATGGTAAAAAATTCAAAGGGGTGCAAACTGGTGGCCCGTCAGGCGGTTGTATGACAGAAAAACATCTTGACACTCCGATTGATTTCGATAATCTTATTGCAGCAGGTTCAATGATGGGTTCAGGTGCAATGATAGTTCTGGATGAAGATGACTGTATGGTTTCAATGGCGAAATATTTTCTTGAGTTTACTGTTGAAGAATCATGTGGTAAATGTGCCCCTTGCCGAATTGGAAATAAACGTCTACATGAACTACTTGGCCATATATGTGACGGAAAAGGTACTCTTGAGGATCTTGACAGGCTGAAGAACATGAGTCTTGTTATAAAAGATACAGCTCTTTGCGGATTGGGACAGACATCCCCTAACCCGGTTCTCTCAATGATGGAAAACTTCAGGGAGGAATACGTAACCCATGTAACTGCCAAAAAGTGTCCGGCTGGTCAATGCCGGAGCCTTATGGAATATGTTATTAATCCCGAGAATTGCGTTGGGTGTACCGCCTGCGCAAGAGTATGCCCTGTTAATGCTATATCAGGGGAAAGAAAAGAGGTGCATCTTATTAATCCAGCAATTTGCATTAAATGCGGTGCATGTATGGAGAAATGTAAGTTTGATGCAATTTTTATCAGATAATAAGAAAAGTAATGGAGAATATAAAGCTTACTATAGATAATAAGGAGATTGAAGTACCAAAGGGTACAACAATATATAAAGCAGCAAAAGAACTGGGTATTGATATCCCGACACTATGTTATATGCATTTGCACGACCTTAACATAGAAAATAAGCCTGCAGGATGCAGGATTTGTGTTGCTGAAGTTGATGGTCGTCGTAACCTCGCTCCCACCTGTTCAACAAATTGCGAACAGGGAATGGTCGTAAAAACTCACACACCCAGAGTATTAAATGCCCGACGTACTGTAATGGAGTTTATACTTTCAGACCATCCCAAAGATTGTCTTGTGTGCTCTAAATCAGGAAATTGCGACCTTCAAAACATGGCTCATCGGCTTGGGATCAGAGAGATACCTGGAGCAGAATTTGCTGCAGTCTCAACTTACCGGAAAGATACATCTCCCTCAATTATCAGGGATCTGGATAAATGTATCATGTGCCGCAGATGTGAGACAATGTGTAATGACGTTCAGACTGTAGGTGCCCTGTCAGCCATAAACCGTGGTTTTATGGCAACAGTTGCTCCTGCATTCGAACAAAATCTCGAACATTCCACCTGTACATATTGTGGACAATGTGTTGCTGTATGTCCAACAGGCGCATTAACTGAGGTCAATCATGTGCCAAATGTTCTCAGAGCTCTTGTTGATCCGACCAAAACAGTTGTTGTGCAGACAGCTCCTGCAGTTCGTGTTGCGCTGGGAGAAGAGTTCGGACTTGAACCGGGAACAATTGTGACTGGAAAAATGGTAGCTGCTTTGCGGGCTCTTGGTTTTGATTATGTATTTGATACGGATTTTGCTGCTGACCTGACAATTATGGAAGAAGGGACAGAGTTACTCGGAAGGTTGAAACGTCATCTTGACGGAGATAAAACAGCCAGGATTCCGATATTGACATCATGTTGTCCCGGCTGGGTAAACTTTTTTGAGGAGTATTTTCCCGATCTCAAGGACGTACCATCAACTTCAAAATCGCCTCAGCAAATGTTCGGTGCTATAGCAAAAACATATTTTGCGGATAAGATTGGTATAAACCGTAAAGATATGGTCGTTGTTTCCATAATGCCATGCCTTGCCAAAAAATATGAGTGCCAGAGAGAGGAATTTTCTGTTGATAATAATCCTGATGTTGATTTTTCAATTTCAACCAGGGAATTAGCTTCATTTATCAAGCAGGCGAATATTGATATTAAAAACCTGCATGATGAGGAGTTTGACTCCCCGCTTGGTGAATCGACCGGTGCCGGAGTTATTTTTGGCGCAACCGGCGGAGTAATTGAAGCTGCATCCCGTACTGCTTATGAGCTATTCACAGGAAAAAAACTTGAGAGGTTGGACTTCACGGAACTAAGGGGTATGGAAGGTGTACGTGAAGCTACAATTGACTTTAATGGCACACCTGTCAGGATTGGAATAGCACATGGCCTTGGTAACGCAAGAAAGCTTCTTAATGATGTAAGATCAGGACAATCATTATTTCATGCAATTGAAGTTATGGCATGCCCCGGAGGTTGTATCGGAGGTGGTGGACAACCACTGCATCATGGTGACTCGGGGATAATAAAGTCAAGAGCTGCAGCAATTTATGCTGAAGACAGAAAGAAACCCCTGAGGAAATCTCATGAAAATCCTTTCATAATTAAACTGTATGAGGAGTTCCTGGGAGAACCTAATAGCGAGAAAGCTCATCATTTGCTTCATACGAAGTATTTTGACAAAAAGAAAAAGATCATAATTAAACAATAGAGTTATACCGTTAAGTCAAAAATAAAATTCAAGGTTATGTCAAGTATAAAAATTGAATTAAGGAACGAGGATGTAGATTTTATAAAAAAAGTATGTTCCTCATTTAATAATGATCCTCAGGAACTTATTAATGTCCTGCACAGTTGTCAGGAACATTTTGGTTATCTGCCTGCCGAAGTACAGGAAGTTGTGTCTGATCAGCTAACCTTACCGGTTGCAAAAATCTATGGAGTAGTGACATTCTACTCATTCTTCTCCATGACGCCAAAGGGAAAACATCCTATAAGCATATGTATGGGAACAGCCTGTTATGTAAGGGGTGGTGAGAAAGTTCTGGATGAATTTAAAAAGGAACTTGGTATACAGGTAGGTCAGGTCACAAAAGATAATAAATTTTCACTTTCAAGCCTTCGTTGTGTTGGTGCATGTGGATTAGCGCCGGTTGTTCTTGTAGGTGACAAAACCTACGGGAGAGTAGCTCCGGACGATGTGAAAAATATATTAAAAGAATACGAATAAAAAGTTTCTAATTGGTTTCTGGGTTTTATAAGACCGGGGCTATGGTTTGTCCCGGTTTTATTTTTCTAACTTAAGTATAGAAAATTGTCCAAAAATCAAAACCTCTTTCGTACCTGCAGATACAACCTGTTATATTTGTCCCTTTCCTCAAATGTTCCCTCATAACTAACTGATAATGATAAGTTTTTTACGGGTTGCCATGATAAACTCACCTCCCCTACATCCTGATGTATATCGAGAATGTTTTCAGGAAGAGTGTAATCAACATAACGATAACCAATACCTGTTTGAACCTTACTTCTGAAAAAATCTCGGGAAAAGTTTAAACTGAATATCTTTCCGTTAATATAACCCGACAATAAGTATGTCGCAGAAATGGTTGAAGAGATGTTTAATGCCGGAATCTGGTTGTAAGTAAGATAACCATTGATATTTTCAGAACGATGAGGGTCCGATTTCAGAAAGCGATAACCAGTCTGCAAACCAAACATTATATCCCTGGTAATCCGATAGTTGACCTGAACCCGAAAACCCTGTCTCAATTCATTTTCCAGAATGCGGTCAACGAATGTCTTGTATGTCTCATAATATATAATATTTTTCCTCGCGTCATAAGACCCGTAAAGAGTAAGTTTCTTTCCTGGTTTATAACTCAGAGATAAGTAAAGACCTGTCAGGTTCAGAGTATTCTGAGCCTTACTTGTTAATGAATCTCCTTTAAGCTGATAAAGATCTGCTTCTAAAGTGGTGAAAAAGGAAAGGTTATTAATTAATGAATTTGAATGTTGAAAATAAATGAATCGACGGTCGGTTTTTGAATTATTGGTTTGCTGAATTAGAGCCAGCGAACTCTCGCTATAGCTGTTCTGTGTTTTAGTATTATAGGCAACATAGGTACCATATTGAAGCAGCCTAATATTAAAGCTATAATTCAAGTAATCAGGCCTTGTACCAATAAATGCACCCATGGAAAACCTGTTTAAGGATTTCTCAAATTGCAAACCGTCAATTGCTCCGACACTTGATATTCTCGGGTTTATCTTTCGTCCCAGACTGATCTGAGTAGTTTTATTAAGGTCATACTTTACGGCCAGGCTAAAAATCTTGAGAGCATTAAAAACGTTGTTTTTTACCTCTTCCCATTCACCTGCCTTGTGCCTGAACGATAAATAGCTCTCAAGGGAGAGCTTTGAATTAGCGATATTCCGGGCATCTAATGAAAATGTATAGCGAAACCTCTGTGATTTACTTGTATTTGTACCTGAATTATCGGAATAGGAATTCACTGAAACTGTTCCCCTGATTTTTTGTTTTAAGCCATCAGCGTGTGTGGGCATATTGGTTGAATCAATAGAGGCAGCAGGTATCTTTTCAACCTTCGCTATACTTTCGATAATCTCATTATCAGATTTCCTATCAGTGACTTTCACTCTTGCGATAATAAGATCAGCAACTAAAAAACTTTTCATGGATAGAGGTGAGCAGACACACGAAGATGAGGATAAATTCTTTACCATAAGTGCAGGTAAAAAGTTACCATCTGACTGTGTAAAAAGTGTATCCCCTGGTGATATTCCTTTTGTAGATTTAAATTTAACATAAATATTCTGGGAACTGACAAATGATACTTGTCCGGACAAACTTTCCAATAATGTCTGACCAGGCAATTCAACACATGAAATATATAGCAGAAATATCAGAATGGTTTTTCTCATAAAATAAATTTAGTCTGCATTTCCTTTAGGATGGCATCTGAAACAGGAGGCACTGTCATATGAATAACCTGATTGACCCCGGTGTTCCTTATCCATATCCGTTTTATTGTGTTCGTGACAGCTTATACAGGTAAATTGTGAATAATTTGACGCATTGGAATGACAGTCAGTACATGAATTCCATTCTCCCCTATGTTTCCCTGAATAGATCGGGAAAGATCTGCTATCATGTTGTGCATAAGATGCCGGTTTCCATTCAGGATTTGTAGTATGGCACTCTGTACAGGTAACAGAAAAACTCAATGTCTGGTGTTTCGGATTAATGGAATTATTATAATCATCCTTATGGCAGCTGAAGCAATCGGTTGGAGTAGATGCATAGTTGCCACCAATATGACAATCGATACATGCCGGAGTGGAATGACCAAGTGTAAGAGGAAAACGGCTGTGATCAAAACTTGCGGGTTTCCAACCAGGTGCAAGGGTATGGCAGTTTCCGCATGTAACAGGAAAATTGGAGGCAGTATGGTTTGGATTAATAGTTGCAAGGTAATCCTTCTGATGGCATGAATTACATTCAGGCTGAGCGTCAGAATAGCGACCAGTTGTATGACAGTCAGTACATTTTACTGTTGAATGCCCTTGTAACAGGGCGAAGAAATTGTGATTAAAACCTGCCCCAGACCACTGAAATGAGTTTACTGGGTGACAGGTTGAACAATTTTCTGAAAATCCAGCATCAATATGTTTCGGATTTGTAGTAGCCATAAAATCCTGACGGTGGCAATCGATACAGTTTGTACCGGTAACATCAAACCGGACAAGGTTCTCCGACTTGTGACATAAATAGCAATCTGCAGATTTGTGAGCTCCTAAAAGAGGAAACCGGCTTGTCTGGTGAATTCCACTGATATTATTTACCAGCCATGAGTCGGGCGTATGACAACGTGAACAATCTGAACCAACTGTAGACTGATGCACATCATTATGACATTGATAACATTCAGTATGTGCTTCTGAAAAAACAAGCGAAGGATGACAAAGTTTGCAGGTAACCTCATTATGTTGTCCAACCAGGGGAAACTTACTCTTTTTGTGATCAAAAGAGTAAATCTCTTTATCAACCTGCCATCCTTTAGAGCTGTGGCAGGAGCTGCAACTTTCCTTTAAAGAAGTACCGTGAGGCGATTTGGTCTTCTGGTTTGAAAAAAAGAGTATTGCAAATAAGATCAAAAGTGACAGGATTCGCATTTGAATTCTTTTAGTTTATAAATAACGTAGGTTTTTGATCCTTCTTGTTGTGTCCTGTGACATTTTTTGCATTCAACATTAATATGTTTTCCATCAAGCTTAAAAGAAGTATTATTATGATCGAATTTTGACAATTCCCAGTTTTCTGTAGTATGACATTCATTGCAATCAGTCATACCGTTTCTTTCAAATTGCCTGAAATGGTTATCGGAATGGCATGAAGAACAATTTTTTGATAATCCTTCAAATTTTTGCCTGACAAAACCGTCGGAATCCTTTTTAAAGTGACAAGTACGGCATTTTTGACCTGTATGGGCTCCACTCAAAACAAACTCAGTTTTCGAATGATCAAAGATCACCTCCTCCCAGCGGGTTTCTGAATGACATGTTATGCAACTTCCAGCAGGATAATATCTGGCCGGAATTATATTTTGATGAATATCAGCATGGCAATCTTTACAATTAATGCCAATTTCCCTGAAACTCCACTTTTCCTGCTTCTTATGACACTCATAACAAGGTATAGCCCTGTGTGCTGCCTGCAACGGGAAACGACTCAAATTATGCTTTTCTACAGTAAACAAGAATTGAGCAAAACCTTTTACAGTATGACATTCTGAGCAATCCGGAGTAATATTGTTTTTTGAAAACTGATTGTTGTGGTAATCGGCATGACAATCAGTACACCTATCATGTTTTAAAGGATCTGTAAACTTTGTCTTATGACACGATCTGCAATTAACAATCAGGTGTTTCTCTTCGAGTTTGAAATCAGTTTTATTATGATCAAAATTTCTGATCCCGCTCACTATCTGGAAAGATTCTTCACTATGACACTGTCGACAATTCTGTCCGAATTTATTCAAATGCGGATCCTTATGGCAACTGGTGCAATTAATATATTGAATGCCACGGAAGTGCTGAAACTTTTTTCCTTCTATCATTTCAACCTTATGGCATTTATTACAATCAACTTTTTTATGTTTGCCTGCAAGTTGAAATCTTGCAGTATTATGATTAAAATTTGAAGCTGGTGTAAAGGATTCCGGGTTATGACAATTCAGACAGGAAGAAGAGAGTGTCCTGAGGTGATAATCAGCATGACAGGTTAAACATTCTGGTTTTAAACCGAGATATGTGTTCTTTCTGTTAATAAATATCTGATCCGTAAAATTTTTTGCGTTATGACATTCATTACATTCCTGTTTGATATGAGGTGCGAATAATGAGAATCCGGTAAGGTTATGGTTAAAATTTTTAAGATCAAGACGTATCAGTTGAAAATTTTTGCCATTATGTTCGCTGTGACAGACAGAACATTGTTTCCCCTTTACTTCAACTGAGGAGTGATATCCCTTCTGAAGGTTAATCCTGGTCTCTATTTCCGTATGACAAATCAGACATTTATCATTTGAAACCTTGTTACCCAGGAGGTGACATTGTGTACAATTTGAAATTCCTTCCAAGTGAGAATGGGCATTAGACAAAACACCTGGTGAGATCTGAGCCGATACTTTTAATAATGACAATAAGAAAATAAGAATGACCCCAGCTTTCTTTCCTGCTTTATCCTGCATACATTAATGAATATTTGACCATTACCTAATGTTTCATAACTATTTCACCAAACTTTTTTGTAATCTTAATTCCTGCTTTTTCAAGGAACTGGATTGGCAACTCTCCTCCGGCAAAAATAAAGACCATATCATTTGGTAATTCAATATTCTCACCATTCTCATTGATTGAAAGAGTAATAGTTGTATCTCCAATAGAAATAAGGTTTGTCTTTAATCTGACATCAAGCCTACTTTCCGTAACGGCTTTATTCAGGGAAATTGTGTTAAGTGGCTTGATTCGGTTAAAAACCTCATTCCTGTAGGAAAGGATAACATGATTATTATCTGCAAGAAGCAAAGCTGATTCGACAGCTGAGTCACCTCCACCAACAACTATGATATGTTTACCTGTAATATCTTCGGGTTCCAGCAGCCTGTAAGCTACTTTCTCCTTATCTTCTCCAGGGATATTCAATTTACGAGGTGTACCTCTTCTGCCAATGGCCATTAAAATTCTTGCGGCAGTAAATTGATCGCCATTTAGTGTAGTTACCTTCAGAATCGAATTATCAGAAACAATAGATTCTACTTTAGAGTTTTCACTAATATTGATACTGTTTTTCGAGAGTACAGTTTGCCATAATTCAAGCAATTCGGATTTACTGGTTTCAAAGAGCTTTATTTTCCCAAACAGCGGCAGATCCATTGGAGAAGTCATTATGATTTTCTTCCTGGGAAAAGTAAAAACTGTCCCACCCAGAGTATCCTGTTCCAGTACTAAAAATCTCAATCCAAATTTTTTTGCTGCCAGGCATCCGGAAATTCCCGCAGGTCCAGCACCAATGATAATAAGATCGTAATCAGCCTTATGATCTTTATTAAATGACTTAATAATATTTTCCACTGCCTGACGACCCTGCTCAACAGCATTTTTGATAAGGCCCATACCTCCTAATTCACCGGCAATAAATATTCCCGGAACATTTGACTCGAAATTAGCGCTTACATGAGGAAGTTCAACTCCCCGGAACTCTGTACCTATCCTTAGACTTATAGCTTCAGTCGGGCAAGCATGAAAGCAGGCACCATGTCCGATGCACCGTGAAGCATTTATAATAGTAGCTTTACCGTTACGTATTCCCAGAATATCATGTTCAGGGCAAGCTGAAATACACGCACCGGTCTGAATACACCTGTTTACATCTACAACCGGGTGCAGTGAGATAGGTTCATGAAGTCCCTCATCCTTAGCTTTCCTAATCTTTTCTTCGACAACTTTTGATTCTCTGCTTTTCTTTCGCAGGTAAATAGCTACAACTATAACACATAGTAATATTGTCACAGAATAAATCAGGATATTTTCTAATAGCAGTTCCATAGTTAAAAAATCCAGCGGTAACCGAAAAGAATTGTAACACCGACATGAATCACCATAATTATCAACATCACAAGAGCAAAGGGCAGATGGGCAACATGCCAGTATTTAAATAAATTCTGCATAGAATCCAGTCTTTCAATTCTGCGGTTTAATAATATATCTTCTTTTACCAGGTTAAGTATTTTTTTATAATCTGAACCGGATAATTTATTTTTTTTTAGAACACTTTTAACTAACCTGATAGATCTTTGGTCATCCAGATGCTTTTCTATATATCGGAGTATCGGATTCTTCCTGTATAATACAACCTTCTTTTTTATAGAATCAAGCAAAATATTGTAACTCTCCTCATTAAGATTGTATGTATTTCTAACTATTACGGCAATATCACTTTTCATTCCCTTCACTTCATTTAAACTTAGTTCTCTTCCTTCTATTGATCGAGGTATCTGAATATAAATGAAGCGTCCAATAATTCCACTCAAAAAAACTGCAACCATACTCCAGAAACTAATAGCAACCAATCCTCCGAATTTATATGAAGTATGAAAAAGAATAAGAATGGGACCAAGTGTGCAAAGAAAAATATGAACTTCGAGCCAATGCTTCAGCAACCCTATCCTGGACAAAAAACGGTATCTTTTTCGCGCCATATATGAACCCATCCCGATGATCATCAAAAAAGACCCAAGTATCCCAATGCCGTGCCCGATAGTCCCACTAGGTTTAAGCAATAAATGATCAGGATGGAAGACCCTTTCTTCAAGCCCGGATCTGTAATATGACAATCCTCTGTAAAAAAGGAAAATCGCAGTTATAATCACAATTGAAACCAATATGACTAAAAATATTCTGTGAGTAATTCGGGACATTAAATAAAGATATTTCTTTTCAAAATCTATTGTAACAATTTATGAACATTAGTAAAAATAGTGTTTTTTACCTTTTGTGAAACTGCCACGATAATAAAACAAAATTATCGTCGCCTCTAAAACTTTTAGTTATTGTTCCTTTCCTCCCACTCTTCTTCTCTCAGGTCTTCCATGTTCAGGATAATATGGTTTCTGCTGGTTCTCTTTATTATACCAGAAAAAATATCCCTTCTGTCTTCTTTTATCCTCAATACTTTTTGCAACATATACTTTCTTTCGGGAGAATGGATCAACTCCGGTATAATACATCAGTGTTGACAGAGTCATTGGTGTCGGAGTAAAATCCTGGACCTGTTCAGGCTTGATACCCAAACTTTTAACTTCAGCAACCAATGCTTTCATGTCGGCATCGGTACAACCAGGGTGGGACGAGATAAAATATGGAATTATCTCATATTTAAGATCATATTTCTTTCTGATATTATCAAACCGCTTTTTAAGATTCTTAAAAAGATCAAAAGGTGCTTTACGCATATGTGCCAGAACATGTGGGGAGGTGTGTTCAGGAGCAACTTTCAGCCGGCCTGATACATGGTTTGCAACAAGCTCCTCGAGGTATTCACCTTCATCCCTGCCGGCACTCTTATTCCATTCGGGGAATAACAGATCATACCGCACACCACTTCCTATAAAAGATTTTTTTATTCCATCCATCATATCCACCTTTCGGTAAAGATCAGTAAGTTGTTTATGATTTGTATCAAGGTTTTTACAAATTGAAGGCCAGATACATGATGGTCTGGAACAAACCTCACAAAGATCCATATTCTTGCCCTTCATCCTATACATATTTGCTGAAGGTCCTCCAAGATCAGATAAATAACCTTTAAAATCAGGTAACCGGGAGATTTTGCTAATTTCAGTGAGAATGGATTTTTCAGACCTGCTCACAATCTGTTTTCCCTGATGTGCCGCAATGGCACAGAAACTGCATCCCCCAAAACAACCTCGATGAATATTTACAGAAAATTTGATCATCTCATATGCAGGAATACTTCCCTTTTTATGATAACGAGGGTGAGGCAAATACATATAGGGAAGATCATAGGAGCTATCAGCCTCTGATTCTGTCATTGGATGAAAAGGTGGATTTATGATAACCCTGTTATCACCGGAAGGTTCAATAAGACGCGCTGATTCAATCCTGTTTGATTCTTTTTCAAACTTCAAAAAATTCTCTGCAAATAGGATCTTGTCATCAACGCATTTTTCAAATGAATGAAGTGAGATATCTTTCCACATTTTCTGTGCAGGAATGGTCTCATCTCCTTTAACAACAATTGCTGTCTGTGCAATTGTTTTAAGAGATGAAAAAGGAACTCCTTTCATCAGGAGTCTTAAAAGTTCTCGCAATGGTTGTTCGCCCATTCCATATATAAGCATATCAGCACCACTACTCAATAATATTGATGGCTCCAGTTTATCTTTCCAGTAATCGTAGTGGGTAAGTCGCCGCATCGAAGCTTCAATTCCGCCGATCAAAACAGGAACGTCCGGAAATATCTCCTTAAGGATCTTTGTGTAAACAATTGTCGGATAGTCAGGTCTGAAACCTGATTTCCCTCCCGGTGTATAGGCATCATCAGATCTTAACCTGCGGGCAGCAGTATAATGGTTTACCATTGAATCCATATTCCCTGCTGAGACCCCGAAGAAGTATTTAGGTCTTCCCAGTTTCCGGAAATCGCGCAAATCGTCTTTCCAGTTTGGCTGAGGGACAATTGCAACATGTAATCCCTCATCCTCAATGACTCTTCCGATAACAGCGGATCCGAATGATGGATGATCAACATATGCATCACCGGTAAAGATTATCACATCGGGTTGATCCCATCCCAGTAATTCAACCTCCTTTTTAGTGGTTGGAAGCCATTTCTCAGCTGAAGAAGTCATTGTATTCACGCCATAAAGTTACTGAAAATTACTATCTTGCTACAAATTATGCTAAATATCAAGATGTTTCTCAAAGCAGCAATTAAAATATCATTTCATGATTGCAGCATAAGAGACTTTTTAAAAGTTTTCCCCGCTGGTTACATAATAATTTTAATACTTATTTATCCATCACCTAAATGTGACATACTGGCTCAGGTAAATGTAGAGAGACCCGGGATAGGACTTGTACTAAGTGGAGGGGGCGCTCTCGGAATGGCACATTTAGGAGTAATAAAAGTAATGGAGGAATCAGGACTGAGACCTGATTACATTACTGGAGTCAGTATGGGAAGTATTATTGGCGGGATGTACGCATTAGGGTATTCCTCAGACAGTCTTCAGAAGCTGCTAAACGCTGTTAACTGGGAAGTCACATTGTCAAACAAAATTCCGGAGAATAAAATAATTTTCCTTGAAAAGAAATATTTCTATAACAGTATTATTTCATTACCGGTAACTTTAAGAAAGGTTATGTTTCCTTCTGGTTTGATCAACGGACAAATAGTTGAAAATACACTTAGTTTTTTTGCATGGCCTGCCGCAGATATCAATGTTTTCAATAAGCTGCCGATCCCATTTATGTGTGTTGCCACGGATATACTTACCTGTAAAAGAGTCGACCTGAAATCAGGATATCTTCCCGATGCAATAAGGGCAAGTATTGCTGTTCCATCAATACTTACACCGATTAAAATTGATACTGCATTGCTTCTGGATGGAGGCATGATAAGAAACTTCGCAGCAAGCGAAGTAAAAAATATGGGAGCTGACATAGTTATCGGATCATATGTCGGATTTCACCGTTATACAGAAGAAGAACTTCAATCTGTATCAGGGATTATTAAGCAATTCAGTTTTTCGAGGAGTATTGAAGATTACGATGAAGAGAAAAAGCTGGTTGATCTGCTAATAGTTCCGGATATAAAGGATCTTTCAGTTATGGATTTCAGCAATCCTGATACAATTATTCAGAGGGGTTATAAGGCTGCCTCATCACACCGCAGTTATTTTACAAAGCTTGCGGATTCACTGAACAGGTTTGGAGTTCAAAAACCGATAAAGAATATTCTGGATAAGCAATACTATGCTTTTGACAGGATTGATATTATTGGAAATGAAATAAATTCAGATGCACAGATATTAGGGATTCTCGATATAAATCCGGGAGAGAAAGTTGACAAAAATATGTTAAGCAACAGAATTGATATGCTTTATGGCAAGGCATGGTTTGAGAAAATAAAATACAGGTTTTTACCCCGGAATGATTCTTTGATCCTGGTAATTGAATGCATAGAAAGACCAAAAACAATGCTTTATGGATCTGTACATTATGACAATTCGCTCAGTTTCGGATTTTTACTTTCGATGTCAATAAAAAACCTTCTTACACCCAGATCGGTGTTAGATGTTGATTCCTATATTGGTCAGTATTTCAGGTTCAGGGCAAATATCATTCAATTTTTAGACAGAAATCAGAAATTCGGATTGTCAGCTAATGTTTATTCTGATAATACGTTGCTTCCAATGCTAAGATTTCAAGGCGAAAATAAGAATATAGTCAGTCGGAATGTTTCAACAGGACTAACAATTAACCGGAGATTGGGATTAAATTATCTGATCGGATTCTCATCAAGTATTGAAAATAATTACCTGATGCCACGGTTCCCTTATAATACCTATTTAAAGCATATTACATATAATTACTTTACATCCAGCTTTGACTATCAGATAAATACCCTTGATTCAAAACATTTCCCTGATAAAGGACTGATACTTAATATCTCGGCTAGTACCTCCAGGCTCATGTCTGGAAATATTAAAACTGAATATTTAAAAACAGTATATAAAGACTATACACCGGGGAATTTTGATTTTGACAGATTTTTCACTCTTTATGGAAACATGAAACAATATTTTAATGTTGGCAACAAATTGACAATTGCATTAAGGGGAGATGCCCTATTCATTTCGCAATGTGATTCTATATCTGCACAAAACAATTTCTTTCTATTGGGTGGTTTTGAATCCCTTAATAAAAGATCAATTCCAATGATTGGGTTTCATGCGAATGAAATACCCATTAAGAAGCTCATTGGAATAAAAACAGAATTCGACCTTAAATTATATGATGAAATTCATCTGGACTTAAGCATGAATATTTTTGCTGCCCAGGAAGCAGAAAGGGATAAAGGATTATCAATTCTAGCAGGATATGGAATCGGAGTTGGTTATATGTCAATTATCGGGCCCATTAAGGCCGGATTGATGCAAGGAAAGTACAGAAACGAAAAATACTTCAAAGAAATTAAAGGCTATTTAAGCATAGGTTACAATTTCTGAAATTACCATTAAACAGAGACAATTAAATGTCCTCTAAAATTACTCATATCCTGACTATCAATTCAAACGGACAGATGTTAACGGCCTGATTGTTGCAGTACATATGTTTGGAAATATTGAAATGAATATCTTTTAAGTTTCGTTTCACAACAAAAATTTATGGACATAAATAAAGTAATACGGGAACACAAAAAGCTAAGTAAACTGGTATCAGAAAAAAAACTCAAGCAAAGTTTTGATATTCTGCTAAATATAATTTCAGGTTCAGCATCAGGAGAGCTTAAGGATGATTATGAGAATCTGGTAACAACCTACAGGACTATGCTCAGCTATACCATAGAAGGTATTAATGATCCTGAACGTGATAAAGTATATCTGAAACTCATGCAGTCAATCCTGCGAATAGCCGACAGGGCAAAACAAGACATATTGTCACATTATTCAGGATGGCACACTTACTGGATAAAACAACAGGTTGAAAAGGAGCAGCAGCTTAGTGGGAAGAGTATAATTGATACAGTTGATGATCTTTTATTCAAATCAGAACTTGATGAATGGCTAAAATTAAGTAATGAGATAAATCCTGATCCTGATTCCGGTATCTCAAGAAAGTATAAACAGCTGATGAAAAATATCTTTAACCACCTGTGGCTTACAGATTATTACGGAGAGGCTGAAAAGAGTCTGATAAATATAATTCTTCAATCTGATAAATTAAGATGGCACGAGTCCAGTATTTTTACAACAGCCATCACATTGAGCTCATTGAGAATATGGCAATCTGAAAAGTTATTATACCTGATCAACATTTATAATTCAGGAAAAGAACAGGTAATGGAAAGGGCACTTGCAGGTCTGATACTGAACCTTCATTACTATAACGAGAGAATAATACTATATCCTGAGATCACAACAGCAATAAACAGGCTTAGCCAGAACAGAAGATTCAAAGAGCACTGCAGGATAATTGTATTACAGACGATAAGATCACGTGAAACTGAAAAGCTTGGGCGGAAATTGCAGGACGAAATACTGCCAAAGGTTGCAAAGCTGAGACCCAGGATCGAAGAGAAGCTTGATCTTGATAATATTCTCCCGAAAGACAAAAATGATGAGAAGAATCCCGACTGGTCTGAAATGTTCAATGAGTCAGAGGAAGTTTTTAAAACTATGGAGGAGCTGACAAAACTACAGATGGAAGGTGCTGATGTTTATATGTCTGCCTTTGCTAACCTGAAGCATTTTGATTTTTTCAAGGATTTTCAAAATTGGTTTGTTCCTTTTTATCCTGATCATGAAGCAGTTAATGAGATATTCAGAGATGAAATACTTGGTTCCGGAACCAATGAGTTGGCCGAAGCACTATATAAGACACCTTTTATTTGTAATTCAGACAAATATTCTCTCATCCTGAATTTGAAATATCTGCCTGCAGCACAAAAAAAAATGATGCTGAAGGTATTCCGTATGGAGCTAGAAGGATTGCAGCAACTAAATGATGAGGATTCACCCTCAGATCCGGATAAAAAATTCCGAACATATGTCACCCAATATCTTCAGGATCTTTACAGGTTTTTTAAACTTTCTACCTATAAAAAAGAGTTTGAAGATCTGTTTGCAGGAAAGATGGATATTTATAACTCTGAGTTCTTCAGAATGACTAGCCAGACACCAGAAGCTGAGGCAGGTCTTGCTGATTATTTCTTCAGTAAGAATTACTATGAGGATGCACTTCCCTTATACATAAAACAAATAGGTGAGAAACCAGTTGATTCTCAGTTATACGAAAAGTCAGGCTATTGTTGCCAGGAGACTGGCAATTATGATGAAGCAATTAAGTATTACAGGAGAGCAGAATTAATTGACAGAAAGACCTGGACCATAAAAAAGATTGGCTTTTGCCTGCGGAGGCTTGGAAAAAACCAGGAAGCTCTTGAATACTATCTTCAGGCCAGTGATATGGAACCTGAAAATATACATACTGCGATAATGACAGCGCATTGCTATCTGGATCTGAAAGAATATGAATCTGCATTGAAATATTACTTCAGAGTAGAATATAGTGATCCAGGGAACCTTAAGATATTAAGGCCGATAGCATATTGTTATTTTGCCCTTGGGCGTTTTGATGATTCTGAGAAATATTATGACCGGTTATCATATGGAAAATTAAATTCACATGACCTTATAAACAAGGGCCACCTGGCGCTGTGCAGGGGGAAGAAAAAAGAGGCAATCGACCTTTACAAACAAAGCATTATTGGTGGGGAGATTTCAAAAGAGGAGTTTATGACAATATTCACGGAAGATAAACCTTTGCTCTTATTACATGGAGTAGATCCTGATGATCTTCCAATACTTCTCGATTATCTGTTATTTATTATCGGGTAACCTTATTGTATCTTGTCCTGGTAAAGGTGGTGGACCGAATGGAGATGATTTTCCCTCATGGAAGGATTTTCTTTTATATTCACCCTGATGATCATCACGGAATCTGAGTGAATCATTATGCTGATTATTCTTTCTGTTTTGCCTGATCATCTCCTGCCTTCTGTCGTCCATCTCTTTCAGTCTTGCCAGCTGTTCTTTTGTCAGATTAGAATCGAGCTCTTTTCTGAACTCTTTCATAGTCGAATCGAGGTTTTTCCTATAAGCATTCTGGAATTCGCTATTGATTTTTGCGTACTTATCAAGTATATGGTCTATTTTTGATTTTTGCTGTTCGTCAGGTTCAATGGCTCTATAGAAACCATCTCTGAACCTTTGCTCTGAGAAATATACTCTCATAGGTTTAAGTTTATTAAATCTGATCTGGGCAGATGTTAACATTCCCAATATAAATCCAATTAAGAGAGTAAGAATGACTAATAGAATAGGCTTAGCTTTCATAATTACATTTTTAAATACCTGTTAACAAACAAACAATACTTTCCCCATCAGAGTCGCTAAGCCCCAAAAAAGAGTTAAAAGAGAGTGAGCCCTCCATCAGAAAAATTGAAACAAGCAAAACAACTATTGCTGCAACTCCGGTAAGAGCAATTCTGTAGAAAATGAAATTCAGATTCCTTAAAAACTCTATTTCACTTTTAGCAGTATTAATTGTATTAAATATCCTGTCAAGAACTTTGTCGTTGAAGCCAGGTTTGAAACTGAATAATACCCCAGCTGCTTCAAGCTTTCCTGGGATTTCCTCAGTTGAAACATTCGAATCCAGCGATTTGATAATCAATTCTTTTATGTCAGTTCGGTTCATATAATTAAAGCTTTTTCAAAATATCTTTTAATTGCTCCTGTGCTCTCGATAGCCGTGAAAGAACGGTTCCCAAAGGAAGGTCAAGAATCTCTGCTGTCTCTTTCGTTGAATATCCCTGCAGCATCCTCATAATTACAATGACACGAAATTTTGGATCGAGACTCATTAATGCTTTTCCAACAATTTCTGATGCCTCTTTTCTCTTTTCAGCTTCATCGTCAGCAACTTCAAATTCGTACATCTCATTATTGCCTTTCTGAGAAAACATGGAGAAAAATCTTTTTCTTCGCTTTATCTCATTCAGGGTCAGATTTACTGCAATCTTTTGAATATATGTCGACAACTTTGATTCTCCTCTGAATTCTGATAATGAATAAAAGAGTTTAATAAATACTTCCTGCCCAATGTCATCAGCAAATACTGAATCACCAATCATCCCTTTCACTGTACGCGCAACCATTCCCTTATATCGGGTAACAATCTCTTCAAAGGCCTGTCTGTCGCCATTAAGCGATGCTTTCACCAGGTCATCTTCCACGTATTGCCTATACGATATCTTTACCATTAATACACTTAATAGACAATTAATATCAGGGTATTATTCCCGATTGTTAATTTTTGTTAACATAAAAACTTTATCAGGAAATATCTTAAAAAGTAACTTCCTCTCAGGTTTGATTATTTCCCTTCCAGAAGTTCTATTATATAATTACCGGTATACTTTATAAGATAGAGCTTCTGATTTTCAAATCCGTCGGTTTGCTGAACTCTAATGAAGTCATATTGGGTTTGCAATAAGTCAGGATTATGTATCTCGGGGTGTAAAAGAAACTCTTTTCCATGTATGGCCAATCCGCTTAAAAAATAATAAGCAATATCATATCCCTGCCAGGAATAACTCATTTCTAATGGCTCGGTAAGAAATTTATGACGAAAATCGGAATTGAATTGTTTTACATCTTTCGTGGTACCATCTATCCAGAAAGGGGTATATAACATTACACCGAGGTCGTAATAATATTTCGGATCCAGATTATTCTGATTAATCAGATCTCTCATAACCGGATATCCGAAAACTTTAATATCGAACCTCTTTAGAAACCCATGAATTTCCTGAAGTGTCTCGCTTAATACAGGGCCATCTTCTGAAGCGATGATTACTATATTCTTCGATTTATCAGTAAGGGCATGACCTAGCCTGTTAATTGAATCATTATCAAAAGAAGACCTGTTGTAGAAAAGAAATTCTTTGAACCTTATCTCTTCGTAAGGCATTTTATTACTCAGCTCACTTAATATCATTTCTTTAAAATGCTTTACATCCTGATCTGTTCCTGAGGTATCGGCATGTATAAAGACAAAATTATGATCATAATATTCACTTACCTTTTTCGAGAGGTTTTTCTGGGCGACTTCCAGTGATGAATTTGTGAGAAAGAGGTTTGGATTATTTATCAGCACCTTATTATCAAACAGAAGAACAGGAGAAATAACCGGTATCCCAAGCGGCCCTGCATAAGCAGCCATAATTGATAAGTTATCAGACCATACAGGTCCAATAATAAGGTCCATATCTGCAAGTTTTCCCTGTTCAATAAGTTTTATCAATTCAAGAGTATCGCTTTTGATATCAAAAACATTAAGTTTTACATCCATTCCAAGTGAACTTAAAGTATCAACAGCAAGTAATATGCCCTGGTAAAGTTCAACGAAATCTTTACTCCAGTCATATACCCATCCTTCGGGCCTGTTTATTACCTTATAAATCTTTTTACCCCTTACCGACTTGGAAGAATCAATATATGAACGCTGAGCGTTCTCATGCAGGTAGAAAGGAAGTATAACAGCTAAATTAAATGAGCCGCTGAGATTTCTGACAGGTGTATAACCAGCCGGTTTCATAAAAACAACAGATGGTTCAACTGTTACAATCTTAACACTATCGGATTTAACCGGTTCTGCTTCTGTAATCTCAGAATAATTAAGATTCGGGACTCTCATGTAATCACCAACCTGAGGGAATCGAAGATCCCTGTTTTCTTTTCTCAATTCTCTGATGGTGAGTCCATACTTCATAGCAATTGACCCAAGTGATTCACCTTTTAATACTTTATGGTAAATATACCTGGTATTCTGATCATTGAATTTTTGTTTATCATTCATGAAATCCCTGCGTGGAATAGCAATCTCTGCATTAACAGGCATTTTATTAATATCAATCCCGGGGTTACTGGAAATTATTTCATTTTCAGATACACCATAAGATTTTGACAAAAAATAAACTGTTTCTCCCGGTTTAAGATAATGATAGATGTATTTATTTTCATCATGTTTTGAATGTAACTGTTGCGGCACCGCTACGACTGCATCTGAAACCTCTCTGACAGGAATCCTCAGGGCCTGACCCTCAATAACTCCATAAAGAGCCGGGGGGTTTTCCTTTGTCAACTCCTCAACAGTAATTCCATAAGCTTTGGAAATTGAATATGCAGTCTCTCCTTTTTTTACAATATGAACATAATATGGCACGCCGGAAATTATCACTTTATCTTTCGAGCGTTCAACCGCTACCTGAGAATAAATGGTTAAGTTTAAAATAAAAAATATGAATGTTGTCAGCAGTAATTCTGAACTGATTTTGCGATTCATCTTCCCAATCTTATTTAAATGTTTTAAGGAATGCCATGCAATTTTTTTCTATCCTTTCAGGAATTTCAGATATATCTGCCCTGATAAACTTCTCGCCGGTTATTTTTTCATAAAGTTCAATATATCTTTCTGAGATCTCGTTAACAAAAGCTTCCGTCATGTCAGGAACTTTTTGTCCCTCTTTGCCCTGGAATCCATTATCCATGAGCCATTCCCTGACAAACTCTTTTGACAATTGTTTCTGAGGAAGACCTTTTTCAAACCTTTCCAGGTACCCGTCAGCATAAAAATATCTTGATGAATCAGGTGTATTTATCTCATCGATAAGATATATACGGCCATCTTTGTTCCCAAATTCATATTTGGTATCAACAAGAATCAAACCATGCTCAGCAGCAATCTCAGATCCCCTGACAAATACCTCCATAGCATATTTTTCTATCAGTGTATATTCCTGTTCAGGAATGAGACCCTTCTTAATTATCTGCTCGCGCGAAATATCTTCATCATGTTTCCCTTGCTCGGCTTTCGTTGTAGGAGTTAATATAGGTTTTTCGAACCGCTGATGCTCCTTCATTCCGTCAGGTATTGAAATACCACATATATTCCTTAAACCGGCTTTGTAAGCTCTCCATGAACTTCCAGTCAGGTATGCTCTTACGATCATCTCTACAGGATATGGGTCACATCTGTGCCCAAAAGTAACTGCAGGATCCGGTGTTGCAATTTTCCAGTTCGGTACAATATCGCTTGTAGCGTCAAGAAATTTTGATGCTATCTGATTTAAAACCTGTCCTTTATACGGAATACCTTTGGGAAGAACAACATCAAAAGCTGAAATCCTGTCTGATACTATCATCAGAAGATAATCATTTGAAATGGTATAAACATCTCTAACTTTTCCCTTATACAGACTCTTTTGCCCAGGAAAATTGTAGCTGGAACTAAGGATTGTTTTTGCCATAATTTTTAAAATTTGATAACTATTTATATATGCTATAGTAAAATGCTGTTACAGATTTTTAAATGTCCTTGTATCATGCTTATCTTAAATTTGTTATATATGACCAGCAATATGGTTCAGAGTTTAAGATAACCATCATTTTTTAAATCCTTCAATTACAGGTTTATTTGATCTGACAATTTCACTTTCTTCCTGCTCATAAGCCCTTACAATCTTCTTCACGAGTTTATGCCGTACTATATCCCTTTCATCAAATTTAATTATAGATATACCATCTATTCCTTCAAGGATCCTCATTGCCTGAAGGAGACCGGAATCGCTTTTTCTCGGCAGGTCAATCTGTGTTGTATCGCCGGTCATTATAAACTTTGAGCTGACTCCCATCCTGGTAAGAAACATTTTTAGCTGACTTATTGTTGCATTCTGGGCTTCATCAAGAATAACAAATGCGTTTTCGAGGGTTCTGCCCCGCATAAATGCCAGAGGTGCGATCTGAACAGTTCCATCCTCAATCCAGGTCTCCAGCTTCTTATAAGGGAGCATATCATGAAGAGCATCATAAAGTGGTTGAAGATATGGATCAAGTTTCTCCTTCATGTCACCCGGAAGGAATCCAAGTCTCTCTCCTGCTTCTACTGCAGGACGTGTTAAGACTATTTTCTTTACTTCTCTTTCCTTCAGTGCTCTCACTGCCAGGGCAATGGAAGTATAGGTTTTGCCTGTTCCCGCAGGTCCTTCCGCAATTACAAGATCATTTGTTTTATAATCATTTACAAGCATAAGTTGATTTGCTGTCCTTGCCCTTACGGGTTTTCCGCTTGTACCAAATACTATTACCTGTTCAAATTCACCATTTGATGCCGACTTCATATGTTCTGCATCAAAAAAATACTTCTCAATGTCGTGTTCATCAAGACGATTATATTTTCGATAATACTCAATGATATCATTGAACTTCTCTGCAAAAACAGTAATCTCCGATTCTTCTCCAATGCACTTTATTTCATTACCTCTGGCAAGGATCTTTATCTTGGGGAAGAAACTCCGGATTTTGTCAAGCAAAATATTATTGGTGCCGAAAAAGACCACAGGATCAATATCCTCAATAAATATTACTATCTCTGTCATTAAACTAAAAAAATTATGCCTGACTACCCTGATTCTAAATTAATCCTTCGCAGATTAAATAGTTTATAAAAAAGAATTATTGAACGATACAAAGTAAGTTTAATTTTCCTTAGAACATTATCTTTGTCTTAAGTTTTTTCCCTATGCAGATAGTTACATTGACAACAGAATGGAAACCTGATGATATATTTTCGGGTATCATAAAAGGGAAGTTATGCAGTTTGTTTCCCGGAGTCACAATAGTTGATAATGCTACCGGGATTCCTCCATTTAATATCTCACATGCATCTTTTGTTGTACGAAATACTTATAATAATTACCCAAAGGGATCGATACATATAATCTGTGTACATTATGAGGCAAAAAAGAATCAGGATCATCTCATTGTTAAAGCAAAGGAACATTTTTTCATAGGGACTGATAATGGAATATTCAACCTGATACTAAACTCGGAACCAGATGAAGTTATAAGGATCGAGCATGATGACATTACAGATGAACTGGAAATTTTTGCAAGAGCTGCAGCAGGTCTGTTATCTGGTAAAAACCCGGCAGAACTTGGAACCAATGCAAAAAGTATTATTGAAAGATTTCCTTTCAGGGCAACAATCGAAAAGGATGTAATTATAGGAAGTATTATCTTTATAGATTCTTACGGAAACGCCATTTCAAATATAACAAGAGAAGTATTTCTCAGGGTATTTGAGAACAAAGATTTCCGTATTTTGATTCAGAGCAATAAAAATTATACAGAACAGATATCACTTAAATACAGCGAAGTACCTGTCGGTGAAATGCTTTCAAGGTTTAATTCTCTCGATCTTCTTGAAATTTCGATTAATGGCGCTAACGTTTCAGAATTACTGAGTCTCTCCATTGGATCAGTTTTAAGGATAGAAATGACATCCAAAAAAGCATCTCCAAACCGTTTATTTTAAAACTATTCCTGATGAATGATAAGAATAAGAGCCTTGATGAGTTTAATAAATTACTTAATATTATTGATGAGTTAAGAGTAAAATGTCCCTGGGATAAAAAACAGACAAATGAGACTCTTCGAAAGTTAACAATTGAAGAGACCTATGAGCTGGCTGAGGCAATACTTTCAGATAATAATGATGGAATTAAAAATGAACTGGGTGACCTTATGCTTCATATAGTATTCTATGCAAAAATAGGAGAAGAAAAAGGATTGTTTTCAATGACAGATGTACTGAAAGGGATAAATGAAAAGCTCACATACAGGCATCCTCATGTATTTGGAAATGTGAAAGTATCAGGATCAAAAGAAGTTGAACAGAACTGGGAAAATCTTAAAATCAATGAAAATAATGGTTATAAACCTGTGTTATCAGGTGTTCCACAGTCATTGCCTGCAATGGTGAAAGCAAACAGAATTCAGGAAAAAGTGAGAGGAGTAGGATTCGATTGGGAAAATCGCAATCAGATATGGGATAAAGTTCTTGAAGAGATATATGAACTCAGGAAAGAAATAGACAACCATAACACCGAGAGCATAGAATCTGAACTGGGAGATGTGCTTTTTTCGATCATAAATGCTTCACGACTCTATGACATTGACCCTGAAGCTGCCCTGGAAAAGACAAACCGGAAATTCACCAAACGGTTCAATTACCTTGAAAAAGAGACAATAAAAAAGGGTATCTCACTTCATGATATGAGTCTTGATGAGATGAATACAATTTGGGAAGAGGCTAAAAAGGATGAATAACAGAGATTTCAACAATAATGATCCTTCAACTTACAAATCAAATTATAAGTAACCATAAGGAGTATCTGATCATGAGAATCTGTAGCTGAGAAGCTGATAGATAATCTTTGCTGCAATAAAATCAGATGTTTTAGTGGCAGGCGATGGGCATAATTCAACAATATCAAAGCCGACCACATTCCTTACTTTAATTACATCCCTCAGAAAATGAAGCAATTCAAAATATTCTGGTCCTCCTGGTTCAGGAGTACCCGTTGAAGGCATTATTGAAGGATCAAAAACATCCAGATCAATTGTTATATAGACGTTATCGGTAAGCTTATCCAAAGCTTTGGTATATAAATTTTTATTGTAGTAGAGCTCATGTGAATAAAATATCCTGTCTTTATCAACAAAAGGCAATTCCCCTGCCGACATGCTTCTGATACCAACCTGTACTATCTGAGCCCAATTACGGGCACGAGCCATGGCACATGCATGATTAAACTGAGAACCTTCATATTCCTGTCTCAGGTCAGAATGTGCATCAAGCTGAAGCACCGAAAGGTTGTCAAAATATTCTGAAAATGATTTAATTGCTCCGATACTTACAGTATGGTTACCTCCAACAATTACCGGAAATTTTTTATCTGCTAAAAGAGTTGATGTTCTTTGATATACAGCGTTTACAAGAGCTTCAGGTGATGATTTTTCAGTAATAGGATCAATTGTGTGGATGCCTTTCAGATGTGCTTCAGATGCTGTTTCAATATCAAAGAATTCAAGATTAACTGAGGCTTCCATTATGGCTTCAGGCCCCTTATCAGCACCTTTCATCCAGGAGCTTGTTTCGTCATAAGGTACAGGCATGATAATTATCCCTGAACCGGAATAATCATAAATCACCTCATTGCCTCCGAAGTTCATAGAAAATTTACTATTTACGTTTAAATCAAACCTTTGGCTTGGTAGGAGTTTTGGATTTTTTCTTTACCTCCGACGGTTTCTTTTCGGCTTCCTCAGGAACTTCAGGTTTTTCAGGTGTTTTTTCGGGTTCATCCGGCAAAAGCAGATTCAGTTTATGCAGGAGATTATACCATTGAATAACCTTTTTGATGTCACTGGCATAAACTTTTTCTTTTGCATATTCCGGAAGGATTTCCTCAAAATAGCTTTTTAGCTTACTTACATCGCTTTTTGCATCGATTGCTTCTCCACCTTTTTCTTTCTCATTTATAAGGTCAAATACCTTTCCCAGAGGCATATCTTCTTTTTCAGTAAAAATTGCAATATCTTCAAGGGAGCTTACTTTTGCTGAGCTTTGAGCACTACTTCTTTTTTTAGTTTCAAGATGTTCAACTATAATAGCATTTTTACCCTGGGCAATAAATCTAAACAAGCCAGGTTCGCCTGAAATCGAAATAATATCTTTTAAATTCATCTTTTATCTCTTTAGAGTGCAAATTTAATCCTTGTATTGGAAAGTCTGTTGAAACATGAGTGTTTTTTTATAAGCTTTCAGATTATATTTCTTTCTTTCTTAATCTTCTCATAGGCTTCGTTAACTTTTTTGAATTTTTCTTCAGCAGATTTTTTGAAATCGTCGCCGAGGTGGCTTACTTTATCAGGGTGGTACTTCATGGCCATTCTCCGGTATGCTTTCTTAAGTTCATCATTTGATGAGGAAGGATCTATCTCCAGAATCTTATAAGAAGAGTCCGTTTCAGGGATGAACATATTCTTCAGTGAGAGATAATCAGATGATGCAACACCAAGGTACCTGTAGATACGTTCAATAACTTCAATCTCTGAAGGATGAAGCTTTCCATCAGAAATTGAAACATTAAATAAAAGGTGCAATAACTGAAGACGCGATGAGTAGTCCATGTTCCTCTCAATCTGTTCACAAACATCCTGTAAAGGAATATCCTTTTTAAGAAGGTCTTTAAGCAAAATGAGTGCTTCCCTTGCACTCTCGTATCCAAACTGCCTGTTAAAAAACTGTTTGACATAGTCGAGTTCTGATTTTACAACCTTCCCATCAGCTTTCATCACCGCAGCTATTAGCACTAACAGGCTAACACCAAAAGCACCTGGGGTGGTATGCTTTTCAACTGAAGTATAGGAAGATGACTGGGAGGTTGTACTATCAACCATTGAACCGACCAGAAATCCCAGAAGGCCACCTATCGGTCCACCCATTACCCAACCTAGCCCTCCTCCTATTAATTTGCCAAAATTTCCCATGTTAAGAAGCCATATTTAAATGATCCAGAATATCTTCATGAATCGTCAGAATAGCTGGAATTATCATGTCGTTCTCAGAATTCGGTATCACATAATCTGACAATTTAATTCTTAGTTCATCCCCGATCTGGTTACGGATTCTATCCATTACCTGAGTCCTTGTCAGTTTATTCCTTTTAATTACTCTTTCAACCCTTTCCTCAACCGGAGCAATAACTGTAACAATCTTGTCTACAAGTTTTGAGGCTCCACTTTCAAAGAGAATAGCTGCTTCCATAATCACATAAGGAGAATTCTGATCAGCGGCCCATCTTTTAAAATAGTCAAAAACAACAGGATGTACAAGAGAATTAATTTTTTCCAGGAGTGTCCGGTCATTAAAGATTAATGAGGCAAGCTTCACCCGGTCAAGCAATCCATCATGGTAAAGATTGATTCCGGCAATGGAACTAATACCTCTGATAATATCTTCATTTGTATCCATAATTCTGCTTGCCTCAGGATCAGCAGAAAAAACTGGTATGCCTAGTACACTAAACACTCTGCAAACAGAAGTTTTACCACTTCCTATACCGCCTGTAACTCCAAGCTTCATAACAGAACTATTTATTATACTCATTATTTGTCCAATTTATCTTCACTGAATAAAGTTTAGAAAAAAACTATCATTAGCTGAGGATAATTATTTTAATACCGACTTTTCCAATGAAAAAAAAATTGTGTCGGGTTTTATAGAAATAATCTTGCATTCAGTTCTCATCTGTGTTGTAAAATTCTTAATCAGACCTGAAGTAACCAAATAATAGTCTGATCCCGGACTACCCTGAATTCTCTTATAATTTATTTTAGAAATATCAATTAACAGTGGCACAAAGTTCCCTGAGTGCTTCAACTTGAATATTGAGAACCCCGGGCCCTTGATGTTCAGGTTAATTTTTGAAGGAACCTGCTCAGTGAATATCCTGTCTTTGGGCAGGTTTATAAAACTTACCGGATACTTTAAATCAGCCTCCAATTCTTTTCCCAGGGCATTAAGGTACCAGAAAATGAATGAGAGAATAAGAAAGAAAGCAAAAACCAAAATACTGCGTCTGGATATACTTACTGCCTTCCCTGAGATTCTCTTTGAGTCAATTTCAGCTTCTCCTTTCACCATTGGCTATTTAAAGTGCACTAAAACTATTCGCTATCAGAAGATGGATCCTTAATTAAAGCACTTTTATCGACTTTAAGTTTAATATCTCCACCAGCTTCCATCATAATATAGTTCTCTTTTACTTCATAAACTCTACCATAAATTCCACCGGTAGTTATTACCTTATCTCCTCTTTTCAGTGAGTTCCTGTAATTAGTCATCTCTTTCTGTTTCTTCATCTGAGGTCTTATCATAAAGAAATAAAATACCACAAATACAAGGATTAGAGGCAGGAATGTCACAAGAGGATTACTCTGGCCAGCTGCTCCGGCAGGTTGGCCCATTAAAAACAAATAAGCAAAATTGGTCATCGTTTCAAGTTTTAATTATTATTACTGGTTAATATTTCGGCTGTTATCTTTAACAGGACTACAGGTTTTGAAGCGTTTGATTTTACAGTTATAGTTTTAGTCTGCCTGCCATTTTTACCGGATGAATCAAATAAAACTTCAATATTTCCGCTCGCACCGGGAAAAATCGGTTTGGTATCATACTCAGGAATCGTGCATCCGCAACTTGTTGTTACAGAAGATATTACAAGTCTTCCTGTACCCCGGTTTAAAAAAGTAAAAATATATGATACTTTTTCATCTTCAGCAACTTTACCAAAATCATGTTCATACTCTTTGAAGGCAATAACAGCTTTTCCTGTATCAGAAGATGTCAATGAAGTTTTGTTCAAATCCTTATGAGAAGCATTGCCACACTTTGGGAAGATTAAAACAGTTAAAAGAAATAATGATATTACCCCTATCTTATTCATAAAAATCAAAACAATAATCTATTCTGGTTTTTCTGTTAATATTTCGCCAACCAGTCCCCTGCCGGTTTTATTAAAATCGCCTGTCTCCCTTATCTCTTTGACTATATTATCTAAAATTCCGTTCACAAATGTACTGCTTTTTGAAGTACAATAGTATTTGGCAATCTCAATGTATTCATTAAGAGTAACCTTTACAGGTATCTCAGGAAACTCAAGTATTTCAGTTATTGCAAGTTGCATCACCAGGATATCCATAAGTGCAATCCTTTCCACCTCCCAGTTTGTAGTATTTTTATCGATAAGTTCCGAGCACTTTTTTGAATGTATTATTGCTTTACGGAATAACATTTTAACAAAATCCTCATCCTCCTGGTTTTTAAATAATGGCATAAGTGCTATATTCTCACCTGAATCTGATTTAAATTTCTTAATGGTTTTTTCAATCATGGCTGTAACATATTCCATGTCGTCATTCCAATATATACTTTGTTCCTCAAGATTCGAATTAAGGTCTTCCGAATTTGCAAATAATCCGGTAATAAGTCTTATAATGAATTTTTTATCGGAAGAGTAATTACTCTCTTCTGATTGCATATATTCTTCATACACTTCCCAAGCTATCATCTTATTATAAATGATTCTGGGAAGATGCGGGTAGTTTGCCCATGAAAGTTTTTTAGAAGACAGATAGTTAAGAAATGAAAGGTTTTTTCGCAGCTGTGCTATGACTAAATTATCAACGAAACGTCTTTTGGGATTAAGGTCTTCGGGGGCCGGCATTCTCTTTTGAAGGCCCTGGTCAATTTTTTCACTGGCAATATCAGCAACTTCAATTATAAGAAGCATCAGATAATGATATAAATCGAAAGTTTTCCCGATACTGAACATAAGTTCTGTTTCAGCCTGGGCTATAGTGTCATCCTCTCTGCGGTTAAAAGCATAAAGAGCCAGTAGGGCTTTTATCCGTAATAATCTTCTGCTTATCATTTATAAAGAACCTCAAATTTCCGTTGCAAAAATACTCTTTTTCCCTTATCATCAAAATAAGAATGCAAATTATAACCACAATTTTATACCCATATTTTGATTTGATAAAATATTTGTTACATTTGACAATACAAAATAAATCCCTAACACTAACTGACTTAGAAATGGAAGAAGAAGAAGCCGGAATTAAAGAAGTTGTAAACGGGCATGATGAAAGGATTGTAAAGGAGGAGATTTTCACCAAGGTTGTACGGGCCGGGAAAAGAACCTATTTTTTCGATGTCAAATCTACACGTAAGGAGGATTATTATCTGACTATAACTGAAAGCAAGAAGCGTTTAGGTAAGGAAGGTAAGATCTTCTATGAAAAACATAAGATCTTTCTGTATAAAGAAGATTTTGAAAAATTTACTGAAGGATTAAGAGATGCGGTAACCTATATTGATTTTGGAAAAAACGAGTTAAGATCACCTGAACTTTCTGAAATTGAAACCATCCAGGAGGGTAGTGTTCTTTCAGCCCAGGAGTTTTCAAACATTGAATTTGATGACCTTGGAAAAAAGTAAGTAACCCTGCTCAGAATTGAATTTCTAAGAATTCTTTTAAATGTATGACTACTTTTTCCTTATTTTAGGGATCATCCTTATGATACTTGGCATTATAGGTTGTCTGGTTCCTGTTCTGCCCGGCCCACCCCTGAGTTTTCTTGGTATAATATTGCTTCACATCACCAGATTCGGACACTTTTCCAAAACTACACTAATAATACTTGCTGGAATAGCAGTTGTCGTTACAATTATGGATTTTATTGTTCCGGTTTGGGGGACAAAAAAATTTGGTGGTTCCAAATATGGTATCAGGGGAGCTACTGTTGGCTTGATTGCAGGACTGTTTTTCGGACCGATAGGTATTATAATAGGCCCTTTGATTGGTGCATTTGTTGGGGAGATGTTATTTAAAGACGATATGAACTATGCTTTGAAAGCTGGTTTCGGAAGCCTGTTAGGTTTTCTTACAGGTATCGGATTGAAACTTGCAGCATCTTTAATAATGGCATTCTACTTTGTAAAAGAGTGGATAAACTGAAACAGAGGGTACATTGTAAGAAAGCTGGATAATATAATACATGAACCGGTTTATAATAAGATCTTAGAAGAAACATTTTATCCTAAACACCCTTTGCTCCCCGTCTCAGGTATTCATTTACCGAGTGTTGCAACCATAACCGCTTTAATTGTGTGCAACCTGTTTTCTGCTTCTTCAAATACGATTGAATGTTTTGATTCAAACACATCCTCAGTTACTTCCATTCCACTAAGGCCAAATTTAAGGAAGATATCCTCCCCAACTTTCGTCTCCCTGTTATGAAATGCCGGAAGGCAATGCAGAAACTTAACATTTGGATTACCAGTCATTTTAAGTACTGACATATTTACCTGGTACGCTCTTAAATGCTTAATCCTCTCCTCCCAAACAGATTCAGGTTCTCCCATCGATACCCAAACGTCGGTATAAAGAAAATCAGCATCTTTTACTGCAACTTCAACACTATCGGTGATAGTAATTCTGGCACCGGTCTCCTTTGCAATAGCCCGGCATTTGTCTACCAGCTCTTCTGAAGGCTGATAAATCGCCGGAGCTGCAATACGGAAATCAATTCCCATTTTAGCAGAACCTACCATAAGCGAATTCCCCATATTATAACGTGCATCACCAAGGTAGCAGAATCTCATCTTATCCAAAGGTTTATCAGAGTTCTCAATCATTGTAAGAAAATCGGCCAATATCTGGGTGGGATGGAATTCGTTGGTAAGACCGTTCCAAACAGGGACCCCGGCATATCTGGCAAGTTCTTCAACTATCTCCTGACCGAAACCACGATATTCTATTCCATCATACATTCCTCCAAGTACCCTGGCGGTATCCTTCATTGATTCCTTCTGGCCTATCTGCGATCCGGTAGGTCCCAGATATGTTACATGAGCTCCCTGATCATAAGCTGCTACTTCAAAAGCACAACGTGTTCTTGTTGATGCTTTTTCAAATATCAGAGCAATGTTTCTGCCTTTCAGTTTCTGCTGTTCGGTTCCATTTTTCTTTGCCTTCTTCAGATCAGCTGAAAGATCTAAAAGATATTTTATCTCCTCTGGGGTAAAATCCAGAAGCTTAAGAAAATGCTTGTTATGAAGGTTAATGGACATATTTCTTATATTTTAAGTGCTCAAGGGACCTGTATTCAAAGGTTGAAAATATCGGACAAATATAATAATTAATTTATTTCAGTTGCTTAAGCAGAGCTCAAGTCAATGCCAGATGCATGAATATTTAACAGATAATCATAAATATAATAACCTGATAGAAATTAATAAGATTCAATATTTATAAAGATTTTAAGATCAGGGCATTTCACAAATATTTTCACTCAAGATAAGAGGAAGTCCATTCATAGAGGTGACAGCACAATTGACTATTAAAGTGAACTAAATTGCTGGTTAAGGAATTGAAATAAAAAAAAAATATTACATTTACATAATTCAAAATTCCATATATAAGTGAGATATAGGATCAGTTTAGTTATTTTAATATTTTTTGCATTGTCCAGTTACTCCTGCAAAGAAAAGGGAGGCAAGTTCATAGACCAGGGTGAGATTCATTATACTATTGATTATTTAGGTAATCTTGGTCCTGTACCAAGAGAGATTATGCCAAAAAATCTTATTGTTTCTTTTAAAAAGAATAAGATTCTTTTCGAGATCAGCTCCCCATTTGGTGATTCCGGTATTCTCAACCTGGCTAATCCTGAGGAGGGTATTTTTGATACCTACTTCAGTATGTTCACAATGCGATATTATTATGCTGCCAAGTCTGGAGAACAGCATCCAGGTTTTGAGAGTATGGAAGGAATGGAGATTAAAAAAACCTCAAGGACATCTGTTATTTGTGGATTCAATTGTAAAAATGCAGAGGTAACCTTTCCATCCGACAGAAATAAAGTTTATAATATCTGGTACACCAACGAAATAAATATAAAAAATCCTAATATGTCTACTCCTTTCAGCCAGATAGATGGTGTGCTGATGAGCTTTTTCTTTTTTATGGGTAAAACAGAACTGCACTTTAATGCTGAAACAGTCTATAAAAAAGAGATTCCTGAAAATACATTTGAAAGAAGACAAACTTACACAAGAGTAACCAGAGAACAGATCAACTCTCTTATCGGTAAAATGATAAGCATATAGTGTTAATGGTGGGTAAGTGCTCTCAAAACAGGGTAAAAAAATCATAGCAAAATTATATCTGATCTTAAGGGTAGTTCAAATTTATTACCTTTGGATTACGTTTTTATAAGATATATGGTATTATACAACCGATTTTAAGTCTGATGAAATTTTTGAAGAAATGTCTAAAGAGAAGGAAGAAAACAGCAAGAAAACCATAAAAAATGCAAAGGTTTCTGACAAATCAAAATCCTTTTTTTCTGATGAAAGAATAAAATTTGTATTCGGTATATTCATCTCTGGTTTTGCATTATACCTTCTACTTGCTTGTGTCTCATACCTGTTCTGGTGGAAAACTGATCTGAGCCTTCCTGGTAAAGATGTAATATCAGGGCCAGAAATTGCTGTAAAAAACTGGGCCGGTAAAAGCGGATTCTGGCTGGCTGATATGATAATTGGATTCGGATTCGGATATGGTGCTTTTTTTCTTCCTTTTATCTTCGGATCAATTGGTCTTTATCTTCTTAATTTTCCTAAAATAAGGCTTTGGAGCCTTATCACTAAATTTACTTTTGCAGCTATAATACTCTCTTTTATTTTAGGTTATATTTTTGGTGAGGCCGGAGGATATTTAAGAAGCGGACCTGGCGGAGCACAGGGATATATTGTAACCAGATGGTTAAACGCTTTTATGGGGATGATAGGGACCGGGGTTTTACTTGTTTTTGTGACAATCTCCTATCTCATATTCGCTTTGAAGTTCAAACCTGAATCTTTTGGAATCAGATTACCGGAATTCATGAAGTTTAAAAAACCAAAATCAGAAGCAGACTCATCTACAGAGACGCTTGCTGCGAATGAGGATATAGACGGGAACGAGAATGAAAATGATGATTTAGCAGTGGCTGGCCTGAATGAGATTGAGCAACCGATGGAGTTTATTGTCAGGAACACCAATAGTGAAAAAGATTCATATGATTTTGAAAAGGAGCCAGTTGCAGCGGCAAGGGGTTCAATTATTCATGACTTTGAAAATGAAAATGAGGAGGTGGTACAACAGAGTGACAGCGTACCTCTGAATATAACAAGACCTGAGGTAAACGATATTCTTTCTGATGAAGAGGTTGAAGAGATAATGGGAGACTATGATCCGCGTCTCGACCTGTCACGCTACAAATTTCCACCAGTATCAATTCTTAAAGAGCATAAATCAGAAACTGCCTTTGATAATACTGAAGTATTTGAGAATAAAGAAAATATTATTAAAACTCTCGGGGACCATAAGATTGCTATTAAAAGTATAGCAGCAACAGTAGGACCAACAGTTACTCTTTATGAGATTGTTCCTGAGCGTGGAGTAAGGCTTGCCCGTATCAAGTCGCTTGAAGATGACATTGCACTTAACCTTTCAGCTCTGGGAATCAGAATAATTGCTCCTATTCCTGGAAGAGGAACCGTTGGTATTGAGGTTCCAAATAAAAAGCCGGAGATGGTTTCCATGAGGTCGCTTATCACTTCAAAAGCTTTTCAGGAGACAAAGTTTGATATAGCCCTTGCTCTTGGACGCACTATTACCAACGAACCCTATATAATTGATCTTACTAAAATGCCTCATCTCCTTGTTGCAGGAGCTACGGGACAGGGCAAATCCGTTGGAATAAATGCAATTATTACTTCGATACTTTACAAAAAGCACCCCTCAGAAGTTAAGTTTGTACTTATTGATCCTAAACGGGTGGAGCTTCCACTTTATATGAAGATAGAACGGCATTTTCTGGCTAAGCTACCTGGTGAAGAAGATGCTATAATAACGGATACTCAAAAAGTTATTAATACACTTAACTCTTTATGCATTGAGATGGACAACAGACTGGAACTGTTGAAAGCAGCACAGTCGCGTAATATAAAAGAGTATAATGAAAAGTTCATCTCAAGAAAACTAAATCCGGAAAAGGGTCATAAATATCTACCATACATCGTACTTATTATTGATGAGTTCGCTGATCTTATTATGACTGCTGGACGGGAAATAGAAGGTCCTATTGGAAGACTGGCCCAGCTTGCAAGAGCAATCGGAATACATCTTATAATATCAACTCAGCGTCCGTCAGCTAATATCATAACTGGATTTATTAAGGCTAACTTTCCGACACGTATTGCTTTCAGAGTATTTTCATCGATCGATTCAAGAACGATACTTGATGCTACAGGGGCTGACAGACTGGTTGGCCGTGGCGATATGCTTGTATCCTCAGGAAACGAACCTGTCAGGGTACAGTGCGCTTTTATCGATACTCCTGAAATTGAAGAACTAACTGAATTTATTGGTTCACAGCAAGGATACCCCGATGCAATGCATCTCCCTGAATATATAGATGACAGTGAAAGTGGTGTTGCTGATATAGATCTCAAAAAAAGAGATTCAATGTTCGATGAGGCTGCCCGGCTTGTAGTGCAGCACCAACAGGGATCCACCTCTCTTATACAAAGAAAACTATCAATAGGCTACAACAGGGCAGGAAGGATAATTGACCAGCTTGAAGCAGCCGGAATTGTGGGTACCTTTGAGGGAAGTAAAGCAAGGGATGTTCTTTGCTCCGACTTTATTGCTTTGGAACAGATTTTGAAGCGTCTTGAATAAAAGAGACCGGATGAAAATATTCAGACTTATTCTTACTGCATTTTTCTTCATTAACCTGAATGTATCAGGCCAAAATGACCGGGCAGCAATTGACATTCTTAATAAATTTTCGTCAAATGCTCTTGGTGCCCCTTCAGTCACAATGAAGTTTGATCTTAAATCCTCCGACCTGGCAGAAAACAGAAATGATACTCTTTCAGGTTTCATAACTATAAGTAATAATAAATATAAATTAGAGTTACCTGATAACATTATATGGTTCAATGGTGAAATATCGTGGAGTTATCTTCCTGCTGAAAAAGAAGTTACAATAACAAAACCTGACAGAAAAGATGATTCATTTCAAAGCAGGCCATCTGCCATCTTCTCTATGTATAAAAAGGGCTACAAATGCAGGCTCATTGAGGAAAAGAGTGAATCATATATTATTGATCTTTATCCCGAAGATCTTAAGAGTGATCTTATCAGGGTGAGGCTTTCTGTCTCCAAACCATTAATGAACCTAAAGAGTCTCGAGTATAAAAAAAGAGATGGATTAACTATTACACTTTCAGTTAAAGAATATAATCTGAAAACAAAACCCGAACCTGATTTTTTTACGTTTAACCCTGACAAATTCAAGGGTATTGAAATTATTGATATCCGTTAGAATCCCTCCCGGGATAAGCTACCCTAGCATGGTAGATGTTAACTAATCGCTTAATAAATACATCTTTAATATCCGAAATATCTTTGAATGTCAGCGGAGCGCCTGAAAACTGATCGTCCATTTCCTGCAGATAGATTATCCTATCTACCAACTGCCTTATATTCTCTTCTGAGTAATTTACCAGACTTCTTGAAGATGCTTCAATCGCATCTGACATCATTACAATTGCTGTCTCTTTTGAAAAAGGTTTAGGTCCGGGATACATAAATTCATTTTTCATTTCAATTTTCTGTGGATTCTCATCAAGAAATTTTTTATAGAAAAAATAGGCAGTAGTTGTCCCATGGTGAGTTTTTATGAAGTCAATTATCTGTACAGGGAGCTTGTAAGACCGTGCCAGCTCTAATCCTCGTGAAATATGATCTTTAATCATGCAGGCACTCGACAGAGAATCAATATTAGAGTGGGGGCTTAATCCTTCTGAAAGATTTTCAATAAAATATTCTGGGTTAATAATTTTCCCGATATCATGGTATAAGGCTCCTGCTCTTACAAGAAGAGGGTTTGCTCCCACTTTTCTGGCTGCTTCTTCAGCAAGATTGGCAACTTGTAATGAATGCTGAAAGGAACCGGGAGCTTCTTCACTTAGTCTTCTTAAAAGCGGTTGGGTTGAATCTGACAACTCCATCAATGTGGAATCAGATAAAAAATAGAACTTTCTTTCAAATATTGAAATAACAGGATAACTAAGAAGAATAAGAAAAGCGTTTCCAACAAACCATTTGAATTCTGACTGGAAAGTATTTTTAATGTTTTCTTCTTCCAACAGGTTAATACCCAAGAATATAATTGAATATGTTATTATAACCATAAGGGATGAAAAAAGATATTTTGCCCGGCCATATGTATTTGTAAGAGAAAATATTGCAACTAATCCTGAAAGAAAAGTAAGGAATACAAATTCGAATGGTTCAGGAACCAGGAATCCTGCCAGCATTATTGTAATGAGAAGGATAAAAAGAGCCAGGCGTGCATCAAAAAATGTCCTTATTACAATAGGAATTATTGTGAAAGGTATCAGATAAATACTCATCTCAGGTCTGTCAGAGACAATCCGGGTAATTAAAATAAAGGAAAACACAGTAATAAATATAAACAGGGTTTTCCGCTTGACTTCAAGTACCTCCGGACGAAACTGATGCAAGAAAATATACAGGACAAGGTAGCATGAAGAAACCATAATAAGGTTTCCAAGAATTATATATAAACTTTCATTTTCCTTATGATGGAATGAAGCAGTAACCGCTATTATACTCAACAGGAAGAAAACAAGATGATAAGGGTAATTTCTTCTTATTTTACCATATTCTTCGGATCGAAATCTATAAGCCATTCAGAGTAAATCGATTTACACCTGTAAAATTAGATTTATTTCTTAATATATGATCTTCACAAAAAAATATCAAATGTTAAAACAAAATATAAATTGAGTGGCCGGAATGAATAATAATAACAGTGACTATTTTTCTATTTTGCATAAACTCATCCCTCCTGCCCCGTTGACATCGCTGATTCCGTAAGCGGGATTCTCTTGCAAGCATAAAAATGTGTTGAAACAGCTTTTATACCCTCTTTGCGAAGCAGAGAGAGATTGAGGTGATTACATGAAGACAAATAACTGATATTCAGATATTTTATATGTCTTATGATTTATATTTTTTACTCATATAATATAATACCAGGGGATAGTATTTATTCAATTTAGATTAATACAGGGTAACTATCAATATAAGATATATCGCAAAGAGAATAACTGTAAACTGACCAAAATGAATGCAGGGAAACAAGGATGCCAGAAGATAAATTGTAAAGGAAATCAGCTTTAATTACTATTTTTGAGAAAAATAGAGGAATATGGAGAGGTATATATGTGAGAATATTTTTGTGCCATTGCGCTCTGGTCCAGCGCATCAATCAGAGATGTTAAGCCAGGTACTTTTTGGTGAGAAGTATGTATCTCTGGAAAAAATCGGTCACTGGATGAAGGTCGAAACTGAATACGACAAATACAGAGGGTGGATTGATATTGATCATATCCAGCAATCAGTGGACTCAAAATCTTCAATTGGCTTTGTTCTAAACAGATCCTTGATCTGTTATAAAAATGACAGGTCAAAGTTATCACTTGAGGCAGGATGTGAAATATATAATCCTGATTTTGACAAAAAAATATTTTCAGTTGGTAAGAACATCTATAACACTGATAATGATTTTAATCCCAGCTATATTACCTCAAATGAACCATTGAATGAAATCGCAATGAAATTTATTAATAGTCCGTATTTATGGGGTGGTCGTATACCCTCAGGGATTGATTGTTCAGGTTTTACACAACTTGTTTACAAGATCTTTGGCAGAGAAATACCTCGTGATAGCAGGGAACAATCAGCTATTGGTTTGAATGTGGACTTTATAGATGAATCGGTAACCGGAGACCTGGTATTTTTCGATGATGAAAGGGGAAGAATATCACATGTTGGTATGGTTTTATCAAAGGGATTAGTAATCCATGCGTCGGGAAGGGTCAGGATTGATACTATTGATCATCAGGGTATTTTTAAGAAGGAAAAGGGGGATTATTCTCATCATTTACGTATGATAAAGAGAATTCTTCTTTAAAGTGGTTACAAGATATTATTTTACAAAATATGACTATCACCTATCAGTAATAATCTCAAAAAAATGAATATGAGATTATTAAAGCATTTAATGACAGCGCTGTATGTGATATAGGAAGATTCAGTCTATATGTTAATATGAGTTATTATTTCAGGTTACTCTTAATAATAGCAGATTCAACAATCTTCAAAATCGCTTCCTCTTCCAGAATGGATTTAGCCTCTATATCACAACCTTTTGAAATTATTTCTTTTGCAAAAACCTTATCGTCAAGGCCTGCAGCATTTATCTTCACATTGAGGAAAGCACCTCTAATGCAGGAGCACAAAGCCAATGCCCCTACTCCACCATCTGTAACTGAGTTGGGATTTCCCTTTTCAACCATCTCTCTAATAAGTTCAAAACCGGGGAAAGCAGTTTCCATCACTTTGAATGGTATTAAAATGGCATTTTTTATAGCTTCCTGAACAGCAATACTTCTTAGCATTTTATCACTTTCTGACTCATGAGGCAGAGCATATGCCTCAATGATCTTATTGAAAGCAATTGTATCCTCATCTACAATATCCAGAAGATTGTTCTGTATTGCTTTCCCTTTTTCAGCCCATTGGGAGAACTCTTTCCACCTGTCATCCCAACCACGTTTATGACACGATAGATTAGCTACCATTGTTCCGAGTGCAACTCCAAGGGTTCCGATATATGCAGCGACTGACCCTCCTCCTGGAGCCGGTGATTCAGAAGCAGTCTCATTCATGAATTCTTTTAAATCCATTTCAATTAGTCTGGTGCTCTCTTTTTCTGCCATGACATATTCAATAATCTTCTCTTCAGGTTTAAATTCGTGAATATCATTCAAGCCAAGCGAACGGATTGCAATTTTAATAAGTTCATCATCAGAGACACCTGCTGACCTTTGTTGTTTCAAAAGGAAGTATCGTCCTGCATCGAGCATGCTTTTAAGAGGGATTAATCCGACAAGTTCTGACCCTGTAACCCGGATACCTCTTATATCGGCTTTCCGGCAAACCTCATCAAATGCTGTATGAACAGGAGTGACAGAAATATTTGTAAGATTCATAGATATCTGAGCAATTCCATACTCCTTTATATACCAGCCTATTGCTTTAACATTTTTAAGTGTACCAGGTACATTTATTCTCTCTCCATTTTCATTTTTAACAATCCGCCCTTTTTCTCTTACATCAAAAGCTATTGCATTTGCACGTCGAACAGAAGTTGTGTTCAGATTAACATTGAATGCAACAAGGAAATCCCTTGCACCAACTACAGTAGCTCCTGCTCTCTTGTTAAAAATTGCAGGGCCGAAATCTGGTTTCCAAAATGGATCAGTGAGTTTCTTCTCAAGTCCCTCATACTCTCCGGATCGGCAATTTGCAAGGTTTCTACGCTCCTCCTTGAATGCGGCATTCTCATAACAGTATACCGGAATCTGTAATTCTTTACCTATTCTTTCAGCAAGTTTACGGGCATAGAATACAGTTTCTTCCATAGTTATGCCTGAAACCGGTACTAATGGACAAACATCAGTAGCACCAATACGCGGATGTTCACCACGATGTTTAGTCATATCAATAAGTTCAGCGGCTATTTTTACAGAACGGAATGCTGCTTCACAAACTTCTTCAGGATTACCGACAAATGTTACAACTGTCCTGTTCGTATCTTTCCCGGGATCAATATCCAGAAGCTTAACCCCTTTAACAGACTCAACTGCATCAGTTATCTGTTTTATTACTTCCATGTTTCTGCCCTCACTGAAGTTAGGCACGCATTCAATAATCTTCTTCACCATAATAGTTTAATCTTCTAAATGGATGCATTTATAAAGTTATTCACTCCTTATCTTTCAATAGGTAACAATTGTATAATAATTGATTAACAGGCATTTTTATTTATCTGCATTCCTTTTAGTATTATTGTTTCAATAAGATCACTTCCAAAAGCATATGGCATAAATTGATATGAAGGCATTTCTCTGGTAATAAACACATTTGCAACTTTACCACGGGCAATTGAGCCATGGGTTTCCGACAATCCCATAGCATAAGCAGAGTTGATTGTTACAGCATTAATTACCTCCTCCGGAAGCATTCTGAGTTTAATGCACCCCAGCGACATAATAAGCTTCATATTGCCTGAAGGTGATGATCCAGGGTTATAATCAGAAGCCAGGGCCACAGGAAGTCCAGCATTAATCATCATCCTGACAGGAGGATCAGGCAAACCTAAAAAAAATGCTGATCCGGGTAGAAGTGTAGGTATCGTATCGGATGACAGAAGAGACTCTATTTCAGCTTCAGAGGACGATTCGAGGTGATCGACTGAAAGAGCATTATACTTTACGCCAACCTGTACACCACCTGAAAAGTCAAGTTCATTGGCATGGAGTTTTGCCTGTAATCCATATTTTATTCCGGCCATCAGTATTCTTTCCGTGTCTTCAACAGAAAAAAAACCTTTGTCGCAAAATACATCAATATAATCAGCTAATTCTTCGGAAGCGACAACAGGGATCATTTCATTTATTACAATATCAATATACTTTTCTCTGTTATTAATAAATTCTTCTGGAAATGTATGGGCACCCAAGAAAGTAGCTTTTACTTCGAGAGGACAATTCTGCTTAATCCTCCTTATTACCCGCAACATTTTAAGTTCATCCGTTAAGTTGAGACCATAACCACTTTTAATCTCAATAGCTCCTGTTCCTAAACTGATAATTTCATTTATTCTGATCATTGATTGACGAAACAACTCATCCTCAGATGTTTCATGCAACATTTTTGCAGAACTAAGAATCCCTCCTCCTTTCCGTGCTATCTCTTCATATGAAATTCCCTTGATCTTGTCTGTAAATTCATATTCACGGCTTCCTGCATAAACTATATGTGAATGTGAATCACAAAACGAAGGAAAAACGAATTTTCCGGAGGCATTAATTTCAACTACATTAGGATCATCATTTATAAGAGGTTGCTGAGAAAGCTGCCTCATAGTACCAAAATCTTTGATAAGTCCGTCCTCAATAAGAATAAATGCATCTGAAATTGTGTCCAGCTCAGACATCTCCCTGCCCTTAACAAGAAGTTTAGGATTATTCTCTACCTGAACCATGCACTTTATATTTTTGATGAGCAATTGCATAAGTATTTAGTCGTAAAAATTACTCCTAAGGTAGCAAATATTAAAAAAAGAGGCCGTAATTTCCATTTTTCTTTATCTTTAGCGCTATAAACCAAAACCATAAGTTATGAAAAAAAGCTTTTCAATTTTACTTTTATCACTGCTGGTACTCACAGTTTCTGCGCAGGAAAAAAAGGTAAAAACCGGATGGAAGTTCGGTGGCGCCCTGCCTGCAATAACATTTGATTCGGACCTTGGATTTCAGTATGGTGCCCTTGTAGAATTTTTCAATTATGGCGATGGTAGCAAATATCCCGAATACTTTGATCATACCTACACTGAAATTTCACATTTTACCAAAGGTAGTGGGATTTACAGGTTCATGTATGAATCAAATCATTTAATACCTGGAGTAGAATTGACAACTGATCTTAGCTATCTGCCCGACCAGGCAAATCATTTTTATGGTTTTAATGGCTACGAATCGGTATATAATAAAGATTGGATGGATGATGATTTAGAGAGTCCTCCATACAGATCCAGAATGTTCTACCGTTTTGAAAGGAACCAGTTCCGGTTTAAAAATGATTTCCAGGGAAAACTTTCAGGGGAACATATAAAATGGAGCGCAGGTTTTGCTTTCCAGAATTTTGAAAATAAATCAGTTAACATTGATAAGCTTAACAAGGGTAAGGATCCGGCAGAACAATTACCATCAATTGATGCGATGCCCGGTCTGTTCGAACGTTATCAGGATCTTGGTATAATCTCAGGTAATGAAGCTGATGGTGGATGGGTCAATACAATAAAAGCCGGGTTGATGTGGGATAGTCGTGACAACAGACCAAATCCCATGAAAGGTTTGTGGACAGAGATCGGAGTTGAAATGGCACCGAAATTCCTCGGGAATGACTGGGGATTTTCAAAATTCTATATTACACATCGCCAATACTTTACTTTAATAGAGAATGATCTGTCCTTCGTATACAGGTTAGGATATCAGGCAACTTTATCGGGAGATGTTCCATTTTTCTACCAGTCGCAGTTAATTACTTCAAGACTTACAGGTTACTCTTCCGAAGGACTTGGAGGTTCGAGTACTTTAAGGGGAATAAAAAGGAACAGAGTTGTGGGTGATGCTTTCATATTAGGTAATGTTGAACTTCGCTGGAAACCATTATATTTTACATTCTTAAAGCAGGAGTGTTATCTTGGTCTGGATCTTTTCTATGATTTAGGAAGAGTTACAAAAAACATTAAACTTCCTGATAATCTTAAAAACAATTTCAACAGTTATTATGAAGGGGATGAAGATTTCAATGATTACTTCAAGCCAGGGAAAGAAAAGTTTCATCAGAATGCAGGCATCAGTATCATGTTTGCAATGAATCAGAACTTTGTTGTTGCGGTCGACATAGGAAAAGCCTTTAATGAGCAGGACGGAAATATCGGATTCTCAATAGGATTAAATTATCTGTTCTAGCCATTTCCCCAGCAAATTAACCAACCTATCTTCCCCCTCTCTGCTCTGTTACTACTGCAAAGAGGGGGAATAATTTTTATACCAGTGATATGTTAGTTGTAAGTTGACCAGTCATGATTAAAATAGCTGAGAAATATAATTAATAAATAATCATGGACTGCAGAATTGATACAGTGGATTTAATTTTCCCGGAAGCAGGTAAAATAGATAATACGAAACCGACATTACTTTGACATAATCTGACAAACCCGGCACTAGAATCCTTTCAGAAAATATCCTAATCCAACACCAAGGTAATTTCCAATAATATAACCTATGATGCCTACTGTAATTCCGGTTATTATTACATCCTTATTTTTTAAAGCTCCGGCTACAACCGGAACGAATGGAGGGGAAAATACAAAAGCAGTTGTAGTTATAAGGAAATCATCAGCATTTACCCTGAATATTTTGGACAATATCAGATGAAGGATTAACGATCCGAAATATGCATAGGATATGTATGCAAAAAGTCCAAGGAATCCAATACTGAATATTACTTTCAGGTCAGCCATTGATGCTACAGCAAATGAGAAGACAAGTATAAAGTACATTCCAAACTGAAAAGTCTTTTCAATTTTATTGATCCGTTCTATCAATGATGCGATTATGCCAAGCGTGGTAATTGACAGTATAACAACAACCATCTGAGAGGTATCAGGTAAAAGCAGGCTGATACCAAATGAAGCAATAAAAATGATAAGTGCAAGCCCCAATGCTTTCAACAGAGGAACGATACGTCCTTTTTTAAGCATTCCTGAAAAATCTTCAAAACTTTCAGCTTCATGAATCATCTCATCTGAAATACCAGTTTGCCCGGTATACCTGAAAGGAGGCAGGATTGCACGGAATACTTTCGGACCAAGAGTTATGAAGAAGATTATTGTTATTGCACCAACAATCATATCGTAAGTACTTGTCATTACGAAAAGATTGGGATCGACTCCAAGTGCCACCTTGAGAGATACAAGGTTTGGAGTTCCGCCAGTATATACTCCAACAAGCATCCCTGCCACTTTCCATGAATCTGGAACCACATTTTTAAAAATAAAAAAGCCTGATGAAACAATAGCAACAACAGATATCAAAGCCAGTATCATTGAGATAAATCCCTCTTTTGCATAACGGAGCCATCTCCTGATATTCAGTGAGAAAAGAAGTAAAGGAAAAGAAAGTGGAACAATAATAGATACCAGCATATCCTGGGTGGTCGCAATATTATTAACGTAAACATCTCCCTGACTTATAGTTCCTGATGCCATAAGTGCCTGCATCTCAGTATCAGGAAGTGAAGCCCTGCCCTGCAATGCCAGGCGGTATTGATCAGTTCCGTGTGGCATAATACCGCTACTTCCCAGAATAAGGCCGAATCCATAAGCAAGCACAATAGATCCCAGCTTTTTCAGAATTGACCATCGTTTGCACATAAGGATAATAACCAGAGGAAAAGTAAAGTAAAGGAGTACAAGGAGTATAATTTTAATCATAGTAGCTGATGATAAGTTCTGATCAAATATAGAAAAAGCGACTTACCTGAGGGCAAGTCGCTTTAAAAATGGGTTTTTATACTTATTTACTTTTCATCACAGTCGCACTCTTCAAAACTTTTCTTGTACTGCTCAATAGCTTTCAGGCTCATACCCATACTAGCGAAGCCACCATCATGAAAAAGATTCTGCATTGTAACTTTCCGTGTCAGATCCGAGAAGAGGGCAATACAGAAATCTGCACACTCCTCCGCGGTCGCATTTCCAAGAGGCGACATTCTTTCAGAAAAATCGATCAATGAATCAAATCCATGAATACCGCTACCTGCAGTTGTAGCTGTTGGTGACTGTGATACAGTATTAATCCTCACCTTTTTGTCTCTGCCATAAATATATCCAAAACTACGGGCTATGGATTCGAGAAGAGCCTTTGCATCACCCATATCGTTATACCCCGATAAGGTACGCTGAGCAGCAACATATGACAATGCAACAACTGATCCCCATTCCTTAAGAGCATCAAACTTATAGGCAGTCTGGAGAATTCTGTGAAAGCTCAATGCAGATATGTCAAATGTCTTTAACATATTATCATAGTTTGTCAGCTCATAAGGAATATCTTTTCTGACATTTGGCGACATCCCGATTGAATGAAGAATAAAATCGAATTTTCCATCAAATATTTTCATACTTTCTGTAAAAAGATTTTCGATATCCTCCATTTTTGTGGCATCAGCAGGAATAACTTTACTCCCAGTTAATTTAGCAAGTTCACTTATTGTTCCCAGCCTTAGAGCAACAGGGGAGTTTGTAAGAACAAGTTCTGCTCCCTGCTCCCATGACTTAATTGCAACCTGCCATGCTATTGATTTTTCATTCAGAGCTCCAAAGATTATTCCTTTTTTCCCCTTTAGAAGATTTCCGTCCATATTGAATATATTAACTAATTAAGAGCTGATTGCAGCAATTCCTTTGCGTTTTTTATTGCAGTTTCAGTTATTTCGCTACCACTTAATAACCTGGCAACCTCAATAATCCGTTCATCCATTGATAACAATCTAACCCTTGTAATTGTTGAGTCTCCGGTATCATCTTTATAAACATGATAATGCTTACTTCCCCTTGAAGCTACCTGTGGCAAATGAGTAATATTGACCACCTGCATATATTTTCCCATGCCAGCCAGAATCTGTCCGACTTTATCGGCAACTTCACCTGAAACACCAGAATCAATTTCGTCGAATATTATTGTTGGTAAATTATTGTTTTGAGTAAGCAAAGATTTAAGGGTCAGCATAACACGCGAAAGTTCACCCCCTGATGCTATTTTTGCAAGATTTTCCGGCATAACCTGCTTGTTGGCTGAAAACAGGAAATCCGCACGATCCATTCCTGTTATATTAAAATCGTTTAAAGGGGACAGGTCAATTCGGAACCTTGCATTTGGCATCCCCAGTTGTTTCAGTAAACCGGTAATTTTCAGTTCAATATCATTCAATACTCTATTCCTGTTAGCTGACATCTTATCAGAGAGCATCTTCAGTGAAATTACCTCTCTTTCTATAAGAGATTCAAGCTCCGCAAATTTTTCATCACTTGTAACAATTGACTTAATAAGCTTGCTGATCTCCTCTTTTTTTGCAATGAGTTCAGTAAGATCTGCGACCCTGTGTTTTTGAATAAGTGAATAGAGCTGATCAAGCCGGTCATTTACCTGGTTAAGCCTTTGAGGATCTGCTTCAATAGATATTGCAAGCTTATCGACCTCAAATGCAAGGTCATCCAATTCAATATAGGCTGATTCGGTTCTGGAAAAAAGAGACTCCCCCTCAGGTAAGAATTGTCTTATTTTTCCAATATTAATTTTAACCTCTTTCAACCTGGAAAGAACAGACATCTCATCAGATGCAAGAAGTACTGAAGAGTTAATAAGTGCAAGCTTAATCTCTTCAGCATGACTCAGCATCTCCTGCTCTTTTTCAAGTTCATCCTGTTCACCGGGAATAAGTTTTGCATCTTCAAGCTGAATCAGTTGAAAGTTAAAGTATTCAAGATCGGCGCTATTCCTTCCGGCCCTTTCTTTCACCCCGGCAAACTCTTTTTTGAGTTTAAGGTAATTTCTGTAGACTTCCCTGTAATCACTCTTTAATTTAGAATTTCCTGCAAATGAATCAATTACGGTTAGCTGGAATGAATTATCATTTAGCATCAGAGTCTGATGTTGAGAATGAATATCTATCAGGCGCTCTCCAATTTCCTTAAGCAGATTAATTGTCACGGGAGTATCATTAATAAATGCCCTTGATTTTCCGGCAGGATTAATCTCTCTTCTTATAATTGTAACAGGCTCATAATCAAGTTCATTAAATGTAAAAAACTCAACCAGATCATATTCCTCGATCCTGAAAGTACCTTCAACAATGCATTTTTCATTTTTATCAAGAAGAACGGAACTGTCGGCTCTTGTTCCCAAAATAAGAGTCAGGGCACCAAGAAGGATTGATTTACCAGCTCCTGTTTCTCCTGTAATAATAGTAAGACCATCCTCTAACGTAAGGTCGAGTTCTTTAATAAGAGCATAGTTCTGTACGAACAGTTTTACAAGCATAAACGTTTATTATGGAGTAGTGGCAGAAGCAATTTTTTCATATTTTGCTTTATTTGCAGGATCTATCTCAGTAAGTATCTGCACAACACGACTTTTTTCCTCAGGAAATGCCTCTGAGAAGATATTTACCAGCTCGTCTGATTTTGATTCCATAACAACCTGGACCAGGTACATGAAAGGATCAGGTTTTCTTCTGTAAACATCCTGAATAGATCTCAGGCTTTCCACAATACTTGTTCTTGCTTCAGAGAGCTTTGATTCCAACTTATCAAGACCATTAATATTATAATTATAAATAAAATCTCTGACCCCTTCATACTGCTTGTCAAGTATATTTTTTACCAACCAGTACCGGTTTCTGTTTCTGGATCCATCATAAGGTTTCCAACCCTGTTCAGGAGCATTCTGGGCATTGGTAACAATTTTCTCAGCCATCTGAAAAAACTCTGTCCCCCCTTCAGGAGAGAATGAATCATTATCAAAGCCAAGTATCAAATATGTATAGTAAGCAAGCACAGAGACAAGGTTTGAGCGGTGAGTTGCCGGGTCAAATTCGAGAGGTTGAAATTCAACATACCTGAATTGAAAGCTGTTATCTATGAAATTCAATATGGTTGACTTATAAGTTGTATTAAAAACCGGCCGGCTAAGCTGGATCTGTATTGTACCTTTGAATTCATCAGCCGACAACTGATCAGTAAGGTTAATAAGAATATTGCAATCGATCCGCTCTGCGTAACTGTAGATATGGTTTGTCCATACCGTATTATTCATGAACTCATATATATCACGCTGCATAGTCTCAAAAACCTGCCTGTTTGATCCCTGTATCCTTTGAGCAGATATCTGAACATTGCAAATAAGTTCCTGAGTATAAACCATTTCAGGAATAAGTAAAAGTATTGTCAGAATCCAATATTTTGAAAAACGCGATGACATCATTTCTTCCCAAGCATTGAAACAATTTTATCAAGAATATCCCTGGCAACCTCATCCTTTGATTTCAACTCAAATTTATTAATATTATTGTTCTTGTCGATTAAAGTAATCTTGTTTGTATCATGTTCAAATCCTGCACCTTTATCTTTTAGAGAATTCAGGACAACAAGATCAAGATTTTTACTTAACAGTTTTCCAGAGGCATTCTTAACCTCATTACTTGTTTCAAGTGCAAATCCGACAAGTATCTGTGAAGCTTGTTTTGATTTTCCCAGGGTAGCTGCAATATCGGTGGTAGGTTTAAGCCTCAGAAGTAAATCCTTCCTGCCTTTTTTGATCTTATCCACTGCAACTTTTTCAGGAGTGAAGTCAGCCACAGCTGCAGAAAGTATTGCAATATCACAAGCTGAAAACAGGGAGATACACTCTGATGCCATTGAATCAGCAGTAATAACATTAGTGACCTTTACTTTATCATTAGAAGGTCTGAGATGAACCGGACCGATTACAAGCTCTACACTGGCTCCATAATCAGCTGCTGCATCAGCAATTGCAATACCCATTTTTCCTGAAGAATAATTGCTGATATATCTGACCGGGTCAAGATGTTCGCGTGTAGGTCCTGCATTGATCAGAACCTTTTTGCCTGCAAGTGGTTCAGAGGTTTTTTTTTTTGTAAAGAAATTCTTTATCTCCCCAACAATTTCTTCCGGTTCACACATCCGTCCTTTACCTGAAAGGCCACTAGCGAGTTCTCCGCTTGATGGTTCAAGAACATTGTTACCAAAAGCTTTCAGAGTTTCAATATTTATGACCGTGGAGGGATGTTTTAACATATCAGCATCCATCGAAGGAGCTATAAAAACTGGACAACGTGCAGATAAATAAGTGGTAATTAGAAGATTATCTGATATTCCGTTTGCCATTTTCCCCAATGAATTTGCCGTTGCAGGTGCTATCAGGAAGAGGTCAGCCCAAAGTCCGAGGTCAACATGGCTGTTCCATTCTCCGTTTTCAGGATTGAAAAAGCCGGTATAGACCGGGTTTTTTGATAAAGTAGCCATTGTGAGAGATGTAATGAACTCTTTTGCATTCGGAGTCATAATGACTTTCACATCAGCCCCCTCTTTAACAAGCAACCGGACGATAGTTGCAGTTTTATATGCTGCAATACCTCCGGTAATACCCACAAGTATGTTTTTTCCTTTGAGCATTTAATGGCTAAGATTTACTTTTGCCTGGCTGCCTTATCAGGGTTTCTGTAAAATATTTTGCCTTCCTCAAGTTCCTGTAATGCAATCAGAGTCGGTTTAGGTAGCCGTTCGTAAAATTTAGAAATCTCAATTTGCTCACGATTTTCAAAAACCTCCTCCAGATTATCTGTATATGAGGCAAATTCTTCAAGTTTTTTATTGAGTTCCTGTTTTATTTCGACAGAAATCTGATTTGATCTTCTTGAAACAACAATAACTGTCTCATAAATATTTCCTGTACCCTGTGTCATCAGGTCCAGATTACGTGTAACAGTTGTTACAGGTGCAAGTGATTTTCTGTAATCCATATTTATTTATTGATTTTTAACAATATTTTCAGCAGTTCCTAATTTGAGGTACCTGCTAGTCTCCTGGAATATCTTATTTACATCTTTTAAGTACTGGCTGTTTGGAAACTCTTCCATAAAGGAATAGTAATCATCCAACGTAGCCTGATACCTTTCTTTCTGTTTAATAATAAAACTGTTTTCTGCATAAAGGAATAAAGAATTGAGTTTGAGAAACATCATCTCCTCCCTGTATTTTGTATTGGCATACTCCTTCAGACTATTGTTTAATGCAACAATTGCTGCCTTATACTCTCTCATATCAGAATACAACCTGGCACTCAGGTATGATTTTTCAACAAGTTTTTCTTCTAACTCTTTGATCAGTTTTTTACTCTCCTCAAGTTTTTTACTTGCCGGGTACCTGTTGACAAAGATATTAAATCCTTCTAATGCGTTTCTTGTATTTTCCTGGTCCAGTTCAGCCCTGGGAGCAAGATTATAATCGCACATTGCAGCCATAAAATTTGCTTCCTCAGCATATTTTCCGAAAGGGTATTGCTCAATCAATGATTTGAAACTGGTTCCGGCCATAATGTAATCTTTCATCCCATAATAGCTTTTGGAATTCATCCAGTTCAGTTCCTCTGCTTCATCAGTTGCCCTGAATCTTGGAAGTATCTGAGCAAAAAGCTCAGTAGCCTTTACATATTGGCTGGCTTCGTAGTACTCGCGTGCTTTTGTTTTTTTCAGGTCGTAATCAGTACTCTTAAGCAGTTTCTCATACTCACCGCATGAACTCACCAACACAAAACTTATCAGGACAATATATATTCTGGACCTCATAAAAAAAATATTGCGCAAAATTACTAAAAAAAAATTCATATCAGGTATAAAACGCAATAAATATGCTTTTATTTCAGCTGTAGAGAATCAGCAACAAATTAGGTATAAATAGGTATTAGGTTATACCTGTGAATCTATATTTTTGTGCCAGAATCATAAAACCCAAGCATAACATGGATATTTTTGAAAAAATAAAAGCAAACAAAGGCGCATTAGGTCAATACTCAGATATGGCCCATGGATATTTCACTTTTCCGAAACTGGAAGGAGAAATTGCTCCCAGAATGAAATTCAGGGGAAAGGAAGTATTAACATGGAGTTTAAACAATTATCTCGGACTGGCAAATCATCCGGAAATACGAAAGTATGATACTGAAACCACAGCACAGTACGGTCTTGCATATCCAATGGGTGCCAGAATGATGTCAGGCCAGACTACCATGCATGAGAAATTTGAGCAAATGGCGGCCTCATTTACACAAAAAGAGGATGCTTATCTTCTTAATTTTGGTTACCAGGGCATGGTGTCGATAATAGATTCACTAGTTGACCGCCATGATGTAATAGTTTATGATTCTGAGTCTCATGCCTGTATAATGGACGGTTTAAGACTTCATATCGGAAAAAGATTTGTATTTCCGCACAATGATATAGAGAGTTGTGAGAAACAACTTCAGCGGGCAGAAAAACTTACAAGTGAATCCGGTGGTGGTATTCTGGTAATAACTGAAGGTGTATTCGGGATGGCCGGTGATCTTGGCAAACTCGATAAAATAGTTGATTTGAAAAAGAAATACCAGTTCCGCTTTCTTGTAGATGATGCTCATGGATTCGGCACTATGGGGGCGAACGGCGGGGGGACAGGAGAACATTTTGGTGTTCAGGACGGAATTGATATCTACTTTGCCACATTTGCAAAATCAATGGCAGGAATCGGGGGCTTTGTTTCAAGTAAAAAAGCAGTCATTAACTATCTCCGTTATAACCTGAGATCACAGATCTATGCAAAGTCATTACCAATGGCAATGACACTTGGAGCAATTAAGCGTCTTGAACTGATACAGGCTCATCCGGAATTGAGAGATAAACTATGGACAATAGTCAGAGCTCTCCAGAAGGGTTTAAAAGATGCCGGACTTGACCTAGGTAAAACAGAATCTCCTGTTACACCAGTATTTATGAAATGCCCTCTTAACCAGGTCACCCAGCTGATTTATGATCTGAGGGAAAACTATGGAATATTCTGTTCTGCTGTTATTTATCCTGTTGTACCTAAAGATGTTGTCATGTTACGCCTTATTCCCACAGCAGTCCATTCACTTGATGATGTTGCATATACAGTTAAGGCTTTCAAGGAGCTTAAGAAGAAAGTAGACAACGACGAATATCCTCATGAAATGGCCGATTTCTCAAAGTAATAATCCCTTTACCAGATATTTAAGCTGTACCGGATGGTACGGCTTTTTTTGTTTTTCGAACATTTCTCCTGATTAATGGTTATATACTTCATTATGATAATGGAGAATAAAGAGGATAATAAAAATCTTTTAAAAGGGTATAACATGCTTTTATACTTTGCCGGTACTATGATAATGTACGAACCATCTGAAGAGTGTGTTATTGATTTCTGGAAAAACGGGATTTTGAAAGAACTTCCTGTTAAAAGCATGAATAAAAGATTTATCAAAGCAGCTTCCCAACTCAGGGAATCATGTGAAGACAATACATTATGTACTGATTTTTTACGAAATGATTACAACCGGCTCTTCATTTCCGGTTCAGAACATCGTATCCGGTTATTTGAATCACAATACAATGATGATGTTACAACTCACACATATCCAAAAAGAGAAAGCGTAACTGAATTTTATGATTCTTACGGTTGGTCATCAAAATTCCGTGGTAAAATATCAGACGATCATCTGGGAATTGAAATCCTCTTCCTTACACGTCTGGTTGAAAAATACTTAATACTTGATGATGAGGCTTGCAGTAATGAAATGAGTAATGAAATAAGACGGTTCATTGATCAGCATCTATTGACATGGATCCATAAGTGGGATACAGAGATCCAGGGAAATGCATTGACTCTCTGCTACAAAGGAATCGGAACACTTATATATGCGTGCGTTGAAGATATAAGAAGTCTGATTTCTGACTCAGGAAGTAAAATTTCACAATCCTAAATTAATTACCTCCTTTTAGATATCAATCAACAAACTTAAAAGTTAGGATTAAAGAAGTTATTAATTGCTCCGAAATAGTATTCTCGCCATCCTTCTGAAATATCAGAAAAATCATCATCCGGTATATTTGTATGCTCAACAGTTACTAATGAATCTTCTCTATCCTTTTGAATAGAAATAGTTACAATTGATCTCTCTGTCTGCTCTCCAAAAAACCACTCCTGTACTACTTTTTTATCCTGAATAAATTCGATATTTCTTCCGGTTATGTCACCCTCCCAAAGAGAAAATTCGCTTCCTGGTTCTGTGCTCATCTGGGCCGGATAACCAGTCCATAATGCAATTGTATATGGATTCGTAAGCGCTGAATAAACATCGGAAGTCTCAGCATTAATTTTAAAAGTTTTTTTAAAAGTCTTCATTCCTGAAATTTTAAAACTAAGATTCAAATAAAAATAAAGAACACCAAACTATCTGGCAATGCAAAAGACCTTATGATAACCGGAATCATCGATATTTATAAAATCAGTTTTTTAATTCTGACAGATACCGCTCGGCGTCAATTGCAGCCATACAACCTGAACCTGCTGCAGTTACAGCCTGCCTGTAATGAGGATCCTGAACATCGCCGGCAGCAAAAACTCCTGGGATATTTGTTTTTGAGGTTCCCGGAATTGTCTTAATATAACCAACAGAATCAGTCTGAAGATATTTTTTGAACACATCCGAATTTGGAGTGTGGCCTATTGCCAGGAAAAATCCATCTATCTTGATATTTACTATCTCCTCCCGGAGGGTTCCCTTCTTTTTCATTAAAGTAGCACCTTCCACGCCATTTTCACCAAAGAGGTCCAGAGTTTGATGCTCCCAAAGAATTTCGATATTGGGACAATTTTCTACTTTTTGCTGCATTGCTTTTGAAGCTCTGAGAACATCCCTTCGCACAATAAGATAAACTTTATGACAAATTCCTGCCAGGTATGTTGCCTCTTCGGCAGCAGTATCACCACCTCCTACAACAGCAACATCTTTTCCCCTGTAAAAGAATCCGTCACAAGTAGCACAAGCGGAGACACCCATACCTGCATATTTTGTTTCGGCCTCAATACCAAGATATCTTGCTGTTGCCCCGGTAGCAATTATCACAGCATCTGCTTCAATTAATTTCTTCTCATCGAAAGTAACCTTATGCCTGGTCCCCGAAAAATCCACAAGGTTTGCAACTCCAAACCGGATATCAGCACCAAAACGTTCTGCCTGTTTTTTAAAATCCTCCATCATTGAAGGTCCGGTAATTCCTTCGGGATATCCTGGAAAATTATCGACTTCAGTTGTAGTTGTGAGCTGCCCTCCCATCTGCATCCCGGTATATAAAACAGGTTTCAGATTGGCTCTTGCTGCATAAATAGCCGCTGTGTAACCGGCAGGACCGGAACCAATTATCAGGCATCTGACTTTTTCAACATCCTGAATTCCTGTATTTTCTGATCCTTTTTTAATTTCGAGGGGTTTAAATAAATCCATAATTATCACATATAAAAATGAAATACAAAAATACAAAAAGAGTAATACAAGCAGTATAAATAAAAACCCGGGGTTGCATTATCCAAATTGTTGATTATTTTTGCAAGAGTTATTGAGTCAAAGTTAGGGTTTTAGCTGGAAATTCGGGGTGTGGCGCAGTTGGCTAGCGCACTTGCATGGGGTGCAAGGGGTCGTCTGTTCGAGTCAGATCACCCCGACAGATGAAATTCAGCGACTTACAGAAATATAATCTGTAAGTCGTTTTTCGTTTTACAAACAATTTAACAAACAATATGCCTTTATAAAAGACTCAGGACTTATTCTCACTTATTAATTCCATTTGACTTTTTGCTTGCTTACAACCACTTTAAGGTCCAGGTATGGAAAAAACGGTCAAAATGACCACCTAAGATCGGAGCAAAGAGACCACCCCCT
>CAZXFB010000021.1:0-34491 GCA_964639725.1 uncultured Rikenellaceae bacterium
CCTCAACACCACAACGGTCGCAAACGATACCTTTATAACGGATCCTTTTATACTTACCACAGTGGCATTCATAATCCTTTACCGGGCCAAAAATCCTTTCGCAGAACAGACCGTCTCTTTCAGGTTTATAGGTTCGGTAATTAATTGTTTCAGGTTTCAGCACTTCACCACTCGAACGATCGAGTATTTCTTCAGGTGAAGCAAGACCTATTGAGATCTTTGAGTAACTAGTTTTTGTTTTGTTATCTCTTCTGAATGACATATGCTGAATTTTTTTTAATCAATAATAAAAACAAAATCAGGATGAGCTGTTAGTCAAGTAAAATGCTCAATCCCAGACCTCTAAGTTCGTGCAACAGCACATTAAGTGATTCAGGAATACCTGGCAAAGGCATTGGTTCGCCCTTTACAATTGCTTCGTACGCTTTGGCACGACCAACAACATCATCGGATTTGATAGTAAGAATCTCCTGAAGGATATGAGCAGCACCAAATGCTTCAAGAGCCCATACTTCCATTTCACCAAACCTTTGACCTCCAAACTGAGCTTTTCCACCCAGTGGTTGCTGCGTGATTAGAGAATATGGTCCTATTGAACGTGCATGCATTTTATCATCGACCATATGCCCCAGTTTAAGCATATAGATAAGACCAACGGTTGCAGGCTGGTCAAATCTTTCACCAGTTCCACCGTCATAAAGGTATGTCTTACCATATCTGGGAAGGCCTGCCTGTTCAGTATAGGCTGCTATCTGATCAATTGTTGCTCCATCAAAAATAGGAGTTGAGAATTGAAGTCCAAGCTTCTGCCCTGCCCATCCCAGAACAGTCTCATATATCTGGCCAAGGTTCATCCTCGAAGGCACACCCAGCGGGTTGAGAACGATGTCAACCGGAGTACCATCCTCGAGGAATGGCATATCCTCGGCACGTACTATCCTGGCAACAATACCTTTATTACCATGACGTCCGGCCATTTTATCCCCAACTTTTACTTTACGTTTCTTGGCAATATAAACTTTTGCAAGACGCACAATACCTGCTGGCAGTTCATCACCTATTGTGATGTTATACTTTCTCCTCTTGTAGACACCATCGATCTCTTTATATTTGATAATATAATTATGAAGAAGCAGTTTGATGCTGTCATTTTTCTTTTTATCGGTCGTCCACTTACTTGGATTAGTATTCAGAAAATCAACTTCCTGAAGCTGTTTCAGAGTGAACTTACTCCCTTTCGGGATGACATCAACATTAAGATAATCTTTTACTCCCTGAGAAGTTTTACCATTAACCATGATGAAGAGTTTATCTACCAGCCTGGCCTTGAGTTCTTCTGCACTTTTATTAAACTCAGCTTCAATCTTGTCAAGTAAAGGTTTCTCAACAGCTTTTGCCTTTCTGTCTTTAATAGCTCTTGTAAAAAGTTTCTTATCAATAACAACACCTTCAAGTGAAGGACCGGCTTTAAGTGACGCATCTTTAACATCACCTGCCTTATCACCAAAGATAGCACGGAGAAGTTTCTCCTCAGGTGATGGATCTGATTCTCCTTTCGGAGTTATTTTACCTATCAGTATGTCACCTGGTTTAATATGTGCGCCTATCCTGATAAGACCATTCTCATCAAGATGCTTGGTTGCCTCTTCGCTCACATTTGGGATATCTGAAGTCAGCTCTTCAAGTCCACGCTTCGTATCCCGAACTTCGAGCTGATATTCATCAATGTGTACGGAAGTGAACATATCTTCCTGGACAACCTTTTCTGAGATAACAATAGCATCTTCGAAATTGTAACCTTTCCATGGCATGAATGCCACCTTCAGGTTACGGCCAAGGGCCAGTTCTCCGTTTTTGGTTCCATACCCTTCTGTAAGAACCTGTCCTTTTGTTACTTTTTCACCTTTCTTAACAACAGGTATCAGGTTGATACATGTATTCTGGTTTGTTTTCCTGTATTTGGGAAGAGTGTAACGTTTGATGTCATCATCGAAACTCACAAACTTCTCTTCATCGGTACGGGTATACCTTATAACAATTTCATTGGAATCGACATATTCAACTACACCATCGCCTTCAGCAACAAATAGTATACGGCTGTCGCGTATGACCTGTCCTTCCAGTCCGGTTCCAACAATTGGAGCTTCGGGGCTGATAATAGGGACAGCCTGACGCATCATGTTTGAACCCATGAGAGCCCTGTTGGCGTCATCATGTTCAAGGAATGGAATAAGAGAGGCAGCTATTGATGCGATCTGGTTAGGAGCAACATCCATGAGGTCCACCTTTGTAACTTCCTCAAATGGATAATCAGCTTCGTACCTGCATTTTGCCCTCACGTTTTCAAAATGTCCATCTTTCAGAAGAGGAGCATTCGCCTGTGCGATCATTTTTTCTTCTTCTTCTTCAGCACTGAGCCAGATAATGCCTTCTTCGCTGAAATCAACCTGTGCGTCTTTAACTTTACGGTAAGGTGTTTCTATGAAACCTAGATCATTAATTTTGGCATAAACACAGAGTGATGAAATAAGACCGATGTTTGGTCCCTCAGGAGTTTCAATAGGGCATAGACGACCATAATGTGTATAATGAACGTCCCTCACTTCAAATCCTGCTCTTTCACGTGATAATCCACCGGGTCCCAGGGCTGACATACGACGCTTATGAGTCATCTCGGCAAGCGGGTTTGTCTGATCCATAAACTGAGACAGCTGGTTTGTCCCGAAGAATGAGTTGATTACAGATGAAAGTGTTTTTGAATTAATAAGATCCACAGGTGTGAATACTTCATTATCCCTCACATTCATTCTTTCACGGATAGTACGTGCCATACGTGCAAGGCCGACACCAAACTGTGAATAGAGCTGTTCACCTACTGTACGAACCCTTCTGTTACTAAGATGATCAATGTCATCGATATCGGTCTTTGAGTTTATCAGCTCAATCAGATAACCGATGATTTTTATTATATCTTCTCTTGTTAATATCTTAACATTCATTTCTGTGTTAAGACCAAGCTTCTTATTTATTCTGTAACGACCAACCTCTCCAAGGTCATACCGTTTATCTGAAAAGAAGAGTTTGTCTATAACATCACGGGCTGTTGCCTCATCAGGTGGCTCTGCATTCCTGAGCTGCCGGTAGATATATATAACAGCCTCTTTTTCAGAGTTGCAGGGGTCTTTCTGAAGAGTATTATAAATAATTGCATAATCTGAAAGTGTGGAGTCATCTTTATGTAAAAGGATCGCCTTTGTACCTGAATCGACAATCATATCCACATGATCCGGTTCAATAACAGTCTCCCTGTCAAGGATTACTTCATTTCGTTCGATTGAAACAACCTCACCTGTATCCTCATCAACAAAATCTTCTACCCATGTTTTCAGTACCCTGGCAGCCAGTTTACGTCCGACAAGTTTCTTGATATTTGTTTTTGAAACTTTATGTTCTTCAGCGAGGTTAAATATCTCAAGTATCTCCTTGTCGCTTTCAAAACCAATAGCGCGGAGAAGAGTTGTTACCGGCAGTTTTTTCTTTCTGTCGATATAAGCGTACATTACGTTATTTATGTCAGTGGCAAACTCGATCCATGATCCTTTAAAAGGAATGATCCTTGCAGAATAGAGCTTGGTTCCGTTTGCATGTATACTCTGGCCGAAGAAAACACCTGGTGATCTGTGCAGCTGAGATACAACAACCCTTTCGGCACCGTTAATAACAAATGTGGCACGTTCTGTCATATATGGTACAGTTCCCAGGTAAACATCCTGTATAACTGTATCGAAATCTTCATGTTCGGGATCAGTACAATAAAGCTTTAGCTTAGCTTTAAGAGGAACGCTGAACGTAAGTCCGCGTTCGATACATTCTTCAATGGTATAACGAGGAGGATCAATATAATATTCCAGAAATTCAAGAACGAAATTGTTCCGTGTGTCAGTAATTGGGAAATTTTCAGTAAAGACCTTAAAGAGTCCTTCTTTTTTCCTGTTCTCGGGAGTAGTTCCTAGCTGGAAAAACTCACCGAATGATTTCAACTGAATTTCCAGAAAATCAGGATATTGGAGTTGGTTTTTTCTGGATGCGAAACTTATTCTTTCGGTATTTTTTGAGGACATTTATTAAAAGATTAAGTGAACTTATAATTTAAAGAACAAAAAGGCTTAGTCCCGCAAAGCGGGACTAAACCTATAACCCAGGAATCAGGTATATTTATTTAAGTTCAACTTCAGCTCCTGCGTCTACTAATTGACCTTTAATAGCTTCAGCTTCTTCTTTTGAGACACCTTCTTTAACTGGAGATGGAGCAGAATCAACAACTGCTTTGGCTTCTTTAAGTCCAAGTCCGGTTATATCTTTAACCAGTTTAACAATCTGTAATTTCTGACCACCTGCAGCTTTAAGAATTACATCAAATGTTGATTTCTCTTCAACTGCTGCAACGTCAGCACCTGCGGCTGGGCCGGCAACGGCAACAGCTGCCGCAGCAGGTTCAATACCATACTCATCCTTGAGTATTTTTGCAAGTTCATTTACCTCTTTTACAGATAAGTTTACCAGTTCTTCTGCAAATTTCTTAAGATCTGCCATTTTTATAAATTTTAAATTTAATTATACTTCAATTATTCTGCTTTTTCTGATAGTGTTTCAAGAACACCATGTAAAATATTACCTCCTGATTGTAAGGCTGATATAACGTTCTTGGCTGGTGATTGCAATAGCATGATAATATCACCGATAAGCTCCTGTTTAGTTTTGACTGAAACAAGTGCATCAAGCATGTTGTCACCAACATAGATTGATTCCTGAACGTATGCTCCTTTTAGGACAGGTTTATCACGTTTTCTCCGGAATTCCTTAATAAGTTTTGCAGGAGAGTTTCCGGTATTGGCAAACATGATGGACGTAGTACCTTTAAGAACAGGATATAGTTCTTCAAAGTTTACATTAGAGTTGTCAAGCGCTCTTTTGAGGAGAGTGTTTTTAACGACAATCAGTTTAATGTCGTTTTCGAAACACTTTCTTCTTAGGCTGCTTGTATCAGCTGCATTAAGCTGAGCGGTATCAGTCAGATAAAAGTGGCTGTACTCTTTTAATTTCTCAGTCAGGCTGTCTATGATAGCAATTTTTTCTTCCCGTCTCATAATTTCTTTTCGAGTTTAAGCTTAACAAATTAATCATCAAGACCTTTAGGATCAATCTTAATGCCCGGGCTCATTGTACTTGAAAGGAAAAGACTACGTATGTAGGTTCCCTTTGCAGCTGCCGGTTTAAGTTTATTCACCATTGAGATGAACTCTTTTGCATTCTCGATGATCTTCTGAGGCTCGAAAGAGACTTTTCCTATTGAGGCATGAATGATTCCGCTTTTGTCAACTAAATCAATCTTCCCTTGCTTCACTTCTTTAACAGCCTTACCTATTTCCATTGTGACAGTTCCACTTTTCGGGTTAGGCATCAGTCCTCGTGGACCGAGTATTCGACCTAACTGACCGACTTTTCCCATGACTGATGGCATGGTTATGATAACGTCCATATCTGTCCAACCTGCTTTGATCTTTTCAACAAAATCGTCAAGACCAACAAAATCAGCACCGGCTTCTTTTGCTTCAGCCTCCTTGTCGGGGGTACAAAGCACAAGTACGCGTGTTTCTCTACCTGTTCCATGAGGAAGAGATACAACGCCACGAACCATCTGATTGGATTTCCTTGGATCGATACCTAACCTTACATCTAAGTCGATGGAAGCATCAAACTTAGTTTTGGTAATTTCCTTAACCAAAGAAGATGCCTCTTTCAACGTATAAAGCTTGTCCTTTTCGATTTTTTCAAGGGCAAACTTCTGGTTTTTGGTAAGTTTAGTCATTTTTCCTCCTAATTAGTTATTTACAGGGAAATCACCTTTAACGGTTATTCCCATACTTCTTGCGGTACCAGCTACCATCCTCATAGCAGACTCGACTGTAAAACAGTTTAAGTCCTCCATTTTATCCACAGCAATTGCCTTGACCTGGTCCCAGTTCACTGTAGCCACTTTGTCTCTGTTAGGTTCTTTTGAACCTTTTTTTGACTTAGCAACTTCAAGAAGCTGTACAGCCACCGGTGGTGTTTTTGTAACAAATTCAAATGATTTGTCAGCATATACTGTTATTACTACCGGTATTACTTTTCCAGCTTTGTCCTGAGTCCTCGCATTGAATTGCTTGCAAAAATCCATGATATTCACACCTTTGGAACCTAATGCAGGCCCAACAGGTGGAGATGGATTAGCTCCTCCGCCACGAATCTGTAACTTGATAATTCCAGCTACTTCTTTTGCCATAATTTAAAATTTGCGTGTTTATTGCGAGAGCTTGACAGTTATTCAGGAAGCATTATGAATATTACAACTGTCAATATCTTCTGTTAATTCTCTTTTTCTACCTGCATGAAACTAAGCTCAAGCGGTGTTTTTCTGCCAAATATCTTGACCATCACTTTAAGCTTTTTCTTTTCATCATTAACCTCTTCAATGATTCCTGTGAAACTGTTGAACGGACCATCAATAACTTTTACAGATTCTCCAACAAAGAAAGGTACATTCAGTTCTTCATCACTTGCATTCAACTCATCAACCTTTCCCAGGATCCTGTTTATTTCAGCTTTTCTGAGTGGAACAGGTTCTCCGTCATGTGAGCCCAGAAAACCGATTACATTAGGCACATTTCTCAACAGATGAGGGATCTCTCCCACAAGAACAGCTTCAACCAGAACATATCCGGGAAAGAATGTTCTCTCTTTACTTATTTTTTTCCCTGACCGTATCTGGTAAACCTTTTCTGTAGGGATAAGTACCTGTGAGACATAATCTTCAAGCTTAAGACGTGCAACTTCACTATCAATATACTCCTTCACTTTCTTTTCCTTTCCGCCGATAGCACGAAGCACATACCACTTCTTTATATTCTCACTCATTGGAACCTTCCCCAGTTTAGTATAACAATTTGTAAATCATTTCCATTATCCGGCTAAAAGAAAAATCCATAGCCGCAACAATCAGAGCGATGATTAGTGTTGCCACCATAACCAGTACGGCGCTATTCTGAAGTTCGCTCCAGGTAGGCCAGGTTACTTTATGTACCAGCTCTGTATATGATTCCTGAAAATATTCTTTTATATTCATAATAACTATTTTATTGCACGGGAGGAGAGACTCGAACTCCCGACACCTGGTTTTGGAGACCAGTGCTCTACCAACTGAGCTACACCCGTGTATATGGCAGCATCCTGATGTATCAGGATGCTGCTCAGATATCCAAAACTATTATTCAAGTATTGCAGTTACTGCACCGGCACCAACTGTTCTTCCTCCTTCACGAATTGCGAAACGAAGGCCGACATTTATAGCTACTGGGTAAATAAGCTCAATAGTAATAGTTACGTTATCACCAGGCATTACCATCTCTGTTCCTTCAGGAAGTGTAATTTCACCGGTAATATCGAGAGTTCTTACATAGAACTGAGGGCGATATTTGTTGTGAAATGGAGTATGACGTCCACCCTCTTCTTTTTTAAGAACATATATTTCAGCCTGTAATTTTGTATGAGGAGTAATAGAACCAGGTTTTGCAAGTACCATACCTCTTTTAATCTCTTTTTTGTCAACTCCGCGAAGAAGAAGCCCTACATTATCACCTGCTTCACCTCTGTCAAGTATTTTCCTGAACATCTCAACACCTGTACATATTGTTTTACGTTTCTCAGCTGCAAGACCTATCATTTCAAGTTCATCACCTGTATTTACAACGCCGGTTTCGATACGACCTGTTGCAACAGTACCACGTCCAGTGATTGAGAATACGTCTTCAACCGGCATAAGGAATGGTTTCTGGTTTTCACGTGGAGGTATTGGAATATAAGAATCCACTGCATCCATCAGTTCCATAACTTTATCTTCCCATTTAGCCTCACCGTTCATTGCACCTAATGCAGAACCGCGGATAACAGGAGCATTATCACCGTCAAATTCATAAAAGTTGAGAAGATCTCTTACTTCCATCTCAACAAGATCAAGAAGTTCTTCATCATCAACTGAATCAACTTTATTCATAAAAACAAGCACCTTAGGAACGTTTACCTGGTGAGCAAGAAGGATATGTTCACGTGTCTGAGGCATTGGGCCGTCAGTTGCAGCAACAACAAGAATTGCGCCATCCATCTGTGCAGCACCTGTAACCATATTCTTGATATAGTCAGCATGTCCGGGGCAGTCAACGTGCGCATAATGACGTGAAGCTGTCTGATATTCTACGTGTGCGGTATTTATTGTAATACCTCTTTCTTTTTCTTCAGGGGCATTATCAATTGAGTCAAAATCTCTGATTTCAGAGAGACCCCTTTTGGCAAGTACCATAGTGATCGCTGCCGTAAGGGTGGTTTTTCCATGGTCAACGTGACCAATTGTACCAACGTTTACGTGCGGTTTCGACCTGTCAAATTTTTCTTTTGCCATAACTCCAAGCGTATTAAATTAAGTTTATCTATAATCAATTATAAAATTTATTTCCCTGTTGAGCCGGAGGGGGGAATTGAACCCCCGACCCCTTCCTTACCAAGGAAGTGCTCTACCCCTGAGCTACTCTGGCATCAAAAAATGAGCGGGAGACGGTACTCGAAACCGCGACCCTTAGCTTGGAAGGCTAATGCTCTACCAACTGAGCTACTCCCGCCTGATATCGTCCATGAAGATCCGCACCCTCTTCTTCCATATTAAATAAGTCAAAAGAATACGGTTTTTCCGTTTTAAGTGGGGAGAGCAGGATTCGAACCTACGAAGGCATTTGCCAGCAGATTTACAGTCTGCCCCAGTTGGCCGCTTTGGTATCTCCCCCTTGAAACAGAGTTATTCTCCTAAGACACACATTTACAACTCTTTCAAGAGCCGATGAAGGGATTCGAACCCCCGACCTGCAGATTACAAATCAGCTGCTCTGGCCAACTGAGCTACATCGGCAATTTAAAGAACGTCCCGCGAGAGCATAAATCACCCTCAAAAAACGGTTTGCAAATGTATGAATTTAAATTTTATTAATCAAAATAATTCAAAATATTTTTGAAAATAGTAATTCTATATCCCTCTCTTCTTCTGCTTGTGCTTGGTAATCTGTTTTTTAAGTGCTTCTATAACATCATCTGTAGCCTCTTCAAATGTCTTACTCTGTTTCTTTGCAAACAAAGGTCCTCCTGGTAACTCCAGCTTTATTTCGCTAATTTTATTTTCCCGCTCCTGATCTTTGTCAAGCCGAAGGTAAACCTCGGCATTAACAATATCCTCATCAAACTGGGTTAACTTATCCAGTTTCTGATGAACAAAGTCGATTAGCTTTTTGTCGGCATCAAACCGCACTGAATGAATCTGAATGTTCATAGTAGTACCTCCTGTTTAATTGATTAATATTTAAGCTCTCGGATGAGCCTGTTTATATATTTTTTTTAACTTTTCAAATGTATTATGTGTGTAAACCTGCGTTGCTGCAAGATTTGCATGACCAAGAAACTCTTTTATCGAATTAAGATCCGCACCCCTGTTAAGCATATGCGTCGCAAAAGTATGCCGTAAGATATGAGGACTCTTCTTTTCTATTGTTGTAACCATTGAAAGATAACTGTTAACAACATTATAAACATATTTATCGTACAACTTGTTGCCCTTATCTGTAATAAAAAACCAATCCCCCGACCTTAATGCAACAGACTCATCCCTTATTTTAATATATTCCGATAACCTGGAAACAAAACTGTTTATTAACGGGATGATTCTCTGCTTGTTTCTCTTACCTGTCACCTTAACTGAAGCTCCTGCCAGATCAACATCCAGATCATGTAATCCTATCAGCTCCGAACGCCTTATACCTGTAATATATAACAATTCAATTATGGTTCTGTTTCTGATACCTGAGAAATCATCTCCAAAACTATAGTTGTCAAGCAGTTTGACCATAGCAACTTCTTCAACAAATACTGGCAGACTCTTTTTTCTTTTCGGCAATACCACTTTTTCAAGCGGGTCATGTTTTACAACCCCCTCTTTTCTAAGGTAACGGTAATAAACCCTCAAACATGATATTTTCCGGTGAACACTCGCTGATGTATAATTATCCCTGAACATTTTAACAATCCATGACCTGATGTCATGTGACGTAACATCACCAGGTTCTCCGGAAAAATCCTGACTTGTTAAAAAAGCAAAAAACTGATCCAGATCGTTTAAATATGATCTGACAGTATGTGGTGAATACCGCTTCTCTATGTTCAGATATTGTAAGAACGATTCCTTATGGCTCATGAAGGAACCTGTTTATCTGTTATGTGAAACCCGACTGAAGCCCGATGAACTATTCTTCGTTCTCCTGAAGCTTCTGAACGTACATAGCCTTCTTGATCTCTTCCCTCCGGCGTACTGAAGGCTTAATAAAAGCCTGACGTGAACGTAATTCACGAATCACTCCCGTCTTTTCAAACTTTCTTTTGAACTTCTTTAAAGCTCTCTCAATGTTTTCGCCTTCTTTTAATGGTACAATAATCATAATCGATAATTCATTTTTAAACGAGGCGCAAATTTAGAAATAGAAAAACTCTTTTCAAAACTTTTAAGGATTTAAATTATTCATAATGGTCCATTTTTAAAATTAAACAGATAATTTCTCTGCATCAGGATTGTTTTGTATCCATTAAATATACGACATTTTCTTACAAATTCCAAATATAAATATCTCAAAACAACCGGATACTATTATTAAGTGTAATATTTATTCAATGATATCGATTTCACTGATCTAATATGCAGCCAATTAATAACCCCCGGTGTCAGATAGAAGTATCCGTCTAACTGAATAATGACACATACCCTATTTCGGAACTACATTCCCAAACTCAAGATATGGGCTCACTCTCTTTGATTTTACAGCTGAAATGATATTATTATCAATCAATTCATTAATGCTCCCTAATCCACCCCTTAGCTCCCTGTATTTAAGGATGGCTGATACTTCGTATTTTTCAAAATATGGTAACCTGATGAGTTCTCTGTAATCAGCACTATTGATATTTATCTTTCTGACATCCCCCGAATCGGTATAAAACCTTGAAGAAATAAGGTTGAAAGTCTCTTCAGGTAACCCGTAAACCTCTTTGAGCTGTTCAACTGAAGCATACCCTCCCAGCAGATTCCTGTATCTGATAATACGGGCTGACAAAACTGGACCAATACCTGGAAGTGCCTCAAGTGATACAGAATCGCACATATTGAGATCCAGCAAAGGTCGCTTATCCCTGGCCATTCTGAACTCATTCTTCAATGGACCAACAGAGGTTACCTTTTTTTCAGGTACTGTGTCCCTGTAACTCTCCGTTGACTCAACAGGTAACTCTTCAATTTTCGTCCTTCTTTCAGGAAAAACTAATCTTGGTGCTGCAACAACCATTATAAGTATAAGAAGAATAAAAGTCGATCTTCTTTCACGTCGAGTAAATCCAAACCAGTTTCTTAGCTGTTCAGTTAATAAGGACATCTAAACAAAAATGCAATGAGACACTGCAATTTACAAAAATTAAATAATAAAAGAGGAAGTTTTGTTAAAAATCTGATCTGCAAAATCACCTGATTCCAGAAATGAGAATCAGAATGGATATCCTATTGCCAGAACCATTGTAAAATCATTATTAAAACTATAAGGTCGCTGTAAAAATATCCATTTTGATCCGCTCTGTATCCATGGATCCCGCAGTTTCATACCAAGGTCCACCCGGCCCATTACAAATTTAAAATCGAATCTGAGACCTGTTCCTGTCCCAACTGCAATGTCTTTATAAAACTTATTAATACTGAATTGAGAACCAAGTCTTGAAGGATCAAAATTATAGGACCAGATATTTCCTGCATCTACAAAAAGGGCTCCTTCAAGAATCCAGAAAAGCTTAAACCGGTATTCTGCATTTGCCTCAATCTTAATATCAGCTGTCTGGTTAAGGAAATCCGTCTTATCAGGAAGATATGAACCCGGTCCAAGGGATCGCACACGCCAGGCCCTGATTCCGTTGGCCCCACCACCAAAATATTGTTTTTCAAAAGGGATCGCTTTTGAATTCCCGTAAGGAATACCTGCACCAACAAATCCCCTGTAAATTATGGAACTTACATCATTCAGGATTATGTTATACCTGAGATCAATGTCAGCCCTGACATACTGGGCAAAGGGTTGTCCGAAAATATTATAGCTTCCATCTGTCTTTGTTGCACCGGCAAGTTTGCCTGCAAGGGAAAGCATATTACCCGATGCTTCAGCATTTATCCTGATGAACCAATAATCATGAGCCTTTCTTATCTTCTGATTATTAAATATAAAAGAGTAGTTCCCACCGAGGATCATAATATCTTTATAAGCATATGCCAGATAAGATGATGACTCAATTGTAGCTGCAAATGTTGAATCAATAATGCCGTATGGCAACTCAATTTTGTTCAGCTGAAGCGGATTGAAAATGTGTTCCTGATAATTACCAGCTTTCCAGTTATAACCGAAAGTTGCATTAGCCATCGTGCGTGTATAAAATGGCATATTCTGATAGTTATATGCAGCAACCAGCGTAGTTGTTGGATTATATTTTTTTATAAATCCTTCTTTTTTCAGGAATGGAAAAAGAAATTTAGGAAGCCTCAGACTTGTTTCAGCACCATATTCCTGAGTGCTACCAAGAGTTGAATCCTGACGGGGATAAGCTTCATATGCACCTTTTAGTTTCAGATTAAATAATTCTGCTCCGTGAAAAAGGTTTTTATGCTGGTAGATAAGATTAAGTGCACCACCAAAGTTCCCGGCTGAATTGGTACCTTCCAACTCAATTTTAAATGATTGCTTGCTTAGAAGAGTCAGCTGAATATTGCAGTCGAGCAACATTTCTGAATTCTGACTTGTATCAGCTTTCTGGAGATCATTATAGAATATATTTACCAGACGATAAGTCTTTAATGATAAAAGGTGACTCTGTGATTGCTCAGTGTTGGTTATATTAAATGTTGATTCCGGCTTCAGGTAGAGTGCCTGAATAATAACATCATATTTAATTTCAGGCTTTTCTTTTGTTGTAATGAAATAATAACCCCGGTAATTAATCGTATCCAGACTATTTAAATATTCCTCTCCTCCCTCCAGAGCATCCTTCGGAACAAAATCGGGATAAATAAAAATATTTCTGACTCTGTATATCTGATGAGGAATGAGAACCGGGTTATTCAATGTATCAAGTGTAAGAAAATTCTTTATCCCATAATAGATGTTTACCTGACGGTTACCGATAGTACTGTCAATTTTAAAAGAAATATGTTCTCCTGAAAATCCATAAAATCCCATATCCCTGACAAACCGTTCCACCCTTGATAACTCAGCCTGAAGGATATCAACATCATAAGGTTTCCCTCTCTCTATCATACAATTGACCGAGTCGAAAAAGAAAAGCTTTTTTATGGTTGAATCGTCAATTTCGTAAACAATGTTATTGATCGTATAGGGAGGAAGCAAATCAACATTATAATATACTTTTGATTTTCTTTTTTCCGTTTCTACCGTATCATGTACCTGACTGTCGAAGTACCCTTTGGACGAAATATATGATTTAAGCTGTCCAACACTTTTTGTGGCAGCATAAGTATCAAAAATAACAGGCTCCTCTCCAATATCCCTTAGCCATTTGTGTGGCCACTTTTGTTTATTAATGTTTGAAAGATTATACAATCCAAGATGAAACCGGGTTCCAAAGATCCTTTTGTTAGGTTTCTGCTTAATATAAGGGATAAGATCCGTTTTTTTTATACCTTCCTTGCTGATAATTATTTTGTTATCATCAAGAAGGGTCTCATCTTGTGGAACATATTTTGTTATCTTACAGGCAGATGCAATTTGAAGTATGCAAAATATTATGAGAACTGATCTCAGAAAAGATATTTTTTTATTTGAAGTAATTTTTTCCAAAATTTGCTTAAGAAAAATGTCAGGCAAATATATTAATAATAAAAATTATATTTCAGGATAAAACTACCATATAATGCTAAGTAAAAGCAGAACAAAATTTATTTTATCACTTCAGAAGAAGAAAGTGAGAGACGATGAGAAATTATTTGTCATTGAAGGAGATAAGATTGTTAAGGAATTTCTGATGGCAAAGGTTCATATAAAAACTCTTGTAGCTAAACCTGAATATATATCCTCTCTGCCTGACAGAATAAAAAAAAATATCGGAGAGATTGAACCTGCCAGCTATGAAGATCTTAAAAAAATCAGTACTCTTAAAACTCCTCATAATGCCATAGCAGTTGTTGATATGATTGAGAAAAGTATGGATCAGGAGGATCTTTTCGCCGGATTGAGTATCGCTCTCGATTCTATCCAGGATCCCGGTAACATGGGAACCATTATCAGGGCTGCCTCGTGGTTTGGGATTAAATATATTGTCTGCTCCGAAGAATGTGTTGATGTCTATAATCCAAAAGTCATACAGGCTACTATGGGTGCTATCCTTAACGTCACTGTCTATTATATTGATCTTAAAAATTTTCTGGAAGAAGCTATTGTAAGATTAATTCCGGTATATGGTACTTTCCTTGAAGGGGAATCTGTTTACAAAAATAAGCTTGGGAAGAGAGGTATTATTATTCTGGGGAATGAATCAAAAGGGATTTCAGGAGAACTGCTGCCCTACATAAAAGAAAAAATAATGATCCCAAAATTTACTGACGCACTATATGGAGTTGAATCATTAAATGTAGGAATGGCAGCATCGGTTATTCTTTCGGAATTTGCAAGACGCAGAACATAATTATAATAGTTTTTTTGCAATTGACTCTGCTGCCCTGATACCGTCAACAGCCGAGGAGACAATACCCCCGGCATAACCTGAACCTTCACCACAGGGATATAATCCTGATATTCTCACATGTTCAGAGGTTTCAGGATTTCGTGGTAATCTGAGAGGCGATGAAGTACGCGATTCAACTCCCAGTACAACAGCCTCATTTGTAAAGTACCCGTTCATCAGTGATCCGAACATTCTGAAACCGTCTCTGAGCCGTCTCCCGATGGATTTTGGCAACCAGCTGTGAAGTGGAGAAGAAGTAACTCCCGGGAAATATGATACCACCGGCAATGATGCAGAGGTCACCCCTGAAACAAAATCAGTTAATCTTTGCGCAGGAGCTTGTTGCGTGTGGCCACCGTTTTTCCAGGCTTCCCTTTCCATCTCTTTCTGGAATTCCAGGCCGGCTAGCTCATTTGATGCACTATATTTAATCAGATCCTCCGGTTTTATTTCAACAACAATTCCTGAATTTGCATATGGTGAGTTTCTACCGGAGGGGGACATTCCATTAACGACAACTTCCTCCTGGGAAGTTGCCGAAGGTACTATAAATCCCCCCGGACACATACAAAAAGAGTAGACCCCTCTCCCATCCACCTGCCTGGCAAAACTATATGATGCAGCAGGCAGAAATTTGCCTCTCGGATTACCATGATACTGGATTTTGTCAATCAGTTCCTGAGGATGTTCAACCCTTACCCCCAGTGCAAAAGGTTTACTTTCAAGAAGCACTCCTCTTATCTTACATATCTCGTAAATATCGCGGGCAGAATGACCGGTGGCAAGTATTAAATTTGGAGATAGAAATCTGGAATTTCCTAAAGTAATAACTCCCTTTACCTGATTTTCTTTAATGATTAGGTCAGTCACTTTAGTTTCAAGCATAAACATACCCCCTGCTTCAAGTATACTTTTCCTTATATTGGAAATTATCTGAGGTAGTTTATCAGTTCCCAGATGAGGGTGTGCTTCATACAAAATATTCTCACTTGCTCCATGAAGGCAAAGTAATTCAAGAACCCGGGAATTGTCTCCTCTCTTTTTTGAACGCGTATATAGCTTCCCATCAGAAAACGTACCTGCTCCGCCTTCACCAAAACAATAATTACTCTCCGGGTTAACAAAATTTTCCCGGCTGATCTTTGCAATATCCTTTTTGCGGGAGGAGACATCCTTCCCTCTCTCAATTATTACAGGTCTGATTCCAAGTTCAATTAGTCTTAAAGCTGCAAACAGACCGGCAGGTCCGGCTCCAACAATTATCACTTCCTGCTTCAGGCTCACATCTTTAATATCAAATGGCATAAATACCGGTGAAACTGCATCCTCACCATAAAAAACATCAACAGTCAGATTTACCCTGATGTTTTTCTTCCGGGCGTCAACCGACCGTTTAATAATCCTAAGTGAGGTAATATCTTCTGCAACTATACCTGATAATGTACCAGCTATTTTCCTGACATATGAATCATCTGCTGCAGCTTCCGGAGAAAGATTGATCTGAACCTGTTTCATCCCTGTATAATATATGCTGCCAGATTGTGAATAACCTGGTTGTTTGAAGACAAAAATTTCTTAACGTGTTTCTAATCTGATATTATATGTTAATTCTGCAAACAGATGCCGGGACCATACAATCTATTCAAAATGAAAAGCAAGTACCCATATCTGTGACTTCATCTTTTCAATAGCATTACGATATCCGGTAAAGCCCTGAACTGCTTCCTCTACAATTATATCTCTAATCCCATTCGACATCTTAATCTCAACAGAGAGCTTAAAGTAAGTGAGATAAAAATCGAGACCTGCTCCCATTTCATAATAAAGGTCCGGGCGTTTGATCCTGATATAAACAGGCTTTTCATCATCGAATTCTTTTTTACCGGCTAGATCATACCGGTAATTTAAACCCCCTATAATATATGGACGGACGTTATTAAGTCTTTCCCCTTTGTATTTTAATAATAATGGGAACTCAAGATATGATGACTCCAGCTTTTGCGGAACAAGTACAGGAACTTTGTTTTTGTAATAGGATACTATTCTCTGTCCGAATGATACTCCCGGCAGGAATCTTACATCAAAATATTTTCCGGGTCTGTAATCGGTAACAATCTGGATGTTTATACCTGGATTAAGATGACTTACTTCAGGATATAGGGAATCAGTTTTAAGATATGTCTGTGAAGGAGTTATGTTAAAATCCATTGAATTAAATCCCAGGCTGAATCCAAAATGCAGTATTTTTTCATCATACCATGATTCATTCTTAGGTTTCTGTTTCTGCCCTGATGATATGTGGCTGATTAAAAGCAGACAGAAAAATGTAATTATATGCAGACTTCTTTTTTTCAAATTCCTGGATTTGTAATTCCGGCTACAAGGTAATAAACTGGATTGAATAATGAATATTGCATACATTATTTGATTCCTGAATAAATACTTGCAATACCTCCTGTTAGTTTTAGCTGCCTTATTCCTGAAAAGCCTGAGAGTTCCATTAATGCAACGAATGCTTCATTATCAGGAAATCTCATTACAGTATCGGGCAAGTATCTGTAGGCTCTCTTATTCTGTGAAAAGAGATGACCAAAAAATGGAAGAATATTAATAAAGTAAAAATTATATATATGTCTGAAAGGAAATCCTGCAGGCTTTGAGAACTCCAGAACCATGATCATACCTCCCGGGGAAAGTACCCTTTTCATTTCAGAAAGCCCTTTCACCGGATCGGAGAAATTTCTGACACCAAAGGCTACCATTGCTACATCAAAACTATTATCAGGAAATGCGATATTCTCAGAATCCCCCAATAATAATTCAACTTTTCCTTCCAACCCTTTTTTAATGATTTTTTTTCGTCCTTTTTCAAGCATCTTAAGAGAAATGTCTATCCCGGTTACTTTTTCAGGATTGATTTTCATTGCTGCAATAGCAAGATCACCTGTCCCTGTTGCAACATCAATAATTCTTGGGTGCTTCACAGAATATGAAATAATTTTTATTGCCTTTCTTCTCCAGTAATGGTCTATTCCCAATGATAAAAAATGATTAAGGAAATCATAGCTCCCTGCAATAGAATCAAACATCTCTTTAACAACCTCTTTTCGTTCTGTCACTGATTTGTATATGGATTGATTTAACAATACTACAACAAGGATGCAAAGATAGATACATTTATTTGTAAAACTTCCTGACATTATAGTTCAGGCCAACATTAGTCTAATTAATACTGGTCGTATTACCATCTCAAGCAAGAATTTTTTCAGTAATATATATGGCATCTGTCACATTACAACAATTAGATTTCGCTGAACATTGTCTTATTTATTTATACTTTTACGAATTAAAATATTGCGGCAATATGAACAAAATAATTATGATTACCGGTGCCACATCAGGATTTGGTAAAGCAACAGCCCTGAAATTTGGAAAGAACGGATATGATATTATTATAACAGGTCGACGAAAAGAGCGACTTGATGACCTTAAAAAGGAGCTTATCTCAACTGGATGTGATGTGCTGGCATTGCATTTCGATGTGAGGAACAGGGATGAAGTAGCATCCATAATTGCTGATCTTCCTTCTGAATGGAAGAATATTGATGTACTTGTAAATAATGCTGGTCTTGCAGTGGGGTTGGATCACATTAACACAGGGAATATTGACGATTGGGACAGAATGATAGATACCAATATAAAAGGACTGCTATATGTTACAAGGGCTGTAACTCCGTTAATGGTTGAAAGAAATTCGGGCCATATTTTTAATATATCATCCATAGCAGGAAAAGAAGAATATGAGTCTGGAAATGTATATTGTGCTTCAAAACATGCTGTTGATTCACTTTCGAAATCAATGAGAATAGACCTGCTTAAAAACAATATAAAAGTGACAAATATAGCTCCCGGGATGGCTGAAACAGAATTTTCAAATGTCAGATTTAAAGGTGACAATGAAAGAGCTGATTCAGTATATAAAGGTATTGATGCTCTGACTGGGGATGATATTGCAGAAGTAATATTATATTGTGTTAACCTGCCTGCACATGTATGCATTAATGACCTCGTAATCACTCCAACTCAACAGGCCGGGGTGAATCATAACTACAGAAGGACCTGATAACAGGTTCTCCACAAGAGATTATAGTATGATATAAAAAATTACGATTAGAAACTCTAAAAACGTTAACATGAAAAAGAATTACGGATTTTTGTTTTTACTGATCATCTTTATTTCCTTTTTTCCGACTAATTCCTCCGGGATAAACACAAATGATACAAGGATGCTTTCCCAGCCGGCAATCAGTGCCCGGAATATTGCTTTCATATATTCCGAGGATCTGTGGATCACCAATCATGATGGATCAAATCCCCGTAGACTAACTATCGATGAAGGCATCGAATCAGATCCCTGCTTCTCACCCGACGGGACATTGATTGCATTCAGCGCCCAGTATGATGGAAATACTGATCTCTTTGTTATTCCGGTTGAAGGTGGTATACCTACAAGACTTACCTGGCATCCAGGTGCTGATCTGGCAAGAGGATTTACCCAGGACGGAAAAAACGTCCTGTTTGCTTCTCAGGCTTCTGTTTTCTCGAACAGGTATTTTCAGCTTTACACAGTAGGTTTAAACGGAGGATTTCCCGTAAAACTTGAGATCCCGAATGCATGGACAGCAACATATTCTCCTGATGGTAGATATATGGCCTATACTCCGCTTTTACCACAATATCAACAATGGAAAAACTACAGGGGAGGCACTATTTCAAATATATGGATCTACTCATTTGCCGATCATTCTGTTATTAAAGTACCTCAGCCTCAGGGCGGTTGTAATGACGCTGATCCAATGTGGCTTTCAGGTAAAATATTCTTTACAAGTGACAGAAACGGAGAGTTTAATCTATTTTCTTTTGATCAGGTATCCAAAGAAGTAAAGCAGTTAACCTCCTTTAACGATTTTCCGATTATCAAAGCCTCAAGCGGAAATGGGAAAATCATTTTTGAAAACGAGGGATATCTGCATACATATGATATTGCTTCAGGTAACCGGCAGAAATTAACAATTGGTATTGCAGCTGACCTGCTGGAGCTGCGTCCCCGTTACGTTCAGGGTACAAACTATATCCGTTGGATTGAAATCTCCCCGACCGGATCCAGAGTGGCGTTTGATTTCCGAGGAGAAATTATAACCCTGCCTGCAGAAAAAGGTGATCCCAGGAATATAAGCCAAACTGCTTCAGCGCATGAGAAGTATCCTTCGTGGTCACCTGATGGTAAATACATTGCATATTTCTCTGATGAATCCGGGGAATATACTTTGCATATTAAACCACAGGACGGAAAAGGGGACCCTCGATCATTCAAACTTAATGGCACCGGTTTTTATGCATATCCTGAATGGTCTCCCGACAGCAGAAAGATAGCATATGTTGATAATGGGAGAAATCTTTATATTATTGATATTGAAACAAGTACCATTAAGATTATTGATTCTGACGAAATATATTTTCCTGGAGTGTTCAGAAAAATTTTTGGTGACTGGTCTTCCGACTCAAAATGGATACTCTATACTAAACTGGTCAGGACAAACTTCAGGATAGTTTACCTCTATTCTATTGAACAGCAAAAATCATTTGCTGTTACCGATGGTATGAGTGATGCCTCAGATCCTCATTTCGATCCAAATGGAGAGAATATATATTTCTTTGCCTCAACTGATGCTGGTCCGGTTGTTAACTGGTTCGACCTGTCAAACCAGGATATGAGAATGACAAGTTCAATTTATCTTGCAACATTACGCAAAGATATAATATCGCCTTTTGCAAAAGAGAGTGATGAAGAGAGCGCCAAACAGGAAAAAAGTGAGCCTGAAAAACCGGTAGAAAAGAATAAAAAAGAGGTAAAAACTAATCCCCCTGCACAGGAAAAACCTATTGTATTGAAGATTGAACCGGATGGAATAACCGACAGGATTATAAACTTACCTGTCAAGGCAGGTAACTACTCTGATCTTGACGTTGGGGCTACAGGCGAAATTCTATATATAATAAGGCCATCAGAACCTTCAGTGTCGTCAGTATTACACAAGTATGATCTGAAGGAAAGAAAAGACAGTGAAGTAATGGAACTCGACAACTATGTAGTTTCGTCCGACAGGAAAAAGATGTTATATAATAAGGGACAGGTCTTTGGAATAACTGCAACAGGCAAAAAACCTGAAGCCGGAAAGGGGATCTTAAATACTTCTGCCATATCAGTTAAGATCGATCCTGTTGCTGAATGGCCTGAGATTTTTAATGAAGCATGGAGAGTAAACCGTGATTATTTCTATGACCCCGGGATGCATGGTGTCGACTGGAATGCAATGAAAATCAAATACTCGAAGTTCCTTCCCGACCTTGCATGCAGAAGTGACCTTAACAGGGTTATTCAATGGATGTGCAGTGAACTGGGTGTTGGCCACCATCGCATTTCATCAGGAGGAGACCGTCTTAACACTGCTACTGTTGTTGCAGGAGGATTACTGGGGGCAGACTATAAGATATCATTAAACAGGTACCAGATTTCCAAAATTTATGGAGGGCTCAACTGGAATCCTGATCTGAGATCCCCATTAACTGAACCTGGATTGAATATTAAGCAGGGAGACTATATTCTTGCAGTAAATGGCAATGATGTTACAGCTGATAAAAGCATTTTCAGTTTCTTTGAGAACACAAGCGGGAAGATTGTTGAACTTACAATTAATGATAAAGCTGACTATACCGGATCAAGGATTGTAAAAGTCGTGCCGGTCAGCAATGAGTATACACTTAGAAACAGGGATTGGGTTGAAGGTAATCTGAAAAAAGTTACTGAAGCAACAAACGGTCAGGTTGCATATGTTTATGTTCCAAACACATCATCAGCTGGACATGAATATTTTAAAAGATATTTCTTCCCCCAGGCCAACAGGAAAGCCATAATAGTTGATGAGAGATTTAATGGCGGTGGTTCTCTTGCCGACTACTATATCGACATACTTCAACGGCCACTGCAGGCATACTGGAATCTGAGATACGGATTGGATCTCAAATCACCAAACGCCTCAATACAGGGACCAAAAGTTATGATTATTGACGAAACAGCGGGTTCAGGTGGTGATATGCTGCCATGGATGTTCAGGAAGTACAGGGTTGGAACACTTGTTGGAAAGCGTACCTGGGGCGGGCTTGTTGGAATACTTGGTTTTCCGGAATTCATTGATGGGGGATCAGTTACGGCTCCAAACCTTGCCATCTGGACCAAAGATGGATTTGTAGTTGAAAATGAAGGGGTTGCTCCTGACATTGAAGTTGAGCAATGGCCGGCAGATGTTATCAACGGAAAAGATCCACAACTGGAGAAAGCTATCGAAGTGGCGTTGAAGGAACTGGCCAAGAATCCTCCGGAAGAACCTGTCAGACCACCCTATCCTGCTAAAATGAAGAAGTAACATACTAAGTATGAAAGTTTAAAAATTGAAGAGATTGAATTAATACCGGTTGCAGGTAACATGTTTATAACTGCCTTAATTATTAATAGACTAATCACTAAAAAAAATGTACGAATACGCCTATCTTTTTGAGTTTACAAAAAGCCTCTTCATGAAAATGGGATGCAGTGAGAATGATTCAATAATCATTGCTGATGTCTTCATGGCAGCCGAAATGAGAGGTCATCCATCACATGGAATGATAAGGATAAAGGACTATTATGAATTATGGAGATCAGGCAGGATCAATACAGCCCCAAAAGTTCGAGTAATACATGAATCACCCAGTACTGCAGTAGTTGATGGAGATAATGCAGTTGGCATGGTTGCAGCCCGCCGATCAATGGAGATTGCAATTGAAAAGGCTAAAAATGCAGGTACTGGATGGGTTGCTTCAAAAAACTCCAACCATTTCGGTATTGCCGGTTATTACGCAATGATGGCACTTGAATATGATATGATCGGGATCTGCCTGACAAATGCCAATCCTCTGGTGGCACCAACATTCTCCATTAGCAGGATGATGGGTACCAACCCGATTGCAGTTGCCATTCCGGCAATGAAACAGCCTCCATTTGTTGCCGATTTTGCGACAACTCCTGTTGCGAGGGGTAAACTGGCGGTGGCAGAGAAAAAAGGTGAAAAAGTTCCTTTTGGATTTGTGCAGGACAAATCAGGATTACCTTCCGATGATCCGACTATACTCAAATCAGGAGGATCAATGCTTACTCTTGGTGGAGACCGTATACATGGAAGTCATAAAGGTTATTGCCTTTCTGCAATTGTAGATATCTTTTCAGCAGTTTTCAGCGGAGCCAATTTCGGGCCATTTGTTCCTCCAAGTGTTGCTTATCTTCCGGTTCTGGATAAAAAGGTAGGTGAAGGGACCGGTCATTTCTTCGGAGCAATGAGAATTGATGCTTTTCAACCGGCCGGGGAATTCAAAACAAAGATGGACCTTTGGATAGAAACCTTCCGTTCTGCCCAACCTGCTACTGGTGAGGAAAGAATACTAATTCCCGGAGATCCGGAAAGAGAGGCTGAAATCAGGCATTGGAAGGATGGAATAATGCTTGTACCTGCAATAAAGAATGATCTGGTTTCAATTGCCGGAGAGTTAGAAATTGAATTCAGGTAAGAGTCTGATTATAACGACCTCATAAGATTGAAAAAACGGAATGGAGCTATTTCAATAAAATTGTAAATTCAGAGTATTGCTCTACTCCGGTCAGAACATTTTCAAGTTTGTAAGTATAAGAAGTATCCTGATCCTTGTTCTGCTTAGCTTTTAGAATTATTGTTCCATTTCGTGGAAGAATAATTCTTGCCGGAAGTTCTGAATTGTCTTTACCGGTTTTTACCATAGTAAATTCAATATCTGTAACATTCTTTAGCTTGAACCATATAAAGCCATCTTTGTATAGATGTGGTTCAGATACAATTATTGATTTACTTATCAGATTATCAACTATATCCTTGCGACCAACCAGTTTATTAAAAAAAAGAGTTGCAGTACGTTTCGCGAACATTGCCTCCTTGAGTGACTCTTCCGACCGTTCCCTGGCAAAAACCAGTGTCAGTGGGCGAACAGGGTACAATTCAGTATTATAGTAATATTCATAAACATTGTGAATATCTGAATTTCCGATTATTGCCAGGTTTTTTTCCATAGCCCACTCTATAGCTTCAGGATACCATTCCTTTTCATTAAAAACTTCAATTCCATGCATCCACCCTCTCTTATAAATCGATTCATGCTCAGGCATCCACTGTGTAGAATCAGGTTGCTGGCTTCTCCAGCCAGGATGGTTCCATATTATAAAACCGCCCTGCCTGACCGCCTCATCTAACGCATCCATATAGTCAGGTATATCAAGAGCATTTACATCTTTTATAAACAGTGCATTGAAATGTCCCGGAGGCATACGTCTCGAAATTTCACCGGCCCTGATAAGTATAATATCGGCAGCCGAAGCATCAGGCAGGGCTGTCTCAAATTCAGAATGTTTCATCCCGGGCATCTTTTTAGGATTATTTTCTATATGATCCGTGATTGCTATCGCGTCAAGGCCATCCTCCCAGGCCTCACTTACACGAACTGTTGGCCATACGTTACCATCAGAAAAGACCGTATGTATATGAAAATCACATTTAAGAGTGATATATCCGGGAATATCAGGAATCAGTATCTCTGTACGATAATGAGGACGAACCACTTCGAACATATTAACAGTTCCTGATTTCTGAGCTGCAGAAGGCATAATGGAATAAGAAAAAAGGAGACAAACAAATAGTGCAATTTTGTTTTTCATTCTTAAAATTAATTAATTGTATATCCGATACTGCAAGGATTATAACCAGGAGCCACTAAGGCTGATTCATGAATCCCTGATCTTTCAACACCTGCAAAAATGTCTTTGAAAAATGAATATTATCTGCTTTTTTATACCTTACATCTGTAAACACCTGAGCCAGAGTCTCTTTATGATTCTCATTTACAAACTGTTGCGATTCTGCCCTCCCCTCCTTTTCCCGGTAAAACATATTAATATCCTTACTGGTGTAATCACAGTAAGTCTCTTTATGGACAAGTGCAGCCAGAGGTAATCTGTCAACCTGCTCAGGTTTTTCAGCCGGCCAGCCAAGTGTAACCGTTGTTACAGGTACAACACCAGAAGGTAACTTTAACACCTCGATAATTTTGTGAGCCATATAAGTTGTGGTACCAAGATAGCAGATGCCCAGACCTTTTGATTCTGCAGCAATACAAATTGTCTGGGCAACCAGTAAACCATCAATTGCTGCAGTCATAAATGAAAGAAAATTATCATAACCAGGATCAGCGTTATTAAGCCTGCACCATTTATTAAATCTGTTGAAATCAGCACAGAATGTTAATATTACGGGAGCTTCTGTTATCATTTTCTGATTGAAATGACATGGAGCAAGGGCACTTTTTTTTGCTTCATCTTGTGTAATTACAATGCTGTAAACCTGCATATTCCCTGTTGTTGAAGCCCGACAGCCCATTGTAATGATCTCATCAAGAAGCTTACCATCAATCAATTCAGGGGAATATTTTCTGATACTCCTCCGATTAAGTAAAATATCTGAAATATCTGCCATCATAGAAAATTAAAGAATATCATACAAAGAAAGCAATTTACCGTATAATCTGAAGTTTGATTGAAAATCATTTTCTTATCTTAGCATGATCCAATAAGAAGGAAGATTATCCCATTTCCGGATTATAGATAACTTAACAATAATAATTGCTTTAATATTAATATGGTTAACAGATGATTTTAAAAATGATTAGAAAAATGGCAGGAGCAGCAGATAAGAGTTAAAGGTTTAATCGAGTTGAGAAGTCAAAAAATAATTGTAATTTCATACTATCATATAAAATTAAGATAACTATCTATTTTACCAAATACATAATTATAAAAACATACTATTATGAGCAGACCAGTAACTCTATTCACAGGCCAGTGGGCCGATTTACCATTTGAAACTGTTTGTCAGAAAGCCCAGTCATTCGGATATGATGGTGTGGAACTTGCATGCTGGGGCGATCATTTTGAGGTAGATAAAGCAAATGAATCATATTGCAAAGCAAAAAGAAAAATGCTTGACAAATATGGTCTGAAAGTTTTTTCTATTTCTAATCATCTAGTAGGTCAGGCTGTTGCCGACAGAATTGATGAACGGCATAAAAGTATTGTTCCGCAATATGTCTGGGGGGATGGTGATCCTGAAGGAGTAAGGAAAAGAGCCGCAAAAGAAATGATTAAAACAGCTGAAGCTGCAAAAAAATTAGGAGTATCCATTGTTAATGGATTCACAGGCAGCCCGATCTGGCATCTGAATTATTCATTCCCTCCTGTTTCTGCAAAAATGATAGAGGATGGATTCATTGAATTTGCAAAAAGATGGAAACCTATACTAGATGCTTATCTTAAGCTTGGAATCAAATTCGGGCTTGAAGTTCATCCCACAGAGATTGCTTTTGATATTGCCTCAACACGAAAAGCAATGAAGGCAATAAATAATCACCCAGCGTTTGGATTTAATTACGATCCATCCCATTTTGGTTACCAGGGTGTCGATTATGTCGGATTTATCCATGAATTCGGAGATAGAATATTTCATGTGCATATGAAGGATGTTGGATGGTCTGAAACACCTGCTGAGGCTGGTGTTTTCGGAGGACATACCGAGTTTGGTACAAGAGGGCGTTACTGGGATTTCAGAAGCCTTGGAAGAGGAAATATTAATTTTGAAGAAATAATCAGGGCTCTGAATCGTGTAGGGTATAAAGGTCCTTTATCTGTTGAATGGGAAGATAGCGGAATGGACAGGGAATATGGTGCAAAAGAAGCCTGTGAATTTGTAAGAGCTATTGATTTTCCTTCATCCAATATAGCTTTTGATGCTGCTTTTGAAAAATAATATTTACCCGGATTATTCCACATTTTTTATATCAAATTATCTAATAGTCATTATACAATAATCATAAATCAAAAAAATAAATACAGATAAGGAATGAAGAACATGACCGCACTTGTAGCTCTTATGGCCGTATTTACATTAGCCATATGCTTTATTATCCTGGGTTCTATCTCAGTCGAACTAATGAGCGCACTGAATATTGATGCCGGACAATTCGGGACTCTTGTAATGGGACTGTTTCTGACAGGTTGTTTTGTTCAACTATTCATTGGCCCGTTAGTTGACAAAGTAGGATATAAACCAGTTGCTATTCTTGGCTTTATAATAACAGGGCTGAGTATGTTTATTCTTGCTTTTGCTTCGACCTTCATTATTGCACTGTTTGCCTGTATTTTACTGGGTATTGGTGCTATGGCTCTGAATACTGTGGGTAACACGCTCATGCCTATTGTCCTGTTTGAGGGTAAGGATCCTGCACGAGCCAGCAATTTAGGTAATGGATTTTTCGGCCTTGGTTACATCATTACTCCCCTTCTGATAGTATTTATTATGAAAACACTGAATCTGGGGTACAGTATAGCATTGATAATTATAGGCATACTTACCATTATCTTTCTTGTATTCGCTCTGATAACCAGCTTCCCTCAGGTTCCTACAGGTTTTAAATTCTCGATGGCATTAAAAATACTTCAGAAACCGGCTGTTCTGATTGCTGGTCTTGCACTCTTCTGTTATATGTCACTTGAAATCTCAATGGGAACCTGGATTAAAAAGCTTATGGAAGAACTTTTTATAGGCAACGCCAACCTGGATCCAACAGCAAAAGCCGGTCTTGTTCTGAGTCTCTTTGGTGTTGCAATGATGGCAGGCAGGTTTATCACTGCCTCTATCAAAAATCTTACTTCCATGGGTTCAAAAGTGATAATTTTTTCATCTGCCCTCTCATTAATTTCAATTCTCTTAATGATAATTGCAAAGGGTCCCGTTCTGGGGATTATTGCTGTCCTTCTGGCAGGACTGGCATTCGCTCCTATTTTCCCTACTATCGTTGGTGTTACATTTGCAAAGTTTGACTCAAGCTTATACGGAAGTATATTCGGTATTATATTCGCTGTCGGGTTGCTTGGAGGTACTTTTGTTCCTAAGTTTATCGGCAATCTCAGCGTTGGGTCAACCGTACAACAAAGCCTGCCTATTGCAGCAGTGATAGCTACCATATTAATTGTCATTTCACTCCTTATTGGAAAAATCGGAAAACCAAAAGCATAAATTTTTTACAAACAGTAGAAGTATGAAAAAAATAAAATTTGGAATGATAGGCGGCGGAATTGGCGCCTTCATTGGCGATGCACATCGCCGCGCTTCACGCATCTGCAATGATTTTGAACTTGTAGGTGGTGTTTTTGATGTAGATTATGAAAAAAGCAAACAATTTGCAAAAAACGAAGGGATCCCTCTCGACCGCTGTTACAAAAGTGTTGATGCAATGATTAAAGCTGAATTGGCCCTGCCTGCAGATAAGAGAATGGAGGCAGTCTCAATAGTCACTCCCAATGCACTTCATTATCCTTTTGCAAAAAGTCTGCTCTCCAAAGGATTTCATCTTGTATGTGAAAAGCCAATGACCATGACTGTAAAGGAGGCTCTTGAACTGGAAAAACTTGTTGCAAAAAACAAATTAACTTTTTCATTAACACATACTTATACAGGGTACCCAATGATCCGCCAGATGAGGGATATTATTGCAAAAGGTACACTTGGCACTATTCAGCGTATTGATGCCCAGTATTATCAGGGGTGGATAAATTCAATAATTCATGGTACCGACAGCAGAATAACCGGAGTATGGAGGCTTGATCCCAAACATGCAGGAGCAAGCAGTTGCATGGGAGATATCGGAGTTCATGCGTTTAACCTGATCGAATACACTACAGGACTTGAGATAAAAGAGGTACTTTCTGACCTGAATCCTGTAAAAGAGGGTATTAAACTTGACCTTGACGGTACTGTTCTGATACGTTTCAGTAAAAAACTAAAAGGCGTGATCAGAGCCAGCCAGGTTTGTGGAGGGGAAGAGAATAACCTCACAATTGCAGTTTATGGCTCAAAGGCAAGTCTAAAATGGTCACAGGAGAATCCAAACTACTTGTACATGTTAAGCGATTCAGAAGCAACCAAAGTGCTCAAACCAGCGCACGGATATAATGATCAGCTTGCTGAAATGAGCCACACTATGCCTCCCGGACACCCTGAAGGAATATATGAAGCTCTTGCTAACATTTATAAAGGAACTGCAAAATCAATCAGGAAAGAGAAATTTAAACCAGGTGAGTTTCCGACAGTACATGATGGAGTACGCGGGATGAAATTTATCCATTCGGTGGTTGAATCCAATAAGAAAGGTAATATCTGGGTAAAGGTTTAGAAGGGAACGGTCAAGAGGCTCTGAACAGAAAAGTTGCGTCAGAGTCCTTACAGACTCAGGAACTTCAAGAGCTTGAAGTACAATGCAAAATATTTAAAATCTAATCTTTATAGTGATGGAGAAAAGCAGATCAAATAATCAGTTGTCAAGGCGTAAGTTTCTGGAACTTTCTACTGCAGTTGCAGCTTTTGCTGCAGTGCCTTTCAATATTAACGAAATCAACAAAAATATGTCTCTCAAACCTGCTAAACCTGACTCAGTTTTCGGGGGAGTGCATATAGGAGCGATAACATACAGCTGGCGAAGCATGCCGGGGAGTGCTGAAGAAACCCTTAAATATTGTCTTGAAGGAAACATCAGTTCCATAGAATTGATGGGGTATACAGCCGAATTATTTGCCGGTCTGCCTCAAGCTCCTGAAAGACCTGACCGTAATGCTACTGAGGAACAGAAAGCTGTTTTCCAGAAATTAATGAAAGAAACAACCGAAGCACAGAAAAAATGGAGGATTTCCGCTTCAATGGAAAAGTTCAGGGAATTACGTAAGATGTATAACAATGCAGGAGTAACTATTCATATTACCAAGTTCTCACCTGAGAACTGGTCAGATGAAGAAATTGATTACTCATTCAGAGCTGCCAAGGCACTGGGATCAAGAGGTGTAAGCACTGAAATCGGAGATCTCTCTGCTAAGAAACTGGGACCATTTGCTGAGAAGCATGGTATGCAGGTGATTTTACATCAGCATCTGCAACCCGGATTACCTGGTTGGAACTTTGAAAAGTTCCTGAACCTCTCCCCGAATAATATGCTGAACTTCGACGCAGGACACTATTTTGGCGCTACCGGTCTGCATCCAAACGGCATAATCGAAAAACTTCACACCAGAATTACCAGTATCCATCTCAAAGATAAGACCGGGCCAAAAGGGACCCCTCCCAATACTAACATGGAATGGGGAAAAGGAGAGACACCCATTGCAGATATTCTTCTCCTGCTAAAAAAGAATAAATGGCCTATCAACGTAGATATTGAGCTGGAATACCCGGTTCCTGAAGGTTCAGATGCTGTTAAGGAAGTTAAAAAATGTGTTGAATTCAGCAAAGCAATTCTGACTTAATCAGCTTCCTGAGAGTCAGAATTTTTAAATGGAATATTGTCAGGATAAGAGAAGTATTCTCTGAGAATCAGAGATCCGAAAAAGATTGAGCTGACAAAAAAAAGAAGCTGATAACCACAGGATATCAGCATTGAGCACAGAGTCTTTATCTCTGTGCTTTTCTTTACGGAGGTTCTAACTCAAATTTTTTAATCGACAAAGAAATAGCTTATTCTTATTTCTGGTTATTCACTCTGTAGAAATATTTCCCGGTAAGTAAAAAAGCCCCGAACACGATAATTGCAAACAGGTAACTGCTCACGGCAAGCTGCATGCCACCTGAAATTATATGTCCACTGGTACATCCTCCTGCTAATCTGGCACCTACAATTAATAAAAATCCTCCAATAAATGCCCAGACTATTCTTTTGAGTTTAGAATCGCCTTTAAACTCTTTCCAGTTGCTGTGGATTAATATCAATCTGAAATCTTTCTTGATAAGCGATATAACAACTCCTGAGAAAAATGAACCGGTTAAAAAAAACATTTCCCACTTCCCTGATGCTGCTATACTTTTATAATATTCATTTTCAGTCAATCCTGTAATCAAATCTCCGAAATAAGGATAAAAACCTGACGCACCCAGCACCCTGTTTGTTGTTGAAGTCAGAAATATTGTCGAAGTTAAAATTGCAAGTGCCAGACCTGAAAATAACCAATTGTATCCCTTGGCTTTTTCAATTTTGTTTAACCAGAAAGCAATCCAAATAAAAACTGTCCCCAGGATTAACACAAGTGAATAAAAAACAAGATTATTATCTGCCACAATTGTTTTTAATGCTATTTGTCCAAAATCAGGTCCAAGCATCCACTTAAATGAAGGCACTAGAATAGTATAAACAATACCACCTGTTAAAGCTCCCAATATTCCAATAAATGCATCAATTGAACCCTCCCCCAGTGAAATAGCCAAAGTCCCGGGACAGTATCCTAATATCGCCATCCCTGTTCCGAATATTACCCCCCCTGCAATAATCCCACCTAATAAAAGTGGTTTTATGTGATATGAGGCAAAACCCAACCCAATTTCGATATTAACCAGAAGCATTCCAAAACCGATAGCAACGGCAATAGCTTTGGCCATTGTAAAGTTGCTCAGCATTGCCATACCACTTATAGTATCAAACTTGTTTAGTTTCGAATATTGAAGTATAGCACCAAATAAAAATCCAAAAATCAAAATCATTATTATCATAATTCTTTTTATTATTGTTTGTCTGTTTAGAACTGCGGGATCACTCCTGTCATTTTACTAATGCCTTTATTACAATATATTCAGGGCTTTGGCCATTTAACATTAGGTTCACTTAATACTATTTTTTCTTCTTAAGCAGGAAGAAACCGGCTGCTCCAGCGACTACAATAACTGCACCTATAATTAGAATTGCTGAAGAGGTTCCCTTTTTTGAGCCAGGTCCGGATGAGGTTTTTTCGTCTTCAGCTGCATAATAGAATGTAGGTTTGGCATCAGTGTCAATGTTGACAGTATCTTTCTTCGGTTTTGGCTGATCCTGTGCTCTCACCATATTAAATCCGCTGAAAAAAACCAGCAAACTGAGTGATAATACTATTAAAGACTTTTTCATTGTTAAAGATATTATAGTTAGTTATTAATTGATTTCGCTAATTCATCATATTTCTTTGCAACATCAGGATCAGTATTCCTGTAAGTATCTGCCAAAGCGCTAATTGCAGGTTTATACAGGGGATTAATTGTAAGGCACTTTCGCAATAAATCCCGTGCCTGCAACAGATCCGTTTCAATCAATAATCCCGATAACTCCACATAAGCTTCAAAATACTTCCTGTTTGAACTTATCAGTTTTTTGTAGAACATTATTGCTTCGTCATTTCTTTTCCCCGCTTTGGCAATATTTCCCAAATACATCAATATAGGGTCTGAATCAGGGTTAAGTATCAATCCCTTCTTTAACATTGAATCTGCCTTTTCAAACTCTCCGATCCTGTTCAAAGCTGCAGCAAAATTATAAAAAATCATCTCATCCTTATCATTGATCCTCAACGCTTCTTCAAATAAACTAACAGCATCTTTTGTACGCCCTTCATTCATAGCTATATAGCCCAAATAGTCTGATTTTGTCTTACGTTCAAGAATGGCACAGATCGGTACATTATCAGAATAGATTATTTTAATCGCATTTTCAGGTGGCCATAACTTATTTCTTAACTGGTATGGTGAAATATACCTGTTCACTACTATTGCATAATCCCAGTCATACATACTTCGTTCTTCATATCGAAAATAGGATGTTTCAATTTCAGGATGGTTTCGGAATAACCATTGTACCGAATAGGTTGCTTTGATCTTCAATGGAACTTTATATCCCTTTTTTTCGATATGATCCAATAACCATCCTGAAGCTTCAGTCTGACTGACATAATAATAATCAGTTTCATAATTGGAAAAAGCACCCTTCAGTCCACCAATAAACTGATTATAATACATATACTCATAAGGATGATTAAGCAACATATATTTTAATGGGTGAATTGATAACAGAAATAACATTATGAATCCCGCAAACCACATATACCATTTATTTATTGATTCAAATAATGATGCAAATCCAATTGATGCCAACAGGATAATTCCCGGATAGATAAAAAGAAACTGACGCCATGAGCTGTACAGATTTGACTTCTCCAGAATGACATATATCACAGGAAACAATATTGTAAATATTAAAAACCCATATAATAATGCTCTCCCCTCACTGAATATCTTTTTTATAAAAATTAAAAATATTATCAATCCCGGGAAGATTATGACAGGAAATGTAATGACCATTGATTTAACAAGATAATACCATGGCATATAATCAGACCATTCCACTTTACCCTCAAAAATCTGCCTGAAAGTATCAGGATAGTGTGCCATTACCCTGTATGATCTTATAATATTTGACACCGGATCCTGTAAGGCATAAGGCCATAAAACAATACTCAGAAGCAATGCTACCACTGATATCCCGGTAATCCAGGCCAGCTTTTTCCCGATTTCGATAATATCAGCCTGTCGTTCTTGAAGATATTTAAGAAAATAACTGACAACAAAGAAAAAAAACAGGTAACAGATCAGAAGCAATCCTCCTATCCTTATACTGGTACAAAATGCTATGGTTAATATCAGAAGGGATATATCGCGAATAGAAGTTCTGGCTCCGGAAAATATATACTTGAGTATAAAAAAAATACCTGCAATATAACCGAAAGCAAATGGGACATCTTTTAAGTTATTCTGTGCATGCCCCATAAAAGTTGGTGAAACAGAAAATAGAAAAAGTACAAAGATTGCAGCACGGTAATCTTTTAACCAGAGAGCAAAAAGGGCAGTGATAATTATGGTTAACCACCCCATCAGCACACTCATAATATTGCGGAAACCGTAAATATCCTCAATGTCAAACCAGCGGGTAAGTATAGTTACAAAATTATCATATGACTGTCCATAATATTTAAGATGAGATACAGGAGTATCGATAGCTGAAATGTCTTTACCATTGGAAGCAAAATAATCATAAACTGCAACCGATTGCTGATAATGGAGTATTTCATCACAAGAAATACCTGCAGTACGGCTTAAAAAAAGCATAACTATTAAAAGGAACCCGGAGCAGAGTAAAAAGATATATTTTAATACCGGCGTCTTCATTTCTTTTCCGAACCACCGTCATAATACTTCCTGACGAAATATAGAGGTCGATTTTGAGATTCCTTGTAGGTTCTGTAAATATATTCACCCATAATTCCCAGAAACAGGAGTTGAATTGATCCTAGAAAATAGATACTGATCATAGAGGAAGACCATGTGCTGACAGAATAGCCTGAAGATCCGGTTAAAAGCCAATATATACCTGCACTCATAAAAAAAACAGTTCCTATTATTCCCAGAACCAGGCAAAGACGAATGGGGAACCTTGAAAATGAAAATATGGCATCAGCTGCAAGCCTGAATAATTTCCTTAAGCTCATTTTCGGATCCCCCCAGAACCGGTCATCCCTGACAAATTCCACATGTC
>CAZXFB010000021.1:34501-78244 GCA_964639725.1 uncultured Rikenellaceae bacterium
GAATCCTATAAATGTTCTGAGCCCGGGCAGATATCTGACTTTCTCCTTCATCATAAGTAGTGCATCAACAGCATTTCGCTTCATAATGGAGAAGTTCCCATAATTCTCAATATTTTTCAGATCACCAATGTGTCTGAAAATAAGGTGGAATAAAAATGAGTATAGATTTCTTCTCCTGCTTCCAAGTCTGCCGCACTTTTTACCACTTACAATATCAAAATCTTCATGGATAAGTTTTTTATACAACTCTCCTATTAATTCAGGGGGATCCTGAAGATCACCATCCATCATTGCAACTATATCCCCTTTAGCATGCTCAAGACCAGCGGTATATGCTGCCTGGTGGCCAAAGTTTTTTGAAAGTGAAAGCAATTTTAACCTACTGTTCTGCTGTTGCCAGTAGAGAATTTTGTTTAAACTTGAATCAGTGCTTCCGTCATCGACAAAAATCACCTCATAATCAGTTGTAAATGACTCAATAGAAGCAATAGTTCTCCTGATCAGCTCATCAATCAGCTTCTCTTCATTCAATATAGGTATTATCAATGAAAGCATAAGATATGTTTATATCTCACCATAAATTGTCCCTGCCCTGAGATAGATTTAATCAGACTGTATTCCAACCCATCCCATTTTCAATTCTATATTAAATTTTTTCCTGTTTATCCGTGAATTATTTATTTTGAAGCCTTGCCAACGCAAACTCAGCTTCATCCTTAATTTCAGGGATTGCAGCAAGATTCGTAATTGCCGGAACTGAATAGTCTGATCCCATCCAGCTAAGTTCGCGAAGCACCAGCATTTTAGCCTCAACAGTAGTTTCCTTACTGATAAGAACTTTAGTCATTTGCTTTTCCAGTTCAAGCAACTTTTTTGAGTCTCCGGAGGCAACAGTGATATGACTTTGCAAACAGATAAGGTATTTTGTACTTTTTGCGATATCATATGCTCCCAAATTAGCCAAAGCCTCATTGAGGGTTATCTCTTTAAAATCGGGGCGCAAGACCACACCTGCCGGGTTTGGAAAATCATAAGGTACAGGTTGTGTTACATTTCCGGTAACTGCCCATTCGGCACCTCTCTGTAATGTAACAATAAATCCTGCACAATGCATTGCCGGACCGCCTCCTTCGTCAGCATGTCCCATAGCTGTTTGAAAAATCCGTCCTTTTCCATAGACGATAGTCATAAGCATAGGCTCGTCCCTCATGGTTCCTCTTCCTGCAGAAGTATCTGCAAAAGCAGTAGCCAGTATTTCCATATTTTTAGCTGGGCCGCGAAGCTGACTGTATAACTCATCATTTCCGTGGTACCATCTGACAGGCAAATCTTTGGTAATCGGATGGTCTGTAATCCGGTTCCTGACGATAAACTCCTTTCTTTTACCATGAGAACCACCTGGACCAGCGGCAGTATCAATTACCATTTCATTGTTTAAGTAATAAACATAAGGTCCGCTTTTTTCTGTTCGATCACCCCATCCGCCAAGACCAATTATTTCATTATATTCTTTCCATCCTGGAAATGCATTATTGGCAGCATGGTAAATAACTACAGCACCACCGTTATTTACATAATCCAGAAACTCCTTATTTGTTTCTTCTGACCATGAATCTCCGTTATAGTCAAGAACAACAAGTTTATATTTGGAAAAATCGGGATTAAAAGTATTCATATCACCACCTTTATCAGGAGTGATCATGATCTCAGATTCAAACATACCTGTCTCATCAAGGATCTGTTTCAGTACCGGAGAACTGGCTTTCCAGTCATGATTATTCTGACCTGTTATAATAAGAGTTTTATATGTTACTTCATTACTGCAGGCTGATAATAAGGTCAATAAACCTGCTGCTATAATCAAAAGAAGATATTGCTTTTTCATACTAATATAATATTAAACTGTTGGTAATGTCCATGGTTGACGGTAAGGGCGACTCAGAAGACGACTTGCTCTCGGATTATCAATTATCTCTTCTTTTTCAGGATTCCACTTGATTGTCTCTCCTGTAGTCATTGCAATTTCACCTAAAAGACCTACAGATATAGCCCTGTACGCAACTTCAACAGGTGCAATTGCAGGTTTACCTGATCGAACACAATCCACAAAATTCTGCCAGTGGTTATCACTTTTATAAAGCTTAATTTCATTGTCACCTATAACTTCTTCAAGTATCTTAGGATCAGAAGCCCTGAGTGTCCTGCCCCTGTTAACATGAATCCAACCTTTGTCACCATACCATGTAGTTCCTGCAACATACTTCAGGCGTGTTTCGTTGGCAACACGCATTTCAATACCATTGGCATATTTACAGAGGAAATCATATTCAACCGGGACATTATAAATGCCGTCAAAAGGATAAACACCTTTTCCCGAGATCTCAACCGGTCCTGTATGTTCAAGACCAGCACCCCAATTGGCAATATCAATATGATGCCCTGCCCAGTCAGTCAGCTGACCACCAGAATAATCAAGTATCCAGCGCCAGTCCCAATGTGAAACACCACGATAAGGTACTTTAAGTGCTGGTCCAAGCCACATTTCCCAGTTAAGTTCAGGCGGAACCGGCTGGATAGGTGGTGTTCCAATTCCCTTATTTCCGTTTGGAAGACCTACTTCAATATATTTTATCTTTCCAATCCTGCCATTAATAGCAAGTTCTGCCCCACGGCGGAAATGTTCCTGTGAACGTTGCCAGCTACCTGTCTGCCAGATTATTCCATTATTTTTTACAGCTTTAACAATAGTCTGACCATCTTTTATGGTACGACAAATAGGTTTTTCACCATATACATTGATCTTTTTATTGGCAGCTTCAGTGTAAATTATTCCATGCCAATGGTCAGGTAAGGCAATTGAAACTGCATCAAGTTTTTCTTTCTCAAGAAACTCACGATAGTCGCCGTAAGTCCTGCAATCACTGTTTTTATTTGCAGCATCAACAGTCTCTTTGGCTTTTGCCAGATGAGCTGTATCAACATCACAAACAGCAACAAACTGAACTGCATCTTTTAGCTTTAAGAAGTCCCTCATATTTGATGACCCTTGTGACCCTGTACCAATTGCACCCATCACAATCCGATCGCTGGGTGGCAGTTTACCGCCCATTCCGAAAGCTGATGAGGGTATAATGTTTGGAAGAACAATAGCGCCGGCAACTGCAGTAGCTGATCGCTTAACAAATTCTCTTCTTGATGATCTGTTTGTCATATAGGTAATATTTGGTTTTTAAATTTATTTAAAATGTTAAATGTTTATAGGTGTTCCCGGTACTGGAGTTTCAAAGGACATTTTAACAGGTCCAAATGCAATCTGGGAAGGACCAAGGTCCATATCAGATTTAAATATCTCATCCCATGTTATTAATCTCCCGGTATATGCTGCAGTTCTTCCCATAATTGCGGTAAGGGTTGATAATGCTGTCTGTTCGGCTTCATTTACATAATTACCTGTTCTGATAGCATATACAAGGTGCATATGTTCCTGGACATAGGGTGGTATCTTTATCTGGTTCATTGAGTTGCCGTTTTCATCCCTGGGATATTCAAATTGCCACTTTATTTTTCCATTCAGGTCCCATACACTATTTACACAATTCGTATACCCTTCGGTTCCCATTATTAACTCACCTGTCCCATTTGCACAACTATCAATCTGCCTGCACATGCTATGAGAACTTACACCATTTCCATAGTCAAAATCAACACTGAAAAAATCGTACTGATCGCCGGTAACTCTCCTGTGACGACCACCATAACCTATTGCCTTCTCAGGATATTTACCTATGAACCAGTTTATTACATCAATGTTATGTACATGTGTGTCAAGGATATGATCACCGCATAACCAGCAGAAGTTATTCCAGTTACGTATCATATACTCCATATCGTTCCATCCAGGTTCACGCTCACGAAACCACACGTGATCCTGGTTCCAGAAAGCCTTTGCTGAGGTGATCTTACCAATTGCACCTGAAGCAACCAGCTTATATGTTTCAATATAATCTTCCTGGTGACGACGCTGAGTTCCTGTTACAACACACAAACCTATTGCTTCAGCTTTCCTTGCAGAAGTTATTACTGATCGTATCCCTACCGGGTCTACAGCAACAGGCTTTTCCAGAAAGGCATGCTTCTTTTGTGTAACAGCTTCAAGGAAATGTTCGGGACGAAATTGAGGAGGTGTAGCCAGAATAACAACATCAACTTCTGGAATAGCCATAAGTTTTTTATACCCGTCAAATCCTGTAAAACAGTTTTCTGCAGGTATAGGCAGGTTAAACGAGGCGAATCGCTCCCTGCAGGCATCAATTTTATCCTGAAATATATCAGCAAGAGCAATGATCTCAAGATCAGGTCCTGAACTAATAAAATTAATTGCAGCACCTGTTCCTCTTGCACCGGTTCCCACCAATCCGGCCCTGAGCTTTTTCCCTTTAGGTGCTCCCTTTAATATTGGAGGAAGACCTGGAAACTCTTCTTCTGATTTGCGTTTGCAGGCAGAAATAACAGCACTCGCTCCAGCTAATCCAATTCCTGCCAGAGCAGTTCTTCCAATGAATTTTCGTCTGTTAATATTATCCATTTTATTATAGTTAATCTACTTTTTACTTGACCGGGATACTATCGATTTCACAAACTACTCTGAATCCAACATCAATACAATCAGAATACCACCAGATACTTTTTGGCATCTGCGGGTCAGTTACCAGCCAGGCTTTTGTTTTTGTAAAATCTCTCGCAGCGCTTCTAACATCTCTTGCATCACTCTTAAATGACCCCCCCCGAATAACATGTTCAGGGCCCTGGGCAGGTCCGGTCGGATTTACACCGGTTGAATCAGCTTTATAATAATCAGCCGAATAGAAGTCGATGCAAAACTCAGCAACATTGCCAGGCATATTTTTCAGTCCGAATGGATTGGCTTTAACAAAAGAGGGTTCAGCACTCTTTGAAGCACTATTTATATTATATATTACCCTTGAAGCAATAGCAGATGTATCTGTTCCGAACAATTTTTTGAACAATCCATGTGAAGTAAATTTTTTTGGATCACCTTCGAAAAAATAAGGAGTTTCTGTTCCTCCTCTGCAGGCATATTCCCATTCAGCTTCAGTTGGAAGACGATATTTCTTACCGGTAACACTGGATAGCCAGCGGCAATAAACATTTGCTGCATGCCATGACATTGTTATTGCAGGCCGTGAACCTTTTCCCCAGCCCTGGTCAGGAGCACCCCAGGGAGGGGTTGCTCCGCTAATGGCATCTGCTTTTTTTCCTTTGACAACAACTCCCTCAGTTCTTCCCTGCGATCCTGTAGCCCTGAAAAATGCCAGGTATTCCTCCCAGGTTACTTCGGTCTCCGCAATCCAGAATCCTGATAGGCTGACCTTGCGAACAGGTCCTTCGTCAGGATTGCGGAGTGGTTCATCATCCGGACTTCCCATATTAAATGTTCCACCGGGGATGGCAACCATTTTGAATGTAACATTGGTACCAGGGATCATCTCCCTGAAATTTTCGAATTTTTCAACTTTAGCAGGTTGTGTAAAAAGAGTCTGATCTGAGGTTATTGTTATACCAAATGTTGTGTCATGTGCATGTTTTGATGCCCTGGGATCAAAATGCCCAACATTCAGGTGACAATTGATACAGTTTAGCGGATACTTGCTTGTAGTATAGAAGAGGTGGGCATTACCACCATTAACTGAGAGTGTTACAGGAAAAAGGTTCTGATGACATTTAAGACAAGATTTTTCATATACAAATCCTCTTGCATTTTCAAGAAGTTTTTTCTTTTCCCAGTTTATACTTGCGCTGTCTTTGAAAAAGTAACCGTATATATCTTTCAGGCCATGCTTTCCCTTTGCGTATAAGTAACCAATACCTTCAGGTGGAAGATGACATTCTGAACAATGAACAATAGTTCCTGATTTATTATTATAATGAGTTGAAAGTTTCCATGACTGGTCAGCATCAGGATGAACATGACACGATATGCAATATTTATCGGATGACGTAAAGGATATTACTCTTTGCCCCGATAACATAATAATTACGCAAACAATAATACCTGCAATAAAAATCCTGACCCTGGCTTTTCGTTTTATAACACTCTTACCGGAATAGTGGATTGAATTCATTTAAGAAAAAATTCAATTAATACCGGTTAAAGATAATTATTTATCGGACTTTCCCTCACTAAAAAAATGCTTTTTTTAGTGAAAAACCTGATCGAAAGCTGTTTAAAATCTCTTCACATAGGCGTGACAATAAGGGATCTTACCATTATTAAAGTAATAGTTCTGATGATAGGTTTCTGCAGGATAGAACTCAGAAGCTTTCGTCACTTTAGTAGCAATATTCATTCCTTTGTCCTTCAATATCTTAATATTTTTTTCTGCAATAATTTTCTGATCACTATTCATATAAAACAGCTCTGATCTGTACTGGTCTCCGATATCAGGTCCCTGGCCACCAACCTGTGTCGGATCATGTATCTCAAGAAATAATTTCAGAAGTTTATCATATGATGTTTTCTGAGGATCATAAATAACTTTAACTGCCTCCGCATGACCAGTATTACCAGTGCATACCTCCTTATATGAAGGATTCTTAACATGCCCGCCAATATACCCTGATGTTACTGAAATAACACCATCCGATTTCTGAAGAAAATATTCAACACCCCAGAAACAACCTCCTGCAAAAATTGCAGTTCCATACCTTCCACCCTGAACCTCTGCAGGTATAAAATCCAGCGAGACCGAATTAACACAATGCCTGACATTCTTGTCTGTAAGTCTTTCACCTTTAAATACATGACCCAAATGAGCGCCGCATGAGGCACATACAATCTCTGTTCGCATACCATCGGGATCAGTGAACCGGTTAACAGCACCCTTAATCTCATCGTCAAAGCTAGGCCAACCGCAATCAGACTTAAACTTATCAGATGAACTATACAATGCAGCCCCGCATTTCCTGCACAGATATGTACCTTTCTCCTTACTATTTGTATACTTTCCAACAAAAGGAGCTTCAGTGCCTTTGTTGTTTATAACTATCGATTCACTTTTAGTGAGATCATTGTAAATCAATTTCTCCTGAGAAAATAATTCCTGATTCATTATAATAAAATTAGTACAAAATAATATGAGTAATCCTGTTTTCTTCATATTGATATTTCATTTTCAGGTCAGTATAACAGATTTCACACAAAATTGTTAATTTAATACCAGTTTTATATTGAATTAACTCATTCTTTTCTTTGCAGCAGGTAACCCGCTTTTCATTAAGAGAGTTTTAAAAACTTGCCTAATGTGTAAAAATATAACATAACCCGGAATATTAAAATTTAAACAATTTCAATAAAATATTGTTTGACTTTCGAGAATTAGTTTTAAAAACCAAATCTGTAAATAAAACTGAGAAAATTTTATTTTTGGCACAAAGATTGTTTTTAGAATGAAAAGTATATTTTTGTATTTCATTTAAATGTTATCAGGTATGAAAAAAATTGTTTTTTTACTTGCTGTCCTGTTTGTTACTACTGTTGTTTTGAGTTCATGTAATAAAAAAGAGTGTCCTGCATACAGCAAAGCAAATACCGAACAAGCGGAGCAGGTTGTCTAATCTTAAGACAATCCGGATTTCCTTCTGGTTTTATAAGTTAGCATAAAAAAAATGAGAAAGCTGCTTATAATTTTGGTTAAATTTATTTTTGGATCAGTTTTTCTGTTCGCACAGGGGGAATTAAATGAACAGCAGAAAGTTTTTTTCAGAAACGAAAGGTCTATTGCCCTTCTGCTCAACTCTGATGGTTTAGGGCTAAGTTACCGTGAGGCTAAAAGAATTGATTATCTCAATAAACATTTTTTCGAAATTGAAGCAGGTAACCTTAAACACCCCAAAGAATATAAAATAACAAATCCTTACACTCAGAATGGATCTTTTGTCTTTGGTAAATTAAATACTACTTTTTATCTCAGGGGAGGTATTGGCCGTCAGCATGAAATTTATAAGAAAGCTGATCTTGGTGGGATTGCCGTACGGTATTTCTATATGGCCGGACCAGTGATTGCCATATATAAACCAATATATTACATGGTTTTATACCCTACATCAACTATTTCCGAATTCGAGGTAAAAGAGGAAAAATTTGATGCTTCCATATCTATGCCACAGGAAATAGCTGGCAAATCTTCTTTTTTTAAAGGTTTTGACGAGATTAAAGTGCTACCTGGTTTATTTGCTAAAGGAGGATTTAATTTTGAATACAGCAAAGAAGATAAAATTATACATGCAATTGAGCTTGGCACACAGATAAATGCTTTCCCGAAGAAAATACCAATTATGGCCGGTTCGGAGAATAAAGCACTATTTTTCTCATTATTTGTGAGTTACAGGTTTGGGATTATTATTGATCCTCTCAATCCTGATGCAAATAGAGCTTCAAATTTTTTCAGAAGAAAAAAGAGCTTGTGATATTGTTTGTCTCTTGCCAATTCAGGGAAATATATTATTTTTGGACTTTCAATTTATTAACCAATTAATGATATAGTTATGTCAAAGATTAAAGTAGCTATCAACGGTTTTGGCAGAATAGGCCGCAACGTTTTTAAAATTGCTCTGGAAAGAAAAGATATTGAGATCATTGGTATCAACGACCTGACCGATACAAAAACACTTGCCCATTTGCTGAAATATGACTCAACACAGGGTAGATTTTCAGGTGTCACTCATGATGCTGAAAATATTATCATCAACGGATTTAAAGTGAAAGTATCTGCAGAAAAGAATCCTGCAAATATTCCATGGAAAGAGAAACCTGATGTAGTTATTGAATCAACAGGTATATTTACATCAAAAGAGAGCCCAAAAGGGGGTTATGGCGACCATCTTAAGAACGGAGCAAAAAAGGTAATTCTTACTGTTCCTGCAAAAGATACAATTGATGCTATGATCGTTCTGGGTGTAAATGAAAAAGATCTTAAACCTGAGCATCAATGCGTTTCCAATGCATCATGCACAACAAACTGCCTTGCTCCTGTTGCAAAAGTCCTCAATGATAATTTTGGAATTGAGATCGGGTATATGACCACAATCCACTCATATACAAATGATCAGAGAATTCTTGATCTTCCACATTCTGACCTCAGAAGGGCAAGGTCTGCTGCTTTATCTCAGATTCCAACAACTACAGGTGCTGCCAAAGCAGTTGGTAAAGTGATACCCGAGCTAAAAGGCAAACTTGATGGGATATCTGTAAGAGTACCGACTCCAACAGGTTCGCTTGTTGACCTTGTTGCAGTTCTTAAGAAAGAGGCTACAAAAGAAGAGATCAATGCAGCAATGAAAAAAGCAGCTGAAGGTCCTATGAAAGGGATACTTGAATATACTGAAGATCCTATCGTTTCTGTGGATGTTATTCACAACGAATCATCATCTGTTTTCGATGCTCAGAGCACTATGGTTAATGGAAAAATGATTAAAGTTCTATCATGGTATGATAATGAATGGGGTTACTCATGCCGAGTTGTTGATCTCATTCCAATGCTTATGAAATAATTAATACTACCAACAAAAAAAAGAGAGGAATTACCTCTCTTTTTTTTTATACTATCATTTCCATCTCAAGCGGTATTCCCGCTGAATCGCGATAGTGCTCCCCCAATTCCAGCATAGCTTCATCATCCTCCTCATAAAGCCATTTCATTTTGACACTATTGCCAGTGCGCCCGTAACCTGTAAGCTTTTTCAAAACTTCATACAGATACTTTGATGAACCACTGTTTATATATTCGAGCTGAATACTCACGTCCAACCCTTTATTCTTCTCGAAATGCAGAGTAATCCATTCATCCAGACGCCTGAATATCAGCTCAGGATTCTCTGGAATCGACCGCCCGGTAAGTTCCAGTTTATTGGTGTCGGGAAAATATACAATCCCCGGGCAATTTTTTAACTCTTCCTGAATCACATGTTTTTCCATATTCAATAAGTTTTATTCATATCTTAACGCTTCAATAGGATCTATATTAGCTGCTTTAACAGCCGGAGCATAACCCGATACAACACCAACTATAAAACAAACAACAATCCCGGTTGTTACCCAAATCCATGGGATAACAAAACTTGATTTGAGCATTAATGAAACAGCATTCCCAATCAGTATGCCCAGGATTATACCAAAAATACCCCCAAACTGGCCAATCAGAATTGATTCGAAAAGGAACTGGTATTTAATTGTTATTGGTTTTGCCCCAATAGCTTTCCTGACTCCTATCTCACGGGTCCTTTCTGTTACCGAAACAAGCATTATGTTCATTAAACCAACAGCTGCCCCGAATAATGTTACTATTCCAATTATTGTTGCTGCAAGAGTAACATATTTAAGGTTTTTGAGAAGAAGATTAACAATATTGTCGCTTTTACTTATGTTAAAGTCTGATTCATCTCTCGAATCAAGATTCCTGACTATTCTGAAAATAGCTTCAGCTTCCCCGGCAAGGATATCAAGATTCATAGGATTTACAGGCATTACACTGATACTGAAATTCATATTTGGCCGGGGGAAATATTGCCTTGCAGCAGTGACAGGCATAAAACAGACATTATCACCACTTACTGCACTTGATCCTTTTGCCTTTAACACGCCGCTAACCTTAAGCTTCAAACCGGCAACAGTAATCTCCTTGCCAATCGGATCTACACCTCCGGGAAAAATATCCCTGACAATATCTGATCCAATTAATACCAGGCGCCTGTTCATTTGCACCTCATCAGCACTGAAATTTCTTCCCTTTTCAATCTCATAACCTGAAACAGCCAGATAGTTTTCATCAACCCCCGTCAGACTTACATTTGGGTTAGTCTCTTCGGAGCTATATTTGACTGTTGAGAGTCTTGAGGCATTAAATGATATTGAGACAACAGCAGGTTCAGTGAAACGTGTTTTAAATTCTGAAGCTTCCCTGTAGGATATCCTTGAAAAGTTCTTAGCCCTGTATTTCTCATTACCGATCTGAATATTCATTCCGCGTGATGTTATGGTGAAGGAGTTGGCACCCATCATTGTAAACTGATTAGTCAGAGACGACTTAATAGCATCAATAGCAGTCAGAATTCCTACCAGAGCCATAATACCAAAAGCAATAATACAAATGGTAAGGATTGCCCTTACCCTGTTTGAACTAATTGCCCTGAATGAAATTCGTAAATTCTCCTTTAAAATACTTACCCTCATTTTTATCAATTTCAAAACAGGAATCCGGCACTACTTTTAAATAAAAAATAAAAGTACACTTTTTTTCTGTCTAATCTAAAATTACGGGTTATTAAAAATGCTTTTCTACCTGAAAATTATTACACAATTAGTTGCATAACTAATTCATTCGTTGTATATTTGTTAAGCATAAAAAATTGATTCAACTCTCCACTGGAATATCCTACTACCCGGATGGGAGTTGCAAGTTGTAATAATTAATGAAGTGTAGTTATGAGAGAATTAACAAGGGCTGAAGAACAGGTAATGCAGGTACTCTGGAAGTTAAGAAAGGGATTTGTGAAAGACATCCTTGAGCACTTTGATGAACCAAAACCTGCCTATAATACTGTGAGTACAATTGTTCGCATTTTGCAGGACAAGGGTTTTGTTGATCACAAAGCTTATGGAAGAACTCATGAATACTTCCCTTTGGTTTCTAAAAGTGATTATTCAAAAACCCATTTGAAAACATTTGTAAATGACTATTTTTCAAACTCTTTTGAAAAGATGGTGAGCTTTTTTGCTAAGGAAAAGGGCATTTCAGTCAAAGAGATGGAAGAGATAATGAAAATCATGGAAGGGGAAGTTAAAAAACAAAAAATCCAAAAATGAGCACCCTGTTAATATACATGATTAAAGCTGCAATCCATCTGACTGCACTTTACATGGTATATTTATTTTTACTCAGCAAAGATACCTGGTATAGCCGTAACAGGGCTTACATTCTCATTTCGGTTATAGCTTCCCTGGTACTTCCTGCCATAACAATTGAGACCATTAAACCAATTGGCCTTCCTATTTTCGGAAGAGTCCTCTCTGAGGTCTTCATTACAGGAACTAAGGAAGGTGGGACTTTAGCCACTTCAGAAAACATAGAAATCTTTAGTTTGCAAACTTTTAGCATTGCTTACCTGGCTGGAATAATATTTTTTGGCCTGAAACTTTTAATAGATCTTCTAAAACTTGTATTACTGATTTTCAGAAAAAGGAACAGAAGTACGCATATAATAAGGTTCACCGGACTTAATACGGCAGGCTTTTCAGCTCTCGGACAGGTTTTTATTAATTCGCGGCTGGAGGATGAAGAGGTTGATGAGATCATAAAACATGAACAAAACCATCTGGATCATAACCATTTTTTTGATATCCTGTTTATGGAGATCGTTAAAGTGTTTCAGTGGTTCAACCCTATAATTTACTTGTTAGACAGATCGTTACGTGCTGTTCATGAATTTCAGGCTGATGAAGGTTGTCTGAAAACAGGAATACCTGTAGTAAATTATCAGAGATTATTACTTAACCAGGTTTTCAGATCAAAAATTTTTGGTCTTTCCAACTGCTTCTCAAATCCTACTCTAATTAAAAAAAGGATGATAATGATGACCAAGCAGCGGTCAAGAACAGGTGCAAACCTGAAATTGTTAATATCCCTTCCTGTTATTGCAGCAATGCTGACAGCCTTTTCAACCTCTACAGAAAATACATACTCTGAGATAAAGTTGAATGAAACAGTAACTATTTTTCCGTCAATTACAGACAATTCGTCAATTCCATATAATCCCGTAACAAACGGATCAATAGCAGGAATGGCTCCACCACCACCTCCTCCGCCGTCACCAAAAGAGAGTTCTGAAAAAAATACCAGCACTGAAATACAGAATGTTAACAGGAATATTACACCCTCTGAAGATATTGAATCACTGAAAGTTGAACCATTTGTTGTGGTTGATGAAATGCCTCTTTTCCCGGGTGGTGATGTTGCTCTTCTTAAATATATTGCTCGGGAAACTATTTATCCCGAATCTGCAAAGATCCAAAATATACAGGGTCGGGTTATTGTAAGATTCGCCGTCACTACTGAAGGAGATGTTACCAAGGCTACCATTCTGAAGGGCGTATCTCCTGAACTGGATGATGAAGCCTTGAGGGTCGTAAAAGATTTACCCAAGTTCACACCTGGAAGACAGAATGGAATAAATGTACCTGTCTGGTATATGGTCCCTATAACTTTTACTCTTAAATAATACCCGATCCGTTTTTTCTTAAATATTCTGATGCTGATACATCACTTAGTCAGCATATTCACAAATCAACATCATTTTTACCTAAATAATTAATAAATTAGTTGTATAACTAATTTATTCGTTGTATATTTGACATAGTAAGTTTTTATACAATTATTAACAACAAAAGCTAAAACAAAACACTATGAAAACAGAAAAAAAAATCAATCCGCCTGTAATCATAAAACAAATTATGATTCTACCCATAATCTCACTTCTGATGTTTGCTTTTTTCTCATGCAGTGACAATATTAAGAACAATGAAGTCACAACTGAAGGGATTTCAGCACCTCCACCTTCTGGAGAAGAATCAAAAGCTGAACCGGTTAAAGCTGCAGGAGAAATATCCCTGATTACTGGAAAAGAAGATCAGAAGGTAGAACCATATTTAGTTGTTGATGAAATGCCTATTTACCCTGGTGGTGATGCTGCTCTTCTTAAGTATATTGCTGATAATACCACTTACCCTCAAACTGCAAAGTTCCAGAACATTCAGGGAAAAGTTATTGTCAGGTTCTGTGTTAATACAAATGGCAGTGTGAGCCAGGCAAGCATCCGCAAAGGAGTATCGCCTGATATCGATAATGAGGCATTGAGAGTAGTAAATACACTTCGTGAATTCAGACCGGGAAAACAGGGCGGCAAGGTGGTTCCTGTCTGGTATATGGTGCCAATAACATTCATGTTAAAGTAATTTTATTATTATAATTCAGTCTGATGTAGTAAGTGGCATAACACAGGTTTGCTTAAAAAGCGGATCAGTTGTGATATGACACTTATCTATTTAATTAAAAATCAGCTGAAATGAATCATCCACAGATTGAAAGATTAATAATCAAGGATGCTTTCAACCAGATGCGGAAGAAGTAAGAGTGATTAAACTTATGCCTGCATGGAAACCCGGAAAACTTGAAGGGAATCCTGTAAAAGTCTGCTATGCGATTCCTGTACCATTCACAAAAAATAGTATTCACAGTATTCAAAGTGATGTATCCGTACTCATCACTTCATAATAGTTAAGAAAAGAGGCTGTCTCAAGAGGTGAGAAAAGTCTCTTTTTGTTGATTTTATTCTTACTCCCCCTACGGGAGCACTTTCAAATATTCAATTCTCCAGAAGATAAATCGACTTTTGATACATCCTCCCCTTTTTTTATTTGATTGTGATCCTAATTGAGTAATTTTACACACTGAACAAATGGATACTATGGATTTAGATGAAAGAATAAAATCATTTTCTATTCTTGGGGAAACGCTTGGGATGGCTCTGAATAAAAACGCAGGAGAATATTCCACTAAACTTAATCATCTTATTGACAACCAACATTTGGTCAACCCCTGGTTCACACCAGAAAATGTCAGAATGGCATTGCAGGAGATTACTGACAAGATGCTTACAGAAAAAAATCTCAGAAAATGGACAAATGCTTATCCAACGCTTTATGAAACCAGAAAACCTGTAACTGCTGGTTTAATAATGGCCGGGAACATCCCGCTTGTCGGATTTCACGATTATCTTTCGGTGCTAATTACGGGGAATTACCTTTTAGCAAAAGCCAGTTCCAAAGACAATGATCTCATCATTTTCATTAACAGGATCCTCTGCGATATAAAACCTGAATTTTCTGAAAGAGTTATTTTCACCCAGGATATTCTTAGCGGCTTCGATGTGATCATTGCAACCGGAAGCGATAACAGTTCGAGATATTTTGAATACTATTTTGGCAAGTATCCTAATATAATAAGGAAAAACAGGAATAGCATCTCCATCATTGACAGTAACGAATCGGACAGCGACCTGCATGAATTGGGAAAAGATATTTTTTCATATTTTGGACTGGGTTGCCGCAACGTCTCAAAATTATTTGTTCCTGCCGGGTATGATTTTTCAAGAATGATAAATATCTGGAAAGATTACGCAGGAGTTATCAATAATTCTAAATATGCCAGCAATTATGATTTCAACAAAGCAGTTTATCTAGTAAACAAAGAAAAATTTATAGATACGGGATATCTGTTACTGAAGGAAAGCAGAGAATTATCTTCACCTGTTGCAGTTGTTTATTATGAATACTATAATTCTTATGAAGAAGTAATGCAAGTTACTGAGGCACTGAAAGAAAAGATACAATGTGTTGTTGCCGGTAACAAAACTCCGTTTGGTCAGGCCCAGTCACCATCCTTATGGGATTATGCGGACGGAATTGACACAATAGAATTTCTCCTAAAAAATTTTGGTTCCGGAATATTGTAAAGTAAAAAATATTATATTGCACCCTTTGAATTCATATATTTTATGGTATACAAATTTGTAGTGTTATCAGATGAAGATGAGTCGTTTGTAAGAGAATTTGAGTTTCTTGACACTCATACGTTGATAGATTTTCATAATATGATCCAGGATGAACTGGAGTTTGATAAATCTCAAATGGCTTCATTTTTCATGGCAACCGATAATTGGGAGAAGGAAGAAGAGTTTACTCTTTTTGATATGGGAACCGGTTCTTCAACAATGGAAACAGCCGTTCTGGAGGATATTATTTTCCGTAAAAACCAAAAATTATTATATGTTTTCGACTTCTTCAATGAAAGGTCTCTTTTTGTTGAGTATACCGGTGAGATTAAAGAAATAGATGGTCGCGAATATCCAAGCTGTACTAATTCAAAAGGCGTTCCTCCCAAGCAGGTTGTCTTTGGTGGCACTTCGAGAAAACTATATAATAATATTGTTGTTTCTGAAGACGAAGATGAAGATGAACCTGAAGTAGATGAGCTTTTCCTAGAAGGTGACGATGAAGAACCTCTTCCTGACTTCGAAAACATTGAAAACCTGAATGAGGAGGACGAATAGAATCCTCAGGAATATACCCGATGAAAAATATCTTAATAGTTCTTCTTGGACCGACGGGGGTAGGGAAGAGTGATATTTCCATTGATATTGCTGAGTATTTTAACACTGAAGTCATTTCTTGCGATTCACGTCAGTTCTATAAGGAAATGAAAATCGGGACAGCAGTGCCGGATGATAATCAACTTCATAAAATCAAACATCATTTTATCAGATTCATATCTGTTAGAGATTACTATAGTGCCACTATATTTGAGAGAGATGTACTTAACCTTCTCACAACTCTTTTTCTTAAAAACAGAATTGTTATAATGACTGGTGGATCAGGAATGTATATCGACACTGTATGCAATAGCATTGATGATATCCCTGATGTTGACCCGGAAATCCGTGAGAAATATACGAAGAAATTGGGTGAAGAGGGAGTTGAAAGTCTTAGAGTGGCTCTAAAGTTGCTGGATCCCGAATATTATTCCAGGGTTGACCTGAAAAATCCCAAGAGGATAGTAAGAGCACTGGAAATCTGTGAAAGTGCAGGCCGCCCCTATTCCTCATTTCTCACAAAAAATAAAAAAGAAAGGGAATTTTTAATATTAAAGATAGGAATCAACAGACCTCGTGAAGAGCTTTATAACAGGATCAATCATAGAGTAGATAAAATGATTGAAACGGGACTTGAGAAAGAGGCAAAGGCACTTCATGAATTTAAACACTTAAATGCACTTAAAAGTGTTGGATATAAGGAATTATTTGAATTTTTTGAAGGAAATATCTCATTTGAAAAAGCTGTTGAACTTATAAAAAGAAATACCAGACATTTTGCAAAACGTCAGCTTACTTGGTGGAGTAAAGACAAAGATATCACATGGTTTCATCCTGACAGGCAACAGGAAATAATCAGGTTCATTGAAGAAAAGATCAAACCAGTTGTTTCAGCTTCATGATCGTTTCAGTAGGGTTTTCCGAACTAAATACAGAATTCCCGGCTACAAGAACATTAACGCCTGATTCAATAAGGTGTTTAGCATTTTTTGTATCAATACCTCCATCAACCTCAATGAGTATATTGAATTCTCCCTCATCAATCATTTTTCGCAATTCGGTTATCTTATTATAACTCTCTAAAATAAACGACTGTCCCCCAAAACCAGGATTAACGGTCATAATAAGTACCATATCAATAAAAGGAAGTGTGTTTTTCAGCAGTGAGACTGGGGTATGCGGATTGAGGGCAACGCCAGCCTTCATTCCCAGGTTCCGTATTTCATTTAGAGTCCTGTTAAGATGAGTACATGCTTCATATTGTACAGTCAGAATATTGGCACCCGCATCACGAAAACGGGTCAGATAGCGATCGGGATCAATTATCATCAGATGTACATCAAGAGGTTTCGCAGCAACTCTCTTAACATATTCCAACACCGGAAATCCAAATGAGATATTTGGCACAAACACTCCGTCCATTATATCAAGGTGCAGCCAGTCAGCCAGACTATTATTCACCATTTCGACATCTTTTTCAAGATTTCCAAAATCTGCAGCTAACAAAGAAGGAGAGACAAGATGATCCATTGAATATTGTTTTGGACAAATATAGGAACAAAAAATTATCCCAGGTAAGTTTTCAGGATTTTACAACGAGTAGTAAATTGTATCCGTTTTATAGCTTTCTCTTTAATTTGCCTGACTCTTTCACGGGTAAGACTCAGCTCTTCACCAATCTCTTCGAGTGTGAATGGATGTTTCATACCCAATCCAAAATAGAGTTTCAGAACTTTAGCTTCCCGGGATGAAAGAGAGCTGAGGGCCCTTTCAATTTCATAAGCAAGAGACTCATTGATTAGATTTTTATCGGGACTTGGGGTATCGTTGCTTTGAATTACGTCGTACATTGTATTTTCCTCGTCCGAGCTTAAAGGGGCATCCATGCTAACTGTCCTTCCATTTGTTTTAAGTGCCTCTTTAACATCCTCCGGGATCATTTCAAGCGTTTCAGCAATCTCCTGAGAAGAAGGTTCCCGTTCAAATTCCTGTTCGAGCCGGGCAAAAGCCCTGTTTATCCTGTTAATTGATCCGATCTTATTGACAGGTAACCTTACTATCCGTGCCTGTTCCGCCAGAGCTTGCAGAATTGCCTGACGGATCCACCACACTGCATATGAAATAAATTTAAATCCACGGGTTTCATCAAACCGCTGAGCAGCTTTCATCAGACCAAGATTTCCTTCATTAATAAGATCTGGAAGGCTCATACCCTGATTCTGATACTGTTTTGCAACCGATACTACAAAACGGAGGTTTGCCCTTACAAGCTTCCGGAGAGATTCATCATCACCCTCTTTAATTTTCCTGGCAAGAATAACTTCTTCCTCAGGAGAAATAAGATCAACCCTTCCTATCTCCTGAAGATATTTATCAAGAGATGGAGTGTCACGGTTAGTAACCTGCTTTGTTATCTTTAACTGACGCATTTTGTGCCATTTTTAGATCCTCAAAGAAATTACAGACAATTAGTACAATTTTAATAAAAAATTGTTCTACTTCAACATATTAACTGATTTTTTTTGTTTAATATGGGATTTTTCGTAAATTGCAGGAATATTTTACATGTTGAAAATCAAATTATTAATTAGTTTGATAATTTCCCGTTGTATTTTTACGATATTTAATTGGAATTATATTAGCAATTTTATTTAATATTGCAGCGGTTTTTCGGATATGTGAAATAAGTGTTACATAATCCAGCGGGTTCATCTTCGTACCTTGGCCCGGGTTTCCAAAAAAATCATTAGTATCTCTTAAATTCCATTTATCATTAAAATATGTACGACATTCTTGAGTTAAGCAAAAAGCTTCTCCCCGAATTAAGGGATATAGCCAGGGAACTTAAAGTCAAAAAAACAGAATCTTTGAAAAAGCAGGATCTGATTTACAAAATTCTTGACCAGCAGGCAATTGAGGCTACAGAAAAACAACCTGTCATCAAATCTGTGAGTTTTGAACACCATTCTTCTTTGGAGAAGAGTAAGGATTATGATTCTGAACAGAGGAGGGAAAAACGTCCACGGACCAAAAAACCGATATTAAACCGGCCGGTTGAATCGGTAATGTCAGTATCACCTGATGACATTAAGAAGGCTGAGCCAATCCGCAATGTGTGGAAAGACAAAGTAAGAACTCCTGAAAAAACAGATAAAAAATCTGACCTGTTCAGGAATACTGAACCAATCGATGATCATAAACCTGTTCCCGTCTGGAGAGATAATAAAAAATTGCGTGAGAGCAGAGAAAATCCGCCAATACTTGAAAAGGATACTTCAGAAAAATTTCTTGAGAGTCCGGCTGAACCTGTTTCAGAACCTCTTATTGAAACTAACGCACCATTAAACAGTGTTGATACTCTTTTTGATGATACAAAAGCTGCCAAAGATGTTTATTTTGACGATATTATTGTTGAATCTCCAGTAAAAGAGATCATTCCTGAAGTGGTTCAGGTCAGGGAAGAAAAAAAGGAGAAACCCTTTGAATTTGAGGGTATAATATATAATACAGGTGTTCTTGAAATTATGCCTGATGGTTACGGTTTTCTGAGATCAGCAGATTACAACTACCTTAACTCACCCGACGACATATATGTTTCCCAATCACAGATCAAACTTTTCGGTCTCAAAACCGGAGATACAATAAGAGGAACAATACGTCCCCCAAAAGAGGGTGAGAAATATTTTCCACTGATCAAAGTCGATGAAATTAACGGAAGAAGTCCTGATTTTATAAGAGACAGAGTACCCTTCGATTTTCTTACGCCGTTATTTCCAAATGAGAAATTTACATTATGCCAGCCAGGTGAAGGTTCTTTATCGGTAAGGGTAATAGATATGTTTACTCCTCTTGGAAAAGGTCAGCGAGGACTTATAGTTGCACAACCCAAAACAGGTAAAACTATCCTGCTTCAGGAGATTGCCAATGCAATTGCAAAGTATCACCCTGAGGTGTACCTTATGATTTTGCTAATAGATGAACGTCCTGAAGAGGTTACTGATATGGCAAGAAATGTTAAGGCTGAGGTAATAGCATCAACTTTCGATGAGCCGGCTGAACGGCATTGCAGAGTTGCCAATATAGTCCTTGAGAAAGCCAAAAGGCTTGTTGAATGCGGGCATGATGTTGTGATTCTGCTGGATTCAATTACAAGGCTTGCAAGAGCATTCAACACTACTTCTCCTGCTTCAGGAAAAGTATTGTCAGGTGGTGTTGATTCAAATGCACTTCATAAACCAAAAAGATTTTTCGGAGCAGCGCGTAACATTGAAAACGGAGGTTCTCTTACAATTCTGGCTACAGCTCTTACTGAAACAGGATCAAAGATGGATGATGTGATTTTCGAGGAATTTAAAGGTACAGGCAATATGGAACTACAGCTTGACCGTAAACTATCCAACAGAAGGATCTTCCCGTCAATTGATATTCCTGCGTCAAGTACACGTCGTGAAGATTTGCTGATAAATAAGAACATGCTTCAGAAGATATGGGTACTACGCAATTTTCTTACTGACATGAATTCTGTTGAAGCCATGGAGTTTCTCCGCGACAGGCTCATGCAGGCAAAATCGAATGAAGAGTTTTTAATTTCGATGAATGGCAATTAATCGATTGATTTTTTTTATAAATTTGCATTTTCTTTTTAAAAACTATTTGTTAATCAATTATATATATTCAAAATGGGAACAAAAAAATTCATAACATGCGATGGCAATCAAGCTGCTGCGCATGTTGCATATATGTTTAGCGAGGTAGCTTGCATATATCCAATTACACCTTCTTCTACTATGGCAGAATTTGTTGACGAATGGGCTGCCAACGGACTTAAGAACATTTTCGGAGAACAGGTTAAGGTTGTTGAGATGCAGTCAGAAGCAGGAGCGGCAGGTGCCCTTCATGGTGCTTTGCAGACAGGGGCATTATGCACAACTTTTACTGCTTCACAGGGATTGCTTCTTATGATTCCGAACATGTATAAGATCGCCGCAGAACTTCTTCCTGGTGTTTTTCATGTAAGTGCCAGAACATTGGCAGCGCATGCATTATCTATCTTTGGAGACCACAGTGATATTTATGCTACACGTCAGACTGGTTTTGCAATGCTCGCCAGCGGAAGTGTCCAGGAGATAATGGACCTTGCAGGTGTTGCACATCTTACAGCAATTAAATCAAGAATACCTTTCATGCATTTTTTCGATGGTTTCCGGTCATCAGCTGAGGTACAGAAAATTGAATATCTTGAAATGAATGACCTTAAAAAACTTCTCGACTGGGATGCACTGAAAAAATTCCGTGAGAATGCGCTCAATCCTGAACATCCTGTTACCAGAGGTACTGCTCAGAACCCTGATATTTTCTTTCAGGCTAAAGAATCAATAAACAAATTCTATGAGCCAATTCCTGACATGGTGAACGACTACATGGCTGAGATTACAAAACTTACAGGAAGAGATTATAAACCATTTACATATTACGGAGCCCCTGATGCCGAACATATTATCGTGGCTATGGGTTCTATAACCGAAACAACAAAAGAAGTTATTGATTACCTGAGGGCCAAAGGAGAAAAAGTTGGTCTAATCAGTGTTCACCTCTACAGACCTTTCTCATCGAAATATTTCTTTAATGTCTTCCCTGAATCAGTTAAAAAGATAACTGTTCTCGACAGGACAAAAGAAGCCGGATCACCCGGGGAACCGCTATATCTTGATATCAAAGATATGTTCTATGACAGAGCTTTAAGACCTGTTATAATTGGTGGTCGTTATGGTCTGAGTTCCAAGGATACAACTCCAAGCCAGGTCCTTTCTGTTTTTGAAAATATGAAACTTAAGGAACCTAAAAATCTTTTCACAGTTGGTATTGTTGATGATGTTACATTCACATCATTACCCATACTCCCTGAAATTAATGTTGCACTGCCCGGTACCTACTCAGCCAAATTTTACGGTCTTGGTTCAGACGGAACTGTAGGTGCGAATAAAAACTCAATAAAAATCATCGGCGACACAACTGATAAATATTGCCAGGCATACTTTGCATATGACTCAAAAAAATCAGGTGGTATTACAACATCCCATCTGCGTTTTGGAGATAAGCCAATCCGCTCACCATATCTTGTAAATGCTCCTGATTTCGTTGCCTGCCATGTACCATCATATCTTAACAAATATGATATGCTGAAAGGGATGAAGAAAAACGGGACATTCCTTCTTAACTCAATATGGGATAACGAAGAGACAAAAAGACGTCTGCCTGACCATATGAAGAAGTCACTTGCAGAGAATAAAATCAATTTCTACATTATCAATGCAACTGCTATTGCGGAGGAGCTTGGACTTGGGACACGTACCAACACAATTATGCAGGCTGCTTTCTTTAAAGTTGCAAATGTAATTCCTTATGAAAAGGCTGAATCAGAAATGAAAAAAGCTATTTATAAGAGCTACGGAAGAAAAGGGGAAGATGTGGTTAAAATGAACTATGCAGCTGTCGACAAAGGCACTGAGGTTCATAAGGTAGAGATACCGGCTGAATGGGCTAACATTAAAGTTGAAAAAGAAAAGGATACCAGGGATATTCCTGATTTTATCCGCGATATTATGGAGCCAATTAATGCAATGAAGGGTGATGATCTTCCTGTAAGTGCTTTTGTTGGCAGAGAAGACGGGACATTTCCATCAGGTACCGCTGCCTATGAAAAAAGAGGTATTGCTGTTAATGTTCCTGAATGGCAGCCAAATGAATGCATTCAATGTAACCAGTGCTCATATGTTTGCCCTCATGCAGCCATCCGCCCGTTCCTTTTAACAGAGGAAGAATTGGCTGGTGCTCCTGAAGGTACCAAAACTATCCAGGGGATACCCGGTGCCCTTAAGGCATTCAAATTCAAGATACAGGTAAGCGTTCTTGACTGCACAGGTTGCAGTAACTGCTTTGATGTATGTCCTGCCAAGAAAAAAGCTTTAATAATGAAGCCACTTGAATCACAGCTTGAAGAGATTCCTCGCTGGACCTACATGCATGAGAAAGTGGGTTATAAAGATACAGTAGTTGATAAATTTGTTAATGTCAAGAATAGCCAGTTCTCTCAGCCATTATTTGAATTCTCAGGTGCGTGTGCTGGTTGTGGTGAGACACCATATATTAAAGCCATCACTCAGCTATACGGTGATCGCATGATAGTTTCAAATGCAACAGGTTGTTCCTCAATTTACGGAGGATCGGCGCCATCAACACCATACACCAATAATAAAAACGGTCATGGACCTGCATGGGCTAATTCACTTTTTGAAGATAATGCTGAATATGGTATGGGACTGGCACTTGGAGCAAATAAACTAAGAGACAGGATTGCATTACGTATGAAGGATGTTCTTGCAAACGGATCAGCAAATCCTGAGACTAAAACTGCTTATGAAGAGTGGCTGAGCGGAAAGGACAATGCAGAAGCATCCAAAGTTGCATCCGCGAAGGTTATTGAAGCATGTAACAAAGATAAAACCGAAGTTGCTAAAGAGATACTAAGTCTTAAACAATACCTTGTAAAAAAATCACACTGGATCTTTGGTGGTGATGGCTGGGCATATGATATTGGTTTTGGTGGTCTTGATCATGTTCTTGCTTCAGGTGAAGATGTAAATATTCTTGTGCTTGATACAGAAGTATACTCAAATACAGGAGGGCAGGCATCCAAATCAACTCCTGCCGGAGCTGTGGCCAAATTTGCTGCTTCAGGTAAGAAGATACGCAAAAAAGATCTTGGTCAGATGGCTATGAGCTATGGATATATTTATGTTGCTCAGGTTGCTATGGGTTCAAATAATGCTCAATTCTTCAAGGCAATAAAAGAAGCTGAAGCGTATCCAGGTCCATCACTTATTATAGCCTATTCTCCATGTATTAATCATGGTTTAAGCGATGGAATGGGCAAGACACAGGCACAGACTAAATCAGCTGTTGAGGCTGGATATTGGCATATGTACCGCTTTAATCCACTTCTTGAAGCTGAAGGGAAAAATCCATTTATTCTGGATTCAAAAGAACCAGACTGGAGTAAATTTCAGAGTTTTCTTAAGTCGGAAGTTCGCTATACATCTCTTATCAAAGCCTTCCCCGGAGAAGCTGAAGTACTCTTCAAAGCTGCAGAAGATAATGCAAAATGGAGATACAAAACTTATCAGCGACTGGCTGCAATGGAGTTTACACCAGCAGAATAAAAGTCATAACAATTTTAAAAAAGCCATCCAAAGGGGTGGCTTTTTTTTTGTACTTTTGCGCATATTAGAAAAAGCATGGGCAGGATTCTGGGGATAGATTACGGTAAAAAAAGGATAGGACTTGCAGTGACAGATCCACTTAAAATATTTGCATCGCCCCTTGAAACTGTTAAACCACAGGAACTTGAAAAATATATAAAAGATTATTTAAAAACCGAAGAGATTGACGAATTTGTTGTAGGGTATCCGGTTCAATTGAACAATATGCCCAGTGAATCGGTTAAATATCTAGATCCGTTCCTTAATAAAATGAAGAAGCTCTTCCCTGGAATACCTGTTCATCTTGTTGATGAACGATTTACTTCCAAATTAGCTTTTCAGACAATGATTGAGGGTGGAGTAAAAAAGAAAGACAGAAGAGATAAATCGTTGGTAGACAGAATAAGTGCCTCTATAATCCTTCAGTCGTTTCTAAATAGCCGAACAAATAAAAAATAAGAAAAATGTTTTACCCGATAGTTATATACGGACATCAGATTTTGAAAAAGGTAGCCACTGACATTGAACAGGATCATCCCGGGCTCGACAAACTCATAGCAGATCTTTATGACACAATGTATCATTCTGAAGGACTTGGACTTGCAGCGCCACAGATTGGTAAATCTATAAGGATTTTTGTAATTGACGGGGAGCCTGTGGCAGAAGATGAACCTGAGTTAAAGGGTTTCAAAAAAGTTTTTATAAATGCCCACATTGTTGAAAAATGCGGAGATCTCGTTCCTATGAATGAAGGTTGCCTCAGTATTCCTCACCTCAGAGAGGAGGTTAAAAGGGAATCACATATCAGGATTCAATACCGGGATGAAAACTGGGAATATCACGATGAAGTATTTGATGGCTATAAAGCGAGAATAATTCAGCATGAGTATGATCATCTCGACGGGATTCTGTTTACTGACAGAATAAATCCGTTGAGACGAAGACTTATCAAAGGGAAACTAAACGATATTAGCAAGGGAAAATTCGAAGCGGATTATAAAACAATTCTTCCAGGACAAAAACCAAGATAATCAGAAATTTGTATCTTTATAAAGTCTCATCAGCTGCAGACTTTGTTACATAAGGAGATACCATTTCTTCGTATTGGCCTGCCACTCTGTGCCGGAATAATAACAGGCCTTTATTTAAAACCGGATATTCTTTTTCTGGTTATTGTAATTCTTTTGCTGGTTTGCGGATTATCATTCAGTTTGACCTTCAACAGATACCAGACTGACATGATATATGGTCTGACATTTTCTCTGGCTATTTACATATGCGGGATTTTATTATATACCAACGAAAAAAACAGACTTTTAAACCTGAATCCGGTCCCTGCACAATTCTTCTGTACAGTATCAGATTATCCAGAAGAAAGAGAGAACAGCTATAAACTTGAGATTGAACTTGAACAGATGAGAGCTAATAATCATCTGACCGAAACACATGGATCAATGATACTTTATGTTAAAAAGGATTCTCTCCTCTCCTCTTTAATCCCTGGAGATAAACTTATAATAAAATGTATACCACAGGAAATTAAGAACAGGGGCAATCCGGACGAGTTTGATTACAGGTTTTTTTTGGAAACAAGGGGTATCCGGCATTTTGCTTTTATACAAAGCACTGATATCATAAGAAGAGAGGAACCTGTTCGCCGGAAACTTATCCACAAGGCTTTAATAGTAAGGCAAAAGATCATAAATATGTATCAGGAGAGAGGTATTACAGGTGATCGGTTAGCCCTAGTTGCAGCAATTACTGTTGGTCAAAAGAATATGCTTGATCCTGAGAAAAAACAGTATTTCATTAAAGCCGGAGTAATGCACATAATGGCAGTATCGGGGCTTCATGCAGTAATACTTAGTTTTTTTATTTTCAAAATGTTGTTTTTCCTGAGAGGAAAACTTAATCTTATCAGAGTATCAGTCACACTGCTTCTCCTCTGGTCATTTGCTTTTATAACAGGATTAACTCCCTCAGTGCTAAGGGCAACACTCATGTTTTCATTTCTCCAGGCAGGTATGCTTATGAAAAGGCCAGTAAACAGCATTAACTCTGTTCTGGCATCAGCCTTCATCCTTATTCTAATAAGACCATCAGTCATATTCGATGCAGGATTCCTGCTATCTTATTCAGCAGTTATTTTCATTATCAGTTTCTACCAGGATCTTTATTTAAAACTTCAGTTTAAATACTGGCTTCCGGACAAAATATGGCAAATTGCAGCTGTTACTTTAGTTGCACAGGCAGGTACTCTATCTCTGACAATAATGCTATTTAACCGGTTTCCTACCTGGTTTATTCTTTCAAATACTCTTATAATTCCTGTCTCGTCATTACTGATAATAATTGGTTGTCTGGTTCCTCTTACTTTCCCGATAGTTTTTATATCACAATTTTTAGCTTCAATACTTGGTCTCCTGACAGAATTCACTGAAACAATTACTCAGAAGGCTGCATCCCTGCCATGGTCAACAATTGAAAACATTGGGATAACAAGTTTGGAATCAATTCTTTTAACAGCTTCTATCTACCTGTTAGGTCTGTATTTTCTAAGAAAACAATCACTTCCGGCTATAATTCCTCTTATAGTTATACTTTTCTTTATTATTGCGGGCACATTTAAGAATATTTCGAACAGGACCACCAATGAACTTATTGTTTATAACACTGTTGGCTCAACGACAATTGGTATCAGATCAGGAAATACGGTTGATATTTTCTCAGATACAAATATTATAAAACCTGAAGTAAAAAGGCATTGTGCCACTCAAGGACTCAAAATAAGAATCCATGATCCTGTAACCAGGATACGACATATAAAGACTGGTGATACAAATATTTTAATATGCGATTCGCTGAATAACAATATAATAAATAAAACTAAACCTGATATTGTAATCCTTGCCGGACTTCATCCTGAAGTTGACCGGGGGATAATTACAGGAGGACCAATTAAAAAAGTTATAATAAGTTCAGATGTTTCAACCGGATTCTATTTACCGCAGGATCTCGCATCTGCTAAGATGGATACAATCCATTTTGTAAGAAAATCAGGTGCTTATGTCACAAGATTATGAATTCATAATAAATAAATCTTTGAAAAAGCTTGAGTATTACGCTATTTATGTCTTATTTTGTCGTGTTTTTTTAATTAGTTTTTATGAGAATAATAATAGCAGGCGCCGGTGAAGTGGGGACACATCTTGCAAAGATGTTATCAAATGAAAATCATGAAATTATTCTCATCGATTCTGAAGATTCAAGGTTAAAACCTATAGATTCTTCTCTCGATGTACTAACCTATCATGGATCTTCAACTAATGTTAAGATCCTGCAGGATGCCCTGAGAAAAAAGACAGATCTTTTCATTGCTGTTACACACTCTGAAGATACAAATATCACTTCAGCGATTTTAGCTAAAAGATTTGGGGCATTAAAGACAATTGCCCGAATTGACAATATTGATTACCTTGAGGTATCAACTTATGAGTTTTTCAAATCGCTGGGTATCGATTCACTTATTTATCCGGAACTGATTGCTGCACGTGAGGTTCTAGGCCTTTTGCATGAGACGGGTACAAGTGAGTTCATGGAGTTTTCTGGTGGCAAGCTTTCAATGTTTGTCCAGAAACTTGATGAAAAGGCACCTATCCTTAATAAAAGTCTTGAAGAGATATCTATTAGTCACAGGACTGACAAATACAGAGCTGTAGCGATTAAAAGGAATGATAAAACCATCATTCCAAGAGGAAATGAGCAATTTCAGATCGGCGATCTTGTTTTTGTGGTCTCTACCCGGGAGGGTATTGATGAGATGATGACTACTTCAGGAAAAGAGAGCTTTGAAGCAAAGAATATTATGATCCTTGGCGGAAGCAGGATAGGGAAACATGTAGCTCTCTATTTGCAGAAGAACTGCGAAGTAAAACTTATTGATTTAAGTATTGAGAAATGTGAACAGCTTGCCGAAATCCTGGAGAAGACACTCGTAATAAACGGCGACGGCAGGAATGTTGATCTCCTTGAAAAAGAAGGAATTAAACAGATGGATGCTTTTATTGCAGTTACCGGAAATTCCGAAACAAATATACTGTCATGTCTTCTCGCGAAAAAAATGGGAGTAAAAAGAACTATTGCAGAAGTTGAGAACATGGAATACATAAACCTTGCTGAAAACACTGGAATTGATACTATAATAAATAAGAAAATAAGTGCTGCAAGCAGAATATTCAGGCATACTGCAAATCCAAATGTTACTCAGGTGAAATATATGACGGGGACTGAAGCAGAAGTACTGGAATTTAATGTTCCGGTTAATGCAAAAATAACAAGGGGAACACTTCGGGGAATTGATTTTCCACGAGATGCAATTGTTGGAGGAGGTACAAGGGATGGAGTGCCGTTTATTGCAACAGGAGACACAATAATTAAAGCAAATGACAAAGTTGTTGTATTCACTTTGCCTTCAGCATACGAAGCGTTGTCGAAATTTTTCATCTGATCACTCATGATCAACTTCAGAATTATTGCAAGGGTCTTCAGTCTCATACTCATTCTTGAAGGTTTTTTTATGCTCATTTCTGCAGCAGTGTCACTTCTTTATAAGGAAGCAGCTGCATCTTCTTTGTTATATTCAGCTCTAATAACTCTTGTAACTGGTAGCATTGTTTTTACTCCATTACGTAATGAAGAGAAGATGTATGGTAACAGGGAGGGTTATATTATCATGACAGGTATATGGCTTATTTTAAGTCTGTTTGGAACTTTACCATTTTTAATCAGTGGGTCAGTAAGTAGTTTTTCCGACGCATTTTTTGAATCTATGTCCGGATTCACCACCACCGGTGCAACCATATTAACTGACCTTGAATCAATTCCGCGTGGAATACTTTTCTGGAGAAGCCTTACGCAGTGGCTTGGGGGAATAGGCATAATATTTATCTCCCTTTCTATTTTACCTGTTGTGAGAACAATCAATGTTCATATCCCGGTTACTGATTTTTCAGGTCAGACAACAGATAAGATTCATCCAAGAATAAAAGAAGCAGCAAAGCGCTTGATCACGATCTATGCAATTTTGACTTTTACTGAGGTTATTTTACTGTTACTAGGCGGAGTACCTGCTTTTGACGCAGTTTGTCATTCTTTCTCAACTTTGTCAACTGGTGGATTTTCGACACATAATGATGGGATATCGGTTATTTCCTCACCATATATTAAAGTGGTTTTAACTTTATTCATGTTTATTGCCGGAACAAACCTTACTATTTATTATTATGTATTCAAACGTAATTTCAAAAAATTAATTGAGAATAATGAGTTGATATTTTATTTCTTCACCTGTTTATTCTTCATTATAGTTATGACATCCATTCTTTATTCAACACAAGGTAATTCATTTGGAAAAACACTTCTCAATGGTTCTTTTCAGGTGGTATCTGTCATAACTACTACCGGATTCTATACCGAGAATTATATTCTTTGGGGCAATCTTCCGGTAATTATTCTTTTCTTTCTGATGTTTACAGGTGGAACATCAGGCTCAGCAAGTGGCAGCATAAAAATAGTCAGGCTTCTTATTGTAACAAAAAATTACCGTCAGGAGTTGAAACGGATGATTCACCCTGACGCGTTCCTTCCTGTTCGCCTTGATCATAAAATAGTGCCTCATAATACAGTTTACAATCTGTTATTATTCATCGCTATTTATTTTTTGATATTCTGCGCAAGCTCCTTTTTAGTCTCATTTATGGGTTATGATATTATTACATCCTTTAGTACTTCTGCATCAATGCTGGGAAATATAGGACCCGGATTAGGATCATTTGGTCCTTTCACAAACTATTCAGAAATACCTGTGGCCGGCAAATGGCTATTTTCAATACTGATGCTACTCGGTCGGCTTGAATTAATTACTGTTATAATACTCTTTACCAGGAATTTTTACAGAAGCTGACCAGAATCAGACTTCCAGGATTCCAAGTCCCTGCCTTATAATCTGAATATCCTCACCTGTACAATCTACAATTGTTGATGCTTCGTTTTTACCAAAACCGCCGTTAATTACAATATCGGCAAATTCACGGTACTTTTCATAAATAAGTTCAGGATCTGTAGTATACTCTATAACTTCATCCTGATCATGGATAGAGGTGGTAATGATAGGACGCCCAAGTTCACGAACCAATTCAAGTATGATCTGGCTGTCAGGAATTCTTATTCCGACAGTCTTCTTTTTGTTTTTGAATAATTTCGGAATCTGGTTATTTGCCTGAACAATAAAGGTAAAAGGACCGGGAAGGTTCCTCTTCAGGAGCTTAAAAATTGTATTATCCCGTATAACAGTATATTCAGAAAGCTGACTCATATCATGAAATATGAGTGACAGATCAGGATTATTTGGATTTAACCCTTTAAACTGTGCAATTTTTTCGATTGTTTTATTTGCTTTTATATCACACCCCATCGCATATACCGTATCAGTGGGATAAATAATTATTCCACCAGCCTCCAGAACATCAATAACATGTCTGATATGCTTAGTATTAGGATTTTCCGGATATAAACGAAGAAGCATTCTTTGAAAAATTTTCACAAAGATATGGAAAAGGGACCAGAGTTTTAAGTACGCGAAGTATTTAGAGTCAAAGGCATTCAGAAGAGTCAGAACACTGGTTATAAGAACATTTGTCCATTTAGTTTCCCGGAGTAAAGACAATAAAAAAAGGGTAAGCTACTTATATCGCACCGCTACAACTGCCTACCCTTGCTATCTTCCGATCCTGGGGGAGTTCAGCAGGAGCTGGTCGTATAAGACTTACCCCGTGCAAAAATACATTAATTCCATGAGGAGTCAAAATAATAAATCCAATTTAACAGGAACACTCATCTCTGTTTTTACATTATATTTGTTAAACAAATTATTATTTATCAGGATCAAATACTTAATAGAATGGAACAAAATGTCAATGTATGGAGAGCAAACCTAACGAATGGTCTTATTTTAGGACTTATTGGAATTGTTTATTCACTGGTTTTCTATTTTCTTGACCTTACGTTTAATAAAGTTCAGGGATATGTCTTTATAGTATTGCAGGTTATTATTGTATTTTACTTTATTAAGTCGTATCGTGACAGTTTCATGCATGGTAATATCACTTACGGCCAGGCACTTGGTGCAGGTGTTGTGATCTTCCTGTACTATTCAGTTATCATGGCAGTATTCACATATATCCTTTATGCGGTTATTGATACAGGCTTGGTCAGTAAACAACTTGCATTTACTGAGGAGATGATGATGAAAAAAGGAGTACCCCAGGCACAGATAGATGCAGGTATGGCAATACAGGTAAAGATAATGAAACCTGCAATTATGGCTCCTATCAGTATTATGGGAAGCATGTTATGGGGAGTTTTAATATCCCTTGTTATTGGAATCTTTGTACGCAAAGAAGGAAATCCTCTTATAGATGCACCTTCAAACTAATAATTTATCCTGTGCTATGGATCTTTCGGTTGTTATTCCTGTATATAATGAAGATGAATCCCTTCAGGAACTATCTGAATGGATTGAAAGGGTTTGTACTTCAAATAAGATATCTTTTGAAATAATATTTATTGATGACGGAAGCCATGATTCATCGTGGGAAAAAATTGCAGGACTTTCACTGGAAAAGAGATTTATTAAAGGTATAAGATTCAGAAGGAACTACGGAAAAGCCGCAGCATTACATACTGGTTTTTCTGAATCCGCTGGAGATGTTGTAATAACTATGGATTCAGATCTTCAGGATTCTCCAGATGAAATCCCTGAACTTGTAAGGATGATCAGGGAGGATGGTTATGACCTCGTATCAGGATGGAAAAAGAAACGCTATGATCCTTTTATAAAACGCTTTACCAGCAGATTCTACAATGGTACAGCACGTATATCATCAGGGATTAAGCTTCATGATTTTAACTGTGGTTTAAAAGCGTACAGCAATGAAGTTGTGAAGAGTATCGAAGTGTTTGGAGAGATGCACCGATACATCCCAATGCTTGCAAAAGAAGCAGGATTCAGAAAGATTGGAGAGAAAGTAGTTGAGCACCGGGCCAGAAAATATGGTGTGACCAAGTATGGTCTTGACAGATTCGTTAAAGGTTATCTTGATCTTTTAACAATCGGTTTCATTACACGTTTTGGAAAAAATCCCATGCACCTTTTCGGGTCACTGGGTACTCTTATGTTTATCATTGGATTTATTATGGCCTCATATCTTGGTATCAGGAAACTGGTTCTCATGCACCAGCACATGAGAGTTCCTCTTGTGACCGAGAGTCCTTTTTTCTTTATTTCATTAACTGTGATGGTAATAGGATCAATTCTCTTCCTGACAGGATTCCTGGGTGAACTTGTAAACAGGACATCCTCAGAAAGGAACTGTTATCTGATAAAGGAGAAAGTCAACGTTTGATACACCTTAAATACACCTCATTTATTGCTGAAGTCATCTTTTCCCACGAGAATTTTTCCTTCTCCTGCTTTACACCTTCAGTAATCTGGGCACAACGGTTATTATCAAAATAATCTGATATGGCTGTTGCAATATCATAAGAATCAGGTTTTACAACATAACCACATTTCCCGTCCGGTACAATTTCTTTTAATCCTCCAACGTCTGTTACCAGCATTGGAATCTCAAAATGATAAGCTATCTGAGTAACTCCGCTCTGAGTAGCTGACCTGTATGGCTGAACTACCAGGTCAGCAATGCTGAAAAATAAAGGAACTTCGTCATCCTTAATGAAATGATCATAAAAAATCACATCGTCACCGAGGTTGTTCTTTTTAATAATCTCCCTGTAAGGTGTTTCATCCTCATAAAATTCACCGGCTATAACAAGTTTCAACATCTTATTCTTCAATCGGATATCAGAAAAGGCCTCAAGCAGAAGATCCAGTCCTTTGTAGGCACGGATGAATCCAAAAAAAAGAAGATAGTGATAATCGGGACTAAGGTGAAGAATTTTCAAAGCATCTTTCTTTTCCACTTTTGCACCATAGTTATCGAATAACGGATGTGGACTTAGTATTACAGGAATATCCTGCCTGAAAGAATGAAGATCATCAGATACTGTATGTGACATCACAATTGCTCCGTCAATACCTTTAACAAAGAATTTAGTCAGACACTGGTCTCCTAGCCGTTTTTCATGAGGTATCACATTGTCGAAAATACATATAACAACAGTATGCTTATTTGACTTTACTATCCGGGCAATTGTTCCAAAACATGGTCCCATAAATGGAAGCCAGTACCTTATCAGGAGAATATCTGGTTTCTGTTTCCTGACTCTCAGACCTGTTAAGAGCCAGGAAACAGGATTTATTGAATTCAGTTTTCGTGTAATCTTAATGCCTGCAGGAGAAGGAGCATCGGTATATTGTGTTTTACCAGGGAACATTATTCCTGGATACTGCATTGTGAATGTCAGTAATTCAACATTATGTCCCTCTGTAATAAACTGCCTGGCAAGACGGTTATTGAAAGAAGCGATTCCACCTCTGTAGGGATAAGCAGGCCCAAGGGAAATAATATTCATAATGCTGATCGATATTCTGTAAAATTATAAAAACATGTTACAATAACATACAAAGAATTATGTCAGTCAGGAATTTGTTGAACATATGCATTACTGGCTAAAACTTCACTGTTCTGTTTTGCTTTGCTTCAATATTAATTACCCGTTCTTTATCACCATATACTAAAGAGCAAATACCTCCTGCTGCAGAATAAATATTTACCACTTCAAGCTTATTATTCATCCATTTCATATCAACAATAAAACCACCTCTGGCACACAGACCTTTGACTTCACCACTCTTCCATTCTGCAGGAATTGCAGGAAGCAATTTTATTTTACCATTATGTGACTGTATGAGCATTTCAGCAATTCCTGCACTACCTCCAAAATTACCATCGATCTGGAAAGGCGGATGAGTATCAAAAAGGTTATTTAATGTTGATTTGCGCAACAGTTCAAGGAGATTGAAATAAGCCTTCTCCCCATCCTGAAGACGTGCAAAAAGGTTAACAATCCATGCCCTGCTCCAACCTGTGTGACCACCACCAAATGATAATCTCCGTTCAATAGTAGCCCTGGCAGCCTTAAATAACTCAGTGTTTTCCTGAGAAAACTGAGAGAGAGGATAAAGACCAAGAAGGTGTGACATATGTCGGTGGCCGGGTTCAGGCTCTTCAAAATCTTCAATCCACTCCTGGATCACACCTTTAGAATTGATCTTTAATGGAGGAAGTCGTTTCCTGGCAGCCACAAGCCTTGATGAAAAATCTTTGTCTCTCTTTAAAATAGCAGAAGCTTCGATACAATTATCAAAAAGGGCATTGATTACCTCAATGTCAGTTGTTGCTGCATATGTAAGGGCAGATGTCTCACCATTAATCTGATCTCTGAAATTGTTCTCAGGAGAGTGTGAAGGATTAGTAACCAGAAATCCTTCAGGTGATTCAACAAGGAAACCAAGCACAAACTCAGCTGAGCCTTTCATAACAGGATATGCCTTTTCTTTCAGGAAAACAGTGTCACCTGTGAACAAAAAATGTTCATATAATGGAAATGTCATCCATGGTCCGTTCATTGGAGTTATACCCCAGACACCATCAGCAACACCTGTTCTTCCAAACGGATCAGTAAGGTGATGAATGACCCATCCGTCAGTTCCATACATCTCTCTTGCTGTAGCAGAGCCTGGTATCGTTAATTTTTCCATAAAAGAGACCAGTGACATTGATGTCTCCGACAGGTTACAGACTTCAGCCGGCCAGTAATTCATCTGAAGATTAATATTTGTATGGAAGTCAGAGTTCCATGGTGCTTTCAAATCCTTATTCCATATCCCCTGAAGATTGGCAGGTAATATCCCGGGGGCACGGGAGGAAGAAATAAGCAGGTAACGTCCATATTGAAAGTACAAAGCTATAAGGCCATTATCTTTACCTCCTTTTCGAACTTCCGCAAGACGCTCATCAGTCGGATTACAGGAGAGTGAGTCATCTCCCAATGACAAGCTGACACGGCTAAATATCTCCTTAAATTCTTCGATATGTTTTTGTTTCAGTTCCCTGAAGGTTACCTTTTCAGATTTATCGAGGATTGATTTGCAGAGTGCCGTAGGATCCACTGACCTGTCAAAATCAAGAGTATTGATATCATAATCGGTAGCTGCTGTAAAACGGATAGTAACATCACTTGCATTTTTAACTGTAATAACTTCACCATCAGTACTTGCCATTCCATTTCTGGAAGAGAGCCTCAATTCCCCTGCGAATCTCATGTGTGCTCCTCCCGGCCCGGTTTTTGGATCTTCATCATCAATTATCTGACCTGTCAGATATATTGCTTTGTTATCAATGGTTTTAACCAAAGCATCCTTTTCCCGTTGTAGTTTAAAGGAGGCATTTACCAGGCCTCCATCAGGTGATTTGATATTTATTACGATTATGTCAGAAGGTGATGAAGCAAATACTTCCTGAATAAAGTTCTTACCATTAACCCTGAAAGAGGATGTGGCAATACCGTTTTCAAGATTCAATTCGCGCCTGTAATCTAACGGTTCAGTCTCCCAATCATAATCAATCAGCAGATCCCCAAATGGCTGATATGAACGTATCCTTGGAGGAGTGCCAAGAAAATTTTCTTCAGCTAACTTCCTGGCATCCTTATAACGTCTTTCAAATATTGCTTTCTGGAGGAAAGGAAGAGCATCATGAGCTTTTGGATTATTATTATTGATCTTACTTCCGGCCCATATTGTTTCCTCATTAAGTTGAATCCTTTCATTCAAAGGATTACCAAAAACCATTGCACCAAGTCGTCCATTGCCAACCGGCAAAGCCTCCTCCCATACTTTAGCATGTTGTTTGTACCACAATTTCAGTGAGTTGTCATACTTCTCCTGTTTCCTCTGACAACATAAAGATGAAATAGAAAAGATAATAATAATGTAAAAGGTACCTTGTTTGTTCATTTCAAGATAGTATTTCTGATATGAACCAAGATATAAAAATTTTGGCAGACAAAACATTGCCTTTTGAAAGTAAAAAGCCTAAAACAGGCACTCATGCGTAGAAACTCAAATTGCAAAATACGAAAGTCGAAAGGAGAAAGCTGAATTATTCTACATAATGAGTATCTTTGCTGTTCACTTACCAGGGGCTGATTTGGTTTTGACAGCATGAGAGGTGGTGTGTAAGCATGCAGTGTGTGGTGGCGCGTCACTTGAACAGTGTCACAAAACAACAAAAGGCGAAAACAATTACGCTCTCGCAGCATAAGCGAATAACAGTAGCTTAAGCACTTCAGCCGAAAGGCAGAATCTCCGGGCACATGTGCCCGGACGAGACGTTTCCCGGGCGGTCAAGCCCTGATCCAACCCGACACGGAGACGCACGCAATCCGGGGCTAGTCTGAAGATTGTTCCGATCGGAAGGCGAAACAAACAGGAACTAAGGGCATGTTAGGTTGTTCTGCAGCTGACAGGTCCCGACAATCAAGCAGGAATAAGCATGTAGAAATCATATGGTCTCCGTGTTTGGACGCGGGTTCGACTCCCGCCAGCTCCACAAAAGACTCTAACCCAATCGGTTAGAGTCTTTTAGTTACACTCCAGCAGTGCAGTAATTCTGAGCGTTTCCGATGCTTAAATAACGCAAGCGTGCATTAGTGCGACAAACGCACAAGTGCACCTGCGCTATAACTATCCTATTGTTTAACAAATCTATCTATTACAATCCCCTCTTCTGTTTCAAATTTTATTGTGTATATCCCATATTTCAAATCACTTACATCAATCTGATTATCAGCAATACGATTGCATTTTATCAGATTCCCCATAATATCATAAATTGATATCCTCGTATTCCCAACCACTCCTGAATAATATAAAATATTTTTAACAGGATTAGGATAGATCTTTATTGCTGAGTTTTCTGTTTTACCCACTGATGTAGGAACTCCATTTTGTGTAACTGTAACAATTTTTGGCATAGCATCAGTACCTGAAACTGTTACATAAGCTATCCTGGAAGCAGTTATGCTATTTGCCTGAGCAGTAAGCAAGATTGAACCATTATCTGAACCTGAATTCGGACTTCCAGTTAGCCACGATTCCGAACTAGACAGAATCCAGCTTGTATTTGCATTTATATTAAAAACTGCCGTACTGTTCTCAAATTCATCAATACTCAGTGAAGCTGGGGTAACGTTTATATATTTGTCTGAAATTAAGCGTTTCCATACCCCAAAAGATTGCGTTCCGGCATAAATATAGCTGTCGTTCATTCCAAATGATGCCTGGGATAATGCTATAGTCGGAAAACCACTGTTCATTGCTGACCAGCTTAGCCCGTTGTTGGTTGAATAGAATACACCTGCAGAAGTTGATGCAAAGATATATTCACCGTTAACAGCCAGATAATTTATATTGCCTGAAGATAAACCGGTGTTCATTGCTTTCCAGGTAATACCATTATCACTGGAAATATATACTCCATTACCTCCTGTACCAGCTATCAGATTGCTCCCTTTTAATGCAAAGGATGGAACAATTAAACTACTACCTGAGAGACCAGAACTTAACGGAGTCCAGCTGGCACTGTTATCTGTAGATAATAAAACTCCTCCACCATTGGTACCAGCATAAATTCTGATTCCGCTTCTGACAAGTGTAATGATATTCAATGCATTTCCTGAAAGACCATTACTGGCAGCTGTCCAGTTTTCACCTAAATCTGTTGAAATGAAAACACCACTGCCAAGTGTACCTGCAAAGATTGTATCACCGCTTACAGCGAATGTCCTCACATTTTTATCTGAAAGTTGAGTTCCATTAGCTGATAACCAATTGTTACCATTATCTTCTGATTTTAAAACTCCTCCACCATTAGTTCCTGCAAATATCCTGTTCCCGATATTAATAAATGAATTGTATGCAAAAACCTGGGCAGGGATTCCATTCTTAACTGATGTCCATGTAGTGCCATCGTCTGTAGATAAATATAATCCGGACATTGTACCAGCGAGGTATACGTTGTCAGTGATCAGCATAGCTGTCACTTGAGCCCCTGAAATACCGTTGTGCGATGGAATCCAGGTTGTCCCCTTATCGGTTGTTCCTAAAACACCCAGACCTGTCCCTGCCAATACCCTGCCTCCGCTTGTTACTACTCCATTTACTTGTAATGCAGGGAGTGTAAGCCCATTATTTACAGCAGTCCAGCTGGAACCATTATTTTCAGAAAGGAAAATACCTCCACCGCCTGTACCAGCAAAAATATCAGTTCCGTTTATGGTCAGAGCTCTTACAGTTAAATTTGTTAATCCGTTATTTACAGGAGTCCATAATGCGCCATTATTGGATGAAAGAAAAACACCAACAGTACTACCTGCAAAAATATTAGTTCCGTTTATGACTATAGAGTTGATAATCCCTGAAGTTGTAAGACCATTATTAACAGCTGTCCAGCTGGAACCATTATTGGTTGATAAGAATATGCCACGTCCACTGGATCCGGCAAATATATTGGATCCATTCACAGTTAATGAGAATATTTGCATTGCACTTATTGGGAAACCGCTGTTTGAGGGGGTCCAACTGGTGCCGTTATTGCTCGATAAGAAAACGCCACCTCCGTTAGTACCTGCAAGAATGTTGGTTCCGCTAATGGCCAATGCCCGAATGGACAAATTTGACAACCCGCTATTCACTGCTGTCCAGTTTGCACCATTATCAGTTGAGAGGAAAACTCCGGCGTTTGAGGTCCCAACGAATGTATTGGCCCCACTGGAAACTTCTGCTAAAACAGTAAGGGTTGATAATCCGTTAGTTATCCTTGTCCAGCTGCTTCCGCTGTTGGTTGATAAATGGAGACCCGGACCATTAACACTGGCATATAAGTAATTTGTTACGGGATCAATCATAAGTGCACTCACATTACCACCATTAAGTCCGTTATTGCTCTCCTGCCATTCACCAAGACCATCCTGAGTAACAACAATAGTCTTATTGCCCATACCTATTCCTGCCAGTGTTATCAAAGCTTCACGTGGCCGGTTATCAGTGTTCACCTGAGAAGTAACGGTTATACTAGCATCACCTGACCCACTTAAACTGCTTAAGGTCAGCCAGGTTTCTGAACATGAAATTGTCCAGGCTCTGTTGGATGTGATATTAAAACTTGTTACAAGGTTTTCAGCATCATCAAAATATAACGATTTTGTGGGAGTGTTAAGAATGCTGATTTCCGAGAGGAGCTGTTTCCAGACACCGATATAACTTGTTCCGGCAAAGAGTGTAGTCCCGTCTGTGGTCAGAGCTGTTACTCTCAAATCTGGTAATCCGTTACTAATTGAAGTCCATGTTCCACCATTATCAGTCGATAAATAGACACCACCACCACCGTCAGTTCCTGCAAATAAACTTGTTCCACTAATAGTTAATGATCTTACATTTAAAGATGATAAACCGGTGTTGACAGTTGTCCAACTTGTGCCATTATTTGTTGACAAGGAAATGCCGCCACCACCAGTTCCTGCAAAAATATTGGCACCATTTATTAAAAGGGAATTAATTATTAGACTATTTCCGGATAGACCATTTTTTACTGATGACCAGCTTGTTCCGTTATTTATTGATAAGAAAACACCACCGCCGGCAGTTCCGGCGAAGATACCTGTTCCATTAACTTTAAGGGCTCTCACATCAAGATTTGACAATCCGCTATTCATGGGTGCCCAGCTCATTCCATTGTTTGTCGATAAGAAAACACCTCCGGCTGTTCCTGCAAAAATATTGCTTCCGCTAAAGCAGATAGACCTGACATTGGTATTTGACAATCCATTATTCAATTGCGTCCAGCTAATACCAATATCTGTGGATAGAAATACTCCAGCACCGGTTCCGGCAAATATATTACCGCCACTTACAGCTATTTCCCTTATACTGACATTCCACAATCCATTTTCTGCCGGTGTCCATGTATCCCCATTATCTGCAGAAAAGTATGTTCCATTCAGATCCGAACCTGTAAAGACCTTTGTTCCGATTAAACCAATAGCGTTTATTGGTATTCCTGATATTCCATTAGTCTGAGGCTCCCAGTAGTCCCCATAATAGTAAGATCTATAGATACCGGACCCGGTAGCTGCAAACAACTCGCTTTCTTTGATTATCAATGAATTAACGGGACCCCCTGGATATCCGTTATTTATTGCCATCCAGTCTGTGCCATTATTGTAAGAAATGAAATTTCCAAGGTTAGTTCCGGCAAAAATATTGCTGCCATTTGTAACCAGAGAGTTAATATATAATCCATTACCTGAAAGTCCATTATTAACTGCTGTCCAGTTCGTACCATTATTGGTTGAGATAAATACTCCTCCTCCGTAAGTGCCTGCAAATATGTTACTTCCACTTACAGCAAGAGAATAAACAGTTAATTGTGATAAGCCATTATTGACAGCAGTCCAGCTAGTTCCGCTATTTGTTGAAAGAAATACTCCTCCACCTGCTGTACCGGCAAATATATTGGATCCGCTAATAGCAATAGTTCTTATATTCATATAAGTTAGTCCACTATTTACCGCTCTCCATGAGCTGCCATTATTTTCTGATAAGTAAACGCCACCACCACCGGTTCCTGCAAAAATTTTATTCCCGCTGACTGCAATTGTTCTTACTGCCAGATTTGCCAGTCCTGCATTGATAGCAGTCCAGGTATCTCCATTATCTACAGATAAAAATACACCATAGTTAGTGCCGGCAAAAATATTGGTGCCACTAACAGTTATAGAGTTAACTATCATATTAGTACCTGATAATCCCTGGATTGACTTCTTCCAGCCACTATATCCACCATCCTTTGAAACAAAAATGTCACTGTTAGTTCCGGCATATATATAATTTGTTACCGGATCAAGAGCTAATGAAATAATTATTCTTTTACCATAAAGTCCTTTATTGACCTCTCTCCAGAAACAGATACCATCCTGATTAACTGTAATTTTTTTATCTGCAACACCTTCCCCTGATATAGTAACTATTGCCTGCCTGGCAAAGTCAGTTGTGTTTGCCTGTGCTGTCAATGTAACGGTTTGATTCCCCGAACCTCCTGTACTGCTAAGTGAAAGCCATGATTCAGAACTTGAAATGGTCCAGTCAATATTTGAAGATATTTTAATAGTTTTTGTACTACTTTCAGAATTGCCAATAGAAATATAGCTGGCAGGAACATTCAGAACCTTAATACCTGATATCAAGTGTTTCCAGACACCATAAAACTCAGTTCCTACAAACAGGTTGTCACCGCTAATACACATAGCTGAAATATTGGTTACAGGCAATCCTGCATTAACTATTGCCCATGTGGCTCCATTATCAATAGATAAATAAACTCCATTTCGAGTACCTGCATAGATATTATTGTCAATGATGACAATTGAACTTATTTCACCTCCAAATCCATTACCCAAAAGCGTCCAGGTATTGCCATTATCGGTTGACAATAAGACTCCCGAATTATTTCCAGCATAGATATTTGAATTACTAAGAGTTAAGGCATTGATATCGGTAATTGAAAAAGATCCGTTCTTCAATTCTGTCCATGAATTACCATTATTTACTGATTTGTAAAGACCATTTCCGGTTGATGCATAAATAGTAGTACCATCTATTGCAATGTGATAACAAGATAAAGATGATAGGCCAGTATTAACTTTTGTCCAGTTGCTCCCATTATTGGTTGACCTGTAAATACCATCATTAAGTATACTACTTGTTTCTATTCCGGTGAATATAGTGCTACCACTAACTGCAATTGATCTCACATATCCAAATTCAGGCAGTCCGTTACTAATTGATGTCTAGGATACTCCATTGTTTACTGAAAGGAATAATCCGAGTTTTGCAGTATCTCGATCAGGCATTTCTGTACAGGCAACCATACTGCTTCCGCTCATAACCACCCTGCTAATAGCCAGATCCTGGGCAGGCAATCCATTATTAGTTTTTGCCCAACTGGTTCCACCGTTAGTTGATAAATAGATTCCTCCATAATAGCTTCCTGAATAGATACTAGTACCACTTGTAACCATTGAGCTTACAAACAGATTTGCTAACCCGTTATTCTTCACTGTCCATGAAGATCCGTTATCAGATGACAGGAATACTCCGGAGTAGGTTCCGGCAAAAACATTTGTTCCGGAGAATGCAAACGAATTAGTAAAAGTACTTGGTATACCATTATTCACCGGGGACCATGAAACACCATTATTGGAAGTATAATAAATTCCGCTTCTCTCAATCCCGACAAACACATCTGTGCCATTTGCAGCTAATGAATTAATATAAATTTCAGCAGTATCGGGCAATCCACTATTTGCCAGGGTCCAGCTTGTACCGTTGTTTGTTGACAGGTAAACTCCTTCTTGTGTCCCGGCAAAAATATTAGTACCGCTAACAGCTAACTTATAAACTTGTAAAGGAATGCTTGATCCATCTAACAGGCCATTATTAATAGGTGTCCAACTTATCCCATAATTGGATGATAAAAAGGCACCGCCATTGGTTCCTGCAAATAATTTAGTGCCACTGAGGGCTAATGACTGAACATTGGTATTTGTCAATCCGTTATTAGTAGGTGCCCAGCTTTGGCCGTTATCAGTTGTAATAAAAACACCACCGTCATAGGTACTTGCATAGATGTTACCTCCACTGACTATCAGGGAACTGATTTCTGTAGCAGTGATCCCATTGTTTACATTCGCCCAGGTAGCTCCACCGTTTTCTGATAACAGGATGCCATTATCTTCAGTGCCGGCAAAAATATTGCTGCCGTTAATAGCTAAAGCATTAATAAATGAATTATTACCTGATATGCCATTATTAACAGCTGTCCAGCTATTGCCACCATCTGTTGATTTGTAAACACCTCTGCCATAAGTCCCTGCATAAATATAACTAGTTGCCGGATCTATAGCTAAAGCCATAATATAGCCATGATTAATTCCATTATTGACTTCCTGGAACTGTGCGAACAATCCGAACGTCATAGCCAGATAACAAATAATTGCTAAAAGATTCTTTTTCATGTCAGAGTAGTTTTAATTATCAGTCGAAATATCAGTTTTGGTCAGGTAAAAAAATATATGAGTATCGGTTATCAATAATAAATTTAAAACAATTGGTTATGAGATTCCT
>CAZXFB010000022.1:0-77538 GCA_964639725.1 uncultured Rikenellaceae bacterium
TAAAACATTAATAAAAAATCAGGTTGCAGTTGCAGGTCAACCTTTAACCTTTACTGTACCTGATAACATATTTTTTGATGATGACTGTAATTCTCCTTTAGTGTATTCCGCAACTTTGTTTAACGGTGATACATTGCCGGCATGGATCAGTTTTTATCCTGGGACTAAAACATTTTCTGTAACACCTGTTGAAGCAGGTGAACTAACTGAAATTGTTCTTGTTACTGATTCAGATAAAGATACAGCCTATTGCCCGGTTAAAATAATTATTCCAGCAAGATCCATTTAATAATATCCAACCTGAGTTACTCAAAACAGAGAAAAAGGATGAAAAGAATTATTGAGAAAACACTAATTTTAATCAGTTTTGCTAATCTGTTGTTATTTAATACATTAATCTCATGCAGCGAAATGAAAAATCCCGATCGTCCCATACCTGAAGAGAATGAGGATGGCAGCTTAATAACTGTTAGAGATGGAATAAAAATATTTGTTTATGAGTATGTTCCGGAACGAGAGGTTAATAAAACAATTTATATCGTTTCAGGCATTACAGGGATAAATCATAAAAATGAAAAAGATTTAATTTTAAAATTGAGCAATAACGAAAACCGTGTTGTAGTAATTCATCCCCGAGGCACCGGGTATTCAGAGGGTAAAAGGGGAGACAATTCAGATCTATCTGATTTTATAGAGGATTATGTTGAGATAATTAAAGGTGACAAATATAACTACAACAGTAATCTGAAAGTAATCTTGTTCGGCCATAGTATGTCGTGTGCAATTGCAATAAAAGTCGCCAACGAGTTGCAGAAGACTGATGGACTTATACTTGTAAATCCCCCATATAAGCTAAAATCAGCGAAAGGTATGTCGCCCTCGATCGGTGATTATCTCAAATATATTGGATACTATATCTTTTCCCCGCATGAAACAGTTGTTAACATGGCAGGAGATCCCTCGATAATAGAAAATGAGGCTGACAGGAGAGAATCGGAGGAACGAATCAATGATCCGCTTCTTGTGAAATATTTCAGCATGCACTATATGTCTGAATCAAAAAAACTAATGGATGCGATGGTTGAAAATGCACTTAAAGCAGATTATCCGCTAATGTTGCTATATGGTGATAATGATATGATAGTGGACAAAACCGGATGTGATGAGATATTTAATGCATGGAAGAATCAAAATAAGAAATATGAGATCATTAACGGAGGGGCACACGGTGCATCTACAGTATTTAAAGGCGCAGAAAACATTTTAAAATGGATAGACAATATTTAAAAACTAAAATTTTATAAACATAATAAAATCTGAATATTATAAAATGAAAATAACAGTACTAGCCTGGAATTGAAGCTCATCAATGCAAGCAGCAAGGACACGGAACGAAGTGTAGCTCAACGCAGCTAATCTTCAATCCTTTAGAATTTTTTGTTTTACCTGGTTGGAAAAAAGAATTCATTATATGTTAAAGCTGAATATGGATTAAGTCTGTTTATTGAAGCTGATAGAAGAACAATATTATTTGAGACGGGGCAGTCAGATTTATTTATTGATAACGGTAATAAAATGGTAATTGAATTAAAAATTAGAAACTTATATGTTTTTCAGTTTCGAGTAATCGAATGCACCACTACCTGAGTTGTAAGTGGTTTTTCAGATCCTGCTTACATGACAGACAATTGTCCCGATGCACACATATTACTGCACTACAGCCAGGACATATCCATCTTGTTTCTTCCCTAACCAGATAGTCTGAAATTCCTATCTCTTTGATTGAAAGGAGATTCTGAATAAAACTAACTCTATATTTTGTCCTGTATCTCTTGTCTAGTCTTTTTAATCTCTGGCAAGGAAACTTTTCGCACTCATAGCAGAATTTTGAAGATGTCTTACCAAGGAGATCACAATTTTTTATGATGCAGGTAACGCAGTATGCAGGTTTATATCCAGACTCCGGCCAGCATCCACAACACTTATTTTTTTCTCTCAGATATCCAAGACAAGTCCCGCAGTTCATTCCACAAGGAGCAATTAAAGATTCTTAGAATGATATCATAATAACGAAAAACGGTTAATTAAATTTATCCTTTAATCTATGAAACCAATGTCCTGAAACAATGCCATTTTCTGCAAATGTTTCTAATTTTTAATAACAAGTTTTATGGTTTTGGTATGTTTACTTGTTAAAATGACATAATAAACTCCTTGCTTACAATTACTTAAATCTATTGGAATGATATGATTGCCTGCAATTTTACTGATAATTAATCTTCCAAATACATCAACAACCTGTATATTCAATTCATTATCATCTCGTTTACTAATATTTATAACTCCATTTGTTGGATTAGGGTAAATGTTTATGGCAGAAATCAGATCGTCGTTGTTTTCATTAACTAAAGTCATTGCAGATGGTACTGCCAGACTTGCCAACATGCCAACTGACAGCTTTGTTAGTTCTGTAAAATATGGCAGGTTGAATAAATTAATCCTATCATTTGAAGTATGATAGGAAGGATTATTATCACCTCCAAAAAACGATTCTCCGAATACTACTGCACCATAGTTCTGATTCCAGAATGATGAATGATCACTATAGGTGGTCCCCGGATTAATAACATTAGGTATTAACGAGAGTCCATAACCTGTAACAATACTTACCAGGCTATCTTTAAGCAGTAAGGAATTGGGAAAGTTATTGGTGTGAATATCAAATTTTTTGTCATTATTACTATCATAACCAAGCATGTCAAGATTGATAACTCCTAAAATATTTTCATTATTCAGATTAGCTTGCTGAGCATAATAATTACTTCCAAAAAGGCCAATTTCTTCTTCATCCCAAAGAGCATAAACTATAGTGAAATCAAAATATTTACCTGACAATATTCTTGCAACTTCAATGACAGCAGCTACGCCACTAGCATTATCATCTGCACAATAGGAAGTTACGGCATCATAATGTGCACAAATAATATATATCGAACCTGGATATTTTAAGCCTGTCTGTCTGGCAAAAATATTCCGGCCACCAGAACTGTATTTTTGATCAGTAGATATTAAATGGTAACTTTTAAGTCTCTCTAATATGTAATCTGCTGCAAGATTATTTCCAGTATTCTTTCTATTAGCAATAATTGTTTTAATCCCATTTATATAAGATGAATCTTCTCCACTTAAAACTCTGACTGTTTTAACAATAGAGTCCAGCCTGGTTTCGGCAATAAAGTTACCGATACTTTGACTAAAGACATGATCAAAATGAGCTATCTGTAAAAACAAGATCATTACGAATATTAAAATTTTGTTTTTTGTCCCGGTACAGGTTTTCATTTTAAGATTAATATAACTGATTTGAAATAAAAATATTTATAACTAATATGCCCTGAATAAGTTCAAGAATAATATCATACCCTTAATTAATGCCAGCCTTAACTGCTTATCACACTTTAACACTTTAAAGTCGGTGAGTCTGATCATATTTAGTTCAACCATTGGCAATTATTTGATATGACACATATTATTTCCATCTGTCAAGGAAGGGAATAATACTCTCTGCCGTTTGTCTGGCAACACTTTCAGGAATACCCATCAGTATGGTTGCAATCTGAACATTTTTATTAATCTTTTCTTCCATTGTAATTCCTTCGTCTGTAAATTTTCCACCCTGGTAACAAAATCCACAATACTTGTCAGATATGGTTCTGTCAATTTTCGTTCCTCCTTTGTTTGGATCCTTTTCAGGAAGCATTCCGCAACTCTGGCAAATTCTAATCTTCTTGCCCATATTTCATAATTTTTTACTACTCAGTTTCGGATCGGTAATCAGTTTTTTTTGTTGTCAGAAATTTATCCCCTGACAATAATGCTCAGCCAATCCTAATGAAACTCTTTGATTTCCCTTCATCAAATTTAGTTAAGAAATTGATCATGATGAAATTCTTTTTTTTCTGGTAAAAAAAAACATCAACCCCGATGTTTTAATAAGATAAGGATTTATAACCTCTTAATTATGAATTACCAATGAATCAATTCCATATATACTGGGTTGATCCTTATACATGGATGATATTTAATATCAAGCCATTCATATTATCCATTTTTTATTATCCAACAAGTTAAATATCAGCAATACAGATGTTTATCCTTAAAATTTAATCTGCGGCCATTAGCAGAAACCGGATCGCTATTAGTATGATATTCCTGACATGATCCACAATCAATGTTACAAAAACCTATAGCAATATATTATTAACCAGGAAATGTCCTAATCGTTAGTAAATTCAAATCGTGGTAACAAGCTGGTATTGATCTGAGAATAGTTCCTCAACTTTGGTTCAAAAAAGTAATTTTAAAATATGCTTTCAGAACTTGAATATCTTAAGGTATTCTTATGCCAGATTCTGTATCAAATGTATAAATTGAAGATCCTCACGGCAAGCATCAGGTAAACGAGCTAGCGAGCTCGGGGAATCCAATACACCTGCTTGGATTCAAATGGTAATGACAACTGTTTCAATACCCGTCAATATACCTTTTCAAATATTTATGTCCTTTAATAATCCAAACAACAAGGTACCCCCCTGCACCATCGCTGTTACCAGGCATATAAATATAAATTGCACCTTTTCTGTCAACACGTAACATGAGATTTTTCACTCTTGGCTGGAAACAATCCTGATATTCGGTTTTAGGTATTTCAATAGAAGCTGAATTAATCATTAATGTAATGCTTTTTATTTCAACTCTTGGATTATCGCCCAATATGCCATACGGTTCTTTATCGTCAATTCTTTCAATATATTCTTTTCCAGGTTCAGAACTTCTGTCAACCATATGTTCAGCAATGTTGAATTTCCCGGTTTTAATTGTTAAGCTCAAAGTATCGTTAATAAAGCATATAGAATCATCAACTTCACTCCTCCAGTCATTAATCGGATAAAGGTTTCGGGTATTTATTATTTCAAGTTTTTCAAGCGGATGAATTACTTTTTTTTGTATATACCCGTGGCAGATGAAATCATTTTTGTTGTAATTGAGCTCCCTGACAAAAAATTCCCTTTTAAAAAGTTCAATTTTATCAAGTGATACTTTTTGGAAAATATGGTTCCATTCAGCTTTAACTTTTGTCCTGAAAGAAAATCCATTATAGTGAAATACATCATCATTATATAGTCGGCCTGCAATTTCGGAATTAGAACTACTATCGTTCATAATATTGATATAACCGTTCTTTTCGTCAATAATTGCAAACTGACTTTTAGCCTTGATGGATAAAAAGAATAACAGCAGTAACAGATATTTTACCATGAATGAAATATTAGATGATTTATTATCTTTTAAACTACAAGCAACTAATTTAAATTCAGCCACATAATCATTAAACCATTCCTATACATACCATATATTATGACGTAAATGCATTTCAGTCCTTACTACGATGGAACATTTATTATTTTCATTACGAATCAATCTGGTATGACCATTTCAACTGAGTTTACCGAGGATATCTATACCATCCACAATATGATCAAACCTGGATTAAATCTTTTATATAGTGGAAGATGTGTTGTGACAGTAATTACCTTTTTACATTTTGTTCAAGCGAATAATATTTTTTCGCAAACTCGATTGCCTCATAATCTATATAACCGGAGAACCCGAATCCGTTCCATTGATAGGCTTCAAATCGCATCTCGGCATTTAATGAGTTAAGATTTAAAAAAGAATCTCCTCTATGCAGAGCGACTAAATATTTTTTATCAGGTGTTAAAGTAGCATCAATTAATGGACGAGAAAGAGCAGAACCTCTCCATAAATCTACCAGTCCGGCATTTGTGATATTGTAAACGTAGGGTCTTAGTCCATATTCTCCATCTATGGATGAATAATGTTTTTCAAGAGTCATGAGGTAATTATATTTACTGTCAAAATTAGCTGTGGATATTGATACCAGAGGCATAGGATTTGTTTGCCACAATTTCTTATCATTTTGGTATCCTTCCAGAATTATTTCACCATCAGTCTTGTTATCTATTGAAATTGGTATTAGCTCAATACCAGAAAACTTCGCGGGTTCTCTTATGCTTTCTTCTGGAAACTTGAAATGGGATTCTGCAATTATTTCAGGGAAATATGAATTCTTCACTGAATGTGTTGTGATCCCAATAAATTTAGTTTTTCCATTTTTTATGATACATTCAACCATCAAACCTTCTTTAGTAACAGGATATTTCTGGTCGAAAAGGTGATTGCCTAATGAGAAGAAAACGGGTTTTCCTTTTATGATCTCCGGTTTCTGGATGACGTGAGGATGATGGCCAATAATCAGATCAGCTCCATTATCTACAAGCCAATCAGCTGTAGTTCGTTGAAACTGATTTGGCCACTCAAGTAATTCGCTGCCCCAGTGAATAGTGACAATAACAAAGGTCGATAAGCTCTTTGCTAACCTGAGTTTTTGTTTTAAGATCACTGATGGTACTATTTCATTGTGTCCTTCTAAATCAGGAACAGTGTTAACAGCAACAATTGAGATGACATTATTATTTATTTTAAAAAATCTGGGTGAGTTATTATAATGTACCGACTGAATACCAAGATTATTTACCTCAATTATAGTTGAGTCTTTGTTTTTTGTCCCTAAATCGCTGCTATGATTATTTTCCAGGGTCAAGACAGTAAAACCAGCCTCTCTAAGTAAGTTCAGGCAGGTCTTTGGTATATCAAAAATTATTGCCTTTGAATTTGAATCTACAGGGAGGCCTGGAACACCAACTGCTCCTTCAAGATTACCAATTACCAAATCAGCAGATTTTAATCTGGAATCTATGTTTCTCCAAGGATTTGTATTCGTTTGTTCTATTTCAAGTCTGACATTTCTGGATAACAAAATATCCCCGGTAAAGATAATCTTCGCCTCTCCCCTTTTCTCTGGTGCACAACCTGTGAGGAGAATAAAGGAGTGTATAGCAACTAATATCCACTTTGAGGTGGATATGACAGCTCCTGGCTTGAAAAATAAGGTTTTAACCATGGTAGAATCTTCTGGGATTTAACAATATTTATCCACTCTTCATCATTTAGTAATCTGTCTGAAGTAAATTCATAATATGAATAAACGGATCCTTTAACAATCTGATGTCTTCCAAAGAAGGGGACGGTAAAATCCCATTCTACAGGTCTTCCAACTGCAGCCATTAAGTAACTGGTTTCCTGAATGCCAAAAACATTTGTTATTTTTGGCATTGGATCAGGAGTTGAAAGAGCTAACTCTTTATTTGCTAAACTATTAAAAACCAGAAAATAGTGTTCAGCAACCCGACCGATATATAAGATCTCCTCATATTCATCATTTGAGAGTGATTCTCCTCTAATTTCTTTCTCGGCTATTAACTGGAACAATCGTATTTTAGCAGCAGTTTCTGTTAATCTTTTAATAATTCCATCATAAAGCGACTTATAATCACTTTCTCCAGACTGATCAAAATCAAGTTTTGACTGAATAGTTTTCGGGACAAAAGTTATTGCGGCTTCAAACAAATCTGCAATTTCCCCGAAAGTGTAAGGATCAGGTTCCACATACCCTCTGGGTGCTCTCATAAGTATTGCTTCAAAACCACCTTCTCCGCATTCGGCAGCACCTGTTTCGTTGACCAGAACAGTTGCATGACGAAGAGTTGCCCAGGAAGCGAGCCCCGTCTGCAAGCGCTTGGTCTGCCAGATATCATTTCCCAATTCTCCATTAGTTGAATGAACAGTATCAGTCCATTGTGTTGCCAAAGCTGTGATCCATCGATCATATAGATTAGCTGAGTTATTATCCTTTGCATTTGATATGAAATTCTTTCGCAGGTCGGCAATAACTTTTCGCAGATTGGGATAATTCCTATATTCTTCCTCTAAGAGACTGTTGGCAAAATCACTTGACATCGCAGCTGCTAAATCAAGACCTGAGGGTAGTAGCCTGAAATTACCCTGAGTGGAAATGATCTGTTTATTTTTTGGATAGTCATTATGGTATACTGTTGAATTTAGCGCTTCATTATCGAATCCCCATGAAAGAGGAAAAACAGATAATCCGGTATCAGGATATTGGATATATCCTGGAAGAGCCATTTTAGCAATATCAAAAACATTAGGTCTTCGTGAGGGTGAGATAAATCCCTTATAGCTGTCTATCCATTCAAACGCAAATTTCTTTACTTCCGGGGGGAAAGAATTTAGCTGATCAACGGTTTTTTTGTCCTTTTCAAAAACTGTTGTTAAGTATTTGAATGCTTTGAAATACTCTTGCATCTGCGATGTTGATGTATAAAAACCTCTGGGTTTAAGTTGTGAGTAATCAAAGTCTTTTTTCAGTACATCTGAATAGGTCCTGGTTTGAGCATTGAGAATTCTGTCTGATTCCGGATTCTGGCTATCTTTATTCTGAATATCTGCCAGCGCATCAAAAACCGGTGTCCATGGAGAAGATCCGGCATATTTCTTAAAGTGCGTATCTCCGGCCTTAACAAAGTTCCAAAAAGCTGGAATAGCCTGGGTTCTTTCTTTTAGAGTAAAAATACCCTGAAAAGCAGAACTAAACAATTCCCAGAAGATGTCACTAGTTACCAGGTATGGTCTGGTCGGAGTTGTTTCATCGTAGCTATTGCAATAATAGTTTTCAGATTCGTAAAGCTGGAATAACTGATCCTTGTTGAGTGACCTGAACAATCCGAAGTTCTTTGTGAACAAATCTATGTCAACCTGGCTCTCGGAATACATCCAGGCATTAACAACATCTGATTGAGGGAACTTAATTGGGATGTAGTTAAGTATATTACAATTATTTATTGTGGTCAATCCAACTATACCTTTTCCGTCGGGGAGAGAGGATGGAGCTGACAGGAACTGATACTCAGATGCAAATTGCTCCTCCTGTCCTGTGGTTGTCAGAATGATGCCTATTCCTGACTTTTCTTTGTGCCAGTGAATAAGACCTAATCAATTTGGTGTTGTTGTTATGCTTCCGCCTTTAACAGTACCTTTAAGAAGGGGCTCATACTGCCACCAGGCTTTTGAAAGATAACGCGCAACAAAAAAATCTCCCTGAGCATCATGCCAAATAAGTTTTTCACCTGAAGGATGAAAAGAGAGTGGCAATGCCCAATCGGCTGCCATATTACTCGGATCTGCATCTTCCTCCACACTATGAGTAAAGGTTGATACCGGACCTATTACCTGATAAAATCTTTTACCATACTCAGTTACTGATGCAATACGGAAAGAACCATCTTCATTTTGTATTCCAAAGAAAAGCCGATAGGAGAAAATGCTTTTTCTCAATTTAATATCATATCTAATAATAAATGGTCTGGGACATATTACTATTCTTTTTAGTTGTGCAGTTGTAGAAAAAATTGTCTCTGATTTCCAACCTGATTCTCCTTTTTCAAGTCTCAGGATATGATCCAGATCTCCCTTTGAGGCAATAACAAAAATTGCATTAGCATTTGGGTGCCAGGCAATATACCTGGCTTTAAGAGTGTCATTAAACTTTGCTTCATCAAAGAAATCAGGTTGACCAATTTTCCAGAATTTAAGGTTACTATTATTAACTGAGTCAGATGTTAATGAAGCTACTAAGAGACCTGAAGGAGACACATCATAATCAATAATTTTTTCTGAACTGTCTAATGTAATTGATGATGAATTTTCTGGTGAGGAGGCAACATAAAGTTCCGGGATATCAAATACTCCATCTAAAATATTTTGAATCTCTCTATCATCAGGCTGGTATACCTCCAGTGAGTCATTACTTTTATCCTGATCGAAGAAATTGGAAGTATTCTCCTTATTGTCAATATTTTGAGGGATTAATTTATTCAAGGAATCATTGTTTATACGCCCTCTACCATTTTGGCAGGAATTGAGTATCATTCCAAGATAAATAATGACTAAAATTGAGGTACTATTTTTCAACATAATATAATTTTGATTTTAAAGGTATGATGGAACCGCACATGATTGTAAATTATATTTATTTGTGTTTGTGATTGTGGCCAATCATGTTGGTTTCATACTACTAAAATAATTTAAGCTTATCTCATTTTTATAAAAGAGTATATTTTGGAGTTAAATGGCAAAGACCATTGAATTGTTACTTAGTTTATCAGAATATAGTAGCACAGGAAAGTAGTACTTAAAATAAGCCTTCAAACCGTGTTAACCGATCGAAGTATACTTCCTTAAGATATGCCGAATGTTTAGAATAAGTACTGGTCCCTGTTTTAAGAAAGTGCTTTTTTGGTTACTTTTTCAATGGAGAAGAAGAGTCAGACGTGTATTATCTGACATACACTTTGTTTACTGATCCCGTTGCCAGTCAGTAGTACAATAAATAGATTTTTGATTTATTTGCTGCAGCCTGGGAATGAGTCTCAGTTATAAATCGTTAATTTCTTATTATGCGTAATGTGACTTTTTTATTTTCAGCTGTAATGGTCAGAAAGTAAAATCCTGGCCCCTCATTTAAAGGAACTTCCAGAAATTGACAGTTTTTATACCTTGCATGTCTTATTACCCTTCCGTTTATATCGCTTATAACAATCCCGATATCCTGAAAACTTTTCCCCAGATCAACAAAGACTTCACCATTTGCAGGATTTGGGTAAGAGGTAATTATATTTTGAAAAGTATTCTCTACAATTGTCGGAGTGCTCATCACTTCGTTGAAGAGAAGATTTACTTCAGAAACAGATAGTTCTTTGTTGTACATTCTGATATCATCAATTATACCTATATAATATTCAGAATTATATTCCGCATAACCAAATGTTAATGCATTGTTTACCAAGCCATAAGAAGCGCCACCAGGGCTTTGAGTTGCTACTAATTGATTATCCAGGTATATTTTCTTATCGAGTGTTGGCCCGGCTGCTGTAACAACAATATGATGCCAGGAATTAACTGTAATGGGATTTATATTATTTTCAGCATAACCATTATACTCCCATTGTATATATCCATTCGGTTTCTGCCTGATTAAATAATTGGTTGTTGTGGAGTAATTGGACTTACCAAGAATCATCCTGTTTCCGGATGTCTGAATTTCTGATGGCTTAATCCATACTGAGAAACTTACAGCACCAGACATATCCAATGATGAATGGTGTGGGATTGATATAAAATCATTTCCGTCAAATAAATAGGCACTATTTACCTTGCCAAATCTATCACCTGTTAAGGTTGCCCCTGTAACAGTACCGATATTTGTATTTGAACTTTCATCATCTGCATTCTGATTAAAAGGCCAATATCCTACTAATCCGGCAGTTGGAATCTGAGCTAATGAGGAAAACGAAACTAAAACATATATCCATAGAATAAAAAAACATTTTCTCATAACTCTGGTTTATAAGTAAGTTATTATTGCAGATAAGTAAGATTTGTGCTTGTTGAAAAAGCAGGCATCCAATACCTGGAAATCCCGTGTAAGATATGAGTTTTTGTTTATAATTAGTTATCCAGAGTAAATATCGGGTTGATTAATATTATAATAGCTTAAATGATTTTAAAAAATCAAAGTTTATTTCTTTCATTAGCTCTTGAGAACATTTTTTCGGCAGGACACCCAAATTCTTTTTGTTTACAAAATTTACAGGTCAATGAACCACGAATATAACCATTTCCTATAGTTGCGAGGGTGGTCAGAAGAACTGTAGCAGTTAAAAGGAGAAAGCTGAATTTAATAAACAGGAATATAATCCCGGTTACAAGTGGAATGAGTGTAACCAAAAAATCAGGCACCATCTCTTTCCAGGAGATCTCTTTTTCACAAAATTTTGAAGTATGACCTTTTTTAAAAAACATAGCACTGGCTCGGCCTTTGCCAAATCCACATGTCTTACCCCAGTAAAAACAATCTACACAATGCTTGCTTATCAACCTGTATTCCAGAATAAGTACAAAAAGCAAGAATAAAACTGCTGCAACCCATCCTAATCTTAATGTGATAAAAAATCCCAAGCCATAGATTAATATAGCAACCAGATTTGACAGAATAACAATCCCAGCAGGAAAGTTGTCATATGCCTTTTTCGTTTCCATGGTTCAGTTTTTTATTGAGTTACAATTGTTAAGCTCTTAAACACAAAGTCAGGAATACAATTTAAACGGTCATTGCTGATGCTTTGTATGTCATGTCAGGTGTAATGAAGTCGCTTTATTGAATTTCCGGATTGATCTTAGATGCTTCTAATCTGCAACTTGTGAAATATTTAACAATAACGGGAATTATGTAAAATCATCATTTGAAGAGAGTATCAGGCAATTATGGATCACGTCCCACAATTTAAATATTGAAGGATTTTCTCACTATTCATTTGTAACTGGTATTAGGATCATCCCGTTGAATTTAGTCCTTACTATACGTTCCACAGTCATAAAAAGGATCTGGAAATAAATATTATGGAAGAGATTGAGATCTGTCTTATTGATTAAATTATCAATTCTGGACTAATAGTACAATTCTTAAACCTAAGCTAAAATACCAGGCATTAAATGTTTTAATATGTATCACTTGACAGATATATCAGATATCTCAGTTTCAAGTAGTGAATCCACATGAAATGGTTTTGAATAGACTCGTCAGATTGTTGAATTCACATTTTCCCGGCATTGGGCTGATTAATAAAGACTATTGAATATTATGACCGCTCTCTGTTAATGCTTTTATTCCAATTATCAAATCTTTCTGCCTGATCAGGATGTAATCAGTATCGTACGTAGAAATTATAAATGTTGCAATATTATTATTCCTGAGAGCAGTAGATACATCAGCAATAATACCTATTATGGAGAAATCCAGTGGGCCGGCAATCTTTAAAACACGCCAGCCCTGGTTGCATAATAAATCTATGCCATCAGCATGAGGCGCAACAACGGAAATCTCATCTTTTGTTTTGGTTATTGAATAAAAGTCAGATGAATAAATCATGTCAGGTATCTCTGATTCAGATTTAAATCTGTAAATAGAATAACTGTCAGGTAATATGCTTATATTCAAAATCATACACGCAGTTTTCAATCAGAAGAATCCCAACGACAATTGTAAGAATTCCCGGACAGAGGTAACATACTTATTAACTTTACTGTCGATCCTGTGCTTATTCCTTATTTCTTTTTAATCTCTTTATGGTAGTTCTTTAGCATCTTCCCGAATTTCTTGTCTTTTTTTCGTTTTTCAGCAACTGTAGAATGAAATCGTTCCTGTTCTTTTTGTATTTGCAGGTAGTTGTCCAATGAATCTTTGTCGATAGTTCCATTGTTAAGAGCCTCAATTACTGAACATCCTGTTTCATTAACGTGAGTACAATCCGAAAATTTACATTTTAATGAAAGGTTAAAGATCTCCTGGAATGTAGTTTTAATTCCTTCTGAATTATCTGCCATTCCAAGCTCTCTCATACCGGGCGTGTCTATTATTATGCCACCATTATCCAGTACGAATAATTCACGATGGTCAGTGATATGCTTTCCCTTGTTAGTACATTGACTGATAAGTCCGGTTTTTAGTATATTCTTTTTCAATAAATTGTTGATCAGCGTTGATTTGCCTACTCCAGAGGATCCAACGACACAATAAGATTTACCTTTTTGTATGAAACCTGTTATCTGGTCAAGTCCTTTAAGAGTAATGTTACTAAGAAGGAGATATTTTACTTTTTTCTCTCTTGTTTCAAGGTCGTTTATAGCATCCCGGATTTCTTTTTCAGTTGACATGTCAATTTTGCTAACCACAAGAACCGGCTCAATGTTAGCGGAATAACAGATTGTAAGATATCGTTCTAGTCTGTTTATACTGAAGTTATTGTTTATAGCCTGGATAATAAATGCAACATCAATGTTAGTTGAGATTATTTGTTTCTCGCCATATTTTCCAACAGCTTGTCTTTCAAGCACTGATTTTCTTGGCAGGATCTTATGAATAATGGCCTGGTCAGAGTCATATACAGTTATTGTGACCCAGTCACCAACAGCCGGGAAGTCACATCGTGAATTAGCTGAGAATCTCAGGTTACCTGTAATTTCAGCGTCATACTCAATATCACCGGTTGAGACTATATATCTTTCGCGGTGTTCCTGAGTCACCCTTCCTGCAAAGAAGTTCGAAAGTTGGTTATTTTTCAGGTAGGCTGTAAGGTCATCACTCCAGCCAAGGTCGAGGAGGTTCATTAATGTTCAGTTTTGTTGAGTATTAAACACACTTGTTATAAATAAAACGAGCGAGTTTTACCTTGTTACAGGAATAACCTTCTAGAAAATATTTCATGGTTAACTATTAGTCTCTTTAGGGATAACATCATGTGTTCCCCCTTCAATAATGCTGGTTGATGAAACCAGGGTAATCTTGGCATTAGATTTTAATTCCCTCAGGGTTGTTGCACCACAACTACACATAGTGGACTTTATTTTCTCAATAGTGATATCTAAATTATCTTTGAGTTTACCGGCATATGGTACGTAACTATCGACTCCTTCTTCAAATGTAAGAGCATCGGAATCTCCCATGTCGTATCTTTGCCAATTTCTTGCACGATTAGAACCTTCTCCCCAGTATTCTTTCACATAACGCCCACCTATCATAAGTTTTTTAGTAGGGCTTTCATCAAAACGTGCAAAATACCTGCCCATCATAAGAAAATCTGAACCCATTGCCAATGCCAGTACCATATGATAATCCTGAACAATACCACCATCTGAACAAATTGGAATATAGACACCAGTTTTATCCAGATACTCGTCCCGAGCCTTTGCTACTTCAATCAGGGCAGTCGCCTGACCTCTCCCTATACCTTTTTGCTCTCTTGTTATACAAATTGAACCTCCCCCGATCCCGACTTTTATAAAGTCTGCTCCTGCTTCAGTCAAATAGAGGAATCCTTCTTTGTCAACTATGTTACCAGCACCAATTTTTATTTTGTCACCATACTTTTCTTTAATGTATTCTATTGTATCTTTTTGCCATTCGGAGAAACCATCGGAGGAGTCAATGCATAAAATATCAACTCCTGCATCAATCAGCATAGGAACACGTTCCTTGTAATCCCTAGTATTGATACCAGCTCCAACAATTAATCGCTTTTGAGAATCTGATAATTCATTTGGATTTTCTTTATGATTATCGTAATCTTTTCTGAAGACGAAGTATTTTAATCTCTGATCTTTATCAATAATAGGTAATGTGTTTAATTTATTATCCCAGATTATATCATTAGCCTCATTTAATGTTATTCCAAGTTTCCCAATTATCAATTTGGAAAAAGGAGTCATAAAATCCTTAACCTTTTTTTCAAGAGTATCCTTGTTTGGGCGATAGTCTCTACCTGTAACAACACCTAATAGCTTTCCATTTGATGTCCCATCATCAGTTATCCCAATTGTTGAATAACCTGTTCCAGCTTTAAGATCTATAACATCCTTTAAAGTATGTTCTGGTGTAAGGTTAGCATTACTTATTACAAAACCTGCCTTATATCTTTTAACCTTTTTTACCATCTCAACCTGTTGTTCGATTGATTGTGAACCAAATACAAAAGATAATCCCCCGTTTTTTGCCAGAGCTATCGCCATATTGCTATCAGATACTGACTGCATAATAGCAGAAACAAATGGTATATTAAGTTCAATGTCAGAGATTCCACCTTTATGAAATTTAACAAGTGGTGTCTTTAAACAGACCCTGGCAGGATAACAATTCTTTGTTGTCAGTCCTGGAATTAATAAATACTCACTAAATGTTCTTGAAATATCATCAATAATATGTGACATAATGCTTTCGATTAAAGTAATTTCCAAATTTATAGAAAACCCTTAAATAATCTATTTTATCTATACCATAACGAGATAAATTCTGCTTTTTTGATGACTTTCAGAGTTTACGGTCATAAAGAGCAGAACAAGAAAACCTGACTCTACTGAAAAACGGTGTTTACATTAAACCATTGTAATGCAAAGTGTTACGTAACTATAACAGCTATGCAATACATTATGAGACAGTGGCAATGTACTTTTTATCGTAATTGACCCGCGCAGACTATGTCTTCATTTTAAAATCCTGAATCTCAGAACTGTTTTTAATTTGTCCTGAGTTACTTTTCTAAAATCTGAAAGATAGATCTCCCGATGTTGTTTTGATTCTCTTATTAATCCATTCTGTGTACAGAATTCTTCCATTTGTGTGAAGCTGAATGGTTCATCATCATAAGTTCCAATGTGCATCATCTGGACGCAATAGTTGTCCTCAATGATTTCGAATTTCACATTCTCAAGGAACGGATGATTTTTCTTCTTTTTAGTCCTTTCAATAGACTCATATGCAAAGTCCGGAGTAACAAAATCAGGTTGCCTGATCATTAAATTGAATATTAACTTACTTTTATCCAATCTATTGGAAGTAGATTCCCTACCATCTTCAGTTATATCCCAGATACCTTCCAATGGATATACTGTGTATTCAAAGTAGTCCTTTGGTGCAAATTTATTTTTTTGTGACATCTTAACTGCATAAGCAAGAGAATATAGAACTCCGATATATTCCCGGAATGATTTGTCATTAGGATCTCCCTGCCCCATAATTGAAAAAAATTTGAAAGGAGGAACTTTTACAAATTCTGGTTTATTTTTTGGCAGGTAGAACTGTTTTTCGAATTTTTTCCAGTCATGTTTCATTTCCATGATCTTAAAATTTGACATAATTTAAATTATCCCGATATGATCTAAAGGAAGCTAATAACAAAATTAGTATTGTTTAATATAGAATTTCAAAACAGTACGGGTTTTTCAACACCAATAAATCTGCCACAGATGCTGGAGCAAGAAATGTAACAAACCAAATACGTTACTTATCTCAATATCCTCAAGCAATTAACTATTTTGTACTTAATGTAGTCTCGTAATAGTTCACCAGGTTTTGCAGATCAATCCATTTTTTCTGGTCTGAAACATAAAATTCGAATTTTCTTGTCATATTATTTGTTTGGATAAAAACAAAATTATTTATACCACTGTGGTAGGTGAAGTCATAAAGACTTTGAAATAACCTTGTTTTATTAATTCCATCATATCCAACTAACTCAAATTTCACGTTTTTAATGTTTTCAATTCCTATAACTTCCTTTTTCTGAAGCAATTCAATTTCAATATACAATTTTGAAAATGATATATGGCCAATAACATTTTTAAACTTGAAAGAATAACTTAATATGAACAATCCAGTTACAAAAAGAAATGCAATAATACCCATCAAAACAATTTTTAATGATTGACTGATTTTATCTCCAGATAATCCGATAAGGATTAAAAGCAGAAAGCCGGTTATTATTCCGGAAATTGCATAAATCTTAACTGGACCTCGCTTTTTGTTTATCAATTCGAAAGTTAACATGGGTATATAATGGCTTTTATGTAATTAACTGTTCTCTCTCTCAGCGTCATGTTTAAGTAGTATTAGATTTCTATATAAATAACCTGTATTTATTCATAATTAGTTTTTGAGGCAGCGAACAGATAATCCATAGTTCTTATTAAAACTCTTTCTTGATGTAGCTTTGCTGTTATAGACCATTGTTCTTAACCATGCTTCAGAGGAGGAGTATTCAGTTGATGACCACCAATATCCTTCTTTTAAATATGAGTAAAATGAAAGGGAGGAAAATGTACCACCATCAGAACGATTTCCAGCAGGAAGAGCAGTAAAACCAGTACCGTTAGTTGCTCCATTATTAGGAGTCATCCAATGAGTTTGTCCGGTTTCTTTCAGCATGCCCCCTGCCTCGGATTCTCCTCCTGCCTGGTTAGTCAGGATTGTCCATTCAAAATCAGTTGGAACATGCCATCCTGCGGGACATATTTTACCGGTATTTACGGCATACCAGTTATATAGTGCTCCAGTCAGGATCTTATAATAGGATAGATTGTTCCTGTACCAACAAAAGCCCTGGTTTGATAATTGTAACCATGTTACATCATAAGGAGTAACCAAATTAATATTTGTTCCATCATTGAATTTAGTCGTTTTCAGATTCTCGGCCATCCACTCCTGATTTCCAATAGTAATTGTTTTATACCCATTTCCATCTATGTCTTCGACTAAACCATAAGAGAGTTGAGAATTGAAAACAATTCCACTTTCTCCGGAGCCTAATGTGGTAAATATGGTATCATTACCATAGGTTTTATCACAGGAATTTTCGCTAATTATTCTGTAATGATAAGTGGTTCCATTATTCAGACCTGTAACAGTTGAAGCAATCAGCATTGTAGAATGACTCCCAATGTAAGTTCCTGATGCAGGTCCCTCAACAATTTGCCCGTAATCAACTGTGGTACCGAATTCAAACGAAGCAACTGAGTTATACCCGAATGAATTTATTATTCCATTAAAAGTTGCACTTGTTGATGTGACCAATGATGCAGCGTATGTATCAAGTACGGGGGGAGGATCACACTTATGGCAGGATTTAAGAACCAACATCAGTAACATAAAAATAAAAACTCTTACAAAAATTTTCAATAAACTGATATAAGTGAAATGCTTCATAAGAGTATTCTGGTGACTGATTACGAAAATTCCAGTAAATGGAAAGTTAAATTACGAAGATTTTGATGCAATGACAATAATTATACAAGTACAAAACAAGTATTTTGTCAATTGACTAAATATTCCCAAAAAGAAGAAAGGTGACGGATTAAGCGGGCTGAACTTTTCAAAGCAGTATCACACGTCACAGGTTTGTTGTTATTCCTCTCATTACATTCTGTCATATATTGGACCTGGTATAAGTTTTAATATAGCTGCAATTATACCCCAACGCTTTGTAACATATACAATTTTCCTTTTCTTTTTTATTGCTGCAAAAATCTGCTTAACTGTTTTTTCAACAGGCATTACCCAGAATAGTCCTTCTCCTTTAGCCATCTCAGTATCGACAAGACCAGGTCTGATGTCCGTAATATAAATCTGTTTCCCAAGTTTAGTTGCTTTTTGTCTTAATCCTTCAAGGTAATTTATCTGATATGATTTTGTTGCATTATAAGATGGTGATTGCCTGCTTCCCCTAAGTCCGCCAATTGAACTTATTGCAACCAGATGTCCAAATTTTTGATTTTCGAAATAATTAAATGCCCAGTCCGCTATGCAGGTAAATCCGACAACATTTGTGTCAATTGTGCGTTTTTCAATTTCAAATTCCAGTTTGTTATTTATATCACCAGTCCCTGAACTCAAGACCAGTAAGTCAAGCCCGTCAAGCTCAAAGGCCAGTTCCTCCAATTTAGCTACCGCTATCTCAGTATTTTTCACGTCAAAACTCTTAATGTAATAAGAATCAGGATTTTCTGATTTCATATTTTCAAGCAATTCAGTTCTTCTTCCTGTTATACCTACCTTAAATCCATCGTCAATGAGCAACTTTGCAAGTCCATTACCTATACCAGAAGTCGCACCAATTATTATTGCTTTTTTCATTTTATCTTTTTGACCTTATGTTTGTCCTGTTATTATTTCAAATTCCTGAATACAGTATGTCAGTAGAATAACCTCCTTTTGCGTAATAATTAATTCTGATTATACATAATTTCAATACATTACAGAAAATAAATTAACCTGGATACTGGTTATCAGACACTCTGTAACCCGGAGTCAGGATTAGATACCACTACAGAGTGCTTTGCTGCTGGCTCCGATTCATTATTCAATCTCTATATCATATTTGTCCAGTAATCCGGTTATTGCGGGTAGTGAAAATTTTGCTTTTTTAATGCGATTTAGCTCAGGATCTATCGAATAATTAAATGAAGTACGGAAATCCACACCTTCGAGGTTCGTAATTTTGAAAATTGTTCTTTGCAGATCGCAGTTAATAAACGAAGAATCACTTAAATCAGTTTCCGTAAAGTCCACTTCAATGATTTTTGAATTCTTAAATCTGGTCTTTCTGATTTTTAGTTTACAGAATGAGGCGAGATCTAATGTGCATTCATCAAATGTAAAAGAGATCATCAGAGTATTGCAATCCCCGAAGTGCAAACCCAATAATTTACAGTTAATGAATATTGTTTCCCTTAAAGATGTGTTTGTCAGTTTAGCGAGACTTAAATTGCATTCCCGAAATACGCATTCAAGGAAGTTAATCCCGGATAAATCTGAATCAGAAAAGTCACAATTTTTGAATGTGCAATTCTCATATTCTCCAATCTCCAGAGCGGTATCCTGAAATCTCTGATTTTCATATTTCATTCCTTCAATTAGAACTCTATTCATTTTGTAGTATCATGTTTAATGTAGTTTCAGGTTTTCCATAAATAAATACTAGTCTGACTGAATTGCCTTTTGTGGTACTGTTCAAGGGGCGGTATAGACAAACCAAAGAGATTTACAGGATATGATAAAGAATTAATTGGATCTTTTCAATTGTCAACTCAAGCCAAGGCCACGTCAGTCACAAAAGCATTTTTACCTTACTGTACCGAAACAGAAAATTAATAAATGCCCTATCTGACCTTCACTTTTTACAAATTATACTAAAGTTAAGCTAAAAATAAATTTTTTAACCATTTTTTCCAGATTTTCAATTGCAGATCTTCAGTAATGGTAAGAAGATGCTGATAATGGTTGCACCCTGATGGAAATGAGGTAAAACTGTCTCGACAGGAGAGAAATATAGAAAGTAATATTTACCTTTTCTTATCCTCAGATCATAATAGAAGTCATTTGTTAATTGAACTGATTACAAACAAGTTATAAAATAGACACTTTATAATGCTATCATTCAATAGTTCAGAAAAGATTTATTTTTTACTTTTAATATAACCCGAAAGAAGATTTAAATTACGGATAAATGTATCGCATGATATTATTTCCGTTTCAATATATGGATTAGAGGTATTGGTTGTTTTTAAACGTCCTTTTTCAATCCAGCGACCTTTCTCATCAATACCCTTTATAATATCAAGTACACGCTCCTCACCAACATCTGGTATTCGGTTTCGTTCTGTCAGGATAGATTTACGGCCCTTTTCCAGGATGCGGTTGTAAAATGATCTTATACTTTCAATCTGAGAACCTGAAACCTTGAAAGCATAATGGTTGGGAAGATCAGTATCTTCATAAATGAGTGTATAATCCTTAAGATCCGGAAATGCTGGTTGCGGAAGGTCGGAGTATTGCCTTGAAGCATTAAAATAGAGTGGTTTGTTGGTTTTAAGTTCATAAAAACGAGCAAGGCGTTTGTCAGGAAGTAATGAATTTTCTGCCCATTTAAGAGCCCTTGGAACTGGTTCGAGAAACCGCTGTTCACCTGTCTCAATGTAGAGATTCAGTAAAATGCGCATTACGCTGAACGACTCTCCGCCTGTTACAGAAGGTGGTTCAAATTTACGGGCCCATGCGGGTTCCATGTTAGCATTATACTGCTGAGCCCATGCAGGTTGAGGTTCAGGCATCTGTGCCAGTATTATGAAATCACCACAGCGCTTTGCTGCATTAAGATACCGTTCATCTGAATATGTCCGATAGGCTTCAATCATTGTAGATATATCATCTGACATGGATCCGTCGTTGAAAGTATAATAGGTGTCATAAGGGATACCAGGATAATCCCGCGACCATACTTCAGGATAATGCGCTTTTAATACCGGGAATTTTGCCGGATCCGGAGGAAGTCTGAATCTTTGCGGCCAGGCACCATTAGGATACTGGACTTTGAGAAGGGCATCCAAACCATACAGGGCTGCCGAATGAATTTCCTTATTATTAAAATCAAGCGTCTTGTCAAGTTTCATGAGTAACAGCAGTGCACTCTGTGTAGTCCTGTCATCAAGGGTTGACTGGTTCCTTCTCCTGTTTGCAATAGTATCACCTGCTTCAATATCTCGGCGGTAATGCCATTTCCTGCTTTCTACAGGGTCGAAGTCAATACGGTAATCCCAGCCTCCGGTAGCAAGCTGACCCCATACCAGGGCACGGGCAGCCCTTATGGCTCCATTAAGAAAGAGTGTATCACCAGTGGCGTTATACGCATCCAATAATGCCATTCCTACCGCAGGTGTCCCGGGAGGCTGTACCCAGATAGTCGAAGCAGAGGCAATCTCTTCACCCTGACGCATGGTGAAGTCGGTTTTATAACTGAAAAGGTAACCACCATGTGTTGCAACCTCATTATAAAAAAAGCGGGCAGCTTTTTGCATTGTCTCAACCACTTGTTGCTTAATCTGATCAGAATTGCTTTTCTGACCATTTACCAAAGGCAGGTAAAAAAAGGTCATTACTGCGGAAAAGAAAATGATGAAGAAATATTTTTTCATAATAATTGTTTAACAATTAAACGTTTTCTGAAACCTTCTGCTTTTATTGTCTGAAGCAAATCTAATTTGTATTTTTCTATAAACAAAACCATCCAGATACATCCACTTCAATTTAATATTTATTAACCAATGTCAGGAAGTTAATATTTCAGGTAAAGTGGAAACTTCATTTATGCAGAAAAGTAATTCAAATAACAAAAATCTAAGAGGGTATTTTTATTTATTCTTCTGGATAAATATTTTAAATCCTGAATCAACAATATTAACCGCCTGTAGAATGCGTGTAAATTTAAAAATTGATAGCAAATATTAGCTGACAGAACCTAAGTTAAATTTTTAAGCTCCTCAAATGGTATTTCTACCTGACTGCTATTTGCATTCATATTTTAATATCTTTGCTTGAATGAGTGATAATTTTTTAAAGAACTGTTTCTGATATGGGTGAAAAGCTTACTTCTGCCATGCCGGGTCCTGGCCTGAAAAGGGTTCTGCGACTTCCGGCTCTTGTACTTTACGGAATAATACTTATACAACCAACAGCACCAATGCCATTATTTGGTGCTGCAACAACCCTTGCACATGGACACGTAGTCACAACCATTCTGATTGGCATGGTTGCCATGCTGTTAACTGCAATCAGTTATGGCCGAATGGCGAATGCCTATCCCAGCGCCGGCTCTGCCTATACATATGTCAGCCGTGAAATTCATCCATCGGTGGGCTATTTCGTTGGCTGGGGGATGATTTTTGATTACGTAATGAATCCAATAATATGCGTAATATGGGCAAGTAAAGCTGCAATGAATTTTATTCCGGAAATACCTTTCGCTGTATATGCTGTTGCCTTTTCAGTTCTTTTTACATTGATGAACCTGCGTGGAATTGAGTCGAGCGCACGCACCAACACAATAATAGCCACCGGTCTTGGTGTAGTAATCCTGCTTTTTCTCGGATCAGCAATCCGCTATCTCTGGCTTCAACCGCCCGATGGTCTTGCCGGATGGACACAACCTTTCTATGATCCAAAAACCTTTTCGTTTTCTGCAGTCTCAGCAGGTGCATCACTGGCGGTACTAACCTATATTGGTTTTGATGGGATTTCGACGTTGTCAGAAGAGGTTCACAACCCGCGACGCAACATCCTCCGTGCGACTGTGCTGGTATGTCTTATAACTGGAGTACTTGCATCTATTCAGGTATATTTTGCCCAGTTAATATGGCCTGGTACAAATTTTCCAGATCAGGATACTGCATTTTGCTTTGTAGCAGGAAAAGCAGGTGGCCAATGGCTGTTTTTCACTGTAAATATTGCTTTGTTGATTGCAACTATCGGTTCAGGTTCAGGTGCCCACCTGGGTGCAGGCCGTCTTCTCTATGGAATGGGTCGCGACAACGCCATTCCGATGAAATTCTTTAGTGCAGTAAACCCGCGGACACATATACCAAGCAATAATATAATTCTTGTCGGAGTGGTGGTACTTGGCGGTGCATTCCTCCTTACGTATCCATTAGGTGCACAGTTGCTTAATTTTGGAGCACTTATCGCATTTATGGGTGTTAATGCCTCCTCCTTTGTCAGATACTTTTTACGCAGTGACAGAAAAAAAATATGGCCATTTCTGATTCCTCTCCTTGGATTTGCAGTTTGTTTCTATCTATGGTTGAGCCTAGATATTAAAGCTAAAATTGTTGGTCTTTGCTGGCTGACAACAGGCGTACTCTACGGAGCATGGAGGACTTCATGGTTCCGCAAACCTCTTCTTTTTATAAAATTTGATAAAGACGAAAATACAATAGAATCAACCTAATAGCGTCATTAACAATTATTTTCTCAACTGAGACAATTCATTCAGTTAAGAGGTAAATTACTAATATTTTAACTATTTAAGACCTGCAGCAATCTTATCCAAACGTTTTATGCTTTGGATCATAGATCTGACAGTGTGATAGTTGATCTTCCATGAATGTCCCATATGAGTCCATATCGGTTCACCACGACGGGAAAGTAAAGGATACCACTCCCCAACACCTTTATTTACTGCTTTATCCAATACAAAACGGTGAACATTTTTATATGCAAGCCAATATTTTTCGTCTCCGAACATGAGCACTCCATCAAGAAGACCGATCAATACTTCAGCCTGTTGCCAGAACTCCTTTTCCCTGTCATAAACACCACCTGAATGAGGACCTTCAACATATACTCCACCAAATTCATAATCAATTCCATTATTAACGGTATGATCGAAAATAGTTTTAAACATATCCGAATAAATATCCGGGTCAGTTTTCAGGATTCTTAAAGCATGGATCAATAGCCAGGCGAATTCAGCATTATGGCCATAACAGGTATTATCAGTAGCATTTCCCTTTTGCCCTTCTTCCGAGAACCGATCCCATCCCCATATAATGTCAAACTTAATTTGAGGAGCAACACTCCAGTCTTTAAAAAACTGGGGTATCCCGGTTTTATATACAGGATGGATAATTCGGTTAATCAGGAGATCAATATCTTCCAGCAATTTACGCCGGTGCACATCTTTACCGGTACATTCATACAGGGTTGTAAAGGCTTCCATCAGATGCATATGGACATCCAGTGTTTTTCTGTCACCACCCTGGCCTCCCGGTCCACAGAGAGTCCAGTCGCGATGAAACATCTCCCAGTAACCACCATACATTGAATCGACACAATATTTCTGGATCATGTCAAACACTTTTTCAGCATATTCAATTCCACGTGGATCGCCGGTAGCCAATGTATATTCACTGAGTGAATAGATTGCAAAGCTATGTCCATAGATTATTTTCTGATCTATTTTCACATTTCCCTTACGGTCCATCATCCAATAAAAACCACCATATTCCTTATCCCACATTTTGTTAATAAGAAAATCAGCACCATGCTTTGCCAACCCGGCAAACTTTCCCTCACCATAGCCTGCACGATGTGCTGAAGATAGCGTATAAAGGCAGCGGGTCTGTGCAATGAGCGATTTTTCATCTTCACCACTGTCCTTTCCATCTTTATCAAAATGTGTTATAAACCCTCCGTTAATCTTATCTACCATCCGTGGTATCCAGAATGGCAACAGGTCGTTAACGAGGTGGTTTTCAGCTTCTTTCTTTAATTCAATTATCTCATGCCTTATCATAATAAAAGTAGTTATAGTTAAAAATCATTTACCCGCCAGGTTCTGATAAATGGCTAATAGGAAATCACGGTTATCTGCAGTCAGGTAATGCATTTCCCCTCCCATCCTGTGAAAAGTCTTACAATAACGAAGGTAATAAGATGGATTATCTGCCGGTGGTTCTCCGTTTTTTTGCCAGTCCCATTCTGATTTGGCCAGATCAACTATAAGCATGTAGTGATTATCAATATGTCCATTTTTCTGAATAATTAGGTTCTGGGACATCGATAATGCTTTCTCAAAGATCATGGGTGACATTACCGCTGATCCGATAGACATATAGACACCATAATCAAGATTACTGACACTTTTTGCATAAGTGAGAAAATCATTTAATGCAGTTCTACCTATAGCAGCTCCATGATTCAATGGGTGTGTATATATTATATCATGACCAAACATCGGATGACCAGTGAAAGGAATACCCAATTCATAAGCACGGGACTGAACTGAAAATTTTTTATATGAATGAGGAATAGTCATGAAGCCCGGCTTAAGGTTGAATCGTTCTATAACACCTGCAAAGTCGATTGCCGAAGCTGCCAGACCAGGATCTATTTTTATCTTATTAATTGCCTCATTATGAAGGTATTCAATATCTGGAATCATGAGTCCCTCTTTAAAAATCATTTTACCAACTGATTCCCCGTAACCTAATCCTTCAAAGGCTCCAACTATTAAAGCCAGATTAATAAAAAATCCTGTTTCTTTCCATATTCCAAACTGACCCTTTTCAACATTTTCACGAACATCCTCACTTGATTTTCCCTGAAAAGCAAATTCCCAGTCATGGATAATTCCTGCCCCATTTGTAGCCAGATGTGTAAGCCAGCCTTCTTCCATTAACCTGATCAATACTGGAGCCATACCGTTTTTAATTGTGTGAGCTCCGAAAGTGAGCATAACCGGCCTTTGTTTCTGCCTGGCCATCCTGATCCTCTCCGCAGTTTTTTGGATAAGATTCTTCCCATCTGCAGAAATATCTGCCGGTTCCTGTGTAACTGGGACGCAATTAACTTCAATAAATACCTTATTTTTCCTTCCGCTCAATTCTTTTATAGCAAGCAGGCTCCTGTCCAACTTAGGGTAAGGCATAATGTTTATTATCAGATATTTAACAAATTTAAAATATGTTCAGATTGTGAAAAATCAGGAATTATGATATCAGCACCTGCTTTAATTAGCCTGGTGCGCTTTTTCTTATTCAAACCATAACGCCTCAGTTCGTTGCTAGCAATCCCAACTGCAACCCCATTTCTTTTTTTTGTTTCTCTTATTTCAACCGGGCCATCTCCAAAAGTGACAACTTTTCCAAAAACAGATTCTCCTATTTCATCAAGTATCCTGTCAAGTACTATTTTTTTGGCTTCAATAGTAATATCACCTACAGCTCCATAGATCCTGCCCTCAAACAGGGGAGCATAACCTAAAACTTCAGCTTCCCTTTTCACATCTTCTTCATCTGTTCCACTTGCCAGGTAGAGCTTAATACCTGCATCATAGAGCTTCTGAAGAAAAGGCACAGCGTTCTTCATAGTGAAATCATCAATAACAAGTTCTCCCCGCTCCATCTTCTTTTCACGTTCTTTTACCATCTTCAGCAACTCATCGTTATAAATCTTTTTATAGCCAAATTCGTCGAGCATTTTTTCTTCAGGAACACATCCAAATTCCCTTATCAGGTCAATCAGACCCTTCATCTGAACAAGAGTCTGTATACCGGTGGTTTTGTCAATAAATTCATTAACCAGTGTCTGAACTTTCTGAAACAATACTTCATCTGCATCTTTGTACCTGTCTCCCAAAACAGCATTTATCATCATAGGAGCCATGATCATTTCCCAGCCTTCGCGAAGAGTGGAGATTGTACCATCATGATCAAATATTGCATGCTTTATCTGCAATTTCTTATCTATCTTATTAATGATTTCTATCTCGGTGTTTATCTGATACCTGGCCTGACGGATATCTTCAGCAAGCTCTGAGGAAAAGATAAAGTCAGGATCCTCCCCAATTGAAAGAATCTCACTTGGAGTTGCAGTACCTGTCTGAAATAGTTTCTGGACAGTAACCCCTGCTACGAAGGAACCTATTTTGGCAGCAGTTTCCATATCATAACCGGCGGCCAGAGCTGACGCTGCTCCCGCAAGATAACTATCACCTGCACCAACAGTATCGACTCTTGAAAGTATCACCAACCCAGGAATTTCAGATATCCCGGTTTCATCAATTGTAAGTGACCCTTTACTTCCACGTGTTATAAAGAGTGGTTTTCTGAATCGTTTGTACAAACTTTTTGCAGAGGAAACCACTTCGGAATAGAGTACAACATCGTCTGGTTTCTTATTCAGACCACACAATCTGGCAGCTTCAGTATCATTCATCTTACGAATGGTTCCGTTGTAATAATCGTTAAAATTACGGCTGTCAACAATAAACAATTTCCCCGGAAATCTATGTATCACATCAAGCAATCTCTTTTTAAAATAATCGGTATGGATACCGGATGGCACTTGCTGATTAATAAGGATAATATCAACTTCAGGAATTTCATCTATAAGATTTGAAATGAGCAGGTCAGCTGTCGCTTCTGATAATTTATTATAATTTCCGAAATCGACACGATTAAGCTCTTTGTCATCAATATAGGGCTTTGCATAGGTATGAGTATACCAGACATCTTCCTGTACCAAAAGATTTTCGGGTCCTATACCGGTCTCTTTCATTATCCTTACCATCTCAGCACCGAAAGGATCAGTACCTATCACCCCAAAGGCACGAATATCTTTTATCCCCATTGCTGCCAGGTTATTTGTTACGTTACCGGCACCTCCCAGTGAGTAACGTTGCTTCCGGACAGGTCTGGTTACCTGGTTTGTCTCGACAGAAATCTCGCTCATCTTTTCATCTATAAACCAATATGCATCGAGACAAAAGTCACCAATAACCGCAATTTTTACTGAGCTTATTTCATTGAGTAATTTCTGAAGCTGATCTCTTTTCATCTTACTGAATTATTTCTTTAATGAATAAATTCCCACACTTACCAGGTATACCATGCAGATAACCAGAACAAAGAAACTCGAGACCACACCGAATGCAGTGCTAACAGCTCCCATAACAGGAGGAATAAAAGCTCCGCCGGAAACGGCCATAATAAGTAATCCTGAAATCTCATTTACACGGCTGGGCATTTTCTCAACCGCAATTGCAAATATTAGTGGGAATAAATTGGCAGATCCCAGTCCGACCATGAAGATTGCAATACGCGCTATCATAAGAGATGGAGCTATCATCATCACAATCAGGCTAATTAATGAAACAATTGCAGTTCCAACAAGAAACTTGCGGGATGGGAACCAGTTAAGCAAAACAGCTCCAAGAAATCGTCCTATCATAAGTGCTGTGAAATAGAGACTTATGCCTAAAGATGCCTGCTCCAGGTTTAGTCCATGCTTTACATTCAGGAAGTTGGCAATATTCGAATTCATACCGACATCAGAACCAACAAGCATAAAAATACCCAAAGCCATCAGTGCAATAAAAGGATTTTTCAACAGACTGAAACATGATTTGAAAGTAGCGGGGTCATGGTCTGATTTTGTCTCTTCTATTTTTGTAAGGAAGAGCCACAAAACCGATAGAAAAGAGGTTATGGCATAAACGGCAAAGACGAGTTTCCAGTTGCCAAAGAAAGCAGCCATCGCTGTTGTGATTACAGGACCCAGCAGAGAGCAGATAGCTTTCACAAATTGGGATAAACTCATATAACTTGAATACTTTTCGCGTGGGGCAACATCATGTAACAATGGATTGGCAGATACCTGAACTATAGTATTCCCGATCCCGAGCACAATGAAGGCAGCAAGCATCACAGGGAAAGAATAATGAATGAAAGGAATGATCATTCCGGCTCCCGTAAGTGCCATACCAATATTCAGCATATTCCTTTTACCATATTTATCCTGTAAAATACCTGAAGGGACTGACATAAGGAAGAACCACATTAATGCCATTGATGGAAGAAATTGTGCAACTGAATCAGTGAGTTGAAAATCTTGCTTGATATAACCAGTTGCAACACCTACAATGTCGACAAATCCCATTACAATGAAAGTCATAAAAACAGGAAGTGTTTTTTTAAGTCCGATTTTAGAATTACTCATGCTCTTCAATGTTTTATTATTAATAATTTAAATCATTTGAACCAGGATAAACTGGTATAAGGTAAAAGTTATTCAAGTATAGTTAAAACTTTTTTCTTACTCTTCAAGAAGGTTAACTTCTTTTATAACACCTGAATTTTTATCTATCCTAAGAGTTTTAATTTCGAAAGGACGGAATTTACCTGCCCATTTACGATTTACAAAACGCAGGTCAAGTGTTGCAAAAGCCTCTGATCCTGAGCTCTCAACACATCGAATAATTATATCCTCATTATTCTCTGAAAGCTTTACAGCCGTTACAACGACATCTGGCACATTTATGTCCAGGAAAGAGCTGGCCTTTGGCAGAGATCCTCCATGTATTCCCTGATAAATTGCAACTGGTGGAGCCATGAACTCTTCCGCAATTCTTACTATGTTACTCTTCTTCCATATATCCTTATGAGGGACCAGTAACATACGAAAGGTCTGTATGCCCTGATCCATCCAGAGATGCTCAGCCTTCATATCAAGAACCTTTGGATTATGATGTGCATAAACTGCAGAGCGGGCAACAGATATCCGCATATCGTTTCCAAGAACACTATATCCATACTTGGCATCGTTTATAACTGTAAGACCATATATTACTCCATTGGAATTGCCAGTCAGGTCAATCCATCGCTGACCAGGATCTTCATCACCATTTGCCGCCCTAACAATATGGCCATAGGGTGTTTCATATGTTAATGATGGTGATTCTGTATCAACAGGGAAAGAGAATTTGAGCATTTTAAGATGTTCATGCCAGTCGAGAGTAACTTTTGCCTCCAGATTTCGTGACCCTGCAGTCAGAATCCAGTCAATTGTCAGGGAAGAAGTACCATATGTTGTAACAATACGTACTACAGAACGCAGAGGCCCATTTTCGATAATCCTGAGTGAGGCTTTTCCAAAAGATCCAATCTCATTAGAATATGTTTTAATATCATGACTCCAGGTATCACTTGGATCATCAATTACAACAGCCCTGCATCCATTCTCACCATTGAGAAATACTTCCTTCCCGTTTTCTTTATCGAAAATGCTTAATGTGCCATCTGAGGAAAAACGCACTTTGAGAAATTCATTCTCAATGCTGTTTGCTACTGCACTGGCAGTATCCTTAGCTTTTAACGAATCACCTTTCATGATCCTTATCTGACGATACCCGAGAGGTGGTATCAATGTATTTACAATAAGCTTCTTACGGCTGCCAGTCTCGCTGGAACCAGGAGCCCATTGATGAAGAAGAGATCTGCCTTGTTCATCTTCCACACGCGACAAATTGCTTGCTTCATTCCAGTTAAAATCATATTCTAAATTTCCCCGTACTTCCCAGGCATGAGGGTTGAAGACAACAAGGTATTGTGAAGAAGGATCTTCGGAAGGGACCTGCCATTCAAGCTTCTGAACAGCCATATAAGTAGCCTGTCTTGCAATGTCAAGGGCATAACCATAACCTTCACGGGCTGATTGGGAATGGTCATAGAGTGAAGAGCCGGCCATACTGTCATGGAACTGAAGGAAAAGCACTCTTTGCCATGCCGAAGTGAGTTCCTGTTTCGGATATCTTGCACCCCATGCAACTGAACCAATTGCTGCAATTTTTTCAGCAATAATCAGAGCTGCTTCAGAGTGTCTGTTCCCCTTTTTAATTTCCGATTCGGCAGTATAGCATCCAACAGCATGGTGCTGAAGGTCATCCTTTACAACAGGAAGATTCATAATATTCTCTTTCCTAACATCTCTGAAGTAGTTGTCAGCAGTACTGTAGAATATAGCAGGGGCACCCTTTTCTACCTTTAATTCTTCAATGGATCTTATACTTTCCTTAGTTGCTCCACCACCATGATCACCAACACCATAATATGCCATAAAACTCTTCAGAGGTTTATCGAGGACTTGTGAAAGAATACTTTTAATACGGTTCTTTACTGATCCTCCATCATTATAACTTATATGGATCCTGTAAGTCAGAACACGTGTTCCGTCAGGGCCTTCCCACCAGAAAAGATCAGCAGGAATCTCTTTTTCCTTTGGTCCGGGACGCATAAAAATATAATTTTCCATCCCCTGCAACTTTATAATCTGAGGCAGAGTACCTGCATGCCCAAATGAATCGGGATTGGTTGCAACTGTGGCTCGTTGACCCAGAAGGCGCTGCAGAGTAAGCTGCCCATATAATCCCTGCCTTACCATCGATTCTCCACAGGGGATATTCATGTCAGGTTCTACCCACCATCCACCTACTAAATTCCATCGGCCTTCTTCCACGCGCTTCCGTATCTCACCCAGCATTACGGGATCATTGTCGGCAATCCATTGAAAAAACTGTGCAGAACTTGTGGTAAAGGTAAAATCGGGTGTTTCATTCATGCGGTCCAATGCTGACCGGAATGTGCTATGAACAACTGAAATACCTTCGAACCATGGCCAGAGCCATACCGGATCGATATGTCCATGACCTATCATGTGAAATTTAAATTTGGAGGCACCGGGAGGCCATGATTCAGACTGATGAATATCCTTAGTGATTAAGTTTGTTAAAGGTTGCAAAACTAAAAAAGCTGACCCGGCAGCTGCATTATTCATAAAGGTTCGTCTTGAAATCGGACTTTTTGAAACACCATTTTTTTTATCCCTCATTGCCATGGCATTTTGTATTATAAATGAATTGGATATTAATTATGATACCGGATAATACATTAACAAAGTATCAGATCTTATTTTTCCCCAAAGAAAAAATTCTCTATCATCAGGCAAAGTGTGTGATAAACAGGAAGATGCAGTTCCTGGACAAAAGCAGTACGTCCCCGGGGAACATTTATAAGAATGTCGCAGAGTGCTTTCATCCTGCCTCCCGATTCACCTGTTAAGCCAATAACAATCATGCCTTTTGCTTTTGCAGTGATTATTGCATCGAAAATGTTTTGTGCATTCCCTGAACTACTTATTCCAATCAGTACATCTCCTTCATTACCATAACCAACGACCTGCTGTGCAAAAATCAGATCAGCATCCGTATCATTTGCAACTGCTGTTATAAGAGCACTATGAGCAGTAAGTGAAATTGCGGGCAAACCCTGCTGAAGTTTCTCAGAAAGATATTCTCCACGTTCAAGGTTAATCTTCATTAGTTTGGTTCTCAGATTTTCGCTAACCGGACGTTTCTGTTCAAAACCTTTCATCAACTCGCCTACTATATGGTCCGAATCGGAACAACTTCCTCCATTTCCACATACCAAAACCTTTCTGCCCTGCTGATAACAATTAATCAGACATTCTGAAGCATTCCATATCTCTTTTTCAACCTGTAATAACTCAGGATATCTTACTATCAAATCTTTCAGAAGAATATTGTTTTCCATATTGAAATTAATTAAAATTTATCCTCATAAATTGCAACGCAGAGAGCCGCATAATCACCTATTGAATCGCCGAGTTCGGCTGGTTTAATCCGGCATACTTCAAAGGATGCAGGAATTGCTTCCTTATGTAGAACTTTTTCAATTACAGGCTTAAAAAGCATCTCATTTCGGGCATATATGCTTCCTATTACAATACATTCAGGATTCAGTACATCAATGAGTATTGCAAGTCCCTGACCAAGATATTCTGCTGAGATACGAATAATCTCATTTGCAACCGGATCGCCTGATTGGGCTGCCATTGCCACCATTTTAGTATCAATAGTATTTATCTCCTTCTTTGTTGGACAAAATCCAACAGGCTGATTTTTTTCAAGTTTTTCAGATACTATCGATTTTGCAAGCTGGGCTATTCCACCGCCACTGCAGAATCCTTCGAAAGAGCCGGCTTTTCCAAAACCGACTGGACCTGTCTTTGCCAGCCTCATGTGACCAACCTCACCTCCAAGGTCATTTGTCCCGCTGTAGAGCCTGCCATTTAAGATCAAACCTCCCCCCATTCCAGTTCCGAAAGTAAGGAAAATCATATTTGAGGTCCCTTTTCCTGCTCCCATCAACCACTCGGCAAGAGCACATGCATTAGCATCGTTCTGCAATGCGGTATCAACACCAAATTCCTCACTGAATATCCTGGTAATTGGTACATTATCCCATCCTGGTAAATTTGGAGGTGAATAAATCATTCCCTTTCTTGAGTCAAGCGGTCCACCGCAACTAATACCGATCCTCTTCAAATTAAAATCTGAAAAATCTGCCAGTAATGTACTAATATGTCTTTTGAAATCACCCAGAATTGCCATATAGCCTCTTTCAGTATTTGTATCGAAAACAACTTTCTTCTTAATTAAAAAAGAGGAGTCACCAACAACCACACTGCATTTGGTTCCTCCGATATCAAGACCCAGATAAATATCTTTTTGATTCTGATTTTTTCCTTCCATTTGATTATTCTATTAAGATTTTTAACGTTAATCGAAAGTATATAAAAATATGCTAAAATAATTCATATACAATATGTGACTTTTGAACGCTTTTCTGAAATAATTTCCATGAAAAAATGAATCAGCAAGTTTACTGTTTCAGAATACAGGAAAAATAATACTTACCACTTAGTATTTCAATAAATTCCAGCTCCTGCTTCAAATCATAATCTTCATCATTCAATGTATATTTCAGAACACCCTCAGGTATGATTATTTTTGATTTTACACCAACCGGAATATCCAATTGCATCTTAAAGAGTGCTCCATCAATTTTCCAATTCACCCTTACCGGGCCATATGGTGTCTCCTTGGTTGTATTTGCCCAGGTAATCCCATCAGGGATCTGTGGATCAATAATAACATGGTTCCATGCAGGATAATCTTTATCCATTCGGATACCTCCAGGAGCCTGGTAAAACCACGCTCCAATGCCATTAAAACAATTATGAATGTAACTTCTGCTATTCTTCCACTCCTCCCATGTTGTAGTTGCTCCATTATCAATCATGTACAGATAACCGGGATAATCTCTTTTTTTTAACATTGAATATACCAGCTGAGAGGCATTGTTTTCAACTGCCCACTCAGTAAAAACAGGGATACCTACTAATCCGCAGGCAATATGTCCTTTATGATTATTTTCTATTTCGAAACTAAGATTCTCCTTTACTTTGCTTATCAAGGAATCAGGTACAATTCCTGCAAGCAGAGGAAAGCATAGATCTATCTGTGTTCCTTCAGCATAAGTTTTACTATCAGCTTTATAATATGTCTGATGCACGAGTTTTTTGAGTTTATCACGTTTTATTGAGAATTGTTGAATATCATCTGTCTTTCCAATGACTTCCGCTATTTTCTGCATATAATCATAACACATACAAACGAATGAATTACTCACCAGGTCAATTGAGTTTTCAGACTTCTCATTGACACCTTCAGGGCTTGCCCAATCTCCAAGGTACCAAACTCTGTAGTCGGTATCAGGCCATCTTTTCAGAAGGCCAGTTAGTGAATACTTTTCAACATAACCGAGCCATTTCTTCATTACCGGATAATATTTTTCCAGAATAAGAGTATCCCCGAAACTAAGATAAGTCTTCCAGGATGCTGAAATAATAAAGCCACACCAGTAGGGACCTCCACCTGCCGCATAGGGATTGGGTGCAGTGTGGGGCATTCCTCCATCTTCCCTGATACAATCTCCCCAGGCCTGCAACCAGTTGGAATAGAGTGGCCCCAGTCCAAACATCATCTGGGCTGTTTCAGTTGATGCATTACCATCACCTCCATAGCCAAGGCGTTCAATCTGAGGACAATCAACCAGATAACCTCCCAGACTAAGACATCGAAGTGTATAAAAAATCATATCGTGTATCCTGTTCATGTCATTATCCGAGCATTCAAAATCTGAAGACATATAATAATCAGTATGAATCAGGTATGCAGTAATTGCCTCTTTGGCAGGTTTAACGGTTAGATTTGAAATTTTCACGTACCTGAATCCATGATAATTGAATTTGTTTATAAAAGTTTCCTGGCCATCACCCGAAGCTAAATAAGTGTCCTTCTGATCTCTGTCAACAAATTTCCCTTCATTATCAAGGTGATCACAATACTCCATTATTACCTCCTGTCCTTTTTGCAACGGTGGAAAATTTACTTTTAGCCATCCGGTCAGATTCTTTCCCATATCAACCAGATAAACTCCATCAGAAATTGTAATAACAGAATCTGCGAGTATTATTTCTTTAATACGGTTTGGCTCAACCATTTGGGCTGTAACCATGTGACCGGGTACATTTACCTGTGAAACAGGAGACCATTCTAATTTATCCAGGTTTTCTGATGACCAATCTTTGATGATAAGGGTACCATTAACTTTTTCCCCGCCAAATCCATTTGGATTCCATGATCCATATAAAGAATATTCACTTTTCCTGCCTTTCCATGATCTACCGGTTGATAAAATTTCTTGCCAACTACCGGAGTGCAATTTTTCAAGCTGTGCCCTCACAAGAGGTCCTTTATTGATAACACCTGGCAATCCTGAATTATACCATCCGCTGCCCAGTCTTAAAATCAGATCATTATCCCCCACCCTCACATATGACGATACATCATACGTAACTACAAGTGATCGCTTGTTAAATTGAGATACAGCAGGAGATAAAACATCATTACCAACCTTCTTACCATTAATTAGTACTTCATGATAACCCAGTGAATTAACATAGAGCAAAAGTCTTTGATCAGGATCAGAAATATTGAAGGAAGACCTTAGCAAGGGCGATCCGGATATATCTTTTTCATCCGGCAAACCGATATAATCTGCCTTCCAGTCGCTATCCCCGAGCAAACCAACTGTAAAATGTGCTATTTTGCTCCATTGTGATGCATTTCCATTCTCATCCCACATCCGCACTTTCCAGTATCCAACTGACCTCGATTTCAAATCCTTTCCATTATATGGGACCAGAATGCTGGCAGATGAGGAAACTTCCCCTGAATTCCAGAGATCACAATCATCTCTTCTCAGCATAATACTATCACTTGCTACCATCAGCTGAAAAGCTTTTTGCTGTATTCCATTTTGTATTGCGCGGGTTTTCCAGCTAAATCTTGGTCTGTCAGAACCAATTCCGAGTGGATTAACAAGGTTCTCACATCTAAGGTCATATATAAGAGACTTATTTTTATTATCACTGCAACCACCTAATATAAAACTTATTACAAATAGTACAGATGCAGCCACTTTAATCTTAAAACATACCTTTTGAGTCATACGTATTAATTATCAATTACTATTTAAAAATCTTACAATAAATACCTAATTTAATCCATTAAGTCAGTATCTCTTAAAATTGAAAATCTCGATAAAGAGACTATTTTGAAAAAGAAAAAATTCTGGTAATTTGATCATCTTGCATTAAATTTAAATCTTTTTAGTTTTATTTTGTTTTTTTATCAGAATAATCAATATTACTAAAATATTATAACGAATCCTTCATTTCTGATATCCAAAAAATAGTAACTTATGAAGAATGTAATGACTTTTTTTATCGTTTTTACTGTAGTTTCCAATTTTCTCTCACCATTTACAGTTAATTCACAATCGAAACAACCAGTGGATTTTGTGGATCCGTTCATCGGTACTGATTTCTTCGGCCATACTTTCCCCGGAGCATCACTTCCATATGCTATGGTGCATCTGAGTCCTGACATAAATACCCAGGGTTGGACATATTGTGCAGGCTATATTTATTCTGAGACTTCAATTATGGGATTCAGCCATATGCATTGGAGCGGAGTGGGTATGGCAAATGGAGGAGAAATTTTGATTATGCCAGGTATTGGGGATAAACTAAAAGTCGTTCCTGGATCTTTGGAGCATCCTGAAGAGGGATATCGTTCGCGATTTGATCATTCAGATGAAACAGCCTCACCTGGATACTATTCTGTATTTCTGAAAGATTGTCAGGTAAAAGCTGAATTAACAGCTACTAAGAGAGCAGGATTTCATCGTTATACATTCCCTATGGCGAATAACTCAAGAATTATCCTGGATCTGGGTCACAAAATCGGCAATATGAATTCGGAAAGTAAGTCAGAGCTTAAAATAGTGAATAATAACCGGATTGAAGGTGTAAAAAGTGCCGGATTAGGCAAAATCTATTTTGCAGCTGAATTTTCCAAACCTTTTGCATACTATGGAACTTTCGATACAGATTACAAGACCCCGGAATCCGGAAGTGGCATATTCCCTTATAAAAATGGGGAAAACGGAGATAAAATAGGGGCATTTGTCTGTTTCAGAACTTCAGAAAAAGAGCAGATCCTGGTGAAAGTAGGTATCTCTTTTGTAAGTATCGAAGGTGCCAGGAAAAATCTGTATGAAGAGATCCCCGGTTGGGATTTTGACCTTGTAAGAAAAAACGCGAAGGAAACATGGAATAAAGAATTATCTAAAATCAAGATTGATGAGACAAGTGAGGAGAAAAAACAAATTTTTTATACTGCATTTTATCATTCCTTACTAGCCCAGTATATTTCACAGGATGTTGATGGTAAATATACAGGTTCTGATGGTAAGGTACATGAAGCAAAAGGCTACGACTATTACGGATCATTCTCATGCTGGGATACTTACAGAACACAACATCCATTACTGACCCTGGTAGGACAGGACCATGTGACTGATTTTATCAGGTCAATAATCGCAAAAACAAAAGAGTATGGATGGCTTCCGGCACAACATTTTCAAAATGTTTTCGGGGAAGCAATGGTAGGCGATCACCTGATCCCAATAATTGTTGATGCATACCTTAAAGGATACAGGGATTTCGACGTTGAATTCATTTACAGTGCTATGCGAAAGAAAGCACTTGAGCTTCCATCACCACCCGTGCCTGCTCATGCCGGAAGATCAGGTCTGAAATATTACATGGAAGTTGGTTACGCCCCTATCGACAAAGTGACTGAAGCTGTTCCTAACACTTTGGAACTTGCTTATGATGATTGGTGTATTGCTCAATTGGCAAAAGAGCTTGGCAAAAATGATGATTACCTGTTATTTATGAAAAGAGCACACAACTATAAAAATCTATGGGATTCTGAAACCAGGTTCATGCGTCCTAAAAATTATGATGGTTCCTGGCTTGAGGCAATAAACGGACGGGAACAGGAAATAAAAAAAGAGGGCAATCATACATGGTACAGGTATTTTGATCCTTTACTTGTTGGCAGACGACCAAACCGGCACTATACAGAATCAAATGCATGGCAGTATGTCTGGTCGGTCCAGCACGATATTCAGGGACTTATTCAACTCTTTGGAAGTAATAAAGAATTCATAAGCAAGCTTGATACTTTTTTTACCATGAGTCCAAATATCACACCTCCAAAATATATTGGAGTAACTGGCACTATAGGACAATATGTGCATGGAAACCAGCCATCGCACCATGTAGCGTATTTATATAATTATGCCGGTGCTCCCTGGAAAACCCAGGAAAGAGTCAGACAGGTGACAGAAGAACTTTACAGGTCAGGACCGGGTGGACTTTGCGGCAATGAAGATATGGGTTCACTTTCATCATGGTATATCTTCAGTGCAATGGGATTTTATCCTGTTACACCTGGCTTGACATCTTATGTTATCGGAAGTCCTGTGCCGGGAATTACAACTATTGACCTGGGCCATAACAAAACTTTTACAATAAGGGCAACGAATAGCTCCAAAGAAAATAAATTTATTCAATCGGCCTATCTGAATGGTAAAAAGATGAGCAAGACATGGATTTCTCATAAGGAGATAACTGACGGAGGTGCACTTATCTTTGAAATGGGTCCGGAACCAAATATCAACTGGGGTAGTAACCCGGCTGATTCTCCTCCGTCAATGACAGAAATTAAAGCCAACTGATATAGCCTGCTAACCCCTGAAGTCGTTTTCCGGTTAATCTGTCACCAGAGTCCAATTAATTCATCGGTTACAGCTTCTGATAAATCAGGTACCATGAAATAAGTACATTTACCATCGGGGTCAGCGAATTCAGTTAATGTCAGGCTAATATTGCGACTATTTCCAAGCGCCATAGGTACTGTACCTGCTTTTAAACGGCAGGCAATTCCATCAGGCCGGACTGAATTATCAGAAACAGGCAGGGAATCGATTGAAGACTTATCAATAACTATCCTGCTAAGATCTGCTGCATCAAGTTTAGCAAGTGTCTCATTCTGATCTGGATTAAGGCAGAAGAGAAGTGGTCCTCTCATTATTGCCACACGCCCGGACTGTCTCTCTCTGCCCTTTACAAGCCTCCACTCCATTGGCATATCCAGCACTACCTGATCGCCTGCTTTCCAGAGCCGCCCAATCTCTGCAAATGTTCCCGGCCTGCAAACATAATCTAAAGGTTGCCCGTTAACAGAGATACGGGCATCCCGGCACCAGGAAGGTATCCTCATGATTAATGGGAATGAGGTATCTTCTGATGGATTGATATTTATCACTACGTGTCCGGAGTTAGGATAGTCAGTTTCCTGCTTTATATTAACAGTACAATTATTATCGAGTGATATATCAGCATTTGATGAAGAATAAAGATTGATGGCCACTCCATTCCTGACCTTGTAATAAATCATTGAGGGAAGTTCGGAAATGAATCTGCGGTAATTGCATGGACAACAATAAGTATCACCATTATGATAGCGACGATCTCCTTCAAGAGGAGTAAAGTAACGGATCTGTCTGCCATCAGGTGACTGGGCACCAAATAGTGCGTTATAGATTGTCCGTTCCATTATATCCCCAAATCGGGAGTCGTTTTTCAACCTTAATAGGTTATCATAAACACGCAACAGATATACGGTTGCACATGATTCACCCAGATCTCCGCGGCCATCCTGGTCATCCGTCCAGATTTCAGATTGCCCGGCCCCCCCTGATATTGACATTCCGTTTTCTGAAGTAAGGAAATGACATGCCCTCATTGCCGGAACAAGTAGTTTCTCATCAGGCTTCATTCGGAATAATTCCAGCTGGGCAAGAGAGGCTGCCATAAAGCCATAGATATGCCCCTCAATCAGTCTTCGCCGGCCTATCACAATTGGTGGATCAAGGTTTCGAAGATTAAGCTCATTCAAACAGAAATCGAGGTAGCGATTCTCCTTTGTAACAAGAAAAAGAGTATATATTGTTCTGTGTAAACCGGTTATTGCAACATGCTCTGTAACACCGGTTTTTTCACCCCAGTCTGCAGGAATCTTTGACCAGTTCTCAATTATGTAATCTGCTGCCTCCCGGGCAGACCTGAGTGACTCTTTATCACCAAATAATGTGAAATCGGTGATCAATCCATTAATGATATACCCCATTTCATGAATGTCCCAGAGTTTAACAATACGATTTAAAGGGGTCATGTTTCCGATGTAACCATCGGTCTCCTGCGCTTTGATTATCTCACCGATAAGATGGTCTTTCAGAGATATGACTTTTTCATCATTTGAATAAGCAGCCATCTTCACAGCACCATCTATCAGCTTACCCAAGCCAATATATCCATAGTCATTCTTCTTCTGAAAACTTGATAGAAAATCAGTGTCAACATTTAGAAGAAGAAGGTTGTTTGAGATGGTTGCATCTATCCGCCTGCCAATTTCCCCTCCAACTTTAACGTGTGTTAAATCAACAGGGATCATCTGATCCTTAACATCTGAAGCATTATTATTAATTTTAACACAACTGCTTGTTGCAGTTATTATCACCAGTAATGTAATAAAGTGTCTCATTTTTATTATTTTTTTCTCTGTTAACAGGATGTAACCAAATTTAAGTTTTTTTTTCAAACATATTCCTGCCAGGTATACTTATCATATCCTTCACATTATAATAAATGAGTCAACTGCAGATTTTATTTAATGAAACTATGATTGAAAAAATAATCTGATTACATTTAAAAGGCTATATTCAATCAGATATATAGCGGAATCCTTATAAAAAAGATTCTTACCAAAAAATAAACAAATGAAAGTGATAGAAACTCTTTTTACATTGTTCGTCCTGTATAACATATTATTTGGATGCCAATCCCAAAAAAGCAAGGAACCTGTTGATTATGTCGATCCATTTATTGGTACTTCCTCAAGCAGATGGATGCAGTTCCCTGGACCTGCAATGCCTTTCGGGATGGTAAAGCTTAGCCCTGACAACACGGATGACTGGTTAATGGATGCCGGTTATGAAGACAGTATTAAAAGCATTTGCGGTTTTGGACATATTCATTCCTGGATGATGGGCAGCTTTTTGATGATGCCTTCTACCGGTGAACTTCAGATTCAACCAGGAAAGTATGATGATCCTGATGGGGGGTATCGTTCAAGAGTTGAGCCAGGTAGCGCTGAAGCCTCAGCTGGATATTATTCAGTTGTGCTGGAAGACTATAAGATAAAAGCTGAGTTAACCAGCACCACACGTTGCGGATTTCAGCGATATACATTTCCGGAAAGCAGTTCTGCCAGAATTATTTTTGATCTCCAGGTACCTGAAGAGGGGAAACCTGAGATTATTAAAGCAGCTGTTAACAAAGTAAACAATACTGAAATAACAGGGTACATACACAGGATTGATGGCTGGAACGATTATACACTTCACTTTATAGCTCGCTTCAGTAAACCTTTCCAATCGATGGGAGGCTGGAAAGGAAATGAAATTGTCGAGAAGGCAGATTCAATTTTTATCTCCAAAGACCTGGATATTGGGGCGTTTATAAATTTCAAGACATCAGAAAATGAAATAATAGTGATCAAGACCGGGATCTCCTTTGTAAGTATTGATCAGGCCCGTCTTAATCTGGAAACTGAACTTGACCAGTATGGATGGGATTTTGATGCAGTACACCAAAATGCAAGAAGTGTTTGGAATAGTATGCTAAGTAAAATAAAAGTGGAGGGTGGCAGTGAAACAGATAAGCTGAAGTTTTATACTAATATGTACCATTCATACTGTGCCCGTTCCATATTCAGCGATGTAAACGGTAAATACATTGATGCCTGTGAAAAGGTAAAACAGGTATCTGATCCCGCCAATCCTGTTTTTGGATGCGATGCTTTCTGGATGACCTTCTGGAACCTTAATCAGCTCTGGTCGCTTGTTACTCCTGATATTGCATCAAAGTGGGCAAAGTCAGAACTCCAACTATATGACGATGGTGGATGGCTAAACAAAGGACCGGGAGGATTGGAATACTCTGGAATTATGGTAGCCGAACATGAGATACCATTAATATCTAATGCATATTTAAAAGGTATCAGGGATTTTGATATTGAGAAAGCATACAGGGCTATGAAAGAAATCCAGACAAGACAGGGGCATCCTCATCCTTGCGGAGGTTATGCCGGCAACAGCAATCTATCATCATATATGCGGATGGGTTACGTTCCTTCGGATGAAGGACCTGTTTCCAATACCCTTGAATATGCGTTTGATGACTGGTGTGTTGCCCAATTGGCTAAGACACTAGGGAAAGAAGAAGATTACCTTTATTTTATGAATAGGTCCCAAAACTATCGTAACGTTTTTGATCCGTCAACCAGGTATGTACGTCCAAAGTATGAAGGGGGGCCATGGTATGAAGAGTTTAATCCAAATGTTTCAGCAGTCGGTAAAGAAGATAATTTCGGAACGAAAGATTATGTTGAGGCTAACGCCTGGCAATACAGCTGGTTTGCTCCCCACGATATTAAAGGATTGATAGGTTTGATTGGTAAAGAAGAGTTCAACAGGAGGCTTGAAAATGGATTCGAAAAATCTCTCCCGTTTTTCACTTGTAATTATATCAACCACAGTAACCAGCCTAATATGCAGGCAGCCTGGCTTTTCAACTACTCTGGCAAACCATGGCTAACCCAGAAATGGGTCAGGGAAATATTAGACAGATATTATGGGACGGGTCCACTAAATGGTTATCAAGGAGATGAAGACGAAGGACAGATGGGAGCCTGGTTTGTAATGAGCGCTATGGGTCTTTTTGAGATGGACGGAGGTTCTGGTACAAATCCGTCATATGAGATAGCCTCTCCCCTCTTTGAAAAAATAACCATTACTCTGGATTCTCTATATTACTCTGGTAAGGAATTTGTCATAAAATCAAAAAACTTCTCTGCAAAAAACAGATATATTCAATCGGTATCTCTTAACGGAGAAAAAATAAATAAATTCTGGTTCAGTCACTCTGAATTAGTAAAGGGTGGAGAGCTTCAACTTGAGATGGGACCAGAACCTAATAAAGAATGGGCAGCTGATTGTGACCATCCTCAGGTAAATAATTCAGATAACTTCATTACAACCCCATATATAACTGAGACAAAAAAAATCTTCATTGATCAGGTAAATGTGACTCTTGCCTGCGATACAAGGGGTGCAAAAATATTTTTTACATTGAACGGCAGAGACCCTGATATCAATTCTACACTTTACACAAAACCATTCATCATCGACAGATCAACCACATTGAAAATGATTGCTTATAAAGGAGAATTCAAGAGCTTACCATCAACTGCAACGTTGGTAAAAGCTACCCTTTCCAAACCGCTAAAACCTGGAGAAATTGATCCTGGTCTTGTTTACCGGTATTATCTCGGTGCATTCCGGATGGTCAATGATTTTAAAAATCTGCAGCCGGATAGAACAGGAAAGATTCCCTATTTCTCTATTAATCCCCGAGATCGTGAACAATACTTTGCTTTCGACTTTTCAGGGTATATTAAAATACCAGCTGATGGTATATATACGTTTTATCTGACCACAAATGACGGAGGAAGATTGTATATAGATGAAGCTTTGTTGATAAATAATGATGGATTACATCCGGCAGCGGAAAGATATGAACAGATACCCCTGAAAGCCGGGTTACATTCGATATCGGTGCAATACTTCCAGGAGGGTGGTACAAACTTTTTCAAAGTTAACTGGGCGGGTCCTGACATTGAAAAAGGGGAGATCAGTGCAGATCATCTTTTTCACAGGAAGTAACTTATTCTGTTGAAAATGAATATTTACTTATTTGGGGCCCCTGTCATCAAGAAGATATGAGTAGAATAACAGGTGAGAAATCTTTTGCATTACAGGAGAGCAGTTACCAATGGTAACTTTTCGTTTTAATGCCATCTCCTTCCAGGCAGGGGGCAGAAAATCAATCCGGCTTACCATTCCATCATCCGGTCCTGGAGTGCAATATTTTGTATCTGCCCCGGCTGAGTTAATTCTTATAAAACACATGGGGCATGGTTCTGCAGAACTAAAAACTGTTAAACCCGGCTTGTATATGTAAACATTAACATATTTTTTTGCCAGACGGCTCTCTTCAAAATTGGTCATAAGCGTCATCTCGGCATGAAGGTCAGACCTGTGCTTCTGGATCTGTGAATTATGTGCTTCTGCAATAATTCTGCCACTCTGGTCAACCAGTACTGATCCAATACCATAACCTCCCTCTTTAAGACTTATAAGTGACTGAATATTTGCTGCCCTGGCATAAATATCATCAGTATACTTAGAAGATGGAACAAAGGAAGTCAGATAATTTTCAATCTTTGTTAAGATAATTTTGACAGGATCATCAGCATTTATTCCACAAGGAAGATCAACAAGTTTTGTTATCAAATCAGCACGTGTGTGTGTTACAAAATAACCTGCATCCAATTTTTCGTCTGTTGCAGAATTATTTTGTGCATCAGTAGAAAAAACCAGGAATATAAGCCAGGTAAATAATATAGCTTTTTTCATACTAATTCATTTGTTGAATATAAAATCCCTGTAACCAATTGGATAAAGTTAATAATATTCTGATAATACAATTCTTAATTATAGAAAAACCTTTTTGGATAAAACCATATGAAAAATGCGGATCAGAAGCTAAACAGCAAGTTTAACCATAACTACTCTATCAACCCATTACAATAGGTTACGAGTTTTATCAACAGATCAGGTTTGTCAATCTTAATCCGGTTCTTTTTAATAAAGAGTTTCAGATCTGGTTCCATACCGGGGAATAATTTGAGAAACTGCTTCTCGTTTATAAAGCTGAGTAACTCATTCTTTTTCAGTATCCAATAGACAGATGTTTTATTTACGATAAAATCTGAAGAGAGTGGCAGATTATACCGGCCTCCTGCAAGCTCAATACTTGATAAAGTAGTTGTTGCTGATAACTGTGACGTGCCACCATATCCTGCAGGTTTGCCTGCAGACAAAAGTTCACCCTTATGTTGAATGAAGAGTGTAATTTGTGGTACCTTTAACAAAAATTCATAATACCGTTTGCCAACTGGAGTGAATTTTTTATCCAGAATAAATATGGTGTCAACAGTTTCCGGGTTAATAAGATCATAGAATTTTCCATCCTTTTCATAAACCATTTTTTCAGTAACTATATTATAATTCATCATGGCGTTTTGACTTGTTCCATTTTTCATTAAAACTTTTGCATTGATGAATTCAGTAAAAAGATATTGAGGATAACTGCCATCAACTCTGGGCTGTGCATTGAGAAATGATTCCAGGCACAAGAAGAAAGCAAACATAATGATTCCGGAAGATCTGAGTTGAATAATATTTTTTGTCATAATCTCTGATATAATTCTACTTTTCGCGTGTAAAGATTGTCAAAATTAGTTCATAATTCTCTTTTAAAGATATAAAACCTATTGCACTGAATAAAATTATTCCTGAATAAGTTCAATAATTTTAATTAATAGTTGTGGTTACAACTGCTTACTTTTTTCTCATATATTTGAAAAGTCACAATTATTCTAAGTTTTGCGTAACTTCTTCCATTAAAGAATGGCAATTTCAATAATAGTACGATCATGGATTCGTTTATAACAATTATTGGTGCAGGCGTTGTGGGTCTTGCTGTGGCAGAGAATATGACAAGGAATTTCAGCAATGTGTTCCTGATTGAAAAACATTCAACCTTCGGACAGGAGACAAGTAGCCGTAACAGTGAAGTCATACATGCCGGAATATATTATCCGGAGGGAAGCCTGAAAGCTCATCTTTGTGTAAAAGGTAGAAACCTCCTGTACGATTATTGTAATAAATACAATATCCCTTACAAGAAATGTGGCAAGCTGATCGTTGCTACTTCAGAAAAAGAGATTGCTGTTCTTGAGGGAATCCGAAAGAGAGCTCTCCTTAACGGGGTTGATCTTGAAATTATGGAGAATAGTCAAATTGCTGAAATAGAACCAAATATTTTTGCAATGCAGGCACTCTACTCTCCTGATACCGGAATTGTTGACTCTCACTCCCTCATGAAAAGATTTGAAATAAACACTATAAATAATGGAGGACATATTGTTTATGGCAGTGAAGTTACCGCGATTAAAAAGATCCAAAACGGGTATGAGGTTACAATTACGGATAGTGACAAAACAATCTATAGCTTTACAACACAGATTGTTATCAATTCAGCTGGGCTTACATCAGACATGATATCTGAAATGGCTGGAATGAGTGATGATAAACTTAAAATAGTATTCTGCAAAGGTGAATACTTTAAAATAAATCCACCAAAAAACAGGTTAGTAAACAGGCTGATATATCCCGTCCCTCATCCGAACCTGGAAGGTATAGGGATACATGTTACAATTGATATCGGAGGTGGAGTAAAACTTGGACCTGATGTAACATATCTTAGTTCAAATGTATATGATTATAAACTGACTCCATTCAAACAGGAGGCATTCTTCAGGTCTGCAAGAAAATTTCTGCCTTTTCTTGACTTTAATGATATTTCGCCTGAGATGGCAGGCATACGTCCTAAAATACAGAAATCCGGAGAACCAGTCAGGGATTTCTATATCATGGAGGAGACAAAAAGAGGTTGTCCCGGCTTTATTAACCTTATCGGCATGGAATCACCTGGCCTTACTTCATCTATTGCAATTGCTGACTATGTGAATGAAATGGTCATATCAGCAATAAAAACTTCCTAGTTTGATTTTGTATTAAGAATTTTCTGCAGGTCAGCCAGTTCATCTCTGAATCGTGCCGCTTCAATGAAATCGAGAACTGAAGCAGCTTTCTCCATTGCCTTTCTGGTCCTTTCTATTGCCTTTTCCAATGCATCCCTGTTCATGTATTTAACAACCGGATCTGCAGCAATATCAGGGCGATCAGGTTCAATGTAAGCTTTAACAGACAATCCTTTTTTACTTAATCCGCTCAAAATGGTTCCTGTCTTTCTGACTATCTGAGTGGGTGTTATTCCCATCTCATTATTGTATTTAAGCTGTTTCTCTCTTCTCCTGTTTGTTTCGTTTATTGTCTGTTTCATACTGCCAGTAACAGTATCGGCATACATAATTACTTTCCCGTTCAGATTCCGGGCAGCTCTTCCTGCTGTCTGTGTCAATGATCTGGATGATCTTAAAAATCCTTCCTTATCGGCATCAAGGATTGCCACAAGTGATACCTCCGGAAGATCAAGTCCCTCTCTCAAAAGGTTGACACCAACGAGCACATCGAATTCGCCTGTTCTTAATCCTTCCATAATGTCTATACGATCGAGGGTATCAATGTCAGAGTGAATATAACGGCACCTTATATCATATCGTATGAGGTAGGCTGATAGTTCTTCTGCCATCCTTTTTGTGATGGTTGTAACCAGTGTCCTTTCTCCATTCCTGGTGCGGCTGCGAATCTCAGCCATAAGGTCATCAATCTGATTAAGACTTGGCCTTACTTCAATAGGAGGATCAAGAAGACCTGTTGGCCTTATTACCTGGTCAACGAAAACCCCTTCACTCTTCTCCAGCTCATAATCAGCCGGAGTTGCACTTACAAAAATTGTCTGGCCGGTCAGTGATTCAAACTCCTCAATCTTCATAGGTCGGTTATCGAGAGCAGCAGGTAGTCTGAAACCATACTCTACAAGTGTCTGTTTACGTGACCTGTCTCCTCCGAACATAGCCCTTACCTGTGGTAGACTTACGTGACTTTCATCAATAACAGTAATAAAATCTTTTGGAAAATAATCAAGAAGACAAAATGGCCTTGTTCCTGATTTTCTACCATCAAAATACCTTGAATAGTTTTCAATCCCGCTGCAATAACCCAGCTCTTTAATCATCTCAAGATCATATAAAACCCTTTGTTCAAGCCGCCTGGCTTCTTCCTTTTTTCCGATTTCATTAAAGTATGTAACCTGTGCTACTAGATCATCCTGAATCTGGCTGATAGCCTGGTTTATCCTTTCACGGGTTGTCACGAAAATATTTGCCGGATAGATAATATATTCATTAAGAATATCTATTCTATGACCTGAAAGAGGATCAAAAGAGTAGATTTCATCAACCTGGTCTCCGAAAAAAATTATCCTGACAGCAATATCAGCATAGGATGGAAAAACATCAACAGTATCTCCTCTAACCCTGAAAGTTCCATGTTTAAATTCAAGCTCATTACGTGAATAGAGACTATCTACAAGCTTTCTCAAGAACAGATTCCGGCCGATCAACTGTCCATGCTTGACCTCTATCGTATTGGAATGGAAATCGTCAGGATTTCCAATACCATAAATGCAAGATACAGAAGAGACTACAATAATATCTTTTCGTCCTGACAGAAGCGATGAAGTAGCACTCAGCCTGAGTTTTTCTATCTCCTCATTTATGGAGAGGTCTTTTTCAATATAAGTATCGGAAACAGGAAGGTAGGCTTCAGGCTGGTAATAGTCGTAATATGATACAAAATATTCAACCTTGTTTTCAGGAAAAAACTGACGAAACTCTCCAAAAAGCTGGGCTGCAAGAGTTTTGTTATGGCTGAGAACAAGTACAGGTCTCTGAACCTGCTCTATAACATTTGCAATAGTAAAGGTTTTTCCCGAACCTGTAACACCTAGAAGCGTCTGAAAAGGTACACCCCTCATTAAGCCCTGAACAAGTTGTTTTATCGCTTCAGGCTGATCTCCAGTCGGAGTAAAATCAGAAACAAGTTTAAAATCCATTCAGATCATTTTAAGAGGCCTGTAATGTGCTGGTACAAACCTAAACAATTTTCAGCAAGTTTTTATATTGACTTTCCGTATGATTAAAATATGACAAAAAAAATGGCGCCCGTAAAAAGCGCCATCGTATTCCGTTTTACCGGATCTACTAACCTAAATAACCCTTTAATAATCTGCTGCGGGAAGTGTGTCTCAACCTTCGTATTGCCTTCTCTTTAATCTGTCTTACCCTTTCTCTTGTCAGTCCAAATTTTTCTCCTATCTCTTCAAGAGTCATTTCCTGGCATCCTATTCCGAAAAAGAATCTTATAATGTCACGCTCCCTTTCAGTCAGTGTTGCTAGCGCCCTGTAAATCTCCCTTGAAAGAGATTCATCCATAAGGAGTTTATCAGCAACCGGAGAATCATTATTGGTAAGGACATCTAGCAGACTGTTATCTTCTCCCTCAATAAAAGGAGCATCCACGGAAACATGTCTTCCTGATACTTTGAGCGTGTCAGTAACCTTTTCCTTAGGCAATTCCAGGACGTCAGCAAGCTCTTCAGGAGAAGGTGTACGTTCATTCTCCTGCTCAAATTTTGAGAAAGCTTTGTTTATCTTATTCAGTGAACCAACCTGGTTAAGAGGTAGTCTTACTATTCTTGACTGTTCAGCTAATGCCTGAAGAATTGATTGCCTGATCCACCAGACAGCATATGAAATAAACTTGAATCCTCTTGTTTCATCAAATTTTTCAGCTGCTTTAATAAGGCCAAGATTCCCCTCGTTTATAAGGTCTGGCAGGCTAAGTCCCTGGTTTTGATACTGTTTTGCAACAGATACCACGAAACGAAGATTTGCTTTTGTAAGTTTTTCAAGAGCAGCCCTGTCACCTTTTTTTATCCTCTGCGCCAGTTCAACTTCTTCTTCAACCGATATCAACTCTTCTTTACCAATCTCCTGCAGGTATTTGTCGAGTGAAGCACTTTCCCTGTTTGTGATGGATTTGGTAATCTTTAGCTGTCTCATCCGCCTTTTTAAAATTTTTGCAAAGATATTGCTTTTATGTGTAATAACAAAATATTTATACTATTGTTGTGCTCAGATGAAACATATTCACAAATATATTGATCTGCAAGATGTTACATAAAGAGGTTTATTAATTACGGAACTGGTAACTAAACTCTGTTCCATCAGCCTGGATACCTTCAATTGATTTCAGAGACTTTTCACCGCTACCAATTGCCTGACGGGCTTCATCAGCATTTTTGATCCTTTTTCCATTAATAGACAGAATTATAGTATTTTTTCTAAAACCGTACTCCTTAAACTTGCCATCTTTCAGATCTGTTATTTTAACACCATAATCGATGTTATATGATCTTTTCTCAGATGAATTCAATGCTTCAAGTCTTGCACCAAAAACCTCACCTATCCCCATTGCGGTAGTAACTACGCTTGTATTTCCTGCAACATTTTTCAATGTAACTGAAACTGTATTTTCCTTCCCGTTCCTCATGTAGGTTACTGCAGCCTTGTCGCCGGGACGATGTTTTCCTATCTGCTCCTGGAGCTCGGATACTGTATTTACATTCACTCCATCTATCTTAATAATTACATCATTCTTTTTAAGGTCAGCATCCTCAGCAGCTCCACCGGGTGTTATTTCAGAAATGAGTGCACCCTTAACTTCATTAAGATTATTCTTTTCGGCATCTTCCTGGGAGACTTCAGAAATTTTTACCCCGATCAGGGCTCTCTGTACTTCACCATACTGCTTTAAATCTTCCACAACCTTTTTTACAATGCTTACAGGTATTGCGAATGAGTTACCGGCATAAGCTCCGTTTGGTGAATAAATAGCTGAAGTGATACCCACAAGCAATCCTTTTGTATTTACAAGGGCTCCTCCGCTGTTTCCCATGTTAAGAGCAGCATCTGTCTGAATAAATGATTCGATACGGTAATCATTCTCCCCGCTTATATCAAGATTTCTGCCTTTTGCACTTACAATACCAGCAGTGACTGTCGATGTCAGATTAAATGGATTACCGACTGCCAGAACCCATTCTCCTATTTTCAGCTGTTCGGAATTCCCATATTTAATATATGAAAGATTCGGAGCTTTAATTTTCAGAAGTGCCAGATCTGTATTTGGATCGCGACCTATTACATCAGCATTGAAAACCCTGTTGTCATTCAGTTTAACTTCTATATTTTCAGCATTTTCAATGACATGATTATTTGTAATAATATAACCATCATCAGAAATTATTACTCCTGATCCATAACCTTTAACTTCTCTGGGTCGAGAGTATCGTTCATCTAAAAACCATTCCATAAACGGATTGGAAGGCTGGCTTAACATTGCTTTAGTCCGTACATGCACAACTGCATGAACAGTCTGTTCAGCAGAATAAGTAAAATCAACCTGACCCTCCTGCATCTGAAATGAAGTCAGAATTGCTGAAGCATCAGGAACCTCCGCTTTAGCCATTTCCAAAAGCTGTTTTTCAGCAGGCTTCTGTATAATTTTCGTATATCCGAATAATGCGATTGCAGCTCCTAAAAGAGCCATCAATAATCCACCTAATAAATATTTACCTTTCATAACTTAATAATTTTAAATTTAAACTCTCTTTTATACAGACAACAATTTGCATATGTCTTGCCTTGATAAAAGATTCATATCTTTATAACCTTTTTCTGATGATTATGTTTTACAAAGATCATGCATTTTTTAAATGATCTTCAACATATTACATAAATTTAACAACACTTTAACACAGATGACAACAGCTTTTAACAAATACCAGGGTACAGGTAATGATTTCATTATCATTGACAATCGTGATTCCCACTTTAATCCCTCTGATGTAAAACTCATTAACAAACTATGCGACCGACGTTTTGGTATTGGTGCTGACGGATTGATACTGATATCAGATCATAAAGAACTCGACTTTGAGATGAAATATTTCAATTCTGATGGTAATCTGGGTTCGATGTGTGGCAACGGAGGCCGCTGCACAGCCCACTTTGCTTTTATGTCGGGTATTGCTGGAAGAAATCAGAGATTTATGGGTTTCGATGGCATCCATCTGGCAGATATTGAAAAGGAAATTGTCCGGCTTAGCATGGGTGATGTTGCTGAAACAAAACTTGTTGATGGAAATTATTTTATTAATACCGGGTCTCCTCATTATGTAATTTTTGATAATGAAATTGATAATATCAGTGTTGCTGTTGAAGGTAAAAAAATCAGAAATTCTGCACCTTTTGCGCCTGGAGGAACGAATGTCAACTTCGTGGAACTTGAAAAGGACGGCATTTATGTCAGAACCTTTGAAAGAGGTGTTGAAGATGAAACATTGTCATGCGGGACAGGTGTTACAGCATCTGCCATTGCTTCAGTACTGAAAGGACATTTTGACACTAATTCTGTAAATATCCGGACAAAAGGGGGCAATCTTAGTGTTGAACTTGAGATTGTAAAAGAGAGGATTACAAATATAAGGTTATGCGGACCAGCAACTTTTGTGTTTAAAGGGGAGATTTAGTTTTTGAGATGAGTATTGAAAGCCGGCAATAAGAAGATGCAAAAAGAAAAACTATACGGAAAGAATCTGAATGAGCTGATCGCTGTCACAAAACGTATCGGATTACCTGGTTTTGCTGCCCGGCAAGTTGGAGACTGGCTATATAAAAAAGAGATATCTTCCATCGATGAAATGACTAACCTTTCAAAGAAGATGCGGGACCTGCTCACCAGGGATTATGAAATCGGACTCTCAGCACCGGTGAATTCAGCAGTGAGCAGCGACGGGACAAAAAAATATCTATATAAAGTATTGAAAGATAAATATATAGAAACTGCATATATTCCTGATAATGAACGTGCTACAATATGCGTCTCATCACAGGCAGGTTGCAAAATGGGGTGTATATTCTGCATGACAGGAAAGCAGGGGTTTCAGGGAAACCTGACTTCAAATGAAATCCTTAACCAGTTCAGGAGCCTGCCGGAATTTAAGAATCTGACCAATATGGTTTATATGGGTATGGGCGAACCACTCGACAATATTAATGAGGTATTGAAGAGTCTGGAAATACTTACAAGTGAGTGGGGATATGGCTGGAGTCCCACAAGGATAACAGTCAGTACAGTTGGGATGAAAGCCACGATTAAAGAGTTTCTAGAAAAGAGCCGTTGCCATCTGGCAGTAAGCCTTCACTCCCCTTTCGATGAAGAAAGGAGAAAGCTGATGCCAATTCAAAAAACAAATAGTGTAAAAGAGGTTCTTGATATTATCAGGAATTTTGATTTTAACAGTCAGAGAAGGGTCTCATTTGAATATATCCTTTTCAAGGATCAGAATGATACTCCCAGACATGTTAAAGAACTTGCAAGGATTCTTGACGGGATAAAATGCAGGATCAATATTATCAGATTCCATGAAATACCAGGGTCAGAATTTCATAGTCCCGATATGGTGACAACCAACATTTTTAAAGAATCACTCAACAACAAGGGGATACTGACTACAATCAGATCCAGCAGAGGTGTTGATATTCAGGCAGCCTGTGGCTTGTTATCAACTTTAGAACAAAATAAAGCTTAAGAAAATGCTGAAAGGGGCATCTCTATTATTTATACTATTGGTCCCGCATTTTGCACTATCCCAGGAGAGGGCTCTTGATGCTTTCCTATCTGATTCAGTTATGTCTCATGCTTCTGTATCTTTATGTTTGCTGGATGCTGCAAGTGGAGAACAGTTAATGGGATATAACCCTTCAAAGTGCCTGACACCTGCTTCAGTCTTAAAACTTATTACTTCAGCTGCATCTCTTGAACTTCTCGGACCAGATTATACTTTCAGAACCTCAGTCGGATATTCAGGAAACCTTAATAAACGAACGGGGCGATTAACGGGGGACTTAATTATTAAAGGAGGGGGTGATCCGGTACTGGGTTCAAAATATTTTTCAGATCATTATGGAGATTTCATCAACAATTGGATTTCGGAAATCAAAAAGGCTGGTATAAAATCAATTGATGGCAGAGTAATTACAGATGATTCATATTATGATTATCTTCCCATACCCCAAAAATGGTTATGGGAAGATGCGGGAAACTATTATGGAGCAGGAGCTTACGGATTATCTGTTTTTGATAATACATATGAGATCCATTTAAGAACTTCTGCTGACAGTACAAGCCAGTTCATTACAGAAGTTGTACCAAACGAATGCAGGTTTGAGTTCTCAAACTGGCTCATTGCAGCAGGTACTGCAGATGAAGGTTATGTTTTTGCTGCACCTTACAGCACAAATGGCTGGTTAGCAGGAACAATACCTCTCACAAAAGAAGACTATATTCTTAAAGCATCTATTACCGACCCGCCACATCTCATTTCCAGAATAGTTGATCAGAAACTAAAGGAAGCAGGAGTAAAAATAAAAGAAGAACCAACAACTGCAAGACTCCAATTAAGATTGATTACTGAGGAAGTCAATATGATTGCAGAAACAATCTCTCCTCCATTAAAAGATATTATTCGTATACTGAATAATATGAGTATAAACTTCTATGCTGAGCATCTTACAAAAGAGCTTGGCAAGGTTTTCAGAGGTTCAGGCACTACATCATCTGGTGTTGAAGTACTAATGGAATTTATGGCAGTAAACGGAATTAATATTAATGGTATGTTCCTTGAAGATGGAAGTGGTCTCTCTCCTCTTGATGCCATAAATTCTGAAGATATGGCACATCTTCTGTTTAAATTGAAAAAAGATGGCCGGTATTTTGAAGATTTTTTTTCATCGTTGCCTGTAGCAGGGAAAGAAGGGACACTCAAATTCTATTTCAGGGATCCGGTTTTTGATTCAAGGGTTAAGGTAAAAAGCGGGTCAATGACCCGTGTGAAGAGTTTTGCTGGTTATTTAAGAACAATATCCGGGAAGGATCTCATATTTTGCATTATAGTAAATCACTTTTCTGGGTCGCCACAGGTAATTATTTCCGGTATTGAAGAGATATTGAAAGAAATAATATTGAACAGATAACATAGGTACAGATTCTATAAAACTATAGTTTATATTTGCATTTTTTCATTATTAAGGGATTCTGATAAATCCCTTTTATAATTTTAAATGTGTATCAGGAATCTTACATAGACCCTCATTGATTTTCAAATGTTTTGGATAATGTATGTATCATTCCTTTGGTCATCTAATTTTAAATACCTGAATGCCTAGAATGGAAATTATGTAATATAAGCCAGTTACAATATTAACTTTTAAGGCTTATATTACAAAAACAGGAGAAATAAGGGGCAGAAAAACAGGCTATTTTTTTGAACAGTTATTTAAATAATTATGAACGAAATAGTTGCAGTTAGAGAATGCTATGAATATGATGTCCAGGAAATATTCACCCTGATATCTGAAATTTACAAAACATGTAAAGGACCTGAAGTCAGAGAAAAGAGAGTCCTTATTAAACCCAATATTCTTACCGACAGTGACCCATCGAGATGCATCTGCACTAATCCGGCAGTAGTTGAATCAATGGTAAGGTTTCTACAATCGAAAGGAGCCACTGTTTTTGTTGGTGATTCTCCTGCAGTTCATTTCAGGGGGTTTAAAGGAGAAAAATCAGGAATCAGGGAAGTATGTGAAAGGACAGGTGCAATTTGGGTTGACTTTATGAAGGAGCCTCTTGAAAAAAAACTAAAGAAAGGTAAAATAAAGATTGCATCCATAATTAATGAAGTTGACCTGATAATATCTATGCCCAAGTTAAAGAATCATGAACTTGTATATTTCACAGGTGCAATAAAGAACACACTTGGTCTTGTTCCTGGATTTTCAAAAGCGAAACAGCATGCCTATCACCAGGACAGAAATAAATTCAGTGCATTTCTTATTGAATTAAATGAATTGGTAATGCCACATTTCTTCCTGATGGATGGGATAATGGGTATGGAAGGCCCGGGACCCGGGCAGGGAACTCCATTTAAAACCGGGGTTTTACTGGGATCAACCAATCCGGTCGCACTTGATATAATTGCATGCATTATAGCAGGTTATGACCCTCTTGATATACCAACAACCTCTATTGCCCTGGATAAAGGTAATTGGCTCAGGTCAAGAGATGAAATAATATATAACGGACCTGAATTGTCAAAACTGATAAAGAGTGAATTCAGAAGAATACCGGTAAGTGCATTCACTAATATTGCTGCCAAATTTCTCCTGACCAGATTAAGTGTTTATAGAAGGATTGAAAAGAGGCCAGTATTTCTTCAAAATAACTGCACTGGTTGCCTGGAGTGCATAAAAATATGCCCTGAAAATGCAATTGTTATGCATCCAGTAAAAGCAAATAAAGTAGTATTAACTGATAAAAAATGTATCAGATGTTTCTGTTGCAGTGAGGTTTGCCAAAGCAATGCAATTGAAATCAGGAGAAAACTATTTGGAGAATAAGATTATTCCTCAAAACAGAGCTGTTCAGTTACACATCTATCCTTGCGTATTTTGCATGAGTCTCAATAAACTCACGTCTGGGAGGTACTTCATCACCCATTAACATAGAGAATATATGATCTGCCTCGGCAGCACTTTCGATAGTTACCTGCCTGAGAGTCCTTGTTTCAGGATTCATAGTTGTTGACCAGAGCTGTTCTGCGTTCATCTCACCAAGGCCTTTATATCGCTGAATACCAACTGAAGATTCTTTTCCCTGCCCCATTTCAATTACAGCAGCCTCCCTTTCATCCTCGGTCCAGCAATAGCGTTCTGCTTTTCCTTTTTTGACAAGATAGAGCGGGGGCGTTGCGATATAGATGTTACCCAACCTGATGAGATCCTGCATATATCTGAAAAAGAAGGTCATAATAAGAGTGGTGATATGTGAACCATCAACGTCCGCATCAGTCATTATGATGATTTTATGATAACGGAGTCCTGTTAGGTTAAGTGCCTTGCTATCCTCATCAGTACCAATATTTACTCCCAGGGCTGTGAAAATATTTTTTATCTCTTCACTCTCATAAATTCGGTGTTGCATCGCTTTTTCAACATTCAGAATTTTACCACGCAGAGGAAGTATTGCCTGAAAACGCCGGTCACGTCCCTGTTTGGCTGTTCCGCCTGCAGAATCTCCCTCGACAAGATATATTTCACATTTTACCGGATCACGATCAGCACAGTCGGCCAGTTTACCAGGAAGACCTGATCCTGAAAATACATTTTTTCTTTGAACCAGTTCCCTTGCTTTCCTGGCAGCATGACGGGCGGTTGCTGCAAGGATTACTTTCTGAACGATGATTTTTGCATCTTTAGGGTTCTCCTCAAGATAGTTAGTTAGCATTGTACTAACTGCCTGATCAACGGCCCCAATAACTTCCGAATTTCCAAGTTTAGTTTTAGTCTGTCCTTCAAACTGAGGTTCCTGCACTTTTACAGAAATGATAGCAGTCAGGCCTTCCCTGAAATCGTCTCCATTAATGTCAAATTTCAGTTTTGAAGTGGCACCAGAATCTTCTGCATACTTTTTCAAAGTACGTGTAAGACCTCTCCTGAAACCTGCCAGGTGAGTTCCTCCCTCAATAGTATTAATATTATTTACATAGGAATGAACATTCTCAGAGAAAGAACTATTATACTGAAGTGCTATCTCTACAGGTATTTCAGTCTTATCATATGAAATATTGATAGATTTTTCTATGATCCTTTCCCTGTTAGCATCAAGATAATCAACAAACTCCTTAAGACCAAGCTCAGAACGGAACTCTTCATACCTTGGTTTGGCGCCATCACCATTCTCTATCATTTCTCTCATATCCTTTATACTGAGAAGTATCCCTTTATTTAGAAATGCCAGTTCCCGTAAACGGGCTGAGAGTATCTCAAAGTTAAATTCAAGTGTTTGAAAAATAGTTCCGTCAGGTTTGAATGTGATCGTAGTACCCGATTTATCTGACTGACCAATAACCTCCACTCCTGTTACCGGTTTTCCTTTTTCAAAAACCTGTCTGAAAATCTTGCCTTCACGAAGTACTGTGGCTGTGAGGTGGGCAGAAAGTGCATTAACACATGATACACCAACACCATGTAATCCACCGGAGACTTTATAAGAATCTTTGTCAAATTTTCCTCCTGCATGCAATACGGTCATAACCACTTCGAGTGCTGATTTTTGCTCCTTTTCCATCACCCCTGTGGGGATACCACGTCCATCGTCCGAAACTGAAACAGTTCCATCCTCATGTATTATCACTTCGATTTTAGAACAATATCCGGCTAATGCTTCGTCAATCGAGTTATCAATAACCTCATATACTAGATGATGCAATCCTTTAATCCCAATGTCTCCAATGTACATCGCTGGTCTTTTACGCACTGCCTCAAGACCTTCCAGTACCTGAATACTCTCTGCAGAGTAATCACTACTCTCCTGCAATTTTCTTTCTTTTTCAGTCATTATCCAACAATTTTTTGTCTCACTTTTTTGAAAGATATGTTTATAAAATCATCAAAGAGCCAACAATGAATGTCAACTCAATTTTTATTATTATAAATTATTGATTATATGCATATTAATAAACCATACAAAGATACGGATTTTTAATGATTTTTACGAAAAAATATCAATAATTATGCAAAATAAAATTATTGCAAAGTCATAAGATTTTTACATTGAAACAGCATTGATATTTTTCCTTATTATATGTATATTTTAAATCATTCCTTAAACCACACCACTAACATTTATATCTTGTCAACCATTCCCGGTTTCTTTGTCGCTCACTAAAGACTGTAAGTAAATCCCACCATAAATCTGAACCTTTGGGACGGGTAGTAAGCCCATTCATAATACCTGTTATATGAAATATTATTAAACTTTGTCCAGACCGAAAGGACCTTTGAATAACGATACTCCACGCTAAGATTCAGGTTAAGATGAGCCTTCATGGGAATGATTGAGGAGGGAACTAATGGTACAGGTACTGAAATGTCTCTGGTAACTTTCTGTTTTCGTTTTCCAAGTGCAACAAGTTCAACACCTGCGAGTATTTTTTCTCTCAGATTATATTTCAATCCTAAATCAGCATCCCATCCGGGTTTATTCCATGCATAATCCTGCCCGGAAAGGGAATAATCATAAAAATTACCTTTAGCCTGAAATGAGATTTTATCGGTAATAGTTCCTGATATCTCCCCATGTAGAGTAAGCAGCTCAACATCATCGGGTAATGCAATAAAATGATTCCCCTGTTCATTAATAAATAATGTATCGGGATAGAAAATATTCGAAAAGAAGAGCATATCGTTAATTATCGAATAAGATGCAGATAAAACGTAGTTTCCATTAATACCGCTGTTCCCAAGAAATCCTGCTTTTACAACTATTGCATTATTTGTATTGGGAAGGGTGAATAAACTTCCGTTTGGAACCAGGAAAGGATTGACCTGAATTACCGATTCCGGGTCATTCTTCTCCATATTACCAGCTAATCCCGTAAAAAAGCTTATATATGATGGTACTACACTGAACCCGAAATCAATTGAAGGATACAGGTGCAATACAGGAGAACTGGTTAGATTTTTATCCAGGAGGGCCTGGAATCCAAGCTTAAAATCCCATTGAGCTGTACTCTTTTTAATAAAGGGGCTCAATGATGCAATATATTTTGGCTTATCCCATGCAATTTCAGAAGTTCTCGTGTAATCAAATTCAATTTCTGAACCGACATAAAAGCCCTTGTATGATCTTGCCATAAGACCGGTAAAACGGGTATTCTGAAGATAGAGTGATTTACTCTGATAAAAATAATTATAGTTAATGTCAAAGTCATACAGGAATCTGGCAGAATCCAGTGTTGAAGAAGCAAATGATACATTGGCTCCCAGGTTATTATATCCTATAAGGAAATCTTTTTTTTGAGGGTCAACTATAATTATGCTGGTATCATAACCATAGGCATATCTTGATTTCTGTGTGAAGTCGAGTGATCCTTCAAGGATATTCTTCCTGAAAAACTTCTTGCCAAAGAGTGAAACATCATTATCCATATAACCTGCAAAAACTCTTTCCAGGTTATCCAGTTTCACCTTTCCGTTTGTCGAAAAATGACTGGCATTGAAACCTATAGCCCCTTTTTTCGAGCGTTCATTTGCAATACTTATCTCTGCAAGCGGACTCAAATAATTTCCAAGACCAAGGTTTAAATAACTTTTATATAGTTTGGGCAGAGGATCAGGAAGAAGCGATGCTGCTTTTATCGGACTTATGATGTAATCTGGCATAAAGGGAGTGGTCCTGATATCGTATCTAATTTCAGGACTAACTTTTACAGTGTCATTCATGTCGGGAAGAAAGCTCCTTTTATTAGCATCGGATAATGACGGTTTGAAGGGATTATAAAGGGTAACTTCTCTTTTAAGCCCAGACTCCTGTTTCTTTATCTGAGATTTTACCGGCATCAAAAACATAAAAAAGAGGATCGTTATGAACAGGGATTTATTTGACATATTAAGTAATTTACTCATTTTATATTTCACTGATAATTATTATAAAATCATGATGTAAATAACAACAAAACAGCATGTTACTTTGTATCAGCCAGTGATTCAAGTTTAGCTCTGACTTCATCAAGGATACCATCACTATCAATTGTGTAATAATCTTTCAGTGTCTGAAGAGTTGCTCTAGCCTGAAGAGTATCACCTTTTTTAATGCTAATATCTGCCAGAAGGAGGAATATCCTTGCCATCCAGTATTGGTGCGGAGTATTCTGATCAATAAATTCGGAGATTTCTTTTTCCGATTCAGCAGTTTGTCCGTTTTTGTTGAGTAATTCAGCAACCCTGAATTTAGATTCAGCACCCTCTTCACTTGTGAGCTCATTAGCTATTTTTTTGAAGTTTTTAAGCGCCTCCGGAAAATTATTCAGACTATAATTTGCCTTAGCACTCATAAAAGTTGCTTCTCTCACGAGTTCTTCCGGGATATTTGCCGCATTAATAATCTTCTCTGCAGCACTGATAGTTTTTTGGGCATCCCCTGCCTGGTATGATGACCTGAGCTGTCCTTTCAGCGCAACCAAAACGTTTTCTGATTTACCTGCCACTCTCTCAAGTCTTTCATAATAATCAAATGAAGCACTGAAATCTTCTTTTTCAAATAGAATAGCTGATGCAGCCATCAATGACTGTTCAATGAACTGGTTATTAGGCTCATCAGCAACCTGAATATATAATTTCAGAGCATCTTCATTACTCCCAAGAGCTCCCAGTGACTCTGCAAGATAGAATTGAGCATTTTGCCTGAAACTTCCACTGGAAAATTCGGTCAGGTAATTTCTGAAAATCTCTGAGGCTTTATCATATTTCCCGGCAATATAGAGATTTTCTCCTGATTCATAGAGCAGAGAATCTCTTTCTGCCTGATTCACATCACCATATCCATCAAGAGTTTTTACATATGTAAAATAAGATTCCACATCATTATCATCAACATAAGTGTTTTTAAGGCCGGTCATTGCATCTCTTGCCTCAGTCGATGATTTGAAGTTCTCAATTACTTTTTTGAATTGGGCAATAGCTTTACTGTTTTCACCAAGGTTATAGTAGAGAAGACCCAGCTGAACGATAGCACGTGGTACAAAAGGACTTGACGGGTGTGAAGAAATGATTGTATTGAGGTCGGCTTCACCTTTTGAAAAATCCTCAAGTAAGATCCAGGCTCTTCCTCTTTCAAATATTGCATTCGGAACATAGGAGGATCCGGGCAGATTTCCAATTAGAGATGTGAGTACTGCAATTTTCCCTCTCTGATCATTCATCAGACCCTGGGAAAATCCCTTTTGAAACATAGCATAATCAGCATCTACTTTGCCGTACTCGATTACTTTATCGTAATAACTTATTGCAAGGGGATAATTGGTACTTACAAAATAGCAATCAGCTATCCTGTTCTTTGCATCTGCCAAAACCTCAGGTTTTACATTTGTTACTCCCGATTCGAATGTTTTAAAATGGTTAAGAGCATTTGTATAATCTTTCAAATTAAAAAGAGCATAGCCCAGGTTATATCTTACAAGATTATACTCGCTAAGCATCATAGATCCAGGTATCCCCATGAACATCTCATAATCGCTTCTGGCTTTATCGAACCGGGCAAGCCGGTACCATGCCTCACCCCTCCAGTATATTGCCCTGGCTCTTAATGATCTGTTATATTTTTCATACTTCAGGGATTTATCAAACATATCAATTGAAGCCTCAATCTCAATGTTTTTAAAGAGCTCCATTCCTCTGAAGAATGCCACTCGCTGGTAAGCCTCTTCGAGTCTGCTGTCTTTGTTCCTGATCTTGTCAAGGGAAGCCAGAGCAGCCTGGTAGTTTTTCACCTGAAGAAATGTAGCAACCAGATAATCGTAAGCTTCCTGGATCTTTTCAGAACCCGGGTAGAGGTCAATATACTTCTGGAAAGCTGAAATTACCTCACCGAAAGGAGAATATGATGTCTCGTAAGCCAGCTTTGCATAATTAAAAAGAGCCTCTTCCTTAATCTTTTTGTCAAAATCCATTTTAGAAGCTTCCCCAAATCCAAACTGTGAACGCTTTTTCTCACCCTTTTGCAGATAGCAGTCACCAAGCAGAAACCATATATTCTGACTGAGAAGATCGTTCCTCGCACCTATTTCAAGGAATATCTTTATTGCTTTATCAATTTCATCTGTTTTATAATAGCAATATGCAAGCTGGTATTTATCTTCCCTTGCACTTGCTTTTGCCCCTGCTGAATATTTTTCCAGATATGGTAAAGCTTCTTTATAATTCTCTTTATTATAATATGCATCCCCAATAAACCTGTAAATCTCAACAGCCCGCTCCTTTCCGGCTGATTCAAGAAGAGCCGGTGCCATTGCCAGTATCCCATCATAATCTTTCTGAAGGTACAGTATCTGAACTATATAAAAAGGGACAACTCCTCCAAATGTTTCGTCATCCTTCAGACGTGAGAATCCATCCAATGCAGTCTGATACATCTTGTCTTCATAGGCAATATGAGAAAAATAATAAAGAGCCGGGGGTGTATAATCTGTGTCAATATCTTTAATTTCAGAAAACATTAATAATGCTCTTGACTTATCACCTTTAATATAAAGGGAATAGCCTAACCTGAAAAAATACTGACTCAGATCGTCAGAAGCAAGTTCCTGCCTGTTAACCAACTCATAGTAAACAGTTGCTTTCCGGTAATTCTTGTTCTGATAAAAGTAATCACCGAGGGCTAATCTTGCCTCATTTAAGCGATGGCTTTCAGGATGATCAGCAATATACCTGTTCATCCTGTACTCACCATCCGGATTAAAGAGTTTCATTGCTGCAAGTGCACTAAAATATTGTGCCTCAGAAATAGCAACATAATTTTTATCAACACCCCGGGTGACATAAGAATCAAGGAACCTGATTGCAGCCGGATATTTCTCCTTATTGAAAAACTCCATTCCTCTTATATATTCAGAACTGAGGTCTTTCCCGGTAAAAGGTACCTGTGAGAAAACATCTGAAACTGAAATGCTGAAAAATGTGAATATACAAAATGAGAGATATAAAAATCGTGTTTGTTGATAGCGTTTATCTGGTCTGCTTAGAGAAATAACAGATTCATAGCGATATAAAGCATCAAACCATAAAGACTTCCAACTGTTCAAACTAAAACTCACTGTTTTTATAATGAATTCAGGTAAGATCAATAACTTTCTGTTCATAACTAATTTTTTTTTGGCTTATGCAATTATCAATTAACCATGCTCCCAGCTCCAAACGAACACTTAATATACTAATTGTAAGCCATATATAGAAAATATTCCTTTTTTTTGATCAAATGTAAAATTACAACTATTAAACGCCGGCGAAAGGTCTTTATTACTGATTTTATCAACATATAAATGTTAATTATCAATTCTTTCATTATTTTGCACTTTAAATGATGTCTGAATGCAGGAGAATCTACCACTTGATGTAATTATAGAGCTTACAGATTGTACAATATGGCAGCAGGATCATCTTGTACTATCCAATGTTAATCTCAGAGTTCGAAAAGGAGAGTTTTTGTACCTTGTCGGTAGGGTTGGAAGCGGCAAATCAAGCCTGATAAAAACACTTAATGCTCAGATTCCCCTCAGAGATGGTATTGGACTGGTTGCCGGGTATAACCTCTCCCATTTGAAGAAGAGGGATATCCCATACCTCAGAAGAAAGACAGGAATAGTATTTCAGGATTTTCAGCTGCTCATTGACAGGTCGGTCAATGAGAATCTCGAATTTGTTTTAAAAGCAACAGGGTGGAAAAACAAGAATGAGATTGATATCCGGATCGGGGAAGTTCTTGAAAAAGTTGGCCTTGGGCTGAAAGGGTATAAGATGCCTCACCAGTTATCAGGTGGGGAACAGCAGCGGGTTGTGATAGGCCGGGCACTCCTGAACGATCCCGATATAATTCTTGCTGACGAACCTACTGGCAATCTTGATCCTGAAACATCAGAAGGGATAATAAGACTTCTTATGGATATCAGCAAAACAGGAAGAGCAGTTGTTGTAGCAACACATAATTATACCTTACTTAAAAAGTTCGCTGCCAGGACCATTAAATGTGAAGATGGAAAATTAATAGAAGTACCAGAGGATGAACCAATAGAATTGGAAGCTCTTTAGGATATAGCGAACATCATACCTGGTTTTTTAGCGTAAATCCAAATATATCTTTCCATTCTTCTTTTTCAGTCAATGAAGAATTATGCCAGATGGAGACAAAGAGGCCACCTACTTTGCGTGTCTCATTAATAAGTTTTAATATTATTTCCTTTGACTGGGCACCATTAAAATTATTGTTCTTAAAAAGTGTTGTATCCATTAACATAAAAGGGAAAATCCTGAGTCCTGTAACCTGATCAGTAATTATATCATAAAAATTAAACGAACGTGCTATACCAGCCCTGAAACCGGGTTCGTCAGGGTAGCCCATTGAGAAATCTTCAGTGAATCCGGCTTTTGTCAAATTCCGGTATGAATCAGGAAAAGTCAATCTGATATCATTAATTAGACATGAGAACAAATCTTTCTCAGTTATACTCTTAAGCCTTGAAAGTTCAGTACAGATCAGAGAATAATTTGAAAGAGCACTCAGTGAAATGGATAGTCCAGTCCCGTATCTCACAGCAATCTTTTTGATCATCATCTGGTAGTCACTATCTTTCCATGAAGGGAAATTTTGATTTCTTGTTCGATCACCCACAGGAAAAAAGAACTTTACCAGTGATTTATTTGATTCAATGCTTTCAGTAATATAGCTATAGCTATCAACGAGATCTTTTTCAGAATTTATTAAGGTTTGATTGCTTTCTCCGGTATTAACGGTTTTCCTCTTCAGATCCCTGAAAAACCCTCCGATAGAGTTTATAAGGCTGTGCCCATTGTTTTTAAAAGTTTGATTTGTTCCGATTGTTAACAATGATGAATAGACATTCCTCCTGAACGATATTGTATGGAACTTTTTCAATAATGCTTTTGCAAACTCCCTTATCCAGAGATCAACCAAAGGAAGTTTAAGGAACCCATTCCTGTATGCCACAGATGATGCGGCACTGAATCTTCCATTCTCATCAGGCTGAAAATTTGAATACTCTTCATACCTGGTAATTAGAAAAAAGGAAGCAGCAAAAATATCAAAAGGGATATCTGATTCTTCCCTGGCAGTGAAGAATGATGGTAATCCATTCCATTCACTTATTAAAATTTCCTGCTCACTTACTCCTGTTTCAAAAAGAAGCGAAACAGGTTGAATTTTTAATGAGCCTGGAATTTTATCATTTGAATAATTAATCACCGGATACTTACCTATTTTGCGTTTATCTGTTACAATATCAAATGGTAATCCAAGGAGTTCCTCCATGATAAAACCAGCAATATATCTGAGCCGTCTGTTATCTTCTTTGCAATATATTTTTACAGTCAGTGTATCCATACTTACAAATTTATGTAAATATTTGATTATCTTTGTGCTTTTATTAACAAAGTGATTTCCAGAAAGCGGTTTCATGTATCAGTCCGGTTTAGCAAATGAGTTCATTTCGTCGGGGATTAAAATAATATCGCTACGAAACCACACCACAAGACATATTAATGATAAAATTTGAAGAATTGGGATTTACTCCCGGTATTCTGAAAGCTATTCAGGAACTGGGATTTGAACAACCTATGCCGGTACAGGAAAAAGTGATACCGCTAATGCTCTCAGAGGAGGGTGACATAATCGCGCTTGCTCAGACAGGAACAGGTAAAACGGCGGCTTTTGGGCTTCCACTCGTCCAAACAACAGATACGGGTTCGAATGCAACTCAGGCACTTATTCTATGTCCTACCCGGGAATTATGTATGCAGATCACAGGTGACCTTACCGATTATGCCAGGTATACCGGCAAACTTAGAATACTGGCAGTTTATGGAGGGGCAAGTATTGATAACCAGATCAGGGAACTTAAAAAAGGTGTTCACATTATTGTTGCCACACCGGGCAGGCTTATCGACCTGATAGGACGCCGAGCAGCAAAATTATCTGCTGTAACCACTGTTATCCTCGATGAAGCTGATGAGATGCTTAATATGGGGTTCCTCGACAGCATTAATGAAATACTTGAAGAGGTTCCTTCGGGAAGAAGAACACTTTTGTTTTCTGCAACAATGTCAACAGAAATAGCAGGTATTGCCCGACGATATATGGATGATCCAAGAGAGATAACAATTGGAACAAAAAATGCTTCAGCTGAAAATGTATCTCATGGTTATTATTTGGTACAGGCAAAAGATAAATACAAGGTACTAAAGCGAATCGCAGATTCTGAACCTGATATTTATGGTATTGTTTTCTGCCGGACCCGTAAGGAGACGCAGGAGATTGCCTCAAAGCTCATTGAAGATGGTTATAATGCTGATGCTCTTCATGGAGATCTATCCCAGGCCCAGCGGGATACCGTAATGCAGAAATTCAGGGTAAGAAACCTTCAGTTACTGGTGGCTACTGATGTGGCTGCCAGGGGACTTGATGTGGATGACCTGACACATGTAATTAATTACAGTCTGCCCGACGATAATGAAGTTTATACCCATCGCAGCGGCCGGACAGGAAGAGCAGGAAAAAAAGGAATATCCATATCACTGGTACATGTAAGAGAAAAACATAATCTCAAGCAGGTCGAACGACTTGTCAAAAAACCATTTAAGGCAATTCAAATTCCAACAGGAAGTGAAATCTGCGGTAAGCAATTGTTTCACTGGATAAAAAAACTTGAAACCGTTGTTACTGAACACCAGGAAATTGAAAAGTTTCTGCCTGAAATTACTGAAAAACTTTCCGGTCTTGACAGGGAAGAGTTACTCAGAAGAGTGGTTTCCCTTCAATTTGACAGATTTCTTGACGACTACAGATCAGGCGAAGAGATTATATCTCCTTCTGATAAAGACGACAATTTCAGAGGATCAGGTAAAAAAGGTTCCCGTGGAGAATATACAGGTAACTACAGGAGGCTGTTTATAAACCTTGGGAAAACTGACGGTTTTTATCCCGAGCAGCTTATTGAGCTGGTAAACAGGAGTACACCAGGGAAGAAAATTCCATTGGGAAAAATTGATCTTCTGAAAACATTCTCATTCTTCGAAGTAGAAGAAGAATATGCTGATTATCTGATCGAAGCACTTAACAATGCAAAGTTCCAGGAGCGAAGAGTAGCAGTTGAAGTTGCACAGGAGAAACCTGAAGGCCAGAGAGATAGTGACAGATCAGGTAAGAGACCTGCAAAATGGTCTGACAGAAAGCCTGAAAAGAGAAATAGTGGCAAATCTGAAAGTTTCAAGAGAGATTTCAAAAAGGAGAGGAAGTACGGTTCAAAAGATAAGAAAAAATACTACAAGTAATAATACAGTTACTCCCATAATACTATTGAAAAAGTATTTTCTGATAATCGACTTGAATTAAGTGAAATAATGTTACAATTATAGCTTTTTCAGTTAGCATCATTTTCTTTGCAGAATGCCAACCAGTAGCAATCTATGGAGAAGAAGGGTGACATAACCGGATACGGAAATAACATTTTTCTATTCAGTGTTTCAGGATGGTTCCTTTACATTTAAAGAGAGGAGCAGAATTGAGATCAAAGCAATAGCACCGCCAAATCCAAATGCCACTGTTCCTCCAAAACCCGGGAAACGTGCATCGAAAAAACTATAGAGAAATCCAAAGATCAGACTTGCAGGCAAAGCACCAAGTCCAATGGAAAAACTAAAAAGGCCAAAAGCTGTTCCTCTTTTTTCACTACTGACGAGGTCTGCAACAAATGCTTTTTCCGCTCCCTCTGTAAATGCATAAAAAAGAGCATATATTGCAAAAAGGACAAAGGTTGCAATTACCTGAAGATAGGGTGATAAAAATACCAGAAGTGCAAAAGAGATGTAAACGAAAGCATATATTGTCCATCCGATGTTTATTACAATTTTTCGTCCTATTTTATCAGAAAGGCTACCCAAAGGAGTTGAAAATACTACCTTAATTATATGAAAAAATGCCCATACAAGTGGTAGAAACAGTATGTTAATAACTTCAGTCTGAGCATTTTCTCCTCTGAAATTTGACATCATTTCATGAAGTGGATTTATTCTGCCTACTATATCTACAACTGCACCACTTTTCTGAATAGCCTCCTGAACCCTGAATAGCAGAAATGCGTCTGATGAATTACCGAGAGTGAAAAGAATGACAATCAGAAGGTAATTCCTGAAGTTTTTATCAAAACTCTTCAGGGAAAAAGAGAAACTCTTCCCATTTCCGTTATCAGGGGCCGATTCTTTAACAAACAATATAATTGTCAGTACAGCCAGGGCACCAGGAATTATGGCTAATATAAATGTCCACCTTAAAGCAGTAAGTGAATCTTTCAGACCGAAACCTAAGAACAGTATAAGAAGAGTTATTATAGCCAGCACTGGACCTGCAACAGCGCCGGCATTATCCATTGCCCTGTGAAAACCATAGGATTTCCCCCTGATACTTACATGAGCCGCAGAAGCAATAAGTGCATCTCTTGGAGCACTCCTGATACCTTTGCCTGCACGGTCAACCATCCTGATCAAAATTATCTGCCAAGCAGCAGTAACCAAACCAGTAACAGGCCGCACCAGAGAAGATATTGAATATCCAATAAGTACAAGAAGTTTTCTTTTGCCAAGCTTATCCGATATTATTCCACTAAGAAGTTTAATCATTGAAGCTGTAGTCTCAGCAATTCCTTCAATAATTCCAAGTAAAATAGCCCCCGATCCAAGTGCTGCTATATAAACCGGTATCAGCGGATATATCATTTCCGATGCAGCATCAGTCAGCAGGCTTACAAAGCCCAGCATGATAACAGCTTTGGGAATTGGTATTTTTGTATTGACTATCATGCCAACCTCAGGTTCTGAAATGATTTCAACGGATTTTTGAATAATTATCTTTTCAAATAATCATCAAATAAAACCTGGAGATAGGCTTTTCCATTCTTCTCTGCAGAATCAGAATCGATACCCGTTTCAATTACCGGTTTTTTAAGTTTCTGATCATAAATGAATTGAGAACTATCAGTAATAAATCCAAAACCCTCATTAAAAGTATAGAAGGCGAAAGATTTTCCTGAATCGGACAAGAGGTCCTTTCCGAACGGGAAATAGTTTTTAATTCCCATCTGATTCAATAAAGTTACCGGTATATCAACCTGGCTGCCAAACTTATCAATAGTCCTGCCTCTGTCAGATATTGAACCGCCTGTCCATAGCATTGGAATCTTAAACAGTTCTGGTGAATATATCAGCATATCTTCAGATATCCTGCAGCAATGGTCAGCAACCAAAATTACTAAGGTGTTTCTCCACCAGTCTGTCCCTTTTGCCCAATCGAGGAATTCTCCAATGTACTTATCAGCATAATAAACGGAATTCTTATACTTTGTCATGTTATCTGCTCCTTCAAAAAAAGGTTCCATCGGGACATCAAATGGTTCGTGACTCGATAAAGTAAGAACCACATGAAAAAATGGTTCCTTAACTGTTTTCATCGATTCCTGAAGTGTGCTGAAAAGCACATGATCGTGAACCCCCCATTTTGAATTATAATTTTCAGGACCAAAATTATCCTTTGTGATAATTTCATGGAACCCGGAACCAATCACAAAGGAATTGAAGTTAGCGAAATTAATATCCCCTCCGTACCAGAATGAACTTCTATAGCCATTTTCAATCAGAATCTTAACAAGACTGGGTAATGACTGACTCTTTTTAGGTTCTTTGATTATTGACTGAGCCGGCTGGGCAGGATATCCATTTAAAATAGCTGGCATAGCTTTGTCAGTTCTTGTACCTGATGCAAAAAAATTTGTAAATAAAATACCCTCATTCACATACCTGTTAAAATTTGGAGTAACCTGTGAGTCTCCTCCCACAGGCCCTACAACATAACTACTGAAGCTCTCAAGTACAAGGAGAATGACATTAGGACGGGTGTTATTCAGCAATTGCTCCGGGATACCTCTTTTTACTGTCAGGGAATCAACCAATTCGGCAGCACTCTCTTTATCTCCGAAATTATAAGGATTCCTTACCGGTTTTTGAGTAAAGGCCGATGTTCCGACATTCCATACTGCGTTAATTGCGGTGTGATTCAGGAACATTTTATTACTAAAATAGACTGATCCGGCATTAATCGGAGCTACACCAAATCCTCCTCTTATTGGAATAATCAGAGCACCAAGGAAGATTAGAAATAAAAGAGTTCCTGGTATCCAAAAACGGATCCTCTCAAAACCTCTGAATAACCTGTCAATTAGATTATTATAAATAAAAATAAAAAATGATGCAATTAAAATTATAGAAATAAAGAATATAACAGCTTTCATTGTACTCACTGAAGCCATTGCCTCCCCCGGTGTCTTAAGATAAAGCATTGGGGTGTAATCCATTCTGAATCCCCAGTAAGAATAGAGGTTGGCATCGGAGACTATAATCACAGAAGATAAGAATATAAGAAGATAAGAATACCATTTATTAAAAAAGCGATACCACTGACCACCTAACCTAAGAGAGAGAGTAGCAGTCAATACAGGAATAAGCATATAATATCCAATTGTCGAAATATCAAGCTTAATCCCATGCAGGAAGGTTCCCAGAAGACCTATTATTGTTTCCTGACTGGCGCTGTGAAATTGGAAAAAAATAAAAAAAAGTCGGGAAAAAATGAAAAACGCCAGCCAGAAGATTGCATAAAAAATCAGTGCTATAAGTCTTTTTTTCATTGTTTATCATTTTTCGATGTTGCAGGAGATAATCTGTTACTCTTATGAAACAATATCAATGATGAAGTTATAATAAACATGCCTGCTATTGTCAGCCATTCGGGATTTTCACCCGGAACCAGTGTCCAGCTTAATACAGCTCCGACTACAGGAATAATAAATTTCCAAAGGTTAAGTTCTGAAACCTTTACTTCCGGCCGCTGGAGTAATCTGAACCATAGAGAGAATGCAAATGAAGCCATAAAACTGAGCCATATAAGGATAACCCAGTATTCCAAAGGAAATGAGATCAGTGAAGGACCTTCAACAGGTATCGAAATAAGATAAATAATTATGCCTCCTATAAAGATTGATGAAGAACTCAGAACAAAAGGATTTATTCCTTTACTTCTTAGTGAGACAACAACATTCCCTGTAGCTGTGGCTGTATTTGCAATAAGTAAAAATAGAACCCCCAACAATTCTGATATAGTACCGAGTTTAAAAGCCTGGCGGCCTGCACTTATCAGAATGACACCGGCAATGCCGAAAATAATTGTGATTATTTTTCTATTCGTCAGTTTATCTGATTTATTCATTATAGCTGATACAACTGCAGTTACCAGAGGCTGAGATCCGACAACTACTGCTCCAAGTGACCCCGGAACCATGTCAAGACCAGTATAGAAAAAAATGTAATTAACCAGTATCTGAAGTATTGTCACCCACATTACAACACGCCAGTGTTCGCGTATCATACTGAGATAAAGAACAGGTTTTACAGTAAAGGGAAGAATCATCAACCCGGAAATAATAAACCTCAAACCGGCAAAATGGAATGGAGTATCATACAACAGGCCAAGTTTAATGCCGGGGTAGGCTGTTGACCAGAGAAGGCAGGCAACTATAGCCCACAGAATAGTATTGGTTTTCCTTTCCAACCGGAAATAATTTGGCGGCAAATATCCGAATAATTTTTATTTTTCTTCCAAATAAGTTTCATGATGACTAATAAAGATGAGAAAAGATCCACAACCTGTAACTATGATTTAAGCAAATCTATTTTATCCTTTTTACAAAAAAGTTTAATTTAGCAGGATCCCGAATCATTTCACTTTCCTAAAAAGGATGAAATCTTAATAGTAAAATATGTTGTTTAGCAAATAGTTTATGACTGTAGCAGAATATATTGCAAATAAATTGTATAACATAGGTGTAAGATATGTTTTTGGAATTCCTGGTGGTCCCTCCATACCTTACATAGAGTCGTTTAAAGCTGCCGGGATTGAATTTATTCTGACTTCGAATGAATCTTCAGCAGCAATAATGGCAGATGTGACGGCACGAATGACCGGAATACCCGGAATATGCCATGCAACATATGGTCCGGGAGCAACCAATATATCAACCGGTATAGGTGGTGCATTCCTGGACAGATCTCCTGTTATCGTATTTACCAGTGAAATGGAGGATAAGATGATATCAAGGACTACCCAGATGAATATTGATCATCAGAGATTATTCTCCCCGATAACAAAAGCCTCTTTCAGGCTTAATACCATAGATATCAAGGAGGTACTGGATAAAGCGATAAAAATATGCCTGATGAATTATCCGGGTCCTGTACACATCGGACTTCCTTCTGATATCTCTGATAATGAGATTGATGATAGTGATTATTCCGGATTGGAGATTGAGATCATCAGATATGAAAGTGATGTGAAAAAAATAACATCACTTTTAGAAAAATCACAAAGGCCTTTAATGGCAGTAGGGCTCACTGCGGCAAGATTAGGCATTCATAAGGAGCTGATCTCTTTTCTCAAAGAGTTCAATATGCCAGTTGTTGTTACTCCCATGGCTAAAGGTTTGATACCCGAGGATCATCCATGTTATGCAGGTGTTCTGTTCCATGCATTAAGTGACTATCTTGAAGATATCTATGAGAACATTGATCTCATTATCGGCATTGGCTATGATCCTGTGGAATACAATTACGAATCATGGATACCTGATGTGCCTGTTATCCACTTTAATGTAATTGAGACAGATATGCCATCTTCCGGATCAATAACTCAATACATAGGGCCTCATCCGGAATGGTTCAATATCCTTAAATCCCTCAGCAGGGGTTCATTACTATTCGACAAGACACTTATTGAGGGGATCCGAAATGAAATGGCATCAGTTTTTAATGGTTTTACAAATCATTTCGGTCCGGTTTCTGTACTTAAGATACTTCAGGAAGAGTTACCGGCAGACGCAATTCTGACTGTTGATGTGGGTTCTCATTTGCATTTGTTTGGACAACTATGGAGAACAGGCAGCATTGGAAAAACAGTTATTACAAATGGATGGTCGGGAATGGGATTTGGGATCCCTGCTGCTCTGGCAATCCAGCTTCTTAGAAGGGAAGCAACAGTGGTTTGTATTAATGGCGATGGAGGATTTCTGATGATGGCTGGGGAAATGATAACTGCCAGGAGATATAATCTTCCGATAATAGTTGTTGTTCTCTCTGATGGGGAACTCAATCTTATAAAGCTCAAACAATCGTGGAAAGATTTGCCTCCGTACGGAACACAATTGTACCAGGGCGATCTCTTTGTTTCAGACATTTTCTTTGGAGTCAGGGTATTAAATGCAGACTCTCCGGAAACAATGAAACATGCTATAAATGAAGCCCTGGCTTTAAACCAACCTGTAATCATCAATGCTGTAATTGACCCTGATGATTATAAATGGCTGGTGGTAAGAAAGTAGTATGCTGGCAGTTAATAACTTATAATCAGAATAAGGATTAAAAAGAATAAGTTTATAAAAAGAGAAACAGAGGCTTTAAGACTTCAGGTTATTCCACTCTTCAAGCAGGAGTGAATAAATACAACTATCTTTCACAATTCCATTCTTTATGACACAATTCTTAAGAGTAGCTTCGTGTCTGAAACCAGCTTTTCGGAGGGCTTTTATTGAACCCGCATTATCGGCGAAAGGCTCAGCAAAGACACGCACAATATCAAATTCAGAAAATGCATACGATGTTACTGCTTTAATTGCTCTGGTAGCTATACCCTGCCCCCAGTATTTCTGATCAAGGAAGTATCCTATCTCAACATTCTTCCTGTAAATATCAGCCTTGGTTACGATGCCTATGCTTCCAACCAGCTTATTATTATATTCAATTGCAAAATATTTTGGAGGGTCATTATCTGGCAGTATCATATTCAGCCATTTAACAGCATCATCTGGAGAATAGGGATTAGGAAATAAATCCCGAAGGTTATCGGAAATATTTTTATTGTCAGCTATCCTGGCTAATTCTCTGCTATCGTCAGATGACCAGGGCCTGAGAATAATTCCTTCAAAAAAAATTTCCATTATTATGTCAGGCCTTTTTCTCTTTTTTTGGTTTGGCCTCTTTCACTGATTTTTCTTCTTTTGCAGGTTTCTTCTTCTGGGTCTCCTTTTTCTCACCTGCAGGTTTAATATCTTTGGTCTCCTTAGCTGCCTTAATTTCTTTCTCAGCTTTTACTGGTTTCACCTCTTTTACTTCCTTTACTTCCTTTACTTCTTTAACCTCTTTGACTTCCTTTACCTCTTTTTTCTCTTTGGCAGGTTTTGTATCTTTTAACTCTTTTTCCTTAATAACTAGTGGTTTGACTGAAGGTTTATCAATATTTTTTCTACGGCGTCTGACACCATAAGTACCGAGAATTATTTTACCTCTTCTTGATTTTTTATCACCTTTTCCCATATTTGTTCATTTTTATTAATAGTTCAAACCCCTTTTAGGGTGAAGGTAAAGTTAATAATATTCTTTATTTTTAATGAAATTTTTTATCAGCACTTAAACAAGCTGATCCGACAACTGAAAAGTATTCCCAAATTTAGTAATATAAGGATAATCCACTATTAATTTAAGATATGAGAAAAATAGAGAGAGAAGTGTCAGAGATAACTGAAATTGAATCAATCATAGCAGGATCTGATGTATGCAGAATAGCTTTTGCTGAAAATAATATTCCATATATCGTTACAATGAACTTTGGTTATACAGCAGAAAGTGGAAGAAGGTTATATTTCCATTGTGCAAATGAAGGAAGGAAGATCGATATGATAAGGAAAAATCCTAATGTCTGTTTTGAGATGGATTGTGATCACGAGCTTACTGAGGGAAAGCTTGCGTGTGATTTTAGTATGAAATACAGAAGTATTGTAGGTTACGGCACTATTTCAATTGTTCATGATAAAAATGAAAAAATTACGGGGTTTAATACTATAATGTCACATTACGTTATTGGGACCAAGTTTGATTACGATATAAGAATGGTTGAAAAAACCACTATCCTGAAGCTTGATATTCTGGAAATTACAGGAAAAAAATGTTAATTGTGGAAAAAGTGTAACTTGCATCAGTTAAAACAGGTTATTTATATGCAAACACTAAACGATTTAAGACTTGCGGTATTGATTGATGCTGACAACATTCCTTACAGCAATGTCAAAGGTATGATTGAAGAAATAGCCAAATACGGAACTCCTACATTCAAGAGAATTTATGGTGATTGGACAAGACCTACAATTGCCGGATGGAAATCAGTTCTTCTTGAAAATGCAATAACCCCTGTTCAGCAGTATAGTTATACCAAGGGTAAAAACTCTACAGATTCTGCGATGATTATTGATGCAATGGATATTCTGTACTCTGGAAAAGTGGATGGTTTTTGTCTTGTTTCCAGCGACAGTGATTTTACAAGGCTTGCCACAAGATTGAGGGAAGCCGGAATGAAAGTAATCGGCATCGGTGAAAGGAAGACACCCTCTCCATTTATTGTAGCATGTGATAAGTTTATTTATTTAGAGATAATAAATTCATCTCCTGCTATTTCTGAACCTGTGGTTATAAAGAAAAAGAGAGGTAATCCTGTCCAGAAGAGAGTAAAAAGCGAAGATAATGACCCCCAGAATCAGTTAAGAAAAGCCAAGAGGCTAATAGCTACTTCAATAACTGACCTTGCTGATGAGAATGGGTGGGCGTACCTGGGGGATGTTGGCAACCTGATCCTTAAAAAACAACCAGACTTTGACCCTCGTAATTTTGGATTCGCAAAACTGACACCGCTTATAAAATCTCTTGATTTTGAAATTGATGAAAGGGAATCAGGGCAAAACCACATTAAACATATTTATATCAGGAATAAGAAATCAGTTTAGGGGTTTGAATGGATGGAATATTATGATTGTGCATTAGTAAATGGTGTATTGAAGAATCCGGAGAATATATTATTTCAGATGAACAATATCTTAAATTAAATGTTATTCAAAAAACTGGCAAGATTGTTATTATTTAAACCAAAAAAATAAAGAGCCATACTAAAAAGTTATTAAATTTCAATATATTATATAAGATTATTTTTTGTTTCAAAAAAAAAATATGACCTTTGACACTGTTTTATTAATACTTTAATATTTGAATTATGAACATTTACGTAGGAAGTCTTCATTTTAAAATGAATGAAGCAGAA
>CAZXFB010000023.1:0-72673 GCA_964639725.1 uncultured Rikenellaceae bacterium
CTGAGAGAAGCGAAGGGGCCAGCGAGGAATCTCATAATCAATTGTTTTGAATTTATTATTGGTAACCGATACTCATATAACTTATTATTTGTGAAAAACTTAAAGCATGATCTGAAATGAAAGCTAGCATAACTAAAATCATTTTTTGTACAATAATTTTCATAGTACCCAGAATAATCTTGCTGGCGGGAGAGCCTGTTTATCCTGTTAAAGTGAGCGAGAATGGAAGATTTTTCACCGATCAGAAAGGCACACCTGTTTTCTGGTTAGGAACCTCTCAATGGCAGCTCTTTCGGGATAATAATCTGGAAGATGTTAAGACGATTATTGAAAAAACCAAAAACAATGGTTTTGTCTTTGCTCAGGTAATGCTGATGGGTGAAGGAGACGGGACACTTCCCAATATCTATGGCGAAAAACCATCGGTAAATAACAATCCACTTACACCAAACGAAGCTTATTTTAAGAATGTGGACGCTGTTATTCAAATTGCACATGAAAACAACCTGATTATTTCCATGACAATATACCATCAGCGTTATCGCAAATTTATTACTGTAAGCAATGCACGTGCTTGGGCTAAATGGCTGGCTCAGCGCTATAGTAAAACTCCTAATATTGTTTGGTCATTGACACCCGAGGCAAAACCGGAGTTTGTTCCTGTTTTGCGTGAGTTAGCGGAAGGCCTTCATGAAGGTGATGGGGGATATCACCTGATTACCTTTAAACCTGATCCATCACCTTATTCATCCAGTTTTATACATGATGAAACCTGGCTGGATTTCAATTCGATGCAGACAGCGAGCAGTGTTGATCTTATATATCCTATGGTGACTAAAGACTACAACCTTATGCCTGTTAAGCCAGTACTTATGGCAGAAGGTGCTTATGAACAGGACCCTGATCGTAAATTTGAGGTAACTCCGCTCTGGATACGCCGGCAAGCCTATTATTCTTACCTTGCAGGAGCTCATCACACTTATGGGCACAATGATAGCTGGAGGGTATTGCCTTCATGGAAGCAGGCACTGGATGCTCCCGGAGCGAAACAGTTAGCAATTCTGAAAAAAGTATTTCTTGACCTTAAAGAGTGGTGGTATCTGATCCCTGATCAAAATGTTTTTGACAGCGGCGGGGAAACGAGCGGGAAATTATTGAAACTGGCAGCTCGTCATAAAGAAGGCAAATGGATCCTAGCGTATCTGGGTTGTAAAACCTCCTTCTCTATCAAAATGGATGCAATTACATCCGGGAAGAAAATTAAAGCATCCTGGATTAATCCTGAAAAAGGAAATTCAGTTAAGATTGGTAATTTCAAAAATAAAGGTGTGAAATCGTTTTCTACGCCAGAAGGATGGGAAGATGCATTACTTAAATTGGAGGCCTGTGATTAATGATAATTTGCATTAATCAGGTATAAGGGTATTTTGTTCTGCATTGCATTGACGAATAAAACCGGACTATAATTTTTTGTGAATCAAATACAAGTTACCAATAAAAATACATCGCTCTATACCAGGTGGCGCCAGAGAAGGCGCAACTTTGGATTAAATGATCTGTTTCATATAAATGCTACATGAAAGAGCTCATCGAATCTGTACAATGGGCATCTGGCAATAACTTGTCTCTTAGTATAAGCACCACTCACAATCACAATGGAGCTAACAAAAAAAGCGGATAAAAGTGTGTTGATTCTTAATTTCGTAAATTTTGAATACAGGAGTACAACAGTTAAAGATATATAAGTGGAAGTACGGATTCCGGAAAGAAAGAGAGTAACACAAGTAACAGTGTTGACTCCAGATAGCGAAGAATATGAAATCCTCCAATTTAAGGAAAGTGGAAAACACGCTGTATTTACTGTTCCTAAGCAATCCATTTATGGTCGTTATGAACCTAGAGTAATAGTATAATTCCAATAGTAAATTAAAAAATATGTATGAGCATTTTTATATTGTGCCTTATTTCCCTGGTCTCTTTGTTCAGTGCATTACCTTTTAAGAACAGTTTGTAAAACACATTGTCAAAGAAAGGAAATGAGGGAAACTAAAGATGATGCCTTCTGGGCTTTTTCTGTGGTACGCCTGGTGGATTTTATCTGGTGGCCGATTTAAAAGAGACCGGTGCATGGTCATTGTATTTGGCTCATGTGGGTAAAGGCCTGGGATCTTTAAGCGAGTTAAATTGCCTTGCATTCAGGTCATTTGAAAATGAGATTATTGTTCTGAACGATAACTATCCTGATCAGAATTCAGAATTGTCCATACCAGGTTTATTCCCTGCAAGGAGTATGATTGATCTCTATACATCTATGGCTGTCCAGATTAGGAACAAGAAGATAAAGGTAATCATAGCGGCAAAATCTGCAAGATTATATCTTTTACCTTGAAGTCATTTCTGAATTCAGGTAGTGTTATTTGAATAACAGGAAGAAAATAGAATTAATATCGAATGTATGACTACCCTCCCTGATTGTACAATTTATCTGGGAGAAAGTGAACTAAATTCACATCTATTATATATTCCTAGATTTCATGATCCCAATCTAGGAACATGATGAAGATATGTAGCATTATTCAATACCGGTGACCAGAAAAATGATGACATTTAAATTACTTGGAAAGAGCTTGGTATTACAGGTGATTATACTGTACACTATCTCTGTAGTAATAGTGATCTGGATAAATCCGGCAAAAGCTTTTCTGCCTCAATCCACTCTCATGGAGCCAGACTATTTAAATTATTAAAATTTTAAAATGTATAAATAATGGCAGAAGATTTCGCATAGAATGGTTGAATCCATTCTTTAGTTACTCCTTGATAATATGGATGATTGGTATTTTATTATGGAATATGGCAAAATCTAAATAGGTTAAAATTGTGTTATTATTGGTTAATATATTTCTATCTGAATATTGAATGAAAAAATAACTTTGATAATGCGTTAAAGATATTCCCTTATTTAATACAACCTAACATTAAAAATCTATGAAGAAAAGTAAATTATTGGTTCCGGACTTCTGGAAAAGATTTAAGTTTCTTATGAGGTTTTGCATAATAATGCTTATACTTTCATATGGAACAACTGCTGTTTATACTCTCTCTGCTCAACAGCAGACGAGAGAGGTAACAGGTACCGTAACCGATCAGATTGGAAACCCTGTTGCCGGTGTTACTATTATGGTAAAAGGAACAACCATTGGCGTTCTTACCTCCGTTGATGGTAAATACTCCTTGCGGAATATTCCACCAAACTCTGTGCTGGTGTTTTCTTTTATCGGTTTTCTCCCTCAGGAGGTTCCTCTTACAACTCAGACACGTATTGATATTACACTTCTTGAACAAACAACTTTGTTGCAGGAGGTGGTTGTGACTGGTTACGGGACTCAGAAAAAAGGAAGTATTGTAGGATCTATTTCTCAGACTACAAATAAGCAGTTGCAACAAACAGGAAATGTTACAAACCTTGCGCAGGCATTAACCGGACAACTGCCAGGTGTTATAACTTTATCATCTACTGGGGAACCAGGTGGATCCGGAGCAATAAGTTCTGGCAATTCATTCACCGGATCAAACAGCGCTGGTAACACTGGTACAAACGTCTATATCCGTGGACGAAATACCTGGAACGGAGGCCAGCCTTTAATTCTGGTTGACGGTATCGAAAGAGATATGTACAACATGGATGTGAGCGAGGTTGAAAATATCTCAATATTAAAGGATGCTTCAGCAACGGCAGTATTCGGTGTAAAAGGAGCAAACGGGGTAATTCTGATAACCACCAAAAGAGGTACTGCAGGGAAGACTAAAATCTCATTAAATTATGCCACCACCGGACAATTCGTTTCAAAACTGCCTGAGAAAGCAGGATCTTTTGAAGCACAACAGGCAAGGAACGAGGCAATTCTGCGGGATGTGCCTCTCAATGAAGGGTCGTGGGCGGAGTACCTGCCGTATGAAATATCGAGGAGATACATTCCTGAAAATCAGGGGGTCAATCCTGACTGGTCGTGGATTTATCCGAATGTTGACTGGGAGGATGCAATGTTTAAAGATATAGGGATCTCTCACCGTGCCACATTAAATGTATCGGGGGGAACCGACTTCGTTAAATATTTCGGATCTGTATCGTACCTCGATGAAGGGGATATGTTAAGAAAGTATCCGACCGAGGAAGATTATCAGCCCAGCTACGGCTTTAGTCGGTTTAATTTCAGAAGTAATCTTGACTTCACACTTACTAAAACGACCAGACTTCAGGTAAACCTTTCAGGTTATATGTCTACTAAGGATGTAAATATGACCTATAACCAATACAATTTTGGGACACAAGGGCAGATGTGGGCTGCAGCGTACTCCATGCCGCCGGATATATATCTTCCCAGATATTCTGATGGCCGCTGGGGAAGTTATCCGCCACTTTCTCACAATTCATTAAGTAATCCTGTGGCATACGGACAAAATATGGGTTTAAATACCTACAAAGCAACACAAATGAACTCTGATTTCGCCATTGACCAGAAGCTTGATTTTATAACAAAAGGATTGAGCGCAAAGGGACAATTTTTTTATGATAATGTCATAACTTCCCGTAATTATATTTATGATTACAGTAACGGTATGATAATAATGTCAGGTCAGGCGCTGAGCAAATATGTTGACATCTGGAAATATACCGGTTATCCAAATCAGCCTGAAAGCGAGTATATTTTTAATTACCCTACTATACCAACAGGTACTTCTCAATATGACTGGGTTAATCCAATCCCGACAATGGTCAATGAAACAATAATTGAGGGTAACACCGAGAGAAGAATGCAGTACCAGTTTCAGTTAAACTATACCCGTGAATTTGGTGTGCATAATGTCTCAGGATTGGGAGCCTTTAAACGTCAGCAATATGCAAGAGGAAGTATGTTCCCGAACTATCGTGAAGACTGGGTTTTCCGCGTTACCTATGACTATGATGCAAAATATTTATTTGAAGTGAACGGAGCTTATAACGGATCCGAACAATTCGGACCAGGTTACCGTTTCGATTTCTTTCCTTCTCTGGCTCTAGGTTATGTAATTTCCAATGAAAAATTCTATAAGATCGATTGGATGAACAAGTTGAAGCTTCGTTATAGTATTGGTATAGTTGGCGATGATAATGTAAGTGGCAGATGGTTATATGCAGATGCGTATGCCTATGGCGGCAATGCCAGAATGAATACACAGGACAATAACCTGAGTCCATATACACAATATTCTCAAAGTGCAATTGGCAACCCGGCTATTCAATGGGAAAAGGCAAAAAAGAGCAACTACGGTGTTGAAATGGGGTTTTTAAATGATATGTTTTCAGTCACTTACGATTATTTCACTGAAGACAGGACAAATATTTTACTGGCAGGAGCATTAAGGGCTGTCCCTTCACACTTTGGAGGTGTTGTGCCACCTGCAAACCTTGGCCATGTGAAATCGAGCGGGCATGAATTGGAAGTAAAATTTGACAAAAGGCAGTCCGGTGGCTTTCATTATTGGGCAGCTATAGCAGCCACTCATAGTAGTAATGAGATAATATTTAAAGATGATCCGGAACTGCTGTTTGATTATCAGAAAGCAGCAGGTTTTACGATTAGTCAGACAAAAACGCAGTTAAGAGCCAACCGTTATAATAACTGGGATGATATTTATGCGAGTGTTCCTGCCGAGACCAACGACCTGGGTAAAATGCCGGGTTTCTGGAATATTCTCGATTTTAATTCAGACGGTATAATTAAGACTAATGATTCGGCGCCAGTCGCTTATGCTGATATCCCGCAAAATACCTTTAATTATACTGTTGGCGGAGATTATAAAGGATTCAGTGCAATGATCCAGTTTTATGGTGTTACTAATATATCTCGTTTTCAGGGCCTGGCAAACTTTAGCAATAGGTTGAATGTATGGTTTGTACATATGAGAGATTACTGGTCAAAAGATAACCTGGATGGAACCTCTTACATGCCAAAATGGAGATCAAGCGGAGCACAAAATGGTGATTACTGGTTGTTCGATGCTTCTTACATGAGAATTAAAACAGCAGAGATAGCCTATACTTTGCCGCAAAAGTGGACTAAAAGTGCCGGACTGGAGAACCTGAGGGTTTACCTGAACGGTAACAATCTTTATTTTTGGTCAAGAATGCTTGACGACAGGGAAGGCTCTTTCACAGGAGGTGGTTCCAGCGATGGAACATATCCTACGGTTAGGCGTGTTAACCTGGGTGTTGAAGTAACATTTTAATCTTAATATACCGGAATTATGGAAAATTTTAATATAAAAAACAAACTAAGGTTTATATTCAGCTTAGTAATACTGGGGCTGACAATGTCATCTTGCGAAGAGTACCTCGACAAGGCTCCGGGAGCTTCAATTAAAGATGCGGAGGTATTCGGTGAATTCAGGACTTTTCAGGGATGGATAGAGGAACTTTATAATGCTGTTCCTGCCATTGGCCAGTCGGGCTCAGCTCCCAAGACTCAATATGCCGACGAATCCCTTGCGTGTACAGGCCCTCTTCCATGCGACCAGGGAAATTACTGGAATATAGCTTCATGGTTGCAATATTCAGTAACGGCCAGCACCGGAATTACACAACAACAGAATATGGCTTATCGACTATGGCCCGTCTCATGGTACTCCATTAGAAAGGCAAACATTGCCCTGAGTAAAATGGATGTTTTTGTTAATGGCACCCAGGAAGAAAAAGACTTAATAAAAGGACAAGCTCTGTTCTTCAGAGGTTATTTCTATTTTCAGCTAATGCAGTGGTGGGGCGGAATGCCTTATCTGGACAAACCGCTATCAGCAACAGACGAATTTAAATTATCAAGGCTTAATTTCAGGGAAACGGCTTTAAAAGCAGCAGCCGACCTACGGGCAGCAGCCGATCTATTACCGTTAGACTGGGATAAGACTACTGCAGGTACCCCTACCATTGGAAACAACCGTAGACGCGCTTCGAAAATCATGGCATTATCTTTCCTCGGGAAAGTCTTAATGTACGCGGCAAGTCCAATGATGAACGAAGAGTCGACAGGGAACAATTCTTATGATGCTGAACTATGCAAACAGGCAGCAGCAGCCCTCTCGGAGACTATCGACGCCATCAATCTGCCAGGTAGTATTTTCAAGTTGGAACCCTGGGCAACATGGACTAATAATTTCTGGGTCGATTCTCCCGGCTTAAATCTGATGTCAGGGGGAACTGAAGCGATCATGTTACCTTGTGTTAAAAATGTGGGAGATGTTGCGAATGTATATATAGGCAATTTCAACATCTATCATATGCAAATTACCAATACATCTAATGAAGCGCCTACTCATAATTTTGTAAAGGCTTATTATATGGCAAATGGATTACCAATTACGGATCCTGCTTCGGGTTATAATCCCAACGATCCCTGGGTAAACCGTGAACCCCGTTTCTATAAAGATATTGTTGTTGACGGTGACAAGCTGGTTAACTCCTCCCTGGCAGGTGTAGATCAATTTGCACAATTATCTAACAATGGCCGTCACAGGGGAGGCAATAATGGTAGTCAGACAGGTTATTTCATGAAAAGATGGACCCCGCTGGGCCTTAATGTCTGGGAAAATAGACATTTTGCCTTCAATGGTTTCATTCCTCATATGAGGGTTGCCGAAGTTTACCTTCTTTATGCTGAAGCCGTAGTTAATGGATACGGAACCCCTCAAAGCAGTTACCCGGGAAACATAACAGCCGAAGCAGCAGTAAATGTTATCAGGAACCGTGCACAACTGCCTAACCTTACTGCAACTTATACTGCAAACAAGAGCGTTTTCATGGAAGACCTCAGGCAGGAAAGGCGAATTGAACTTGCATGGGATCTTAATCGTTTTCACGATTTGCGCCGGTGGAATTTAAACGGTGTTGAAGTGAATAAAACTATAATCAATTTTGACAGGGGCCCAGGTGGAAAACCAATAAATATTGTTGAAAGTGTGGCTACTGTAAGAGTTGCTGATAAAAAACATAACTGGTTGCCATTAGACGTGAATCTTACAATGCAGTATCCCGCATATAAACAGAATCCCGGATGGTAAATCATATAATAATAAATTTAAATTCTTATAAAATGAAGAAAAAACATATATACATATTGCTCTTTCTAAGTTTCAGCATATTGTTTTCAGCGACAAGAGTCACAGCGCAGGAAACGAAGAAAGAGAAGATTACTATTGAATCTGTTGTGGCAGATGAAAATGGTAATCCGGTAAAGGGGGCAACTATTTATGGTAACGAAGGTTCAGTTGTTGCTAAAACAGATGCTTCGGGCAAATTCATTATTTCAGTTCCCGACCAGACTGACCTTTTTATTGAAGCTGACGGTTATGAACCTGTTCTTTCAAAGGCCGGGGAATATAAACTTATGAAAGAATTCAGATTAAAAGCTTCTGAGTTGCTCTATGGTGCAAAGGATGATGTTTTTATTGCTTTTGGAAAGAAAAAGAGAGGTGATATTGTTAATGCTGTCAGCTCGATGGATGCAAGGGATATCCTGAAATATGATATGAACGAGAGTTTAGCTTCGGTTATTGCACTTCAGCTTCCGGGAGTATCCTCCGGTAATAATATCCGCGGTTATGGCACGGCAGGTGCTTCGGGTTATCCATTAGTAATTGTTGATGGATTACCACGTGACATATCTTCCGTTAAGATGTCGGAGGTTGACCAGATAACTGTTCTGAAAGATTTGCATTCATCTATTTTATATGGAAGCCAGGCTGTTAACGGGGTTATCCTGATAACAACAAAAAGGGGACAGGCTAACAAAAAGCAAATTAGTGTAACAGGGTTTACCGGTATATCAAAACCATCGGCATTGCCAAAATATTTGTCCTCAGCCGAATTCATGCCATTGTTTAACGAAGCTCGTGTTAATGATGGGCTGGCTCCTCTCTATCCTCAGACTGATATAGATAATTACACAACAGGAAACAAATACCGTTATCCTTCCGTTGATTATTATTCGAGTGAATATCTTAAATCGGTCAAACCTTACACCTCTATAATTACCGAGTTGTCAGGAGGTAATGAAAATGCTCTCTATTATGCAAACATTGGCTGGGATAATAATGGAAATATTTTAAATTTCGGACAAGGAGCAGTTAGCAATCAGAACAGGTTTAACGTCAGGGGGAATGTTGATCTGAAAATCAATAGCTGGATTAAAAGTGCATTCGATGTAGTTGGTATTTTTGATAATACTGAAGCTCCGACCGGAGCTAATTACTGGAGCACAGCTGCTACATACAGACCAAATCTGTTTGCCCCACTGCTTCCCATTGACCTGATGAATCCAACACTTCCATTACTGGTAAGCCGAAAAAATGATGTTGATGGAATGTATTTGCTTGGAGGAACTTCGAGTTATCAGACTAACCCGATAGCGAGTGGTTATTCCGGTGGAAAAGTAACAAATGTTCAACGTACATTCTCTCTGAATAACAAGATAGATTTTGACCTGAGCAGTGTTGTAAAAGGTTTGGCGTTTCATACAAATCTAAGCTTTGATTTTTACTCGAGATACGATCAGAGTGTTACCAATTCATACTCAACATACCTGCCTACATGGTCCGCCACAGCAGATTCAATTACAGCATTAACCAAATATGGCACTGATACCCGTACCGGCAGTGAGGATATTTCAAATGGGTACTATACTAGGCGATTCGGTTTTTATGGTATGTTCGACTATGACAGGACCTTCGCTGACGATCACAATCTGACAGGCTCATTATTGTTTTACGGTAATAAGTATAACTGGGAGACAAACCTGCAGAATAATAAAAATGCTAACCTTGGACTGCGTCTGGCGTATTCTTTCAGGAAAAAGTACATAGTTGATTTCAGCAGTGCCTATGTTAATTCTGTTAAATTACCCGAAGAGACCCGGAGAGCCTTTTCCCCATCTGTAGCATTGGCATGGGTGATCAGTTCGGAGAATTTTATGTCGTCAGTTTCTGCAATTGACCATCTGAAGCTCCGTTTTTCTGCAGCTAATGTGAACTCTGATCTGGGGATAGATGGTTTTTATTATTGGGAAGATGTTATTTCCAGGTCGGGTACTTGGTATTGGCTGGAGACTTCCTGGAATAATGTTGGTACCAGATCAAATTACGGACCGAATCCCAATCTGGGATGGGAGGCACGTAAGGAACTTAATTTCGGATTTGAGGGGATATTTTTTAATCGCCTGCTTTCTGTCGACGGTAATGTTTTTACGAACCAGTATTATGATCAGATAACCAGGCCGACAACCGTATATCCAAGTTTTTACACTGATTTTCTTCCTTACGAAAACTACGATAATATTGCCTATCGAGGAGCTGAATTAGGTTTATCAATTAACAAGAGTTTTGGAGATCTCTCGATAGTTGCCGGTGTTAATTTTATGTACACCGACAATGAGGTTATAAAAAGAGATGAGATCTATACTTACCAATATCAGTACAGGACAGGTAAACCTATGGATGCAAGGTTTGGTCTTGTTTCAAAAGGGTTCTTTATGGATGCTGCTGATATTGCCAGCTCTCCTTATCAGGCATTCGGTTCGGTAAAACCGGGCGATATCAAATATGCTGACCAGAATGGTGACAATTTTATTGATTCAAATGATGAGATTATGATTGGTCGCTGGCAGGCACCATACTCTTATGGAATTAACCTGAGGATAACCTATAAAAATATTTCTCTGTTCACCAGGGGTACAGCACGTTCAGGAGCTGATGGAATGCTGAGTAATAACTACTACTGGGTTGACGGTAATGATGTGTATTCTGAGTATGTACTGAACCGTTGGACTGAACAAACAAAGAATACCGCTACATTGCCAAGATTGAGTTCAGGTGGTAACTCTAATAATTTCAGGAGTTCAACTTTCTGGCTATATAATTCTAACTTCTTTAGCCTGGATGCATTACAGCTGAATTATACAATGCCTGTAGCAGTTTCGAAAATGGTCGGGATGAAAAATCTTAGTTTCTTTGTTAATGGTTACAACCTGTTCCTTATTGCTAAAGAAAAGGATATCATGGAGCTAAGTATTGGATCTGAACCACAATACCGTTCATATTCCATAGGATTAAAAACAGTTTTTTAATTAACTAAATATAAAAATATCATGAGATTACTTAAAATATTCTCCATACTATTGATCTTATTATTATCACATGGAGGTTGTGAATTGTTGGAGCCTGAACAGGATTTTCATCAGACCTTTGATAGGATCTATGAGGTACAGGACCCGGAATATGCTCAGGGAGTATTAAGTTCAGCATATGTAAGGATGCCTGTCAATAGCCTGGGAGCCAGCGATATTGCCACCGATGATGCCGTAACTAACAACAAGCTGGACAGTTATCTCCGGATGGCTACCGGTGAATGGTCGGCAATTTATAACCCTGTAAGTAACTGGGATAACAACCTGCTGGCCATTTTATACATTAATAAGTTTCTTACTTTCGTTGATGACATAAACTGGAAGATTACCAGTGCGACTCTTACAGAGTTATGGCCCAAACGCCTGAAAGGAGAGGCTTATGCCTTAAGAGCTCTTTTTAAATACCATCTCCTTTATACATATGGCAGCTCTACGCTTGGAATTCCTATTTATAATGAGTTCATTGAGCCTACTGATAATTTTAATGTTCCCAGGGCCACTTTTGCGGAGTCTGTTGCTGACATATATGCAGATCTGGATAAGTCACTTTCATTTCTGACAATGGACGACTATAAAGACCTGACTAATGTGAGCCAGCTTCCGTCGGGTTATGCTAGCTATACACTTTCCGACTATAACCTGGTATTTGGCAGACGGCAAACCGGACTTCTGAGCGGTCGAATTGCGAAAGCTATAAAAGCCCGCGTTGCTTTATTGGTTGCCAGTCCGGCATTTAATCCTTCTAATGACCCAGCATTATGGACAAAAGCTGCAGATTATGCCGGTACTTCTCTTTCACTTATTGGCGGCATCGCCGGGATCGATCCGAACGGACACAGGTATTATATTGCTTCAGTGGTAGATCCACTGAATATAGCATCAAGTATTGACCTTAAGGAGATGTTGTGGAGAAGCCAGACATCAACAACAAATAATAGGGAGAGCGCCAATTTTCCACCATTATTATTTGGCTCAGGCAGAATTAATCCCACCCAGAACCTTGTTGATGCATTCCCTATGGCAAATGGCTATCCGATCTCTCATGCTTCGAGCAATTATAATCCGCTTACTCCTTATGCCACAACAGGCGTTGCCGCAAGGGATCCCCGTTTAGCTCTCTACATCTGTTATAACGGGAACAAAGTATCGAATATTACAATTATTACTGCTGAAGGAGGCGGTTCAAACCGCAAAGACTCTATTGAAACTTCAACACGAACAGGATATTATCTGAAAAAGCTGTTAAGGGAAGATGTGAACATGAATCCAAGTGTAGTAAATACAAGGAAACATTATGATGCCAGAATACGGTATACTGAGATTTATTTAATATATGCCGAAGCAGCAAATGAAGCTTGGGGGCCAACCGGTGCGGGAACATACGGATTCTCAGCAGTGGATGTAATTAGAGCTATCCGCAATCGTGCAGGTATTACACAGCCTGATCAGTATCTTAATTCAATATCCGGTAACAAAGATGAAATGAGGAAATTGATCCGGAACGAAAGAAGGCTTGAGCTTTGCTTTGAAGGGTTCCGTTTCTGGGATCTACGCCGGTGGAAAGCCGATCTGACAGAGACTGCTAAAGGTGTTAATATAACCAGAAACGCAGCAAGTTATACAGTGGTTCCAGTTGAAAGCCGTGTATATAATGCTGAAAATGCTTACTATGGGCCTCTCCCCTTTAATGAGGTTCTCAAGTTCCCAGCTCTTATTCAAAATCCCGGATGGTAGAGATTGTATTGTAAAAAATGTTGATAAAATTAACAGGAAATAATTTTAAGATATGAAGAAGATATTAATAATACTTACACTAGTTACCGGCCTGATTGCTTGTGAAAACCAGCCTAATGAATTCCCTGATTTTGAATATACAACTGGTTATTTTCCTTATCAGTACCCGGTCAGGACTCTTGTGTTGGGGGATTATATATATCCCAACGAAAACGATAACAATCACAAATTTCTCATATCTGCCGCATTTGGTGGAGTGTATGAAAATACATTAAACAGAGAGTTCAAAATTGAGGTTGCTTCAAGTCTTTGCAATAAAGTGAAGTTTTCCTCAGCTGGTGATACAATTCGTTTAATGCCTTCGGCTTATTATACTTTGAGTTCACCGGATAAAATAATCATTCCTCCGGGAAAAGTAAATGCAGGTGTCGAAGTAAAACTGTCAGATGCATTTTTCAATGATACTCTGGCAATAAAGTTGAATTATGTAATTCCGATGAGAATAGTGAGTGTAACAAACCTTGACTCAGTATTGAGAGGGAAAACAACAAAGGTGAATCCTGATCCACGAATAGACAGCAACTGGGATATTTTACCAAAAGATTTTACAATGTTTGCTGTTAAGTATATTAATCCATATCATGGAAAATACCTTCACAGGGGAACAAGTATTGTAAAAGATGCATCCTCCACTATTCTTCAGACAACTGTTTACCGTAATAAATATCCTGAGCAAAACGAGATATGGAGTCTTGTAACCAGAAGATTAAATCAGGTTACCGTTACCGGTGTATTGCGCTCGACTATTATCACAGGGACTCTGATGATGAATCTGACATTTTCAAATGACGGAACCTGCTCTATCACACAGGCAAAAGGTTCAGCCTTTACAATAACAGGGAATGGTAAATTTGTGAGTGATGCTGATGAATGGGGTGGTGAGAAACATGATGCAATTTATATTAATTATCAGCTTACATCAGGGGCTAATACATATTCTGCAACTGATACGTTAGCTATCAGGGACAGAGCTGTTGTAATGGAGGTTTATAAACCTGTTGTTATTACACCCTAGCAGATAAAACAGAAATACTTTTTATGCAACACTATTTTAATAAATAATTAAAGTAGATATTATCCGCTTCATTTAGTGACCATTAAATGTCAATTTAGATGAAGCGGATTTTTATGACATGGTAAAGATTAAATTTAAGCAATACTAATAATCCTTATAACTTCATTTACAAGAATTAGCATTGCAAAGCTTGCATGGCTTAAAGTAGTAGAATAATATATAAACCGGCCTTAACCTGATAAATTCCATTTGTGAGCTGTTTACATAGGTATTGCGAAATACCACCAGATTAGGTTTAAACTCTGCTATCTATGCGGTGCATATTGGAATAATTAAATGGGTCAAACAGGCTTCTATGGCCAATAAAATTGTACTCAATTAATGGGATAATGCGAATTTTGAGAATTGATTCTTTGAATGGGTAATGATTAATAAGAGTCTGACTTAAACTACGTATAATTTACGACTTCCTTAAATCATTAAATATTGATGTACGATGAAACGAAGAAATTTTATAAGAAGAACTTTCTCTGCTGGCATTGGTTTATCAGGTTTAACCGGAATAAATATATTTACAACAGGTTGCCACCCTGGTGCAAAACTTAGCGACAGTTTCTGGCTTTGGGGCCAGACTGCGGGCAGTCATCATGAGAATAATGCTTTTGGCTTGCCTGGAGTAAACACAATGAGCCCCAGAGAAGGTTGCGATTTTCTTGGTATTGAAAAATGTTTACGTGTTTCAATGGGAAGCTTTGGTCCTATACCCCCCTTTGATAAAGAAGCAGAGAAAATAAAAGATTTAAACGAAGTTGTATGGTCGGCTATAGGAGCTGATGGTCGCCATAAAAATGACAACAGCGATATTGATGAAGTAATAAGAATGGCAGAAATTTATCCAAATGTGTCCGGTGCCGTACTCGATGATTTTTTTACCGTAAAGCCTCCAAAACATTCAGTAAGCAGTGTCAAAAGCATGGCAGCCAAATTACATAATTTCAAGAAACGGCGACTAGATTTATGGGTAGTGTGGTACGCAAAGGAACTTGATACGAATATAGATGAATATCTCGACTCATTTGATGTTGTTACTTTATGGACCTGGAAGGGTAGTGATTTATTGAACCTTGATTCAAATATTCAGAAATTTATTGAAAAAACACCAGGTAAACGCCATTTAGTGGGATGTTATATGTGGAACTATGGTGAGAAAAAACCATTAACCGTTGATCAGATGAAATATCAGTTGGACAGGTGTTACTCGTGGCTTAAATTAGGAAAGATTGAGGGTCTTGTTTTTTGTTCCAATTGTATTGCTGATATTGGATTGGATGCAGTAGAATACACCAGGAAATGGATTTCTGAAACAGGTAATGAGAAAATGTAAAGATTCTTAGTAAGTAAAAAAGTATTGTAGTTCTTAAGCTACTTATCTTGCTTTTCATTCTGGTTACAATTTGTTTTCCAATTTGGGGTTTTGGAGCGAATGTTGGTACTGAAATTAATAATAAAAACATGAACACAAACAGAAGAAATTTTTTGAAAAAAACGGCTGTTGCTGCACCTGGTGTTGCTTTGGCAGGTACTGTTCAAAGTTTCGCAGCAACAAGTAGTATCGGATCGAAGCAGATAATTGCTGATCCCAAACTGCATGATGGATGGCTTAACGCAGCTGATTGCGGAGCATCGGGATCTACATTCCAGACTATTGCTGTAACTAAAAGCGGATCGAAACAGATCACTGTATCAGATGTAGGTGATTTTAAGGTCGGACAGGGAGTAATGGTATCAAAGTGCAACATCCGTTATTCTCCTACCAGGTTGCAATCAACAGGGATTCCATATGTTACTACTGGTCGGCCTTTGAATAACTCTGTTGAAGTACGTGGTTATGATGGTAGTTCAGGCAGCTGGTTAATCTACATTCTGGATATTGCTCCTTCGCCCAAACCTGCCTTCCGGTGGACCGATGACCTTGGCCGCAACTGGCACCCGGAAGTTCCAGTCACATACGACTGGCAAAGACTAAGCGGGGGGGTTGAAATAAAAATCAATTCGCGTGACGACTGGAAAGAAGGTTATGTCATAACTTTTGGTGCTCGCGATCAGCTGATAAGCCGGATTGAAAAGATAGAAGGTAACACACTGACACTGCAGGATGAGGCAAACCGTAGTGTTGATGATGCTGTAGTAAGACATAATGATACTGAAGCCCTCCAGGAAACAGTGAATCGTGCCATAAAAGAAAAACTCAACGTTTTTATTCCTGTAGGTCATTATATGCTGGCTAAGACTATCAGGGTCAGCAACGCACAATCGATAATTATTGAGGGCTCAAGCTCAGTAGACACAATTCTCGATCTGAGTGAAGGAGAAGGAGCCTGTTTCAGCCTCAATGAAGGAATACAGGTGACTATCCGTAACTTCCGTATGTTTGGGTTCATGGGATTTGATGAACGAGACAGGGCTGGTGGTATAAATGTCAAAGGATCAAATGGTGTATGGGGTTTCGGATTAAAGCATTGCAATGGGATTACAATAAGTAATACCGAACGGGTACTGATCGAGAACTGCCATGCAAGCAGGATGTCGGGTGAATGTTTCGTATCGGGAGGACGAAGCCGTGGAACAGCAAAGCCAGGGCAATCCTGGTCACAATGGATCACTTACCTTAGATGCTCAGTCACTGACTCGGCACGCAATGCCTTCAACGATGTATACAGCAGTATCGAAAACACGTCTGTACTGAACTGCCGCATTGTTGACGTGGGTGGTTGTACCTGGGAAGGTGCCTCACGTTTTGTCAAATTCATTGGCAACTATGTCCGGAATGCCGGAACTGTAGCTATCGGTAACCTTGGTGCAGCGAATAGGGAAGCCAGTCAGCTTACTCCCGAAAATCGCCATCTGATGTATCCTGATGTTGGTGCCGGGCAACATATTGTTGCTGATAATGTCTTCGAGAGTATTATCCCTTATGGCGGATGTGCTATCCGTACATCCCGTGGTGGAACTCAGCTGATTGTCAGGAACAATCTGTTTATAAACTTCAACTCATCTGCCATTGAATCTGTTGGTTCGGGAGGTACCAATGGATATGCTTCTGCCAACACTACCATTACAGGTAATATCTTCGACATGACCTGCATTGGCCAGAAATCTCAATCGAGGGCAGCTATAATGGTCAGCAGCAACGACACTATTGTTAGCGATAACCAGGTTTATGTCAGGGGTCAGGCTGATCCCCTCGTTAAAGCCATCCGGCTAATTGAACCTGCCCTGAATGTTAATGTTCATGATAACCTGATACGCAACTGCGGAGTTGGTATTATAAGTGAACGGGGAGTGGCAAGGATTGGTGAAGTAATAGATGAAAGGACATTTCTATGCTCAAACTGGTCGCTTACCTACCCTATGGAAATAAATCGCGATAAATTATACAAGGGATGGAGTATAGCATGGCGTGAATCCAACACCATTAAAGGCTTGTCAGTGATAGAGTCATTTGATCCTGATACTCTGCGTTTCAAACTTCGGGAGCCTCGCCAGATGAAGGTTGGCGATATCTTGGAATTTATTGCGCCCTCATTGCAATGGACCATGCACGATAACACTGTAACCGATTGTCTGCGTCCGGTAGTGCTTGATTCCTATGGAAGCAAAACTTCGCTATTTAAAAATAACCTGGTGACACGAGGCACTACTGTAAAAGTTCCTCTTGGGATGGAAGTAAGAGGGCGCTTCCAACTGTCAGATAATCGTATAAATGACTTTGATGAGGAGAATGCAGCAGCACTGGCATTGTCTAATGATGAAAGTGGTCAGACAGACAAAAGCATATACCTGGGAAATATCTTCGAGAACTGTTTTGAAGTGGTGATCGAAAAGAATCCCGGATTATGGAAAAACACACTGAACAAAGATAACCTTGCCATAAAATGTGTCAGAAAGCTCCCAAAGTAAGGTAGCCTTTCTACAGTATAGAATTATAAAATTAATCCGCCAAAAATTATCAATGATGAGTACAAGCAGGAGAAGTTTTTTAAAGACAGCGGCTGTTACCGCACCCGGAATGGCATTAATAGGTACTGCTTCCGGAGTACCAGGTAATGATTTTTCAAACCTGGCTGATAAGGTGATTTCTGATCATACCAATGATTTTGGATGGCTTAATGCCAGGGATTGCGGAGCATCTGGATCGACATTCCGGACGACAGCTTCCGTCAAAAATGGCTCAAATCAGATTACGGTGGCTGATGTTGGCGATTTCAAAGTTGGCCAGGGAGTGATGGTTTCAAAGTGTAACATCCGTTATGAACGGACCAAAATGTGGTCGACCGGGATACCTTATGTTACCCACCAGAGACAGCCCGGCGATTCGTTCGAAGTAAGAGGCTATGATGGCAGTGCAGGCAGCTGGGTCATATATATCATTGATATAGCGCCATCTGAAAAGCCTGCTTTCAGATGGTCAGATGACCTTGGACGAACATGGAAACCGGAAGTACCTGTTACACATAACTGGCAGCCTTTAAGTGGCGGGGTTGAGATAAAACTCAATCAGCGTGACTGGGAGGCTGGCTATACAATTGCTTTTGGAGCACGCGATCAGTTGATTACACGGATTGAAAAGATCGAAGGTAATGTACTCACATTAGCAGATGCAGCCAACAGGAGTGTTGATGATGCTATTGTAAGACATAATGATGGGCTTGCACTGCAGGAAGCCGTTGACCGTGGAATAAAGGAGAAGTTGAATGTATTTGTACCGGTAGGGCATTACATGCTTGCTCAACCTATCAGGGTCCGTAATGCAAATGCAATAACTATCGAAGGAGGAAGCTCCGTAGACACGGTTCTTGACATAAGTGAAGGTGAAGGTGCATGCTTCGCCCTGGAAGATGGTATCGATGTAATTATCCGGAACTTTAGCATGCTGGGTTTTATGGGTTTTGATGAAGCTGATAAAGCAGGATATGTAAATACAAAAGGCACAACTTATGTTTGGGGGTTCGGATTAAAACATTGTAATGCAATGAATATCAGGAATACTGAAAGAGTCCTGGTTGAGAATTGTCATGCAACAAAAATGTCCGGAGAGTGTTTTGTCGCAGGTGGGCGCAGCCGAGGGACTATAAAACCAGGAGAGTCTTATACACAATGGATAACATACAGACGGTGTTCGGTCACTAATTGTGCCCGTAATGCTTTTAATGACGTTTATAGCAGCATTGAAAATACCTCCATTTTGAATTGCAGGATAGTCGATGTTGGTGGAAACTCATGGGAAGGGGCTTCCCGTTTTGTGAAGTATATTGGTAACTATATGCGGAATGCAGGTCCTGTGGCAGCCGGAAATCTTGGCCCTCCAAATCGCGAAGCAGAAAAGATCACTCCTGAAAATCGCAATCTGATGTACCCTGAGCTTGGGGCAGGCCAGCATATAATAGCTGATAATGTCTTTGAGGGCAATATTTCCTATGGTGGACGACCCGGGGGAAATGCAATAATTTCAAATTCAGGGGCTACACAAATTATAGTAAGGAATAACCTTTTTATAAACTTCAACTCAACAGGTATTAATATATCCGGTAATACTGATGCAACACATTATCCATCAGCAAATACCACTGTAACCGGTAATATTTTCGATATGACCTGCATTGGTCAGAAATCGTTACCCAGAACAGCCATAATGATAAGTGCTTGTGATACTATTGTCAGTGATAACCAGATCTATGTCAGGGGTAAAGCAGACCCATTGGTTACAGCTATCAGGCTGCGTGAGCCTGCCCTCAATGTGAATGTTCACGACAATCTTATACGCAACTGTGGAGTTGGCATAATAACCGAACGGGGAGTTGCAAGGGTTAATGAGGTTCTTGATAATAAAACTTTTCTACGTATGAACAGTCCGTCAGGCATACCTCAGGACAGGATCAGACCGGAAACTGTTAAAAACTGGAGTCTCATCTGGCGGGACAGTGATGGAAAAAAAACCGGGATTTCAGTGATAGAATCATTCGACCCGAAAACTGACCAGTTCAGGCTAAGTGAGCAATTTGCCATGAAGAAGGGTGACAGTTTTGATGTGAATGCACCTTCATTGAACTGGTTAATGCATGACAATACTGTCACAGATTGTCTGCGTCCGGTGGTTCTTGATTCTTATGGCAGCAAAACCTCCATATTCAGGGATAACCTTGTGGCTCGCGGTAATGCAACAGATATTCCGCTTGGTATTGAAGTTCATGGTTCTTTCCAGCTTGAAAATAACCGTATCAATGACTTTAATGAAGACAAAGCTATTGCGATAAAATTGTATCCCGACGCAATCGGACGCGTATGTAATATTCACTGCCATGGAAACATTTTTGAGAATTGCTTCTTTGTTGTAACAGAAAGCCAGCAGGGATTATGGAAGAATTGCCTTGCAAAAAACAATATGACGATAGAATGCATAAATAAAATTCCTAAATGATGATTAATAAACCTTGACCGTTAAAACTAACCTGTATGAGAACTAGCCGGAGAAGTTTCTTAAAGGAAGCAGCTGTAACTGCTCCTGCAGCAGCTATTGTTTGTACAGTACAGGGTATGTCAGAAACGATCAATTTCGCTGAACAGGATCAGTTAAAATCCGAACGCTCATTGGATGATGGATGGCTCAATGTACGGGATTGCGGGGCATCTGGCTCTAAATTCCAGACAACTGCTTCAACTGTTGCAGGCTCAAAACAGATAAAAGTTGCTGATGTCGGTGATTTCAAGGTCGGTCAGGGTATAATGGTATCCAAATGTAATATCCGATGTGCCCCCAGGCAATTATGGGGAACAGGTGTAGCTTACCAGAACAGAAAACCTTTTAATAACTCTGTTGAAGTGAGGGGATTCGATGGCAGTTCAGGAAGCTGGATATTCTATCTTCTCGACATTGCGCCAACTTCTAATCCTTCTTTCCGCTGGTCTGATAATTTTGGCCGGACATGGCATCCAGAGGTCCGGATAACTCACGACTGGCAGCCATTGAACGGAGGCCTCGAGGTAAAGCTTAACCGGCGCGACTGGGAATCAGGATATCTGATAGCCATAGAGGCCCGTGATCAACTTATAAGCCGGATTGAAAAGATAGAGGGGAATGTCCTGACTTTACAGGCTGAAGCAAACCGTACCGTAACCGATGCAGTAGTCAGACATAATGATACTCTGGCGCTCCAGGATGCCATGGATCGTGCTGTTAAAGAGAAACTTAATATCTATGTCCCAACGGGTTATTACATGCTTGCCGAATCTATCAGGGTCAATAATCCGAATGCGATAACAATTGAGGGTGCCAGTTCTGTTGATACAATACTTGATATCAGTGAGGGTGAGGGTGCATGTATTACCCTTATAGGAGGAACTGAAGCTAATGTCAGGAACTTCCGGATGTTTGGCTTTATGGGATTCAACGACAGGGATATGGCAGGCAGTCTGAAGACCTATGGAGCACCTGGTGGTGGTGTATGGGGTTTCCTGATGATGCATAGTAATGGGATAACAATCAGGGATACCGAACGTGTATTGGTCGAGAATTGCCATGCGAGCCGTATGTCTGGAGAATGTTTCGTGGCTTCAGGACGCAGCCGTGGTACTGCAAAACCCGGTGAGTCATGGACTCAATGGATAACATACAGGAGATGTTCTGTAACTGATTCTGCACGTAATGCCTTCAATGATGTTGTTTGTGGTGTCGAAAATACATCAATCCTTAATTGCCGTATAGTGGATGTGGGTGGGTGCGCCTGGGAAAGTGCTTCCCGTTTTGTAAAATTCACAGGCAATTATGTAAGGAATGCAGGTACTGTTGCAATAGGCAATCTTGGCCTTTCAAACAGGGAAGCCAATTCAGTAACTCCTGAGAACAAGGATATCATGTATCCCCAGGTAGGTTCCGGCCAGCACATTATTGCAGACAATGTTTTTGAAAGTATTGTTCCTTATGGAGGATGCGCAATACGTTCAACAAGAGGCGCAACTCAGGCTATTTTCAGGAATAACCTCTTTATTAATTTTAATTCATCCGCTATCGAAGTAGTAGGTACGAATATAAATTTCGAATATCTTTCAGCAAATACGACCATTACAGGTAATATTTTTGATATGACCTGCATAGGTCAGAAATCAGCTGCAAGAACTGCTATAACTGTCAGTTGTAATGATACAATAATTAGCGACAACCAGATCTATGTGAGAGGAAAAGCTGATCCTCTGGTAACAGCCTTAAGGCTTCGTGAACCTGCCCTGAATGTGAATGTTCATGACAATCTCTTACGAAATTGCGGATCAGGTATAATAACTGAGAGGGGAGAAGCCAGAATTGGTGAAGTTATAGATGACAGAACTTTCACCCGTTCAACCGGACCTGTCGGGTTGCCTATCGAAAGGCTGGATCCTGAAATGGTTAAGGGATGGACTATCGTCTGGAAGGCAGATCCGAATTCACCGAAATACGATGGGATGTCAGTTATAGAATCGTTCGATCCTCAATCTCTCCGTTTCAAATTGAGGGAACCACATGTCATGAAGACAGGAGACAGATTAGAGATCGTCGCCCCATCTGTGAACTGGACTATACTTAATAATACAATTACAGATTGTATCCATCCTGTTGTTCTGGATTCTTATGGCAGTAAAACTTCAATATTCAGGAATAATCTGTTGACAAGGGGAAATACTGATAATGTTCCTGTTGGTCTGGAAGTTCATGGTTGCTTTAAAATAGTCTCAAACAGAATAGTCGATTTCGATGAGGATAAAGCGACTGCAATCATAATCTATCCTGATGCTGTTGGCAGATCATGTAAGAGCCAGTACCAGGGTAATATCATCGAGAATTGTTTTGGAGTAGTAACCGAGAATAAACCTGACCTCTGGAAGAGCTCTCTGGTGAAAGACAACATGGTCATTGGATGCATAAGTAAATTGCCAAAATAGTTAACAACCATCTACTCTTTCAATCAGATCCTGGAAAAATAATGAATACAAACAGAAGGAACTTTTTTAAAAAAGCAGCTGTTACTGCACCCGGAATAACTTTGGTCGGGGCAATACAAAAAATGCCAGGGAAGGGTAAACTGACCGAACCTGAGGTAGTAATTTCTGATCATTCTCATGAAGATGGCTGGCTTAATGCAAGAGAGTGCGGGGTATCGGGTTCAACATTTCAGACAACAGCAGCTTCCACAAGTGGTTCACGACAGATCACAGTAGCTGATGTCGGTGATTTCAAGGCAGGGCAGGGAATCATGGTATCGAAATGCAACATCAGGTATGAACGTACCCAGATGTGGTCATTTGGCATACCTTATGTCACTCACGGGAGAGAGGTTGGCAATTCTTTTGAGATCCGGGGTTACGATGGTTCAGCCGGGAGCTGGGTCGTTTACGTACTTGATATTGCACCTTCATCCAAACCCGCTTTCCGTTGGACTGAAGATCTTGGTCATACATGGCAGGCTGAAGTACCGATAACACATGACTGGCAACCACTCAGCGGGGGCGTTGAGGTTAAATTCAACCAGCGAGACTGGGAGGTTGGGTATGTTATTGCCTTTGGAGCCAGGGATCAGCTGATTACACGCATTGAGAAGATTGAAGGAAATGTTCTGACATTAAAGGATGAAGCAAACAGGTCCGTCGATAACGCAATTGTTCGGCATAATGACACAGTAGCTTTGCAGGAAGCAGTTGACCGGGGTGTCCGTGAGAAGCTGAATATTTTTGTGCCGGTTGGGCATTACATGCTTGCACAATCTATAAAAGTAAGGAATGCAAATGCAATCAGAATAGAAGGAGGAAGCTCTGTTGACACTGTTCTCGATATTAGTGAGGGTGAAGGGGCATGCTTTACTCTGAGTGAAGGTACAGAGGTAACAGTCAGGAATTTCAATATGATTGGATTCATGGGTTTCGATGAAGCAGACAAAGGCGGTTCTTTAAGTACAAAAGGATCGACACACATCTGGGGCTTTTGGCTTAAGTATTGCAAAGCAATTGATATCAGGAATACTGAAAGAGTTCTTATTGAGAATTGTCATGCGAGCAAAATGTCAGGTGAAGCTTTTGAGTCACAGGGACGGAGTCGTGGCACAGCAAAACCCGGAGAACCTTACACACAATGGATCACCTACAACCGGTGCTCTGTTGTCAACTCTGCCAGGAATGCATTCAACGATGTGATGAGTAGTATCGAGAATACTTCAATACTTAATTGCAGAATAATAGATTGTGGCGGTAATGCATGGGAAGGAGCTTCCCGTTTTGTTAAATTTACCGGTAATTATGTTCGTAATTCAGGTCCTGTAGGAATTGGTAATCTGGGACCTGCAAACCGCGAAGCAGGGCAGCTTACACCTGAAAACCGTCATTTAATGTACCCTGACGTAGGTGCAGGGCAGCATATCGTTGCGGATAACGTCTTTGAAGGTGCCGTTGCTTATGGCGGTCGCATAGGCGGATTTGCAGTAAGATCTTCCCGTGGCTCCACTCAGGTTATTGTCAGGAATAACCTGTTTATCAATTTCAACTCTTCAGGGGTTGATGTTTCAGGTACCTCTTCTGTGAATGAATACCCTTCGGCAAATACGATTATAACTGGAAATATCTTCGATATGACCTGTGTCGGAAACAAACCGGTAAACCGTACAGCAATAAATGTAGGTGTTAATGATACTATAATAAGTGATAATCAAATATATGTCAGGGGAAAAGCCGACCCTCTTGTTACCGGTATAATGATTCGTGAACCTGCCCTGAATATGATTGCACATGATAACCTGATCCGAAATTGTGGAAAAGGTATTGTATCTGAACGGGGAATGGCAGAAATAGGGGAGGTTGTTGATGACAGGACATTCCTGCGCTCAAGCACCCTTGCAGGATTACCGCTTGAACGGATTCAACCTGACAATTGCAAAGGGTGGACACTGGTCTGGAGAACTGATTTCAAAAACCAGCAATATACAGGGATGTCTGTTATCGAGTCATTCGACCCTGAAAAACTCGTTTTCAGGTTACGCGAGCCGTATAACATGAAGAAAGGTGATAGATTTGAGATCATAGTCCCTTATTTAAACTGGACCTTTCACGATAATACTGTTACAGATTGTATCCGTCCTGTTGTTCTTAATTCCTATGGCAGTAGAACCTCCATATTCAGGGATAACCTTGTCACACGTGGTAAAACATCTGATGTACCTGTTGCAGTCGAAGTTCATGGTTGTTTCCAGTTGATTAACAATCGTTTTCTCGACTTCGATGAGGATAAAGCCATAGTTCTTTCCCTAAACCCGGATGCGATAGATCGTTCTTGTAACTGCCAGTATATAGGCAATATCTTTGAGAATTGCTTTGGTATAATTAAAGAAAGCCAGCCTGATCTCTGGAAAAATTCACTGGCCAAAGATAACCTCACAATGGGATGCATTCAAAAAATTCCCAAAAAATAACCTGATTAATAACAGCAATTTATTATGAATACAAACAGGCGAGACTTTTTAATAAATGCCGCAGTAGCTGCCCCCGGAGTTGCTTTAATGGGTAATATAAAAAATATTCCGGGTAGTGAAACCCAGACAGCAGGTATTCAACCGGTTGCTGATCCAAAACTTGATGATGGATGGCTTAATGTAAGTGATTGTGGTGCATCCGGTTCGAAATTTCAGACTATAGCTGCCACAGAAAACGGATCACGACAGATAATGTTGGCAGACGTTGGGGATTTCAAAGTTGGCCAGGGAGTTATGGTATCGAAATGTAATATCCGTTATGAAAGGATCAGAATGTGGGGACAAGGGGAGCGTTACCGGAATATGAAACCTGTTGAGAACTCGGTTGAGGTTCGCGGTTACGATGGCAGTGCAGGGAGCTGGATGATATACATTATTGATATTGCTCCCTCATCATCACCGGCATTCAGATGGACTGACGACCTTGGCCATACCTGGCAGCCGGAAGTCCCTGTCAGTCATGGCTGGCAGCCTCTCAGCGGCGGAGTGGAGATAAAACTCAACCAGCGTGACTGGGAATCGGGATACGTAATTGCTTTCGGTGCCAGGGATCAGCTTATCACTAAAATTGAAAAAATTGAGGGTAATGTTCTCACTCTGAGTGATGAGGCAAACCGGACAGTTAATGATGCTGTGGTTCGTCATAATGACACAGTGGCTCTTCAGGATGCCATCGATCGTGCCATTGCGGAAAATCTCAATGTTTTTGTACCTGTTGGTCATTACATGCTTGCAAAAACCATAAGAGTTAAAGATGCCAGGGCTATCACAATCGCAGGAGCCAGTTCAGAAGATACTGTTCTTGATATCAGCGAGGGTGAGGGCGCATGCTTTACTCTCTCGGAAGGTACAGATGTGATAATCCGTAACTTCCGGATGGTTGGATTCATGGGATTTGATGAACGCGATAAAGCCGGGTATGTTAATACAAAAGGTTCGACCTATATATGGGGTTTTGGATTAAAGCATTGTAATGGTATAACAATAAACAATACTGAACGGGTGCTTGTGGAGAATTGCCATGCAAGCCGGATGTCGGGTGAGTGCTTTGTTTCGGGAGGCAGAAGCCGTGGTGCTGTTCAACCGGGCCAATCTTATACTCAATGGATCACTTACCTTCGTTGTTCAGTTACAGACTGTGCAAGAAATGCCTTTAATGATACACAATGCAATGCAGAAAATACTTCCATTCTGAATTGCAGGATAATTGATGTCGGTGGAAATTCATGGGAAAGTGCTTCACGTTTTGTAAAATTTATCGGCAACTACATGCGTAATGCTGGTGTTGTGGGGATGGGGAATCTTGGCCCTGCAAACCGCGATAATACTTATCCTGATCTCGGATCTGGTCAGCATATAGTGGCAGATAACGTTTTTGAAAGTAATACACCTTATGGAGGATGTGCGATAAGATCTTCACGGGGTGCAACCCAGGTGATTATCAGGAATAATCTTTTTATCAATTTCAACTCCTCTGCAGTTGAAGTTTCAGGAACCTATTTTACAAATGAATACCAGTCCGCAAATACAATTATAACAGGTAATATTTTCGATATGACCTGTATCGGACAGAAATCTGCAATACGAACAGCTATAAGCATTTCCTGCAACGATACGATCATAAATGATAATCAGATCTATGTAAGAGGAGAGCCTGATCAGCTAGTGACGGGTATCAGGATTAATGAACCTGCCCTTAATGCAATTGTACACGATAATTTGATCCGCAATTGTGGTATTGGTATCGTTACAAGCCGCGGGGAGTCAAGAGTTGGCGAAGTTATTGACGACAGGACATTTAAGCGGTTGGATGGGCCCGCAGGCCTTCCTTTGGAACGGATTCAGCCTGAAAATGTTAAGGGATGGAGCCTGATCTGGAGAAGCGGTAAGGAGTCAGAACCGCATTCTGGAATTTCTGTTATTGAATCATTCGATCCTCAGACACTGAATTTCAAACTTCGCGAACCAAGACCGATGAAGTCAGGTGATAGGTTCGAGGTAACTGTGCCTGCACTGAACTGGAATGTTCATGATAATATTGTCACTGATTGCCAGCGACCCATACTATTAAATTCATACGGAAGTAAGACATCATTATTCAGGAGTAACCTGGTGACTCGCGGTACAACTGAAAATATTCCGACTGGTATTGAAATTCATGGATGCTTCCAGTTGATTGACAATCGTTTTATTGATTTTGATGAAGATAAGTCAGTAGCAATGGCATTATTTAATGATGCAATAGGGAGACCGTGTAAATGTCAGTTCCTGGGAAATGTCTTCCAGGATTGCACTGGTGTGATCAGTGAGAACCAGCCTGGATTGTGGGAAAATTCTTTAACAAAAGATAATCTGACCATCAGCTGCGTTGGTAAAATTTCAAAACAAGATCAATGAAAAAAGCATCCTTTCACCACCTGGCATTATCATGTATGATGATATTACTTCTAATTAATCTCTCCTCAGTTTGCTCTGCACAGGAATTCTTTATTAATCCGGAGGGTGATGATGCAAATCCAGGTACCAGGTTAAAACCGTTTAAAACAATTGCCGGAGCAAGGGATAAAGTTCGCCAATATATACGAACCAAAGGTGATGAGGATATCAATGTCTGGCTTGCAGGAGGTGAGTACAGACTATCAGGGACTCTGGTATTTGGTCTTGAGGATGGTGCGAAAAATGGGCATTTCATAACGTATGCAGCCTTACCTGGAGAAAAGCCGGTTATAAGCAGTGATGTAACGGTTACTGGCTGGAAGAAGTTGAGTAGAATCCCGAATGGATTACACAAAATGTTCAGAGATAAGATCTGGGTGGCAAAAATACCGGATGACATAAAACCGTTCAACACTCTGTATGATTCCAGACAGGCTTTACCCCGCGCAAGATCAAAAGGATTTTCACATTTACGTAAGGCAGACAGCAAAGAGGAGGGCTTATACAATAGTATCCCCTTCAATAAAGATTTGATTAAAGAAATGTTCAATCCGGCAAACACTGAGATTGTGGTTATCCCGGGATATGCATGGGTGATTAATATTTTGCCTGTCAAATCAGTCGATTATTCAAATGGGATGGTTTCTCTTGGAGCTCATTCTACATATCCCCTTTTTGAAACAAGGCATTATTCAAAAACGGAATCTATTTGGGTTGAAAATACTTTTGCAGGATTAGATGAGCCAGGAGAATGGGTATTTGATCAGGATCAACACCTGCTTTACTACTGGCCATTGAACAGTAAAAAACCGGGAGACGATATCGTTATTCCACGATTGGTAGAGATGATCAGAGTTGAGGGTAAGATTGATTATAATAGCCCCAATGATATACCTGTTAATGGATTGCACTTCAAAGGTATCACCTTTACTCATGGTAACCGGTTTGAATCTTCGGGTCAAACAGGATGGGGATTACAGCATGATTGGGAAAAATTTGATGCATCCACAGCCCTCATCAGATTTCGCGGTACAGAGAATTGTATAGTTGAGAGTTGTACTTTTAAGAATAGCGGTGGAACAGCTATCCGATTTGATCTCTTTTCTCAAAATAACAAAGTAATTGACAATGATATTTATGAGCTTGGTGGAGCAGGAATACTCTTCGCAGGGTATGGACCGGGAACCAAAGATGTAAATAAAAATAACATTATCAGCAATAATTACATCCACCACATTGGCCGTCTGTGGACGCATTCTTTAGGTATCTGGCTTTGGCAGAGCGGTTATAACCTTGTAAGCCATAATACTATCCATGATGTTCCTTATTCCGCTATTGCAGTAACAGGAAGAATTATCTGGGATAAAGATGGATCTGGTGAATGTTCTAAAACGGTCCGATGGAAAGAAGTAGGCAAATTTACCGGTGATGAGCAATGGGTTGAACGTGAAAGATTCATACATTCAAGAAATAACATCCTTGAAAATAACGACCTTCATCATGTCATGACAGTTATGAACGATGGCAATGGTATTTATATATCAGGAGCCGGGAAGGGAAATGTTGTAAGAGGGAATTTTATTCACGATACCCCGCAACAAGGAGGAGGAGGGGCACTCAGGTGTGATGATGACCAAAATGATGTTTTGCTTGAAAATAATATCATATTTCATTTTAACCTGCTTGGGATAGGTCTCTGGTCAAAAGGCTGCAATCATTTCATTAATAATATTGTTGCGTGTCCCCCTGACCGAGTGCGTCTTGGAATGCTTACTTTCGAGATCCGCGACAAGAGTAAACTTTGTGCCGGTTCTGTCTTAAGACATAATATTTACTATGCAACAAAGGAGAATCAGCCATTCATATCCCTGCCGGGAATGGATAATATGATAGAAAGCATCAACACAGATGAGAACCTGTATTATAACAGTTCAGATCCAAAAGCTGCTGATGGTTACTTTCAGATAGCCCGGAAATATGGTAATGAAGCGAAAAGCATTCAGGCTGATCCGTTATTTAAAGATCCTGAGAACGGCGATTTTACTTTAATGCCGGATTCTCCTGCAATAAGCATGGGTTTTATACCATTTAAAATCAATGCCGGAATTCAACGACAAATTTTCCAATGAAATATTTTAAATAAATATTATGACAACAGACAGGAGGAGTTTTTTAAAGAAAGCTGCAATTACTGCCCCGGGAGTTGCTTTAATTGGAACAGTTCATGGTACAAAGGGAAAAGATAACTCTCCTGTTCAGGAACACATAATTACTGACCATCAACCCGATAATGGCTGGCTTAATGTAAAGAATTGTGGTGCATCGGGTTCCATATATCAAACTACCGCATCCACAAAGATCGGATCAAAACAGATTACCGTTGCGAATGCAGGTGATTTTAAGGCGGGACAGGGTATAATGGTCTCAAAGTGCAATATCCGCTACGAACGTATACAGATGTGGAGCAAAGGAATACCCTATGTTACACATCAGAGAAAGGTTGAAAATTCTGTAGAGGTCCGTGGTTATGACGGTACAGCCGGAAGCTGGATGATCTATGTAATTGACATTGCGCCAACTGATTCAAAGCCAGCCTTCAGGTGGAGCGACGACCTGGGTCGAACCTGGCATCCTGAAGTCCCGGTTACAAATAGCTGGCAGCCACTTAATGGAGGGGTGGAAATTAAGCTTAACCAGCGGGACTGGGAAGAAGGATATGTAATAGCATTTGGTGCACGTGACCAGCTGATAAGCCGAATAGTAAGTATTGAAGGAAATGTTCTTACACTGGAAGATGAGGCAAACAGATCAGTCGATGATGCCGTGGTCAGACACAACGATACCCTGGCTCTTCAGGCAGCAGTTGACATGGCAATCCTGGAAAAGTTAAATGTTTTTGTTCCAGTCGGACATTATATGCTGGCAAAAACTATTAATGTCAATAAAGCTTCAGCACTGACAATTGAAGGTTCAAGCTCTGAAGACACCATTCTTGACATGAGCGAAGGTGAAGGCCCTGTCTTTACTTTGAGGGACGGAATTGAGGTGAATATACGTAACTTCCGGATGTCAGGCTTCATGGGATTTGATGAACGTGACAAAGCAGGCAGCCTCAGCACAAAAGGAGCCTCCTACATATGGGGATTTAGTCTGAAACATTGCAAAGCCATTCTTACTCTAAACACAGAAAGGGTTCTGGTGGAAAATTGTCATGCAAACCGAATGTCAGGAGAATGCTTTTCATCCAGTGGCCGCGGAAGAGGGACTACGAAACCCGGACAATCATATACCCATTCAATAACTTATCTGCGATGTTCCGTTACAGATTGTGCACGGAATGCATTTGATGATATTATGGGTTTTGCCGAGAGCACTTCTGTCCTTAATTGCCGGATAGTCGATGTGGGTGGTTGTTGCTGGGAAGGTTGTGTAAGATTTGGAAAATTCATTGGAAATTATGTTCGCAATGTCGGGACAGTTGCCGCAGGGAATCTTGGAGCTGCAAAACTTCTATCCGACCTCACATATCCTGATCTTGGTTCGGGACAACATATTATTGCTGATAATGTTTTCGAAAGCATTGTGCCCTATGGAACCGCTGCAATCCGCTCTAACCGTGGTGCTACTCAGGTGATCATTAGGAACAACCTGTTTATCAATTTTAATTCTTCAGCAATAGAAGTTGTAAACTCTCCTTCAACTAACGAATCAACATCCTCAAATGCAATAATAACCGGTAATATCTTTGATATGACCTGCATAGGACAGAAGCCTGTTTCAAGGGCTGCTGTAGCGGTTGGATGCAATGAGGTGATCGTGAGTAATAACCAGATCTACGTAAGAGGTATTACTGATCCCCTGGTAACCGGTATCCGTCTCATAGAACCTGCTCTTTATGTATTAGTCAGTAACAATCTTATCCGTAATTGCGGTACAGGTATAATCTCAGAACGTGGGACCTTGACTGTGGGTGGAGTAATTGACCACAAAACTTTTGTACGGTGCCAAAGACCTGATGTGCCACCTGAAAGAGTCAATCCTGAAATGTATAATGGATGGATAATAGTATGGAACAATCCTGACGATGGGATATCAGGTTCAGCGATGTCGGTCATAGAATCCTTCAATCCTGTAAATTTTGAGTTCAGGATTAAGGAGCCATATACAATGAAAAAAGGTCAGCGATATGAGGTCATAGCGCCGTCCTTATACTGGACAATCCGGAATAATACAATTACAGATTGCATTCATCCTGTAGTATTAAATTCATATGGCAGCAGAACCTCCATTTTCAAAGATAACCTCGTGACACAGGTCGATAATGGTAAGGCTACCGTAGGTGCGGAAATACACGGGTGTTTCCAGGTATTGAACAACCGTTTTACAGGATTTGACGTAGAAAAATCCACGGCGCTCGCAATATATCCTGATGCTGTCGGCCGGATCTGTAAAAGTCATTATATGGGAAACATCTTTGAGAATTGTAATACTATACTTACAGAGAGCCAACCGGAATTATGGAGCAACTCTCTTGTAAAAGATAACCAGGCAATAGAATGTACCGGCAAAATACCAAAAAGTAAGATATTGAAGCCGGATTAAATAAAACTATGTAATTATTGATTAAAAAACCTGACTATTATACCTATGAAATTAGGATTTTTTCTGCTTTCCGCTTTAATGTTTACCATCTGTATCAAATATTTCCGGCAATTCTGTAAAATGAATATAAAAGAAAAAAGAGTTATTTCCGGGAAAAACAATTCTTTCACTTTTATTATTTTCTTTGTTATCTTTTTAACAAGTATTAGCAGCAATGTTGAAGGGCAGAAAAAATATTATTTTTCATCAACGGAAGGGAATGATTTCAATACAAGTATTCAGGCACAAAATCCGGCAACTCCATTAAAATCACTAAACAGACTAAGTTCACTCTTTTCTGAAAGCATTTTACCCGGTGATTCAATTCTTTTCAAACGTGGAGATACTTTCTTCGGATCCCTTGTGGTAAGTAAATCTGGTGCAGATTACGCTCCAATTGTTATTAGTGCTTATGGAACAGGTCCCAAACCGGTAATATCAGGGTTTAGTACAATTTCTGCCTGGGTCTCGCTGGGAAGCAACATTTATGAAGCTACTGTGCCTGGTTACAAAGAGGCTGTAAATTGTGTTGTTATTAACGGAGAGGTACAGCCAATAGGCCGGTATCCGAAAGCATCTGCCTCCAACGGTGGTTATTTAAGCTATGAGAGTCACGTAGGAGATGGTCAGATCACTGATTATCAATTATCAGATCTGCCAAATTGGACAGGAGGGGAAATCGTTTTTAGAAAGAATGCCTGGGTAATTGACAGAACAAATATTACTTCACATACCGGCAATAAAATAAGCTTCATACCTGTGGGTATATATAAATTGAATGATAATTCTGGTTATTTCTTACAAAATCACCCTTCTGCTCTGACCCAGAATGGAGATTGGTGTTATGATAATAGAAGCAAAAAAATGAGGATCTATTACTCAACTCCTCCTCCTGAGGTAAAAGTATCAACAGCTGACCAGCTGTTGGTAATATCCTCACAGAATTTTATTAAGGTCACTGACATCTCCTTTGAAGGTGCCAATACAAAAGCTATTTCTGCCAATATTGTTGAATCGATGACAATAGATAATTGCACTATTGACTTTTCGGGAATGTATGCTGCTCATCTTACCGGTTTGAAAGGTGATTTTCAATTCATAAATAGTACAATTTCCAATAGTTTAAATAATGGAATTGTGATAGATGGCCAGTTTTATAGCGACAGGAGTTGTACAATAAGAAACAACATTATTACAAATACCGCACTCTTTGCAGGTATGGGTTCCAGCGGAGAAGGGGGATATGTGGGTATATCAGTTGCAACTAAGGATGGTGCTGTTATAGAATACAACACTATAAAAAATACAGGATATATTCCGTTGAAATTTAGTGGCAACAACATCTTAATAAAAAATAATATTATTGATAATTATCTATTAGTCAAACAGGATGGAGGAGGTATTTATACTTATAATGGAGGATATCCCGTAAAAATGTTTTCAAATAGAGTTATCAAAGGGAATATTATATCAAATGGTATCGGGAACGGTTATGGAATTGTGGGAGGTAAACCCGGAGCAAATGGTATATATATGGACAACAGTTCTAATCATGTTGAAATAATAGATAATACCGTTTTCAATATGTCCGGAATGGGAAACCATAATAATAGTCCTTTTCTGATAACTATGACCGGAAATACATTTTTCAATGTTGCCCGTGGTTGTAACATTGTAAGGTATGTGATGGATGGTGAAGAAGATTATCATGGAAATGAGAATGTTATAAATATGAATTTCCGGAAAAATATTTTTTTTGCTGTCTCCCTTGAACAAACCGCTTTCAGATACAGTGATAAAGCAATAAATTTTCCAACAGCCTCAACGATTAAGAACAGAATTTCAGGAATGGGAGTTTTTGATGATAATTATTACCACTTGACTAATGATCAGGGATTTAGCTATCTATGTAGGAATGATAATTTAAGCCCCTGGATATTACCCCCACCTTTTTCATTTGAAAATTGGAAATCACTTACCGGCTTTGAAGAAAACGGGAAACTGATTCCTTCTATAAAAAATATTAAAGATTCTGTGAGATTTGAATATAATCCGACACAGGTCAATAAAACTATCGTCCTGGATGCAAAGTATTATACTGTAGACAGTAAGATATATACAGGTTCAATAACTTTGCAGCCCTATTGTTCTGTGATTTTAATGAAATATAATGAAAATCTGGCCCCGTTAATACGGAGTCAAAGTTTCAAAATACCTCTGGAACTGATGGTCGGCGATACAATAGGAACTGTTGTTGCTTCGGATCCGGATTCTGATCAGACAATAATTTACTCAATTGTATCGGGTAATTCCGATGGAGCTTTCACGATTGATGCCCTGACTGGTATACTTGCAGTTTCAAATGTTGCCGCTCTCAGCAATAACTTTAAATTAACTGTAAGAGTACAGGATAATGGGATAGGCAATCTCAGCAGTCAGGCAACTATCTCATTGGATCTTGCAGTGGGAATTGAATTTATTGGGAGCAATACAACAATCAGAGTTTATCCTAACCCTGTATCTGATGAATTAATAATAGAAGCTGAAGGTAACAGTGAACTGCAATCGTTTCAGATTCTTAATTCACTTGGACATTTAGTTTTCGAAGGTAGCCTGTCAGAAAAAACGGTGGTGAAGACAACTGGATTTTATCCAGGTTTTTACGTACTGAAAATTAAGAATGGAAGATTAATTATTTTTAAGAAAATCATAAAGGTATAATGCTGTTTTTACATTTGACTTACTCTTCAGGTTTAATAGGGTCACAAAAAATAGCGCCTGTGACAATTTTAATGTAACCTGTTAATCGCCAGGTTAAATAACGCTACACTCTGGCATAACTTATCTTAAAATGAACATAAAAAGGAGAATCACGGGCTTATCTTTCATAAGCCTGAACATGTCATTAAACTGAATTTTGATAATTATTTATTTATCTATCATCGGGAATAAAATTTTGATCTCTTCCGCAGTTGGTTGTTTTCCATATTCACAAATTTCAAATGCTTCATAGTATTTTGCTTTATTGCCCGACCCAACTGATCTCTTTTCCATAAGCCACGCAAGCCTTTCCTTTTCACCATCAGGCACTTTATCCAATTCTCCATTTGTCCATGGGAGCCAATCAAAGAATTGTGATTTATGAGCTGCCATACCATAAAATTTCTTTTCAAGTACATCGGAAATATCCACAACAATGTCAGGCGAAAATGGAAGTGGCTTTTTAAAAGTGTCTTCACAATATAGAAAAACAGGATTCTTCTTTAAAGCTGGAACAGTTGGTAATACATGAGGAACAATAACAAGGTAGGCAGCGTCCTGGACAAGAGTTGAAGTACTACGATGGTCAGCCATGTAATCATTAGGTCTTGGACCAATAACGATGTCAGCATTCCATTCCCGAATGAGTTTAATTACCTCCTGACGCGCTTTTAGATCCGGCATCAGTTCACAATCGTGATGATCTAAAACAATATATTTTACACCAAAACGTGTACCAGCTTCCTGTGCTTCGGCTTTTCTTATTTTTGCAAGTTTTTTGCGCCCATATTTGTAATGGCCTGCATCTCCATTACATAATGATACAAACATAACGTTATGCCCCATTTGGGCATACTTAATTGCTGTTCCTCCTGCATCTATATCACAATCATCAGGATGGGCACCTATTATAAGGATATTTATTTTTTTTTCCTGTGCACACAGTGAAAAAGAGATTCCTGCGATTACAATTATTAAGATAAATAATTTTTTCATTTAGTTATAATTTTAGTTTTAAATAGATGATTTGTCAGCTGTAAAAATCAATTTATGTGTTTTCAGAGCATCAGCCAGACTGGTTAATGGCATTTCCCTATCTTCTTCAATAGCTTTAAAGAAGGCTTCAAACTGTGCCTGATAAGGATGATCAGAAACATCGCCGGAATCGAGCATCTTCATTGAAAGTTCGCTCCATTTGCTCTTATTCAGGCTGCCTAATTTTGTGGAATAAAATTTATTATCAAGAAGGCTTCCTTCGCTTCCAATCAGATGGACATGGAAATAATATGGTTGCAAACAATCAATTACAGAAGCGACTTTACCTATAGCTCCATTTCTGAATTTAATTATAGAAACTGAACTTGAAGGATATTCGTACTGAGCAAAATCTTTATTTGCAGAATAGGTTGAATAGCTGCTAACTGATTCAAACTCGCTATCCATGAAAAATAAAAGAGCATCCATCGCATGGCATCCGGCTGACAGAAGGCTGCTGCCAGCAGCTTCCTTCTTTGTGTTCCAGCGAAACTGGCTATACCATGGACCAATCCCATGGTAGTAATCTACTTCTCCATAGTGTATTTTGCCCAGCAGACCCTGGTCAATTATTGCTTTAGTAGTTAGTATCTGGCTTGAATAACGGCCTTCAAAGCAAACACATGTTTTTACTCCTGCTAATTGCACTGCTTTTTCTATTGCCAGACAGTCGTCCCAGTCTAAAGCCAGTGGTTTCTCTATAATCAGATGTTTCCCCGCCCTGGCAGACATAATTGCCTGCTTAGCATGTTCCGCAGGATAACTGCAAATCGAGATAACATGAAGATCAGTATCAGCAAGCATCTGAGCCAGATCGGTGTAACATTTAATAGTTCCGCCATATCTGGCGCTGATCTCTTCGGAATTCAGCTTCCTGGAAGAACAAAGAGCTGTGACCTGAGCATTGGAGGTTTTATTGATAGCTTCAATATGGGCTCCTGCAACCCAACTATACCCGACGATACCTATATTAAATTTCATACGAAAAAGTAATCTTGAGATTTATTAAACTTAAATTCATAATCATTCACAAATAAATTTCAAATCTCTGATATTTAAATCGGATCTAATCCGGTATTTATCAAAAATTGAATCAATAGTAGCCATATCAGGCTTATTAGCAATTCATTATTTTGGTTACCTCTTGTACTTATAAAGAGGTACTAAATCCTCTGTTCAATATTCACGGTTTTCCTAAAATAGGGAACAAATTTTTTATCTCGTCTTCAGATGGTTGCATTCCGTATTCGCAAATTTCAAAGTATTCATAAAATTTTCCGCTTTTGCCTAACCAGGCTGCCATTTTCCTTTGAAACCAGGCATCTCTTTCCTTTTCATCTTTTGGCATCATGACCACTTCTCCATCTTTCAATGGTTGCCAGTTTGTCCATGGCAGCCAGTCAAAAAACTGAGATTCATGCGCCGATAATGCATAGATTTTCTTTTCAAATACATCTGAAATATCAACAACAATGTCAGGAGTAAAACGAAGTGGTTTTTCGAAAGAATCTTCGTGATATAAAAACAGCGGATTACTTTGTAAAGCAGGTGTACCCGGAACAGTATGAGGGACAATTACAAGATAGGCAGCATCCTGGATAGCAGTTGCTGTACTTCGGTGGTCAGCATGGTAATCGTATGGTCTTGGCCCGATAACAATGTCTGCTTTCCACTCACGGATGAGCTTTATTATCTCCTGACGTACTTTTAAATCAGGCAATAATTCGCAATCGTGATGGTCCAGAACAACATATTTAACGCCAAAACGTCTGCCAGCCTCCTGAGCTTCAGCTTTTCTGATACCTGCAAGTTTCTTGCGTCCATATTTGTAATGGCCGGCATCCCCATTGCACAACGAAACAAACATCACATTATGTCCCATTTGTGCAAACTTAATCGCTGTACCCCCGGCTCTGAAATCACAGTCGTCCGGGTGAGCACCAATTACGATAACATTTATTGCCTTATTCTGTGCATGAGAATTTATTGCCATTAAACTAGTCATTAATATTAAAAACAAGTTTTTTTTCATAGTTTAATCAGATTGCTGATTCACAACTTTTATCTGTTTAACTCTTTGATTTGCATATTTTTCCACAGTACCTTAATTCCATTTCCTTTAGAGACATCGTGAATCTGAAGCATTATCCGACCCTTGCCTCTGCCAACCTTCTCGTCTTTTAGTTCCGTTATTTTCATTCCATTCAGCCAGGTTGTTACTTCATCACCTATTGCACGGATACGCATGGTATTCCATTCACCATCCTTTAGAGCATTTTCCTTTTCCGGTGTAAGCTGGACTGATATCCAACCCCGTCCACCTCCTCCGGATTCGGATTCGTAAATACCGCCACTATGATTACCTAATGGCGCTACTTCCACCTGCCATCCGGAAATATCAGTTCCTCCTTTAATATAGGATCGGATAAAGACTCCGCTATTACCATCAGCAATCTGCTTAAAATCAAGAGTCAGGTCAAAATCATTGTAATATTTTCTTGTTTGCAGATAACCATATTTTTTATTCGGACCACTTTCACAAACCAGTAACCCGTTCTCTACATACCACAACTCTGTCCCGACAATTTCCCATCCGGTTAAATCCTTACCATTAAATAAGACCTCTTCCCTGGGTTTTCGGGGCAATTCCTTGATTTTTATGTTCTTGTACCAAGTCGTACTTCCATGATCCTGCAAAGCAAGGTTTCCACTCCTGGAAAGGCCATATTCAGGGGCAGCAGCATTTTTACCTCCGGTTTTACGTGCAAACCAGTCATCTGTCCATGCTTCAAATTCGACGATCTTTTCATTGTTAAGCCAATGCTCTACATGACCGTTGTCAAATACAATCTTTGAGGAATTCCACTCCCCTGTTTCATTCAACTTCTTCTTACTTTTATCAGCTGGATACATTGCATAATCAGCTCCCGCCAGCTGCCATTCCTGCAGGGTCTTTTTTTTCAAAGAACCAACTTCGTCAAGAACCTGGTATTCAGGTCCGGTAATATATGGCACCTTATATTTTGGACGCTCAACAACGTGGTAAAATACCCCACTGTTTCCTAATTCTGATGTTTTCCAGTCAAAGGTCAATATGAAATTCTCAAACTGATCCTCTGATATAAGGTAACCAGTTGAATCACTGCCTTTTCCCTCAGCAACCAGTAATCCCTTTTCAACTTTCCAAGGACCTTTCACCCCTACCCCCTGGTAATCCCTCCAGCCATTAAACTCCTTTCCATCAAACAATAGCTTCCACCCTTCTTGTGTTTCTAATTCGGAAAGTTTGTTATCATTAGGTTTACAGCTGGTTACATATATTCCAAGTAATAGGATTGATATGATTACTAAATTTTTCAGTCTCATTCTGTTTATAGTTTAAATTGATAATCTAAAATCTGGTTAATTAAAACTCTCTTTATAGTTCTTCATTCGTTGTAATAATCTTTGTTATATATCCAGTATCCATATTCCAAAACCAATTTAGTACAATCCGGTTTTTTCAGGAATTATAGTCCAATTTTCTTTGGCAGGATGCCCGGAGTTTTAGATGCTTTTTGAGCAAATAATATTAAACCATTTCCCAGCCTTGTCTCACAGGCTCCTGTATAATGGCATCTGCTTCCGGTAATCCAATAGCTTTCATATTGGCAGAATCCCAGTAGATTTTCTTTCCCCCAACTCTAAGGGAAAGTACCCCAAGAAGGACTATTTCAGCAAGACGCGCTCCATACTCAAAGTTAGATAGCGCTGCAGGGCCTCCTTTAATTGCATCAACCCATTCGCGGTGGTGTTGGCCATTATTACGCGGGATTGAGTGTGAAGGCGGGGTAAAAGATTCTTGCAGGCTCCTTGGAAAGAGTTGTGGGACACTGTTTGATCCTCCATTGTTTAGTAAAATACCTTTATCCCCCACAAACATGGCACCCCTGACATTAAATGAAACATCCTTTGGCAATAAGTCCGGAGCTTCAGGGCGCAATCCTCCTGAATACCATTTCATCTTAAGAGGAGGCTGATCCCCGCTGGCTCCAAACTGGTAATAGCCAATCTCACCAAATGGGGCAATGTCAATACTACCTTTATTCCCTGCAGGAAGTACTTCTACGGTTTCAGGGTTTTGGAGATTAAAAGCCCATGTTGCAGCATCCATATCATGACAACCAAAATCACCCAATGCTCCACAGCCAAAAGCCCAGAAATCACGCCACTTAACCGGTGTATAAACTTTATTGTAGGGGCGCCTGGCTGATGGGCCAAGCCACAGGTCCCAATTAAATCCCTGGGGAACAGGGCTGGAATCCTGAGGAAATCCATCGAGTTTGGGCAGCCACCTGGATATAGGAACCCATGAATGGGCTTCTCTTACTGTGCCTATTGCTCCTGCACGCAGGTATTCAACAGTCTGACGGATTTCGTCACGACTGTGTCCCTGGTTACCCATCTGGGTTGCCAAACCGGTTTCCCTGGCCACATCACGAACTTTTCGCGCTTCCCATATATTATGTGTTAACGGTTTTTCACAATATACATGTTTCCCTGCCCTCATTGCAAGTATAGACACATAAGCATGGGTATTGTCAGGAGTTGCACATACTATTGCATCAAGTGAACGCTCTTTCTCCAACATTATCCGGAAATCCTCGTATTCAGATATCTTATTATTTGGAGTTTTGCCGGAATAGAAATCCTCTATAAACTTCTTAATGGGGCCCCTTCCACTATCTATATCATATAAAATATCATTCTTCCAGAGGTGAGCAGGGTCTGCAACTGTAATCAACTGAACATCTTCAAGTTTAAGAAGTTCTTTGATACTGAACAATGATTGTCCTCCGGCTCCGACAATCCCTATATTGACTTTATCGCTTGGAGCTACATATCCTTTGCCACCCAAAGTATGTCGTGGTACAATCATCAATCCAACAGATGACAAAGCAATTCCTTTTATGAATTTGCTACGGGGTATGATGTATTTAGATTCCTTGTTGTTTTTCATAAATTTATTTGTATTTAATGACACATAAATATCCTGGCTGAATTAGTTAAACCATAATTATTTGAGATAATAGTAAAAATAACATAATTCATTAGAATTCTTTCATTCTAATTCAGGAATAAGAGTTATTTTTATAGGTGATGAGGATTCTTTTTCAATCCATACAATCAAATCAGTTCCTTTCATCCCGTTTCTGAAACCATATCGAAAAGTTTTTCCTCTTTTGATTTTTGTTTTATCAATTTTTAGGGAAACATCTGATGTACCCCAATTTTCAATCACAAAACACATATTCACAGCAGGATAATCTGAAGTTGCGTTCAATATTAAGTCAAGGTTCTCATTATTGCCATTTGAGGAACATGTAATATTGTATACTCTTTCTTCCGGATCATACCCTTTAATCACATATTTATTTGATCCTGATACTTTTAATTCTGCAGGATAAGCCCACGACTTAGCTAGAGGGACAAGATTATCAGCTGATTTTACAGTCAGACCATTAAGCATCAACTTGGTTAAGGAGCTTTCATTCATGTTGTATGCATCCCAGTTTGCATGCGAAAGTGATGAATGAGATGGCTGGTCGGAATCCATTGCATTTCTCCCATCAGTAGGTTTTTGTGCTGTTGGCCAATGATTCCACCAAGGAAATTTACTAAAGTCGGGGCGCACTCCAAAACTAAATATGTCCCATTCAGGTTTTGATTGCGGAGCTACTATCACAAAAGGTTTCAGCTTCGATTTTGTATTTACCAGATGTATATTGGCTTCAGCAGGAAGATGGACAAATCCTTTTTTATCAGCTTCATTTGGGATTCCTTTTTCCCATGAATATGTATAGGTCTCGCCTTTCATGTTACCCAGGGTAAGAGCAGAGGTCTGGAGTACATCTTCGGGTCTCTGCCCTGGCCCCATAACAATCATCCCCTCATGATACTCATGTGGAGTCTGGGGCTGAGAGCTGTGTAATGTAATTTTTCTGACAGCCACTCCATCTGGATAAATAGTATAAACCTCATCAGTCCATTCACCCCATCCTGTAAGAGTATCCACTCTGACCATATTGTACCAGTTATCAACGAGTGCATAACGCCAGTGCACAACAATCCTTGCATCAGTATTTTCCAGAACTCTTACATGGGAAAAATGGCACCGTTTATCTGACATAGGCTCATGACAACCTTTAGAACTCCAAGTTTCAGTGAATCCATTATTATACCAGAATCCATTTTCCGTAACCCAATGTGGGACATAGCTTGTTCCTCTCCAGAAGTTAAAGCTTCCCTCGATATTATCGAAACTTACAACAACATCTGCAGCATTCCCTATATGCCATAGTGCATCCCATGCATCATAATAATTCAGTGTAGTATAAATAGCTCCGAATCTGCCGGATTTTGAAGTTGTTGAAGGCAATATTCGTGATGTAAATGATGGTGACACAGCTGGTTTAGACTGCGATACATATTCCGATAATTCTGCTGATGAAAGAAGTTGATTATGAATTTTAAGTTCATCGATAAGACCGTCAAAATAGGTATAAACAGCCTCTGTTGATTTAGGAAAAAGCATACCTTCCGGTTTTTGCTTTATACTGTGTTTCCCAATAAGAAGAGAATTACCAAGGGCAGGTTCGAATTCCCCTTTTGTTTTTAATGATGCAACTATTTTTCCATCAAGATATAGAGCCATTCCATCTGATGAGGAAAATGTACCTTCCAGGTGTGTCCATTTTTTTAAGGGTATCCTCCCTTCTGATTGAATCTCGAAAAGTTTACCACCTGCATAGATCTTAAATCCTGCATGACCATACGCGTCTATGCCAAGGAAATAACCTTTCCCTGATGCTGAACTTTGATCAGCAACCGGACACCAATTTGTCGGGTAAGCTCCCAGTGCAATCCATACACCAATACTAAAACCTCCTGAGGATTCAGGTGAGGCTATTCCCTGACATTCCACAAAACTAGTAAATCCATCCAGAAGGAGAGCGTTTCCCTCTACTCCCGGAACCAGCTTAAAAAAATTACCAAAGATCCTGCTGGTTGTTCCGGAAATCTCATCTTTAATACTAAATATCCTTTCAATAGTCGGGGCATCCCGTTTCTGAAAAGAGGCAGTTATTACCTTTTCATTTTTATCTATTATATCAAACTTCCAGCTGGCAAAAGGCAGTTTATTCTGAGCCTTGATATTCCCAGACATTAGAATAAAAAACAAAATCAGTAGTCCTGTTTCCGGGGTTTTTTTCATATTTTATGTTATTAAGAGAAAATTATATAAAGTGTTACCAGTAAAATAAGTAAGAAACCGGCCAGAATGCGAACGTCCCCGACACCTGTTACTTTTCCTTTAGTAATAATTGTAAGAGGATTATCCCACGTGTATTTCTCAATTATGATAGGATCAGGCGGGGGAGTCAAATAACTTACAATTAAATAGACTGCCGAGCAGATACAGAACAACCACCAAGCCTGCATCATAAATGGGATCCCCAATCCTTCTGTAATCATCATCCGTCCGCTTATGGGCGTAAAATCCAGCGAGAATGTAAGCGCACCAAGAATAAATCCAGTGATCAGAGTAATAATTGATGCCTCCTTTGTTCCTCGTTTAAAGAATACACCCCACAGAAAGACAGTTGCAATTGGAGGAGCGAGTGCTGAAGCTATTTTATTAATAGCTTCGAAGATACTTGAAAATTTGCCTCCCTGACTTGACCAGGCCATGGCCAGAATCATAATAACTACTGATGATACTTTTCCAATAGTAACCATCGCCTTGTCTGAGGTATCGGGTTTAAATCTTTTTACTATATCAACAGCTACCAACGTTCCTGTACTGTTTAATGCTGCTGCAATTGTACTCATTAGTGCAGCCAGCATTGCTGCTGCAAGAAAGCCTTTCAGACCAACCGGCATCAATTGGTTAATCAGTACGGGAAAGGTCTGATTTGCGTCTGAGCCAATCACATCCTTGAAAAGAACATATCCTAATACTCCGGGTAATACCAGTATGAAGACAGGCAGCAATTTTAATAATCCGGCAAAAAGTGGTCCTATCTGAGCATCTCGCTGGCTTTTAGCACCTAAGACACGTTGTACAATAGTCTGATCTGAGCACCAGTACCATAGCCCAAGAATCGGGTAACCAAGAAAAACAGCATACCACGTTAAGCCTGAGCTAACACCATCAGGAGAGAGTGCTACGATAGACTCTTTTGTGTGGAGCATGTTAAGTTGTCCGGGTTTCAGTCCTGCTTTAAGTTCCTCCAGATTATGTATTCCGTGCCCGGGTAATGCAATAAATGCGAATATTGTAAGAATTACAGCACCCAGTATTAATATTACTGTCTGGATAGTCTCAGTAACAACTACCGCTTTTAAACCACCTAAAACTGTATAGATTGCTGTTACAACCGAAATTACTAGTATAGATATATAAACATTTATTCCGAAAAAAGTCTGAAAAACAACTGCTCCTGCATACAAACTCATTCCAATATGCATAAACAAAGCACCTAGTATGCCCATGAATGCAAGAAAACTTCTTGACACAGGACTATAGCGTTTTTCAAGAAATTCAGGCAATGTAGTAATTCTGCTTTGAAAATAGAATGGAGCAAATACCAATCCAAGTACTATTAATAGTATAGTTGCCATCCATTCAAAGTTTCCCCAAACTAGTCCTTCATTATAGCCTGAGGCTGCCAGACCTACCAGGTGAATAGTTGAAATATTCGAAGCAAAGAGGGCAGCTCCTATAACAACCCAGTTAAGTCCCCTTCCGGCAAGGAAATAATGGTCGCTGGACATTTTTCCACGTTTTACAGAAAAAACTCCAATTAGAAGTATGCCCGCCAGGTAAATTAAAATAATTATTTTGTCAATTAAGGAGAGGTGGGTTTCGTTCATAAGCCTGATTATTTATCATCAATAATACTTTAATATTAGATGCGCTTTAATTATACTGCTTTTTTTTGTTTTATTATCTCTGTTCATTGATCTATTTATTAATCAGGTCGACCCCGGGTCAAAATCAACCATTATGCGATTGTCCTGTGATGACTGTGAAAGGTGTGGCCGTCAGTATAATCCGATTAAGGTAAAGATCAAGATCATCCTGATGGGAAATTGCCAGAAAACCTGATAATTGATTATTTGCAATGAGATCTTTTTATATTGTGATCTTTCATGTTAAATTCAATTTTATTTATAAAGATATTGAGTTCAAGGTGTGTAAGTCTGGTTACTTTTTTATCCCTGAGACGCAGTTAGTGAATCTGTTACCTTCACGATCTGCAGTTTTCCATAAACCTGTTACACTTTCGCTGACCCCCACTGCACAACGCATCACGAGGTTATCGCGATAAGTGTTCAGCAGAGGTTTGCCCATTTTGTCAGGCATCAACAACAATCCGCAGCTGCCAGGCTCGTCAAAGCCGTTTACCTGATTGCCAATGAGTTGATACAACCCGCCAACTGTAACTGCAGCCTTAACCCCTGTTGTTCCTCCCCGGTCGATCAGGTTGAAGCAGAAACGATTAGTCTCACTACCATAGTTGTCCAGAACTACTGGTTTTTGACACCCTGTAATGGTGTTATCGTGGATGTTCCAATTGACTGCTCCGGGAGAGTATACTTCAAAGAGCTCCCCAGCCTTCATCTCACGGGGAGTCTTGAGAGTGAAAACCAATGTTGCAGGATCGTACGACTCAATTACCGATATGCCGGTCACTTTGCCATCACTTATCCATAACAGGTTCCAGCCCTGGTATTGATGCGTGTATCTCCACTCAAGCGGAAGTGCCGACTCATGGAAAGAAGTTGAATTGATCACCTGTGTTACCCTTGATGAGGATCGTCCTGTAACAAGTCCGGAACCGCAGTTAGAGATCAGGTTGTCATGGACATTTAATTTCAGTGCAGGATCGCGAAGTTGAATTCCGGTCACCAGGGGATCAGCTTTCCCGCGAACATATATCTGGTTGTCAGCTATCGTGACTTCTGAGGCATTCACATTGATGCCGATACGGTTAACCGGATTCTCACTTGTGCATGTCATGTCTATTATGTTGCCGCTGATTACTGCGCTGCGTGACGGATAAGAACCCCAATCCAGCGGGGCATCCGGCTTGTACCATGGCAACGTGGGTCGCACTGTTGAGCTTGAAACAGTTATAGCGTTTCCATTGAAGTTGATGAATAGGTTACCTGAGATCACGACCTGTGAGGAACCATGGTTGACGGCAATTCCGCCACATCTGCCAATACCTTCAAAAACATTGTTGCAGACAAAAGCCTGTCCGCAGCCAAGTTCATTAAGGTCCTCAAAGCGGTGACTCATGTCACCAACTGTTATAGCACCAGTATTACGAAAGTAGGAGCCTATCACACGAAGGAAGCGGGCCGGCATCTCTGCAGCATGCCAGCCCGCTCCATCCACCCTGCAGTACAGGATGCTGGTATTCTCAGCACGATCATTATTGTTGAAAGCATTGGCTGCACAGTCGGTTACTGTGCAGCGTAGGTAAGTGAGTGATTTCTGGTACTGAGCCGGTTCTTTCTTCCCCTGACGGGCTGGTCCCTGCGCGTAAAAAGCCTCGTTGGCCATGCGGCTAACATGAACATTCTCGATCAGAACTCTCTCTGTTCCTGACATTCCAATAGCATTACAGCCTTTCAAACTGTTAGGCCAGTAGCCATATCCTGTTATCATGGTGAATGATAATGGTGCTTCATTCAGCCCTGTATGACCAACCATGGAAAAATTTCGGATGGTCACATCTGTCCCGCCCTGAAGCCTTAAACAGGATCCATCCCCGTCGCTGATATCCAAAACAGTAGTGATAGCATTTGCACCCTCAATTCTGATTGACTTTGCATTTGAAACTCTGAGACCACCAGGAATACGGTAACGACCCACAGGAAAATATATATTCAGATCCTCTTTAAGGGCAATATTAATTGCATTCTGTATTGCATCCCTGTCAATATGCCTTATCACAGCTTCTATGGTTGAGTTATTTGATGTATCTGCAAGGGAGAGAACTTTGCCATTGATCTTTGTGATAGTAGTTTCCAGTTGGTCCCTGGCAGAAAACGTAATCATGTTTCCGGGAACCCACTTCTGACGCTTAAAGCGAATCTCAGTTCCGCCACTAAGTTTTTGCCATTCAAATGTGACCGGTACTTTTACTCCGAACCAGGGCTTGCTTATGTCCCCTTTCCAGCGGAAGGTCAGTGGATCAGCATTGTCAATTTCCAGAACATAAGCCAGCCAGCTACCTCCGCTGCCATCATATCCTCTTATCTCCAATGCTTCATTCAGGGCTCTGGATGTTGAGTAAGGTTCTCCCGGACCCCATAAAGTCGGTCGTAAATATCGGATATTGCATCTTGAAATGGAAATCTGCTGACCAACCTTAAAATCACCTGTATTGGCTACAGTTACCTGGTTTGAACCAGCAGTAGCCGTTGCAGTTGTCTCGAAAACAGAACCTGTTGCTCCCATATCCTTCACATTCAGCCATCCACCCTCAGAAAAATCTGTTACAGTTGCAGAAGGGATGTCATCCTGTTTCATGTGAAGATTAATATTGTCTGTTTTAAAAGATGTGGTTTTACCCGAGGTCGTCACTGGTTGTGCCGATGCATCAATGAAAACCAATAACATGTATACTGGCAAGAGCATCTCCAAAATAATGAGGCACAAATACCTCATTAAATAGTTACTGAAAGAAATCCTCATCACTGAAAAAGAATACAATTTGGCTTGGATCGTAATTTTCATATTATAACACTTTTATGGATAAAAATTGTTGAGTTGAAAGGCATCAGTAAAAACAACTTTTTGATGACATCTCTAACAAATTTATTAAAAAACTTAGTTTTAATCCTTTAATGGGGCATTAAAACAATATCTGCTTAATACTCTTTTATTTCTGAATCATAACAACTCTGGATTTTTTAGTTTATACTAAAACGTTTTTTAATGAGGAATTTACAACCTTTTCAGAGAATGATGAAATCAAACAATTACATTAAAATTTATGATATTACATTTGAAGAAGCCAATATGGAAGCAGTTTATTCTAATAATGTTAAGGATTTGAGTACGGAAAACTGCAGTTATTACTTTTGCGGAACAATATATTTTTTACAACCTCTACTGAGCAAAACGCATATTATTAAAGGGACCGGAATGTAAGTTTTCCGGCCACATCAAGTGCTCAGGAAATAATTTCAGTTGCAGGAATCACAGATAATAATTATCACCACCTGCCTAATGAGGTAGACTTCGGTTATTTGCGAAACGTACCAATATTTTTTAAAAGTTGGAAATAATTTACCGGTGTTTAAAAAAACAGGGAAATAATTCCAACCATACAAACCTGTTAAATCAATATGCTCATCACTAATAATTTATATAAAAATGGATAATTTTCACATAAGATATCGGGGTGAAAAGCGCTTATATAAAAGAGAATCATTTTCTTGTATCGGATGGGTTCAGCATGTTTTCCGGCAAAGGATCACTGAAAATTTCGTTTGCAACCATATTCATGTCACCACGCAATTATGTTGCACTATATGCATCAATTGGTTCTGTAAGTTCTTCTAAAGATTTTATTATACGCTTTAGTATCTTATGGACTACCGAAAGTGGAATTGTCTGCGTTGGTTTAAGAACCAGTGTTCCTGCTGTTAATAATTTAACAAAACCCCAATCGAAACCATCTGATTCTACAAAAGTTGATCATGAGTCTTTAATAAAAGCACCGGTTTCAGATGATAATTCAAACTGGGTAAATGCTGTTTCACAGGGATCAGGAACAACATATATCTATAATGTTGAAGTATTTGAAGCAAGTGTGACTGATTTAAATATTTATGACCATGTACGACTTGAGCTCTCTTTAATCAGGGAAGTTAAAACTGTTAAGTTAGGGCTGACTTCTCAGGGGTTGACGGTACACATAATGCAGGCAGTATCACCTTACAAACATTTTCTTCAATAAACTTAATCCGTAATCAGCCTGGAATTTAAGTTAAGGATGGATAGGCGAATGGCCTATGCTATAGAATGTGGTGGGTCTGAAATCTAAACCTTATATGAGGGGCGCCTTTAATATGTGTGTGTTTTTAACGGGTATGATAAATGGTATTTCAGTTGAGGTTTATATCAATTATAGTTTTACACTGTTTATTTATATTTCTGAAAATTCATATTGAAAATCCATCATACCTTTTGGGAGACGCATATAATGTTAAAATTGTGTTATTTATTGCTATAATATTACTACCATAATAAAACATATTAAAGTAAATTTGAATTATTGCCCTTTGTTAACCAGATAATTACTGTAGTATAAATTATGAACACCCTGAGATTTGCATGAATAAACTTCAGAGGAAAAGAGAAGTCTTATTTATTCCTGATTTTGATAATAATTGGAAAGCTATTTAATTCATAATATTATGAAAACCACATGGTTGAGTTAACCATAAACACAAATGAATATAATTCATTTCAATCATGAGTGGTTCCATCAGACCATTAAAATTAAATTATATACTGATGAAAAAAATAGAGGCAGATTTTAAAACAAGCTGTTTGATGATTTTCCTGTTTTTGAGTATAGGTTGTAATCAGAGTAGACATAACCAGCATGTTTTGAAAACAGGTGATATTCTTGACATAAAAAATATACCTCCTCAGCCAGGTGAAGACACCTGGAAATTTATAGAGGATCTGAGATCCCCGATGTGGACAAAACATGTCTGGAAAATTAAGGGTACGAGTCCACAGGCAGCAGATCTGTCAAAAGGAGTAACCATTAAAGAGAATTTTCCAGACACTAAGAACCGTCTTGAAACGGCATATGCTGATCTGCGTTCATTTCTGGCCGCCGGTAATGTTTCATCAGGTAACGGAGAGTATGTGATAGAGACCTCACTATCGCCTGGTCTAAAGGGAGAGTCCTTCCGGCTCGATATTGGATCGAAAGTCTGTCGTATCCTTGCAGGTGATGCAGAGGGCATACGTCGTGGTATTTTTCAGCTCGAGGATGAGATGTTACGGTTGCGGGGCCCCAACTTACCTTTGGGGACAACAGAGAAACATCCGTTTATTGAAAGGCGGATCTCTCGTTGCGTCTATGGACCAATAAAACGTCCACCCGCTATGAAAGATGAATTGATGGATGATGTTGATTATTATCCTGATCAATACCTGAACCGGCTGGCACATGAAGGCGTAAATGGATTATGGCTCACAGTTGATTTCCGCGATCTTGTTAGGACAAAATATAATCCCGGGGCGGGGAAAGACTCAAAAAAACGTCTGGATAAGTTAAAAAAGAGTGTTGCCCAATGCCTGCGTTATGGGATCCGTACATACATTTTCACCATTGAACCTCGTGCCTGGGGTTACCAGCCACCAAGATATTTTGATATTCAGGTGCTTGATGATTATCCGGAACTGGGAGGAGTTCAAAGAGGCGGGTTACACTATTTCTGCCCTATTAGTAAGTCAGCACAGGATTATCTTTACCAGGTTGTTAATACTATTTTCAGGGAGGTTCCGGAATTGGGAGGGATGATAAACATAACTCACGGTGAGAGAGCAACAACATGTCTGAGTGCAGTTCCTGCAACATCTCAGTATGAAGGAATGATTGATTGCCCCAGGTGTTCAAAAAAAGAACCTTGGGAAATATTATACGCTTCATTGTCGGCAATGGAAAAAGGCATGCATGATGCTGCACCCGATGCTGAACTTATAAGCTGGCTTTATATGCCTCAGGCTCAGAAGAGAGGTGACTGGGTTTATGAGATCCCCTCTCATACACCGGAAGGGGTTATCCTACAGTATAATTTTGAATCAGGTGTGATCAGGACTGAATTCGGAAAAGAACTGAGAGGTGGAGACTACTGGCTTTCGACTCCCGGTCCCAGTGAAATATTTAAGCGTAAGGCAGAGATAGCAAGGGAACACGGTATTAAGGTATCTGCTAAAATACAAACAGGTAATTCGCATGAAGTGGCTTCAATCCCTTATGTTCCGGTACCGTCGATGATCTACCAAAAATTCTCTGCCATGCATCGTATGGGTGTTTCACACACCATGCTGGCCTGGTACATGGGAAACGATCCGGGATTAATGATCAAATCGGCCGGGCTATTGTCATTCGAACCATTCCCCGAAAATGAGGAGACATTTTTGAAGCGTCTTGCCTCACTCAGCTGGAAGGAGGAAGATGTACCCAAAGTCGTTGAGGCATGGCAATACCTGGCAGAAGGTTATGGGAACTATCCGCTACAGAGTATGATGGGATATTTCGGACCGATGCATGATGGTCCGGTCTGGCCTTTGTTGCTCAAGCCCTTAGATGCCATGCTTGCACCCACATGGGAATTTGACTCATGGGATTATAATTCAGGTAAAAAATTAAAGCCCTGGCCCCCAAGCGGAGACAGGATAGGCGAGTGTTTATGGGAAGGGGGAAACCGTTCAGGATTATCTATGGAGAATGTTATGACATTAGATGAGAATGTTGAGCTTTGCCGTCGTATGAGCACAACCTGGGATAAAGGGGTCGATATATTTGACAAGCTCGAATCAAAATACAGTAATGAACCGGAACGAATCCTGGAGATTGGGCTGGCTAAAGCTCTGGGTATCCAGTTTCGCAGCGGATATAATATTCTTCATTTTTATCAACTACGTGAAGAGATGTTTCGAATGGAAGGAAGGGAAAGACTGGATATACTGAAACAGCTGGAAAGTATTTTGCGGGAAGAACTGTTTTTGGATAAGCAGTTTATTGAACTTTGTGAAAATGATTCACGACTTGGTTTTCATTCTGCAGCAGAAGGGTATAAGTATTTTCCTGCAAAAATACTCTGGCGGATGCAGCAATTAGAAGATGCACTTGCAAATGATTTGCCGGAGCTTAAGAAGCTTATCCGGGAAGATAAGCTGTTATTCCCTGAATACACCGGTAAAGACCCTGCGGGAGCTGTTGCGTATGCCATTCGGTCAACCGGTTTCTCCGGTTCAGATATACCAGAAGGATTACAATGGCAGCGATGCAGTAATGGCACTGATAAATCATCGATCAGCTGGTCAGCAACTTACGATAAAGATTCGTTGTACATAATTGTATCTGATTCAATAAAAATAATTCAGGATACTGGCGAGCTGGAAATATCTAGTATCATAGTCAGAGTTGAGCCACGACGTCTCTGGCCTTGTGCATATTTCTATTTCAATCCGTTAGCTTTAAAGCTGTCAGATGACAATGTTCATATTGTGGAGGAATCCGGTAAAAAGTATGTGATCGTACGAATTCCTTTCAATGGTTTTTGGTGGAGTGATGAACCGTTACATCCTTTGAGGGTTGATGTAAGGGTACGAAAGCGTGACGGAGGATCTTGTTCATGGCTTCCGAATAATCCTTTGCCTTGGAGGTTGGTGTTTGGAACGGACAATTATGCTGACCTCGGTTGGCTGGTTTTTAAATAGTAGTTTTATTACTGTATTGATTCACGTGGTTTTCTTAACTATACAAAGTGTTATGTTTATTTTTAAATTATTTTCACGACTATTTAAATGTATTGATAAATATTAAACCCTGGCAATGGATGAAAAACGTTGATCGTTAAGGATCAGATATATTTTTGGGAGGTAATGTTAAATGATCCAGTCAGTTACAAACCACCATTATAAGTTGAAGATATTAATTTAAGCAATTATGAAAAAATGGTTTTGCGTATACTGAGTTCAGAGATATCTGAGATTGCTGCTCTGCCAAATCATCAGAAAAAAGTTAGTTTGCAGAAATCTCGGAATGATTTAAAGTCGGTTCGTCCCATGGTTTGGATAACCGAAATACCCTGGCACGAAATGAATGTAAATAATGAACTGACAAACAAGACAACCAATCCCTGGGCCAGGGAACTCCTGTTTTTGTTAGTAGATAATTAAGAAAACTAAGTAACTAACAGTATTTTTTTGAAGATTATTGGTCATCTTGAAACGGCGGTAGTATATTTTAACTAATAAATTGAATTTATGAACCAGATTTATAAGATCAACAAGTTAATTGATCAGATTGAATGCGAGATAGGATCTGAAAAGAACAAGAATATCTGTGAAAAATGGAATATGCCTGATGTGAAATATACTTATGCGCATCCAGTGCCCAGGAGGAAGGATCAAATTCCCATAATTGCAGATCTGGAGTTTCCTTTGTGGGCAAGAGTTTTGAATTTTAATGTAAAGGAATTCTACACCAATCCAATGACTTATCTGGAAAAACAACTCGAAATGTCATTATACAGATATAATATTTTTAAGGATGACTCAGGGTTGGGAAGAACAATTGCGATATGGTTAGGGGTTAATTTTGAGGCAAGTATTCTTGGCTGCAGATCAATCTATCCACTGGATTTCGATCCATACATCGATAGATCATCGATCATTATTGAGAATGAGGAATCTCTAAAGGAATTAGAGGCAAAAGAAATTGATATCAGGAATTCAGGGATTTTAAGCGTAGCACACGATTTCTATTGCAGGATAAAGGAAACACTTCCTCCTGACTGGAATGTAATATTTCCCGACTGGGTTATAGGACCTTTTGGTATTAGTTCATATCTCAGGGGATATGAGAATATTTTAGCTGATTTGATTGTCGCACCAGAATTTTTTGTGAAGATTCTTGATGTAGTAAGCGATAAAATGATTGAATTTAGCACAAAGAGAGCAGATTTTTTAGGTGTAAAAGTTGAAAGATTTAACTTGCATAATGATGATGTAAACAACCTCAATTTTTCGAAGGAAGATTATTGTAAATCAGTTTTTCCCATAGAGAATAAATTAAACTCTTTTTATGGCGGTTTTCAGTATTGGCACAGTTGCGGAGATGTTGAGAATATTGTTGATGATCTTCTTGATTTTAAAAATCTGGGAATGCTTGATTGCAGTGGCTGGAATAACCTTGACGTATTTATAGAAGCTTTTAAAAGGAAAGGAATATACAATATTGGCATCGAGAAAAGATTTAATCCTTTTAAGGATGTGATAAGTGCAGATGATAAATCGATCAGAGAAAGTATCAAAGGACTCTATGATATTGCAGGTAAAAATAAAAAACTAAATATAGATCTAAAAATAGACGGGATAGGTGAAGTGGGTGATTTCAGAGAAAATATTAAAAGTGTCAATAAGTTTATCAGTATTTCGCGAGAATTTGGTTTTAGAGAATGAAGGTTTAAAAAATTGGGTGAATTGATCTTTTAGAATATGAAAGATATAAAATTTGAATGCGGTATTTATGCAATGATTATTGTATCCATCTTCTCAGACAGTTTTACAACTTTAAACTCACGCCAATGGAAGTCTACCATGTAATATGTAAATATTAAATAGACATTTAACTCATAAGATTATGAAAAACATACTATTAGGTTATAAAATGGGCTGTCTGATGATTTTCCTGTTCTCGAATACGGGTTGTAATCAAAATACTCCGACTTTACAGACCAGGATCACTGGTGATATTCTTGACATAAAAAACGTACCTGCCCAACCAGGTGAAGATACCTGGAAATTTATTGAAGATCTGAGTTCTCCATTGTGGACAAAACATCCATGGGAGTCAAAAGGTGCTGGGCCGCAGCAAACTGATCTTTCAAAAGGGGTGACTATAAAGGAGAACTTTCCTGATAAAGGGAGGCTCCTGGTAACAGCATATGAAGATCTGCGTTCTTTCCTGGCAGCGGGCAATGTGTCAGCCGGGATCGGGGGGTATGTGATTGAAACCACATCATCCTCTGATCTTGATGGAGAGTCCTTTCGCCTGGAGATAGGACCAGGTTCGTGCCGTATTCTGGCAGGGGATGCAGAGGGTATACGCCGGGGTATTTTTCAGCTGGAAGATGAAATGCTCCGAATCAGGGGGCCATACCTGCCTTTGGGAACAACAGAAAAACACCCGGTTGTCAAAAGACGGATTTCGCGTTGTGTCTATGGTCCTATTAAACGGCCGCCGGCAATGCGCGATGAGTTGATGGATAATATTGATTATTATCCTGATCAATATATGAATCGTCTTGCACATGAAGGTGTCAACGGATTGTGGCTGAGTGTTGATTTTCGCGATCTTGTCTCCACAAAATATACCCCTGATGCGGCTAAAGACGGAAAGAAACGTTTGGAAAAGCTAAGAAGGACTGTTGCCCAGAACCTGAGGTATGGGATCCGGACATATTTATTCACCATTGAACCGCGTGCATGGGGTAACCAGCCGCCATATTACCAGGACCTTTACGTTCTGGATAAGTACCCGGAACTGGGAGGGGTACGCAGAGGGAATACTCTCTATTTTTGCCCTATGAGTAAAACAGCCCAGGATTATCTCTACAAGGTAGTTAATACACTCTTTACAGAGGTGCCTGGCCTGGGAGGAATTGTCAATATTTCACATGGGGAGAGGGCGACAACCTGCGCCACTTCACTGGCTGCAGCAGGAGGGGGAACTAATGATTGTCCCCGTTGTTCAAATAAAGCCCAATGGGAGATCCTTTACGCTTCTTTGTCAGCAATGGAGCGTGGTATGCATGACGCTGCGCCCGATGCAGAATTAATAAGCTGGCATTATATGGGCACATCACGTGAATACCCCGATTGGGTTTATGAGATCCCTGCCCATACACCAAAAGGTGTAATACTTCAATTCCAATTCGAAACAGGAGTGACCAGAACAGAGTTTGGCAAAAGACTGGTAGGAGGAGATTATTGGTTATCAACACCGGGTCCAAGTGAGAGATTTGAACGTCAGGCAATAATAGCACGGGAACATGGGACAATGGTCTCAGCGAAGATTCAAACCGGTAATTCACATGAAGTTGCTTCAGTCCCATATATTCCGGCACCATCATTGATTTACCAAAAATTTTCCGCGATGCACCGGCTGGATGTTTCGCATACCATGCTTGGCTGGTATTTTGGTAATTACCCAGGACTTATGATCAAATCGGCTGGTGAATTGTCTTTCAGTCCTTTACCTGAAAATGAGGAAATATTTTTGCATAAGCTTGCTTCAATTTACTGGAAAAAGGAGGATGTGCCAGCAGTTGTTGAGGCTTTGAAAAAATTCTCAGAAGGTTACGGACATTATCCTCTTCAGGCTATGTTGGGTTATTATGGGCCAATGCATGATGGTCCGGTCTGGCCTTTATTACTAAAACCCTTGGATGCTCCTTTGTCACCAACATGGCAGGTTGGCTCAAGTTCAACACTTAAACCATGGCCCCCAAGCGGTGACAGGATAGGTGAGTGTTTATGGGCTGGTGGAGACAGAATTGATGAAACAATGGAGAATGTGCTGACATTAAAGGAGAGTGTTGAACTTTGCCGCCGTATGACTAAAACCTGGGATGACGGTCTTGCTGTATTGAACAAACTGGAGACTAAATACATTAATGAACCTGAAAGGATCCTTGACATTGGGCTGGCTAAGGCCCTTGGTATCCAGTTTCGAAGCGGGTATAATATCCTTCATTTTTATCAATTGCGTGAAGAGATGTTTCAAATGGAGGGCAGAAAACGACTGGATATTCTGAAACAGCTTGAAGAAATAATACGAGAGGAGCTGGAAATGGATGAGCAGTTGTTGGAACTATGTGAAAAAGATTCCCGACTCGGTTTTCATTCCGAGGCAGAAGGATATAAGTATTATCCTGCAAAGATCCGATGGCGCATGCAACAATTAAAAGATGTACTTGCCAATGATGTTCCGGAACTGAAAAAACTTATCCGTAAAGAAAAGTTATTATTCCCTGAATACACAGGCAAAGAGCCTGCAGGGGTTGTTGCATATGCACTTCGAATCAGGGATTTCCCAGGGCCGGATATGCCCGCAGACCTTCAATGGCAATCTTTTGGTTATGGTGCTGATAATACAGGATCGCAATGGGCAGCATCCATTGGCAAAGACACTTTGTACATTATAGTATCTGATCCGGTTGTTACAGGTCAGCCGAATGCAGAGCCAGGGGTATCAGGTATCACAATAAAAGTTGAGCCAAGACGTCTATGGCCTGTTGCGCGTTTTACTTTCAATCTGCAGGATGAAAATCAGGGCCGTGACAGATTTAGCATTGTTCAGGGATCAGGGAAAGAATATATAGTTACAAAGATTCCATTGAATACAATCTGGTGGAGTGAAGAAGAGTTGCATCCTATAAGAGTTGATGTTCGTATTCAGAAAAGGGATGGAAAAAACTGTTCATGGCGTCCGAATAACCCGGTTACTTCGCGGCTGGTTTTTGGAACAGATAACCCTGCCGACCTTGGGTGGCTTTTGTTTAAGTAATGAATAAAGTGACATAATGAATCAATAAACAAAAAGCTATACAGGAGTGTAAAATGATCCCAGAAACCTCTAAAATTGCAAGTAGCGTGAGGCATTGTTTCCCCCAGTCCAATTATTTCAAATAAGATATTTAAATAAGGAAAAATGAAAAGCCATATTGTTAACTTTCTTAAAATAGGGATAATCTGTTTTTCAGTTCTTTTATTGACTGGTTTTAGTAAGAAATCTGAAACTAACCTTTCTACAAGTGCAGCTCTTGAAAAATACAGAGCAATACTAAAAAACCAGACATTTTTTTTGATTCCTGAACTGAGGGAGAATCCAATAAAGTGGTTCGATTCTATTCCGGAAAAAAGGCTGATTGAAGGTATTTTTCCAAAACTATTTAATTTAGCTGCCCAGCCGGGGGAGTACTACGTGTACCAGATAGGATTCTGGGCATTAAAATCCGATATAATTGATATTGACGTGGTTTTTTCTGATCTTAAAAGTAAGGACAGAAAGATAATTCCTGCAAGTAGCATGACTTGTTTCAACAAAGGAGGTATTAATTTCAGAGGAGAACCGTTTATAAAAAAAGTCAGTATTCCTGCCGGACGTGTTCAGGCACTCTGGATGGGAATTGACCTTAGCAGTATTAAAGAAGGAACTTATAATGGTTCGGTAACAATTACAGCTGGCAATGAAATACAAGTTGTTCCTCTTCAGCTTAATGTTTCCGGAGAAATTGTCCCTGACAATGGTTATAATGAAGGTAAACGGTTATCAAGGCTAAACTGGCTTAACTCAACGGTTGGTATCGATGATAGCATCACAAAAGGATATATTCCGGTGAAGGTTGAAGGAAACAAGGTAAGTATCCTGGGACGTACCCTGCAAATAGCAGATAACGGCCTTCCTGCTTCGATTATCAGTTATTTTGCCGTTTCCAACCAGTCGCTGATTGATAATGGTGAACCTGTTATTAATAACCCGTTCCGTTTCATTATTGAAAAGGAAGATGGTAAAATCGTCACTCTACAGCCTGGAGAATTGAAGGTTTTGAGCAAATCACAATCAAAGATCGTCTGGAATGTTCTGAATACTTCAGATGAATTTAATCTTGATTGTACAGGGCAGATGGAATATGAAGGTTTTGTCGGCTATAAACTAAAACTTACGTCTAATGTTGCAGCTCGGATAAGAGACATCCGGCTCGAGATACCTATGAATAAAGATAAAGCAGAATATATGATGGGTTTAAACCATGAAGGAGGATCCCGTTCTTCCGATTGGAAATGGAAATGGGAAACAACAACTAAAAATCAGGATAAGTTATGGGTTGGGGCAGTGAACGGTGGGTTACAAATAAAGTGGTTAGCAGAAAACTACACAAGGCCATTGGTTAATACTTATTATAGATACAGCAATTTAAATCTGCCACCATCCTGGGGTAATGAAGGCAGGGGAGGAGTTGAATTATTCCAGAAAAATAATGATGTGGTGATAAATGCTTATTCCGGAAGCAGACAGATGAAAAGTGGTGATATTTTGAATTACGATTTTGAACTGCTTATTACACCATTCAGAATAATAGACAAAAAAGTCAAATTTGGAGACCGGTATTATCATGGGGGAGGATCAATTGCAAACGTCAAAGAAGCAGGAGCGAATATTATGAATATTCATCACGGATCAGAATTATATCCGTTTATCAACTATCCTTATCTAGATGAAAACGTTGCTGATCTGACTCGATTTGTTTCTGATGCTCATAAAGAAAACATCCTGATGAAGTTTTATTATACTACCAGGGAATTAACTGTTAAAATACCCGAAGTATGGGCATTCTACAGTTTACAGGGTGAAGTATTTTTTCCCGGGCCCGGAAGTAAAGCTAAAAGAGTTTATCAATCAGACCTTAAAGATGACTGGTTACAGGAAAACCTTAGGGAGGAGTATATCCCGGCATGGTCAACGACCATTAGAAGTGGTAAATTCGAAGGCAGGACAGATCTTGCAGTAATAACAAGACCTGATAGCCGGCTTAATAATTTTTATGTAGCCGGTCTTGACTGGATGGCCAGGAATATCAAGGTTGACGGGGTTTATATAGACGATTGTGGCCTTGATCGTTATGCCCTCCGAAGGGCACGAAAAGTTCTTGAACGTAATCGCCCGGAAGGAAAAATAGATTTTCATGCTCCTAACCTCTTCATACAGGGAGCTGGTTTTACTAACTCCATGAATCTGTATCTGGAATTATTGCCCTATATTGACCTCACCTGGATTGGAGAAGGCAGAGACTATAATCGTGCCCCCGATCATTGGCTTATTGAAGTTTCCGGTATTCCCTTTGGTCTTCCTGGCCAAATGCTTCAGGGTGGAGGAAATCCATGGAGAGGAATGGTTTACGGTATAACAGCGCGAGCCGGAAGAAAAGAAAATCCTCCTTCTGATATCTGGAAATTCTGGGATAAACACCAAATGGAAAAAAAGGAAATGATTGGTTACTGGGAAAAAGATAACCCCGTGAAATGCTATAATCCAATGATCAAAGCCACTGTTTATAAAGGTGATGATGAATCGCTCATCGCTATTGCCAATTTTTATACATTTCCATTATGGGGTATAGATAATCAGCCTGTTACAGTTGAAGTTGATTTCAATAAGTTGGGATATGATCCTGCAAATTGTGAGATAAGTATTCCTGAAATCCCTAATTATCAAACCCAGAATTCATCAGTTGCTTTGGATAAGATGATTATACCGGGAAGTAAAGGTTATATCATACTGATTAAAAAAAAGAATTAATTTTATTAATCTTTCCTGAGCAATGAATACAGGAAAATTTCAATATGAAATCTTTATTTGTTATACACTAATAGCAATATTGGTGTTTTCTGGAGGAAGCCTGATCGCTCAGTTATAATATTTTATGTCTTTAATTTTTGTAAGGTACACTTATCAGAAGTAATATAAATATCTTAACCAAAGCTATTTTTAAATATAGACTATGAAAATTGGAAAAATATTTTTTGTATTGATATCACTCCAGTTACTATTAGGTTTAAGAACTTTTTCAATGAGTAAGAATAATGGTGCTGATATTGTACCTGTTCGACTCTATTGTGAATATCTTAACAATCCTGTTGGCATCGATCAGTTAAAACCAAGGTTAAGCTGGAGTTGCAAAGCCAACTCTGATAAAAGCCGGGGATTGTATCAGACCGCTTATCAGATTATTGTTTCAACATCGAAAGATTTGCTGTCAAAGGATAATGGTGATATTTGGAATAGCGGCAAAGTAATGTCTGATCAGTCAGTTCTTATCGGGTATTCCGGTAAACCTTTGTTATCGCACACATGGTATTATTGGAAGGTGAGAGTATTTGATCAGGATGGCAGGGCCTCCAAATGGAGTGAACCTGCATTCTGGGTTACAGGATTATTCTCTCCTGATGACTGGAAAGCCAGGTGGATAAGCTGGCAGCCTGCTCCCCCTCCGGGAACTCAACCAGATCCGCATGGGAGTGTGTCACCATGGATACGCAAGAATTTTAGCCTGTCAGCAAAACCAACCCAGGCACTGGCTTATGTTAATGTTGTCGGTTATGAAGAACTTTATGTAAATGGGAAAAAAGTTGGTGACGATCTGCTCTCACCTGCTGTTTCAGATTATGCTGCCCGTTCATTCTATATTACATACGACATAGCACCTTACCTGCAGGCAGGAACAAATTGTATTGCTCTCTGGCTTGGCAGGGGATGGTACGATCCGGAAGCTACCTATAAAAATAAGTCATGCGGGCCTGGTCCCCGGGCACGTGTCCAATGCGAGATTATTATTGAAGGTAAACAAGTTACTGTAATAAGTGATACTACTTGGAAAGCTGCATCCAGCCCATATACCACTCTGGGACTGTACGAATGGAACGGTTATCATGGAGAAAATTACGATGCCAGCCTGGAGAATCCTTCGTGGAACCTGGCATCATTTGATGATAGTGCATGGGAGAATGTACATGAAGTAAATTCCCCGTCGCCTGTTGCACAGGCTCAACCCTGCCCGCTTAACAGGATCGGTAAACGTTTTACCCCTGTTGCCATAAAAGACTTGGGTCAGGATCGTTATGAAATTGATTTTGGTACCGACATGACAGGTGGATTCAATTTCCGATTTCCTCAGTTGGAGAAAGGGAAAACAATAACTTTTCATTATGCCGATGAGAAAAGAAATACAATTAGTGATAATGGCCTGGTTCCTGAAGGAAATAAAGAAAAAGTCGCCGGGTCATATATGGAACTTGTGTTTATGGGGAAGGATGGCAAACCAAATGCCTATCAGAGTATGCGTCAGTACGATGTGTATATTTCTTCAGGCAGGACAGGTGAAGTATTTCAGACCAGATTTAACTTCCATGGTTATCGTTATGTAGTAATAGAAAACCTGCCTGCTACTCCGTCAATACAGGATGCTGGAGCCACACTAATCGAAAGCAATCTCGAATCTGTCGGTTCTTTTTCTTGTTCGAATGAGTTATTCAACCGGATTAATGCTGTTAATGTATGGACTCTGCGTTGTCTCAATCTTGGGGGATATCTATTTGATTGCCCGCATCGTGAGCGTATTGGTTATGGTGACCATCATGTCTCCATTGAGAACTATATTATGAACTTCCGGATGCAGGCATTTTATCAGAAATGGATCAGGGACTGGCTGGATGTTCAGGATCCTAATACAGGGATGGTGCCGCACTCTGCTCCTCAGCGGATAGGTGGAGGGGGACCAGCCTGGGGGGGGACTCTGCAGGCATTGACATGGCGGCAATATCTGTATTATGGCGATAAACGAGTTCTTGAAGATAATTATGATGCCTGTCGTCGTTATATTGATGCGCTGGAAACATACTGTAAGAATGATATACTTCGGACTCATGGCGACAAGTGGGACTTCCTGGGTGACTGGGTTGCCCCACTGCGTGGTATGGACACAAAAAACTGGCCGCCTCCAACTCCGGTTGCAGCCGAGTTCTTTAACAATTGCTACAGGGTTTACCTTTGGGACCAGCTTGCTCGAATGGCCAATATTATTGGCAGAACAGATGAGGCAAATTACTGCAGGAACCGAGTCAATACAATCAGACCTCTCATTCATTCTGCATTCTACGATTCAGCTAAGCAATTATATGTTATGGATGAACAGACCTATCAGATTATGCCTCTCATGACTGGCATCGTTCCTGACGATTTACAATCCGCCATCATGAAAAGACTTGAAAACAGTATACTTGTAAAAAACAAAGGTCATCTTGACACCGGTTTCTGGGGTACCTATTTCCTTATCCAGTACTTTCAGGATATCGGACGTAACGATCTTATCTATACTATCATGAATCAGGAGACATATCCTGGTTGGGGCTATATGCTCTCTCAGGGAGCAACAACATTCTGGGAGCAATGGAACGGTTATTACTCACGGATTCATTCTACGTTTACAAGTCCGGGTGGTTGGTTTTATCAGGGTTTAGCAGGTATCAGAGTAGATGAATCAGCTCCGGGATTTAAGAAAATTATTATAAAACCGGCTATTGAAGGAGATTTAAAATGGGTAAAAGCAAACCACAACTCGACTTATGGCGAAATTGAAAGTTCATGGGATATTATCGATGGTAAGGTTAAGATGAATGTAACGATTCCCCCAAATACTACTGCAACAATTTATGTTCCGACTACTGATGCGACTACTGTTAAGGAAAATGGCAAACGCATAGCTGAGAGTTCCGGAATAGATTTTATTTGTTCAGAAAATGGATATACAGTCTATAGTGTAGGTTCCGGCCATTATGTTTTCTCATCAGTAATGACTATAAAGAAACAATAATAGATATTCCAGTATACCCGAAAGATCAGTTTATCTATGTTAATTCAAGCAATAGTTCTGAACTGCTAAGTATATTTTTGATTTCTATATCCTGATAAATTTGTTTGCAAAGTAAAGATCATATTGTGAGATATTTAAAAAAGCAAATTAACAGTTCTTCAGTCAACCATGTCATACTTGCTATTTTGTAAAAACCAATTAGACTACATGACAACAATAAAAATCTTTTTATCTGAAAGTCATTCATTTACTTTGATAGCTTTCTTTATTATCACATCATTAATATTACCGGACAAAGTCAATGCAACAAATTATTATGTCTCTGCTAAAGGTAACGATGCTGCTGATGGGTTAACCCCTGCAACATCATGGCTGACAATAGAGAAAGTAAACAAGACTAAATTTTCTCCGGGTGATGCCATTCTTTTTAAGCGTGGAGATGCTTGGAGAGAAGGGCAGGCCTTGTACTGTTTAACCAATGGAACATCAGGCAATCCAATTGTATTCGGAGCTTACGGGAAAGGTTCAAAACCCTTACTATTGGCAAGCAAAGATTTAAGCTCTCCTGTTTTCTGGAAAGAGAGTTCTGCTAATATCTGGAAAACAACTTCAATAATTAATATTACTGACATGGATTTAAAACGGACGGGACACATAACACCAGATGTGGCAAATCTGATCTTTAATAATGAAGAGTCAATCGGATTTAAAAGGAGGTTTCTGGAGGATCTGAAAACTCAGGGCGATTTCAACTTAAATCTGGAAGACACCTTGTTATATATTTATTCCTCCAGGAATCCGTCAAAATTTTATAAGAAAATAGAAGCCACTGGGATTCGTAATTGCGAAAACAATATAGAAGTGATAGATGGACATTACCTGGTATTTGAAAATCTTGACATCAGGTATTCAAAAAATAATGGACTTTTTCTAAGTAACTGCAGCAATATTGAAATCAAAGAATGTGATTTTTCATGGATCGGAGGTTGCTATTTCCCAATAAATTCTTTTATGCATAGTGCCAGACCAAATCCTGCCAGGATGGGAAATGGAGTTCAGTTATGGTGCGGAAATTCGGATATAACAGTAAAAAATTGTAGTTTCAACCAGATATATGATGCCGGAATTTCACCCCAGGGTGATGGCAGATCCTATTCTATCAGAAATCTGCGGTTTCATCATAATTTAATAAAGAATTGTTTTTACTCATTTGAGTTCTGGGGTCGCCCTTCGACAACAATTTGCGATAGTATATTTTTTGAGAATAATACTTGTATTAATGCCAATAGCTGGAGTAATGAACAAAGACCTGATAAAGGAGGTGCTGCCCATTTGAAACTCTATAGGAGTGATATGGCTTTTTCAAACGTATTTGTCCGAAATAATATTTTTTATGAAACGGTTGATTTTGGATTATATTCACAGCAGGTAAGCAAAGGTGCAAATACGGATGAAATGTGGGCAGCTTTTACTATGGATTTTAACTGTTATTATAAATCATCAAAAGAAAAGCCTGTTATTATGTGGAGAGGTGGAGTAGCCGGAGGTGGAGGTGATTACTTTATGGGAGACATCAAAGCTTATCAGGAAAAATCGGGGAAAGAATTACATACTATTTTTGCTGACCCTATGCTCTCCCCAAGTTCTGAATTAAGGTCAGGTTCACCAGCTATTGATGCAGGGATCGATGTCGGATATCAGTTTAGCGGAGCTGCACCGGATATGGGAGCTTTTGAATATAATATTGGTAGGAAAAACATACCGGAGTAATAAATAGCGGACAAGGTAACGGCTTCCACGGCAAAGAACAGTCTCTAATATTTAATAACTTTTACAGGGTAGAGGGGTCAAAAGCACAGAAAGAAACCGCTGGTAATCACATAAATGTCGGGCAGAATCATTCCCTGCGAGGAGAACATGCCAGTTTTTAAATAATTAGCAAATTGTGCCAGAATAGAAGATATTTTATTTAATTTTGGCGGTACCTAATATATCTTAATTCAAATTTTAATAAAATGTTTAAAAAATTAACTATGAACAAGCAACATTTTTATGACTTTAAAAAGCAATGGATGTCAGCACTCAATCTTAGAGTTGCCACCATTGTTATTTTCGCCGTAGTTCAATTTGGAATAACAGCGTGCAACACTGAACCCCGGAAAGATAATACTATTCCCAATGATAAATCATATAGCAATTACCCGCCGGAATTAATTTCTTTTATAAGAGAAGATTGCCAATTATATAATTCTGCTGAAAGAAAATCCGAAACATACGTTGAAGTTGATCAACTAGCTTATTATGACAATATTCAAATACTTAAAAAACAGATTTTAAAGGATTCATGCCTTTTTTTAGCTGTTATTAAGACCGATGCATATGGTAATGGTATTGAACATTTAGCAAAGGTAGCGGAATATGCCGGCGTTGATTATCTCGGAATTACAGAAAATAGTGAAATATTAAAACTTAGGTCTCTGGCTATAAAACTGCCAATTCTCCGGTTGCGGTTAGCCAGCCTGAAAGAACTTTCAACGGTGCATACAAATATTCAATCATTTGGGGAGGTTGAAGAAATGGTTGGAAATCTTAGTATGTGTCGTAATATTTCAAAAATAGCAGAGGAACAGAATAGGATTATCAACGTTCATTTAAGTCTTAATTCAGGCAGAATGTCAAGAGACGGTTTTGATATGCGTTATCCTGGCATTAAAGATTCAATAATTCCAATATTTAAACTCAAAAACATTCGCATAAGAGGAATAATGACTCATTTTGCCAATTCAGACACTGACAGCCTCGAAAATCTAAGGAATCTGGTTGCGGAATTCAAAACCGATGCAGAATGGATTATCAAAACAGGCGAATTGAAAAGGAAGGATATACTACTTCATGCTGCAGCTTCAGCTATGGCTGTGAGAGTGCCAGAATCTCAATTTGATATGGTTCGCCCTGGCACAATCACTTACGGGGTTAGAACAGTTAAGGAGGCTCCGGAAGGTTTGAAACCTGTAATGTCTCTGTATTCAAGCATAGGTCAGATAATGTCATATTCTAAAGGAAATGTGGTTGGTTACGGAAGCATACACCAACTTGATAAGGATAGCTATCTGGCTAACTTACCTATAGGATGGGGCAATGGGTTACCCCGAAATACAAAATATGCTTTGATCCACGGACAAAGGGTTAAAATCGTCGGCCGCCTTTCTATGAATGCCACTATGCTCGATATTACTCCAATATACGACCAGGTTAAAAAAGGTGATCAGGTTGTTTTTTTTGGTAAACAGGGGAATGAAGAAATCACTATAGATGAGATCTGTGATTCAACAGGAGCTGGATTAAATTTGATTATACAGTGCGATGTTGGAAAAATCAACTCGGCTGCCAAGTATCCGAGGAAGTTAATCGATAAATAAAAGTTTCACAATTGATTGAGGATGTAATAAATTAGCGTCCAGGTTATGCTTGTTGGCTTAGTTGCTCATTTTTGGAAACTTTCAATTAGCAATTACAAATAATCATCTTTGAACAAATGACTATTAAAGTCGTGTTTGTTTTCAGACATCCTGAACAATAAATTCTATTACACTGGCATCAGAACCAAGGTACAAAAGAAAATCCCTGGACGCTTAAAACTCCTCCGCTTTCGTAGCGGGATTTAACCATAAGGTGCTGGATGATCCACAAAATTTTTCCAATTGCTTTTTACAGAATTAAATTAACCAGAAGCATGTAAATATTGTGTTATTTTATGATAAGATATTTATACGTACATAAATTGGATTTAAGTTATTTTGATTTGTATGCATTAATTAAGTACATGAGCAGAGATAAAAATAATGAGTGGAGAATTTAAAGCAGATGAAACATATTCAAATAAGAAAGTGATCATATCACGTAAGATAGGATGACTCTAGTGCCCGAGGAGGTCTGTTTTGTCACCCGGATGAAAAGGAATACAGTATTTACAATAATTTTAAATTAAAATAGCATGAAAACCACATGATTGAACCAGATCATAAACATGTATGTATATAATACATTATCAATAATGTGTGGTTCAATCAAGCCTTTAAAAATAAATTATATACGGATGAAAAAGTATTCAAATTATTTATTCACAGGGTTAAGGATCTTGGTAGGTTGGCATTTCCTTTATGAAGGTATTGCCAAACTGTTTACCCCTGGGTGGAGTGCCAAGTTCTATTTAATGGGATCGAAGTGGATTTTTTCGGACCTGTTTCATCAGATGGCTTCTTCGCCCGGAATAATGAAAGCAATTGATTTTCTGAATATTTGGGGTCTCACACTTATAGGATTGTCCCTGTTTACGGGTTTGTTTGTCAGATGGGCAGCTGCAGCCGGCTCCCTTTTGTTGTTATTCTATTTTGTTGCTTATCCTCCAATACCAGGCTACACTTTTGGAACAATTTCCGAAGGAAGTTATCTGTGGGTAAATAAAACCCTTATCGAGCTTGTTCTTTTGTTTGTATTCATATTTATTCCTGCTGATCTGTTTTACGGAGCCGATCGATGGATAAAACGGTGGAAAGAAGAGAGAGCACATCCTCCTGTCCCCACTCCAATAGGTGAATCAAAATCTGTGCAGAGGCGGGAATTTCTCCGTGACCTGATCAGTGTACCTTTTCTTGGAGCTTTTGCCTATGCAATTTATAGGAAGAGAAAATGGGACAGTTATGAAGAAAAGTTCCTGAGTGGAACTACTGATGCCAGTTCCGGAGCAACATTGAAGTCTTACAATTTTTCTTCTCTTAGTGATCTGAAAGAACAGGTTCCCAAAGGTAAAATAGGCAACCTCGAATTAAGTCGTCTGATCATGGGGGGTAACCTGATAGGAGGATGGGCACATGCACGTGACATGATTTACGCATCAGAGCTGGTAAAAGCTTACCATTCAGATGAACGTGTAATGATGACCCTTCAGCTGGCAGAAAAATGCGGAATTAATACAATCAGCACAAATCCTGCGCTTATAAGGATCATTAACAAATATTGGCATGAGACAGGTGGAAAAATTCAGTTTATTTCAGATTGCGGTGGAATAAAAGGAGGTTTAATACCAGGGATAAAGGCTTCTGAAGAAGCCGGAGCCTCTGCCATGTATATAATCGGAAATATGGCTGACAGGATGGTGCTTGCAAACAAATATGACCAGATAGCTGAAGCACTGGAGTTAATCCGCAGCTACGGGAAACCTGCCGGTATCGGGGCACACCTGCTGGGAACAATTCAGGGATGCGTTGCCAAAGGAATTAAGCCTGATTTCTGGATAAAAACCCTGCACCACCACAATTACTGGTCGGCACAAGTCGATCTCGATCATAAATTAAGTTCTGACATAAGAAAAGTAGCTGAGCCAGTTAATCCGGAAAAAGCATATAAACCGGTATATCCCGTTAGCAACATATTTTGTCCGGATCCTCTGGAAACAATTAATTTTATGAACGGTCTGGAAGAACCATGGATTGCTTTTAAAGTGTTGGCAGCAGGAGCCCTTGAACCTAAAGATGGATTCAAATATGCTTTCGATAACGGAGCAGATTTTATCTGCGTAGGCATGTATGATTTCCAGATTGTGGAAGACTCCAATATAGCACTGGATACGTTGGCAAATGTAACCAGGACAAGACCCTGGAGAGGATGATCATAAAGTTTCCAGAATTAATATATTATTAACATCGCGGGATTAAGCTAACTGCAGAATGTCAAATCAGGGAATTTTACTTATTAAGGCAGCCAGTATATTAAACTAACCTGGGTTTTATCCGATCTTAAACTTTTTCCATTCAATCGACAAGAGGGTAGAAATGCCTTTAATCAGTTTGAAAGATGCTTGTAAACGCACAATATTATTTTTGCCTCTGACCGTTCAAGTGCCTCAAACAAACCGGAAAAGCCCGAGTTGTTATATTAATAGTTTAAAAATATTTAAACATGAAATTTTTTTTTACATCATTACTTTTATTTGTGGCATTGCATCTAGCATCGCAGGAGATTATTCCACTCTATCCTGGTGCAATCCCCAACAGCATACCTTATCAGATGAAAGAAGTAAAGGAGGAGAGAGATGGTAAATTTTACGGATACATGAATGTTTCAAAGCCAACGCTGGAAATTTACCTTCCGGTTCAAAAAACTTCAATAAGTGCAGCAGTAATCATCTGTCCTGGTGGCGGATATATGAGGCATGTTTATCGTGTGGAAGGGATTAAAATTGCTGAAGCCTTTTTACGGAAAGGGATAGCTGCGTTTATTCTGAAATACCGTTTGCCAAGTGATTCAATCATGAAGGATAAATCTATAGGTCCTTTGCAGGATGCCCAACAAGCTATTAAAATTGTCAGGCAACGTGCAGCAGAATGGAATTTGGATCCAGGGAAAATCGGAATAATGGGATTTTCTGCCGGAGGTCATCTGGCCTCAACAGCAGGTACCCATTTCGGAAAATCTTATGTTCCTAATGATGAAAACATTAGCTTAAGACCCGATTTTCTAATTCTTGTTTATCCGGTAATCAGCATGACGGATGAGAATACGCATAAATTAACCAGGACTAATTTGCTTGGAAACAAAGCTGAAGCTGACAGAATTGCACTCTTTTCCAATGAGTTGCAGGTGGATAAGAATACCCCGATAACCTGGTTAACCCATGCGGGTGACGATATGTCAGTATCCGTGGATAACAGTATATTTTTTTACAGGGAATTGGTTCGAAATAATGTTCCGGCAGAAATGCACCTTTATCCGGCCGGAGGTCATGGTTTTGTATTGAAGATGCCACCTGATGAATGGATGCAGCCACTGTTTGAATGGATGAAAAGATGTGTGGTAATACAATACAGATAGTAGTCATGTTCAGCAACTTAAATTTTTTATTCGAGATTTTGTCGAGTATTGCTTGTGGTGTATCGTTATTGAAATTGGATTTGCAAATTGCCAGACATATTACTGATGCGGTTACTTCTGTCTTCCCTTATATATGATGGACCAGATGACTAGGATCGTGAATTTTATCACTGGATGGATAATGTAGAACAAAAACTTACAGATAATGAAATCCTAAACAAAATAAATTCATATATTCACTTGTAAAAACAATATAATGAATCTAAAAAGACATGTGCTGTTATCCGTGGTGGTGGTTGCTCTGGTGTTAATGGGCTGTGGAACAAAATCCGCGAAACAATATGAACCTACAAGAGAATCCCTGGAAACTCATCCGATTCCTCAATGGTTCAAAGACGCCAAATTCGGAATTTTTATTCATTGGGGAGTTTATGCTGTTCCGGCATTTAATGAGTGGTATATTGAATTCATGAGTCCAAGGTCACACTATGGAAAGCCACCGGAAGGGCCACCATATACAGCATCTCAGGGGAACCTTTCGGACAGCGCTTTTAAAGCCAGAATGACTGGCATTCGTGGTGAAGCCAATCGTTATCACAGGGAAAATTTTGGAGTTGATTTCGAATATGATGAGTTCATTCCAATGTTTAAAGCTGAAAAATATGAGCCCGAAAAATGGGCTGATCTTTTTGTTCAGGCCGGTGCACAATATGTGGTACTAACTGCCAAACATGGAGACGAGTTTGCACTGTGGCCAACGAAGTTTACAAAACGCAATTCAGTGGAGATGGGTCCTCATCGTGATCTTGCAGGGGACCTGTTGAAAGCAGTCCGTTCACGGGAACTTAAAATGGGGTTTTATCACAATACTACTTATACCTTCTGGGATAAAAGATATCCGACCAAGGAATGGGTAGAATACATGAACAAGTCCATTAAAGAACTGGTTGATCTGTACCAGCCTGATATTATCTGGGGAGATGTACCTGTTGGTCCATATCGTGGCAGTAATGGAAGTCCACTATATGCTGATCATATGAATAGTAAGGAGGTAATAGCCTATTTTTACAATCATTCGAAAAATCCTGATGAGGTTATTACGAATGATCGATGGAGCCTGGATACTGCAATGAGTGGTGTTAATTCAGAAAAACTACTGTCAACCTCCTTGTGGGCGCAATATGCTAAAGGTTGGGGTGTAAAGGATGCGGTGGTTTTGGGTGATTTTCAAACACCGGAACGAACAAATATTACAAAAATTTATAATCTCCCATGGGAGACCTGCGACGCACTGGACCCTAGTTCATGGGGTTATAATAAACGGACGACTGAGGAGGAGTATATAAACACAAATGAACTTATTGATTATCTGTCAGATATTGTGAGCAAAGGAGGCAATCTGCTGATCAATATTGGTCCTAAAGCAGATGGTACTATTCCAAAGGTTATGGAAGACAGGTTACGTGGAATTGGTGAATGGCTTTCAGTGAACGGGGAAGCAATTTATGGAACCAGGCCATGGTCCGTATATGGGGAAGGCCCCGGCCTGGAAGAAGCTGGTTTTAGTACAAGTAACAGGGTTCAGTTCAAAGCCGGCGATGTTCGCTACACAACCAGGGGTGATATTCTTTACGCAATAATGCTTGAGTGGCCAGGTAGCGAAATAACACTCAATTCGTTGAAGGATATGAAAGTTATAAATATTTCATTGATAGGATCAGATGAAATTATACAGTGGAGGATGATAAACGATGGCCTTAACATTTCCCTTCCAAAAGATCCGGTATCTCCACATGCCAATACCCTGAAGATTAGTTTTCAGGGCAACTGATTATTATGTTGTTTTTACTATTTGGCTATAGGATATAATAAAAAAGATGGATCCATATTGAAAGATATCATGCTACTATTAATTATGAGCCTGTGTACCGGCCGGCTTCCTGGCTGGGAATGATTTCATTTTTCATTCATCAGTTTTGTAATATTATTTCTTACAGGAATAGGTGAAATCTTCCATAAGTGGATATTACTACTTGTAAGTAATAACGGTTTTAAAAGGGAAATGCCGGGGGAATGGATAGGTGAATTTAGCCAGATAAATAAACCGGGCATGT
>CAZXFB010000024.1:0-65857 GCA_964639725.1 uncultured Rikenellaceae bacterium
AGCGAGGAATCTCATAACCAATTGTTTTAAATTTTATTATTGATAACCGATACTCATATTATATTTTACATAACTGGTATTATATGGTTACAAAAAGAAAGAAAACATGCAGCAAATTCATTTTAATCTTAATTGCCCTGATCCTTTGTTCATATGTTTATGGACAGGAAAAAAAGGTTTACGATGACGGTTATGTAGTTAAAGTCGGAGATTATGCCCCTGATTTTAAAATAATTGAAGCAGGTGGAAAAACATATATGCTCTCAGATTTAAAAGGAAGTGTGGTTATGCTGCAGTTTACTGCCAGCTGGTGCAGTGTTTGCAGGACTGAAATGCCTTTCATTGAAAAAGAGATCTGGACGATTAAGAAAGCATCAGGTCTTTATGTTATAGGCATCGACAGGGATGAACCTGAGGATAAGGTACTTAAATTCAGGAAAGATATTAAAGTAACATATCCTCTTGCCCTTGATCCCGGAGCTGCTATTTTTTGTCTTTTTGCTGAGAAAGATGCTGGTGTGACAAGAAATGTGATTATAGATCGAAGTGGCAAAATAATTTTTCTTACACGTTTATTCAGAAAGGAGGAATTTGAGCAGATGAAAAAGGTTATTTTTGCAGCACTGGTTGTGAAATAATTCTAATTTCAAAACGTTTCTTTAATATAGATTGGGATCATGACACTATTGACTGCAACCTTTTTCCCATTTATGCCGTTATATTAACGGCTATTGTTACATACATAACAACAGACTATTTTTTTATGAATCTTAAAAATTTAACTATGAAAAAACTACTTGCAATTTTATTAGCTGTTTTTATTGTTCTGCCGGCTTTCTCTCAGTTTAAGTTTGGACTAAAAGCTGGTTTGAGCACAACTTCAATTTCAATGGATCAGGCTGTCAGTCTTACCGGGCAGGCAGGAACATACACTGTTCAGGCAATTAAGAATGCTGACTATGGTTTCCATGGCGGTATTTTTATGAGACTTACATTACTCGGTATTTATATTCAACCTGAGGCTTTGTTTGCCACTTCAGAAAACATATATAATGTTACTATGCCTGGCGCAACCAAACCTACAGAGATTCCGCAAAAAATTAACAAACTGAATGTACCTGTTTTGATAGGCTTTAAACTGGGACCGATCAGGTTGAATGCAGGACCAGCAGCTTCAGTTGCGATAGGAAGCCCAAAAGCACTTATTACTGACTCCAGTCTTACTGATCTTTACAGCAAGACAAGTTTTGGATACCAGGCAGGTCTTGGCTTTGACTTGTTTAAACTTCTTACGTTCGATTTGAGGTATGAAGGAAGTCTTAAAAAGTATCAGAATCAGATTGAGAACCTTACTAATACCAAAGTAAGTCTTGATAACCGTCCAAATGCATTCCTGTTCAGCATCGGAATAATATTATAGGAAAGAATGTTTTTATAGGAAGAACTCTGCTATAAAGGAGAGTTCTTTCCTATTTATACATATGGTTTATTTCGATAACAGCATTTTTGCTGCTACAAGAAGCAACAATACACCGAATATTTTTTTCAATAAAGCCTGGGGAATATTAAGTGCAAATTTAGAGCCAAAATATGAACCAACAATAAAAGTTGCCGCCAGGATCATTGCAACTTTAATATCTACCTGTCCGGCTTTCCAATAATTATACGCTGCAAAAATCCCTATCGGAGGGAGCATTACAGCAAGACTAGTTCCCTGAGCCATCTGCTGGTTGAATCCAATAAGAAAAACAAGTGCAGGGATCATTATAATTGCTCCGCCTATTCCAAGCATTCCCGCCATAATCCCAGTGATGATTCCTATGACAATAAGAATCAGAACCATTGATGTTGCCATGTTTTATATATAATTAGTTTGAAAATCAATCATGACAAATTTAGAAATTTTATGGAAACATATCAGAGTAAAGAATTGAGGGAGGGATTTAATGAGGAAATCATTCTTGCCGCTTTCAACAATATCCTTAATTTTACGAATCATTTGAAAGACAATGAAAAGCAAAATAAAAACTCTTGTTTTTCCCGGAATCGGCATTTTCTGCCTGATGTTAATCTTTCTGATTTACAGGTTAATATATGGATTAAGTATTGAACCAGGGAAGATAAATAAGATAATTTTTATTCCCACAGGTTCCTCCTGGTTGCAGGTAAAAGATTCATTAAAAGCTCATTTGAATATTAAAAATGAGAAGGTTTTCGAATGGGTAGCTCAGAAAAAGAAATATCCTCAGCATATTAAGCCAGGTAAGTATCTTATTGATAGGGATATGAGTTGTAATAGTCTGATTAATCTTTTACGATCAGGCCGTCAAATTCCAGTCAGAGTCACATTTAGTTATATAAGGACCATAAATGACCTTGCTGGAAAGGTAGGTAACCAGATTGAAGCAGATTCAGCAGCATTGGTTTCTTTTTTTTCCGAGCCTGAGAACTACAGGGAAGATGCTTTTTCAAAAGAGAATATAATATCTCTGTTTATTCCGAATTCATATGAGTTTTACTGGAACACTGACCCGGAGGGATTTTACAGGAGGATGCTTAAAGAGTATAAAAAATTCTGGTCTATTCAGCGGCTGGAGAAAGCAAGGGAAAAAGCACTCGATCCTCTTGAAGTCTCAATACTGGCATCAATTATTGATGATGAAGTTTCCAAACCTGATGAGAAACCACGCATAGCAGGGGTTTACCTTAACAGGTTAAAAAGGGGCATTCCCCTTCAGGCTTGTCCCACTATCAAATTTGCGCTTAATGATTTCACAATAACCAGGGTTCTTCATAAGCATCTCCTGGTCGATTCTCCTTATAACACATATAAAAATAAGGGATTCCCTCCTGGACCTATTGGATGCCCTTCAATTGAAAGCATAGATGCAGTTTTGAATGCAGAAAAGCATGATTTCATTTTTTTTGCGGCAAAATCAGATTTCTCCGGATATCATAATTTCTCCAGGACACTTTCAGAACATAACCGGTACGCTGCAATTTATCAGAAGGAGCTAAATAAGAGAAAGATTTTCAAATAGTTCCAATAACTTCTACTTCACGCTCAATTTCAATTCCAAACTTTTCAAATACTGATTGTCTGATTTTTTCCGAGAGATTAAATATCTCTTTTCCTGTAGCTTTCCCCAGATTAACAAGAACTAAGGCCTGTTTATCATGAACAGCAGCATCACCTATTCTTTTTCCCTTCCAGCCACAATGCTCAATAAGCCATCCGGCCGGCAGTTTCAAATTACCAGAAGGATCAGGATACGCAGGAATAGTTTCATATCTTTTTTTCAGCTCACCGGCAACTGATTTATTAACTAAGGGATTTTTGAAAAAACTGCCGGCATTGCCTGTAATTTCAGGATCAGGTAGTTTACATCTCCGTATATTTATTACTGCCTGTCTGATATTTTTAAGATTAGTACATCCTATCTTATCTATCTCTTCTTTGAGGGAACCATAATTAATGTTAAACACAGGATTGCTGTTTAATCTGAAAAAGACCCTTGTGACCATGTATCTGCCTTTTTCATTTCTTTTAAAAAAACTATCCCTGTAACCAAATTTGCACTCTTCATTATTGAATACTCTAATTGAACCATCAGAAGTACTTATAGTTCTGACTTTTTCGATATGATCTTTTACTTCAGTCCCGTATGCTCCTATGTTTTGCACAGGTGCTGCTCCCACACTTCCCGGAATCAGGGAGAGGTTTTCAAGTCCTCCAAACCCTTTATTAACAGTCCACTTTACAAGTTTATCCCAGCTTATCCCGGCACCTGCAGAAATTAGCACACTTTCACCAGTATGGTCTTCAACCTTTACTCCTCCTAAATCAGGATATATAATTGTTCCTTTAAAGTTACTGGTAAACAGAATATTACTTCCACCACCAAGAATTAGTAGTGGTTTTTTCAATGAAGTACCTCCTCTGAAAAGAGATATTGCTTCTTTTTCACTTTTTATAATGATCATACATTCAGCAATATATTCAAGTCCGAAGGTATTATGCTTTTTCAGCGGAATATTTTTGTATACGATCATCCTGTTTTTTTTGTAAAATTAACAAACTACTCTGATAATAAAATGTAAAATAATTATCCATAATTACTAATATCCATTAATATTACTCATGTGTTTGATTTCAAAATATCCCCTTTAGGGATTAACTCGACAATTCAAATCAAAAATATCAAAGAATGTCAATAATTTACTATATTATAATGGGTTACAAGAATTCTCTTAAAAACAACGCACCACCAGTGATCAATTATTTATAAATTATTGTTATAATTTAACACAACACTGGTAATCCATTAATATTCATTATTACCATATTTTTTGACGTGATGGGAAGATCAAGAATCTGAATTATGAGTTATATAATCTTTGGTTAAGAACTTCTGTTGTTACATGTTCTTACAAATAAGATGTGTATATTCTGATAATTTGTTATTTTTGGAAATCTTTAATAGTATCTACATAAACCACAATAAGATGAAAAGTAACCGTCGTAATTTTTTAAAACTTACAGGTATAGCCGGGGTCAGCCTGGTCGGAGCCAATTTGATTCCTGGTCAGGCATCAGGAGCAGATAATAATATCTCAAATCTCGGTCAGATAAAAGAACAGGCAACTAAACAACATAATCAGAAATTCAACATGAGTGGTTATGCTGCACCCAGGCTGGAAACAGTACGTGTTGGCTTTATAGGTCTGGGTAGCAGAGGGCCGGGACATGTTTCAAATATGAGTCTTCTTGAAGGCGTAGAAATCAAAGCATTATGTGATATAGTCCCTGAAGCAGTGGACAAAGTAAAAAAGAGAATTGAGCCTTTGGGTTTCAAACCTGATATTTATACCGGCGAAGCTGAAGCCTGGAAAAAAATGTGTGACAGAAATGATATTGATCTTGTTTATATCTGCACTCCATGGAATCTGCACACACCAATGGCTGTCTATGCAATGGAACACGGTAAACATGTTTGTATTGAAGTACCTGCAACTGTAAATCTTGAAGAATCATGGCAGCTTGTTGAGACATCTGAGAAGACCCGCAAGCATTGTATGATGGTGGAAAACTGTTGTTATGACTTTTTTGAACTTCTCACTCTTAATATGGCTCGTCAGGGTTTCTTCGGTGAAATAGTTCATGGTGAAGGTGCTTATATCCACAATCTGATGGGACTCAACTTCAGTAAGACAGGTTACTGGAATATGTGGCGTTTAAGAGAAAATGCAAGCAGAGGCGGCAACATTTATCCTACACACGGTTTAGGTCCTGTTTGCCAGGTAATGGGTATTAACAGGGGTGATAAAATGGATTTCATGGTATCTGTCATGAGTAAGGATTTCCAGATGAACGATAACGCGAAACAACTTGCTTCATCTGATCCCTTCTTTAAACCTTTTGTTGGCAATCCTTACAGAGGGAATATGACTACATCCACCATTCGTACTACCAAAGGTCGGACAATTATGGTTCAACACGATGTAACCTCACCAAATGTATATTCAAGGATTCATAAAATCAGCGGTACTTTAGGTGCTGCTTTGAAGTATCCGTTACCAGGGAAAATTTCCAAAGCTGATGAATGGGTTTCTGCTGAAGAGTATAAAGCGATAGAAGAAAAATATACTCCGGAAATTATAAAGAGGATCGGAGAAATGGCTAAGCAGGTTGGTGGACATGGTGGAATGGACTTCCTTATGGATTGGAGAACAATCGATTGCCTGCGTAACGGATTGCCATTCGATCAGGATGTATATGATGCAGCCCTCTGGAGTGCTATCGGTCCGTTAAGTGAATTGTCTGTTGCCAATCGGTCAAACTCTGTCGATGTACCTGATTTTACCGGCGGTTCATGGAAAACAAACCAACCTGTCGATCTGCTCCTTACGAAAGGTGGTAACACTAAGGTTGTAAGATCAACACCATCAAGAGCTCCAAGAAAACCAACACCTGAAGGGGTTCAAAACTGATAAACAGTTTCAGGCCTGACTATGGCTTCCAAAATTAACAGTCTGGAAACCTCAAATTTGAAATTATTAAATCGGAAAACAGTTCGGCTATGGCTGGTCTGTTATCCGGTTTTTTAATTAAATGCATTATTCATTATTGTCCTTTTAAAAATTTGAGTTAACTTACAATTTGTAATGCATTGATTTTTAATGGTTATCTATAATAATATATCCTATTATCATGAAAATGAAGCTAATATTTTCGTTACTGTTCCTAATAAATACAGTTATTTATTTATCTGCACAGATTCAATATCCAGGCGAATATCCCGGAAAGGCAATGGCAAAAACATTGACTGGAAACAGGGTAATACTTGAAAATAATCTGATAAAAATGGAATTTGCAGGTGATAAAAACAGAGTTTCAATCATAAGCTTTGAAGATAAAATCACACATGAGGTGTTAAGCGAGATTAATGCTGCACTTTTTGAGCTGAAACTTACTGATAGCACTATTCTTACTTCAAATGATTTTACCCTTGGGCATTCTCCAGTTATCTCAGATTTACCTGTTGATTCACATTCTGAAATCGTGGCGGAAAGAGTGAAGGGAAAAAGATATTCAGCAGATCTTGAAAACCAGAAACTGGGTTTGACCGTTCACTGGAAAGCAGAACTCAGGGATGGTTCAAATTATATCAGGCAGATATTTTCATTTACCACAAAATACCAGTCAGATATTTCCAGGATTACCCTTTTAAGGCTTCCTGCTAATTTGCCTGTGAAGAAGGAGGGAACTGTTGATGGTTCCCCAATTACTGTTGGTAAAATGTTCTTTGCTCTGGAATATCCATTGAGTAAAGTGGAACTGAAAGATAATTATCTGGTATCGTATCTGCCACGTTTACTTCCTGTTATATCTACAGTATGGGGTACAACTCCGGTCAATCAGTTTCGTCGAGGATTCCTTTATTATATAGAACGGGAGCGGGCGCACCCCTACAACCAGGTATTACATTATAATTCATGGTATGATATCTCCTGGCATGACAGAAAATTAAATGAAGCGATATGTCTTGACAGGATCAGGATGTTTGGTGATAGCCTTATAAAAAAGAGAAATGTTCCTTTAAAGGCTTTTCTTTTTGACGATGGATGGGACGATAACAAAACCCTCTGGGAGTTTAATTCAGGATTCCCTGATGGTTTTGAAAAATTGAAAACTGAAGCTGAATCATACAAGTCAACAGTAGGAGTCTGGCTGTCGCCTTTCGGAGGCTATGGGGAAACGAAAAAAGAGCGTCTGGAATATGGAAAGAAGCAGACTCCTCCGTTTGAAACAAATGATAATGGTTTTGCCCTTGACGGACCTGTATATTTTAAACGATTCAAAGATGTAACCAGCAGTTTCATAAATAAATACGACATCACTATGTTCAAATTTGATGGAGTTGGGGCTGGGAATGGTGCCGGAATTGCTTACCAGAAAGATATTGAGGCTTTCTTAAAACTTATTACTGAATTAAATGAATTAAAACCGGATCTTTATTTCAGTCTGACTACCGGAACATGGGCTTCTCCCTACTGGCTCTTCTATGGTGATAACATATGGCGCGGAGGGGATGATACAAATATGATGGGTGAAGGTTCAAAAAGACAGCAGTGGATAACTTATCGCGATGCAGATGTTTATAAAAATGTTGTGAAGGCAGGTCCGCTCTATCCGTTGAACGCCTTAATGACATGTGGAATTTGTATTGCAGATTATGGATATCCTGCAGATTTTGATATGAATGACAAGGACATCTCAGATGAAATCTGGTCTTTCTTTGGAACAGGAACAAATCTTCAGGAACTTTATATAAATCCGCATAAATTGAATACATCAAACTGGAATTGTCTGGCAGAGGCAAGTCACTGGGCAAAAGAGAATGAGGATATATTGGTCGATGTACACTGGACAGGCGGCAATCCGGCCAAAGGCGAAATATATGGTTATGCCGCATGGTCACCCCGTAAGGCTACACTGACACTGCGAAATCCATCGAAAGATGAAAAATCGTTTTTAGTGAATATTGCAGGAATATTCGAGCTCCCTGAATCAATGAAAAGTGAATATCAGTTTTACGATGCCAGGCAAGTGACGTTAAATGCTAAGAAGGAGATTATTGCCCAGGGCAGGGTTTTTAACATCATTTTGAAACCATTCGAAGTTAAGGTAATGGATGCTTTCCCGGTCAGACAGTGAAATGGATTCTCTTTATTCAGGATAATATGACGATTTAAAGTCTTTATGGAGAACAAATTATAGCCTAGATCACATTAAAAAGGATAATGTTATCCTGATCAATGCAGAATAACTTGCTATATTCCGTTACTTCAGAACCGGTATCAATTATAATTATGTAAGATCAGGTAATTCACCCGTTCTTAATTACTTATTCTTCAGAATCAGGTATCACTTTAATAACCCTCAAAAATTTAATTCCTGTTATCAAACTATCTTGTAAAGGTTTTTCTTTACTTTGCATCCTGTTTAATTATAGGATGAAATAATTAAAGAATGATGGTTTATGAGGGTAGTGAATTAATTGGTCTTATTTTTAAAACAATTGCAGTAATCTTTTTCTCTGGGATATCATCAATACCTTTTGTTCCCGTCAGAATCAAACCTGTTATAAGTATTGTCACAGTTCTGCTTGTTGCCCTGATAACAAGTCTTTTAGCTGTTAAAGTCTTTTCCACAGGCGGAATTGATTTTACTCTCTACTGTGGATCATTCTTTGGCGAAATCCCAATGAGGATTGATGCATTATCAGCCTGGTTTATTCTGATTATTAATTTCACTGCTGCAACCGGTGTGTTATACGGTGCGGGTTACATGAGAGCATCAGATGTTCAGCCATCACTTATTACATTCCATTGGATAATTTATATAATATTTCATTTATCCATGCTATTTGTATGTATGGTTCAGCATAGTATAGCATTTATTGTAGTATGGGAAATCATGTCTTTGTCCTCGCTGCTCCTGGTATTATTTGATTATACTAATCCAAAAGTACTTAAAGCAGGTATTAACTATCTTGTACAAATGCATCTGAGTGTAGTTCTTCTCACTATAGCATTTATCTGGGTATATTTCAGAACAGGGACATTTGATTTTAAAGGTATAGGTGAGTTCTTTGATTCAAATGTCAATATCTGGGTATTTCTGATATTTTTTACCGGGTTTGGACTCAAGGCCGGATTTATCAGCCTGCATACCTGGCTACCTCTTGCTCATCCGGCAGCTCCCTCTCATATTTCAGGAGTTATGTCAGGAGTTATTGTTAAGATGGGGATTTATGGCATTTTTCGTATAATCACTTTTTTGAAAACAGATTTCCTGGTTTTGGGAGAGATTATTGTCACAATATCATTATTAACAGGCTTGTTTGGCATTATGAATGCTGCAGTACACAGAGATTTCAAACGTATGCTTGCCTACTGTACAATAGAAAATATCGGGATCATTGGTATTGGCACAGGATTGGGACTTATTGGCATATCCACAGGACAAAACCTGCTTACTTTCTTTGGATTCGGAGGAGCACTGCTGCATGTACTTAACCATTCATTATTTAAGTCCTTGCTCTTCTTCTCTGCAGGTTCAGTTTATAAGCAGACGCATACCCGCGATATGGACAAATTGGGAGGACTTATAAAAAACATGCCTAAGACTGCAATACTCTTTCTGACAGGTGCAATAGCTATCGGAGGGATTCCACCTCTGAACGGATTTATCTCAGAATTTTTAATTTATTGCGGAATATTAAAAGGAATAAACTCTGTTGGTATTGCTCTGGTCACATTAATGGTGCTTACTTTTGCTGGGATGAGTCTGATTGGTGGGATTTCGATACTTACCTTTACAAAAACATTTGGAACAATATTTCTTGGGACTCCCCGGCAAAAATTGAAACATGACCCTGTTGAAGTCCCTTTATTGATGCTAATACCTCAGTACATAATTATTGTTGTAATGTTATTGATTGCCTTTTTACCTGGCTATTTTGTAAACCTCATCGGATCAATATTGAATTACAATATCTTTCCTAACATTGGTTATGTGTCTGTTGATCTGACAAGTTACCTGGAAATATTGAGAAGTATCAGTCTGGCTTCGGTCATATTCATATTTTTGCTAGGCCTTATGTTTACTGTCAGATGGATTCTGATGAAAGGAAAAGAAAATCAGCATGCTTCCACCTGGGGATGTGGATATCTGGCACCAAATGAAAGAATGCAATATACTGGTAAATCGTTTTCTAAATCTTTTGGAAAACTTCTTAATTTTATGCTCATAGAGAAGAAAGGGTACGAGGAAATTAAAAAAAGTGAAACTTTTCCTGTTTCACGACAATACCGTTCCTTTTATCTCGATTTTTTTGAATTCAGGATTATTGATCCGGTTATACAATTGATCAACCGGTTTATTAATCTGTTTCAGTTTATACAAAATGGCAAGATCCAGGCTTATGTCATTTATGGTATTGCTTTTATAATTACGATATTCATTGGAACAGTTTTAAATTTGTGGCATTGATAAATATACTATTAGCCATATTAATAACAGCAGTAATTGGAATTTTGTCTCTAAAATCGAAAGGCAAAGGGATTATTACTTTGATAACTGTTATAGTTACCGGACTGATTACAAGCTTTATAGCAGCAGGATCTCTATTCGGTGAAAGTTATGAAGTACTTCTTTCAGGAACAATTCTTTTTGGAAAAGTACTCATAAAAATAGATGCACTTTCTGCCTGGTTTATCCTGACTATCAATTTCACAATGATAACGGGAGTTATTTACGGGTTTAATTATATGAAAAAATATATCAACAGGAAGAGTGACATCACTCTTCACTGTATAGCCTATTTACTTGTTCAGTTCTCTCTATTAGGTATATGTTCGGTTCAGAATGGATTCGTTTTTCTGATATTATGGGAATTAATGGCCATTTCAAACTTTATTCTTGTGATTTTTGAGCACCATAAACCAGAAACAATAAAGGCAGGCCTGAACTATATTGTCCAGTCGCATATAAGTATTGTTTTTATTATGATTGGTTTCATCTATGTTGCATATAAAACCGGCAATTACGGATTTGACGCAATTGTCCATTTCACTGGTAATCAGTCAACTCTTGCAGGAACTGCACTCTTTCTTTGTTTTTTTATTGGTTTTGCCATCAAATCAGGGTTTGTTCCTTTTCATACGTGGCTTCCATATGCCCATCCGGCAGCACCTTCACATGTTTCAGGAATTATGTCAGGTGTTGTGATAAAAATAGGTATTTATGGAATACTCAGAATGTTATTATTAATTAAAACGGATTATACTACAATAGGTTATATTATTCTTTTTATATCTGTTTTTACAGGAATTTATGGTGTTATGCTTGCTACAATTCAGCACGATCTGAAAAAATTGCTTGCATATCACAGTATTGAAAATATCGGGATAATTGGAATCGGAATCGGAATTGGTTGCATCGGATTGGGTTCTGTAAATAAATGGATGGCAATACTGGGTTTCACAGGTGCTTTGCTTCATACACTTAATCACTCATTATTTAAATCATTGCTCTTTTATAGTGCAGGAAATGTTTTACAGAAGGCGCATACAGTAAATATTGAACGACTAGGTGGAATAATAAAGCGAATGCCGCAAACTGCTTTTTTGTTCCTGATCGCTGCCATTGCTATATGCGGTCTGCCTCCGTTAAACGGATTTATTTCAGAATTCATGATATTCGGCGGTTTGTATAACTGGCTTTACAGTGCCAGTCTGATTTCACTTATTGCAACTGTTTTTTCTCTGGCAGGTATGGTGTTGATTGGTGGTCTGGCATTATTATGCTTCACGAAAGCCTTCAGTATAGTATTTCTTGGAATACCGCGTTCTGATATTCATAATGAGATATCTGAAACAGGTTTCTGGCAACTCCTGCCTATGTATATTACAGCCGCCCTGATGATAATCATTGGATTATTCCCATCATTTTTTATTGAGGCCTTACAGCGTCCTGTTAATCTTTTCACACATCATATCATCTTTAATCTTAATCTGATCAAAGTCGGGGCAATTGATTCACTTCAGGTGATTAGCTGGTTATTTACCGGATTGATCGCAATAATTTTATCAGTTTTGGGATTAAGAAAGTATATCACAAGTAATAAGGTTGTTGAGACAGGTACTACCTGGAGCTGTGGTTATCCTGTCACGGGTAGCAAACTGCAATATTCTGCCAGTTCTTTTGTCCGTAGTTATGCTAAACTTGCCAAACCACTTTTAGATATTGAAAAAAAAGAAGTAGAGATAAATGAAGTTTTTCCATCGGAAAAAAAGTATGAAACAGATACCTATGACAAGATTGAAAGGATCTTCATTGATAAACCTATTAAACTTATAACCAGGATAGCTGATTTATTCCTTTTTCTCCAGAACGGGAAACTGCAGATTTATATTTTATACGGGATTATTTTTATCACGTCAGTAATTTGTCTGCCTCTAATAGCAGAAAAGGTCTTAACAATTCTTCATTTTTTAAATAACCTGTAACATGTTAAGTATAATATTAATACTGTTCACCAGCCTTCTTTTCACGGGAATTATTATACGCACTAAAAGCGTAGCTTCAGGACGAAAAGGGCCAGGTCTGCTCCAGCCTGTCAAAGATGTGATCAGGTTATTTAGAAAAGGTGCTGTATATAGTGAAACAACAAGTATTATTTTCAGGATTGCCTCTGTCATTTATTTTTCTTCAGTTCTTATGGCTTGCACAGTTATTCCTTTTGGCTCCTCAAGAGGTCTGGTAAGTTTTGACGGCGATTTTATTTTTTTCGCCTATATCCTTGCTTTAGGAAAATTCTTTAGCATAATTGGTGCAATGGATACGGGAAGCAGTTTTGAGGGAATGGGAGCAAGCCGTGAAGCATTATACTCGATGTTCGCTGAACCTGCTTTTTTTATTCTGATCGGTTCATTTGCATTAATGACAGGAAAGACATCATTTTATGATATTTTTTCAACTTTACATCTTGGATCATCAATAACTTACACATTGGGAGGTCTGGCTGCATTCGTACTTATAATGATTACAATGATCGAAAACAGCAGGATGCCGGTTGACGATCCTAAAACTCATCTCGAATTAACAATGATCCATGAAGTTATGATTCTCGATAACAGTGGATTCGATCTTGGATTAATACTATCGGCAGGTTACTTGAAGTTTGCAATGTATGGCGCTATCATTGCGGATTTTTTTATTGGTGGTCTGTCATTGGTTTTTGCTATACCTCTGTTCATTTTGATCCAGGTATTATTTGCAATAGTTATAGGATTGATAGAATCTTTTATGGCAAGGTTCAGGATGAATCATAATCCGCAATTTATTTTAGCATTGTCATCGGTAAGCTTCTTAATATTTCTTGGGGTACTGCTGGTTTTGGAAAAATTTGTTTAAATATCTGAAAAATGACAAACGTATTATTGATAATATTCATTATTAGTCTTTTATATGTATCAATTGCAAACAGAATTATTACTTATGTAAGAATTCTTGCCCTTCAGGGTTTTATCCTTTTTGGAGTAACATTTCTGCAGTTGCAGGATATTCAGACCTGGAACCTTGTTCTTATTCTGCTTGAAACTATTGTTTTCAAAGCTGTTGCTGTTCCTATGTTTCTGGGTTATCTGATCAAACGGAACAGAATAACTCGTGAAACGGAACCATATTTGCCTCACTTTATCTCTCTGATCATTATTACCATGATAGTCGTGATAACAGTATTACTGGCAAATTCAATTCAGGATACCCACCTTGATAAAATATTTTTCATTGTGTCATTGTCAACTCTCTTTACCGGCCTCTATTTCATCTCATCAAGGAAAAAGATCATCACTCATGTTATGGGCTATCTTATGATTGAAAATGGAGTGTTTATACTTTCCCTGGCTGTCGGAAACGAAATGCCAGGACTTGTGAACCTGGGTATCATGCTGGATGTTTTCGCGAGTGTATTGATATTGGGCATCTTCCTGAATAAGATAGGAGATGTTTTCAAAGATGTGGATGTTGACCAGCTGAGTAATTTAAAAGATTATTAAACACTTTAAATGATGACTGGAATTTATCTAATAGGTGCTTTTCTGATTGCAGGATTACTTTTTCTTAACCGTAATAACATGGTTAATAATATTCTTGTGATCAGCTTTGGCATTCTTCAGACAGGTTTTACACTTTATGCCTGTAACAATTATAATAGTCGTGTACTTGAATATTTTACTTTCGATTCACTAGGATTACTACTTCTGATAACGTTGAGCATTATTACCATTCCTGCTCTGCTCCACAGTTACCTCTACATTAAGCGTCATGATGAAACACCACAGTCGAGAGCTATTTATTTTTCGGCAATGGTTATTCTTATTGCTTCAATTACAGCCGCTTACCTTGCTAATCATATTGCAGTCATCTGGATTTTTACAGAAATGACTACGTTATCTGCTTCGATGTTAATTTACCATCACCGTAATAAACTTGCCCTTGAGGGAACATGGAAGTATGTGTTTATTTGTGCCATAAGCATAACTTTTGTATTTATTGGAATCCTTTTCCTGAGTCTCTCACTTCAGCATGCCGGTTCAGATGATCTCTCATTCAGTAACCTTATGGCATACAAGGATAAGCTAAACCCATTCTGGCTCAGACTGGCATTCCTCTTTATCTTCACCGGATTTACTGCAAAACTGGGATTAGTCCCTATGTATACTGCAGGGATTGATGCCAAGGATAAAGCACCTGCACCTGCAGGAGCTTTAATGGCCAGTGTCCTCATGAACCTTGGCTTTGTCGGGATATTCAGGTTTTATGCTGTTATTGCACATACCTCGCTATTTCACTGGGCTAACCTGATCATCTTTATTGCCGCTTTCCTTTCAATATTTGTAGCAACTGTTTATATGACCAGGGTTACTAATATAAAAAGGATGTTTGCTTATTCGGGAATTGAACATATGGGAATTGTAATGCTTGGAATCGCAGCGGGAGGAGTGGGTTATTATGCTGCAGTTCTACATATAGTGTTGCATGCCTTCATAAAGTCAAGTCTGTTTTTTCAGTTCAACCAGTTATACAGAACTTTCCAAAGTAAGAGTATTCATCATGTTGGTAATTATTTCAAATATAATCCTGCAGGTGCGATTGTATTATTATTAGGATTTGTAAGCGCAACTGCAATGCCTCCTTCCGGATTATTTGTAAGTGAGTTCCTTATATTCAGATCACTCTTTGAAGGAAACTATATAATCCTCCTGTTGGTCGTTCTGTTATTATTGACAATTGTTATCTGGGCTTTTGGAAAGAATATACTCAAGATACTGTTTCTTCCTGTTTCCGGTCTGGACGAAACAAAAATTCCAAAAATAAGTCCATGGGAATCACTGACTCAATATCTATTGTTGTTCACAGCTATCTGGTTGGGACTTAATCCTCCTCCTGTTTTTGTCCGGTTAATCCAGGATGCAGTAAGAATTTTACCAAATTAATATGAGCTATATTAAAATATTTAATCAACAATCCATTCGGCTAAATAAAATTCCGGAGATGGATTATGATGTATTTTTTGAAACCAATACATCCTTAATACAGGATCATCCGGAAAGGCATTGTATCATGTATTTTGGTTACAGTGATAAAGAAATGATACATCTTATTTGTTGTATTGCAGATGATACAGAGCATAATATTCTGGTTTCTTCATCAGTTGTCAAAAGAGATTCCATGCTTAATGCTTTCTCTGCAATAAATCTTTCATTTGAGAAGTTTGAAAGGGAGATACACGAAAACTTTGGTATATCATATAATGATCATCCATGGCTGAAACCTGTTCGTTACAGTGAAAACAGGACAGAAAAATCAGATTTAATCTCTGATTATCCATTTTTCAGTATTGCCAGTGAAGAACTGCATGAAGTGGGAGTAGGGCCGGTTCATGCCGGTATAATTGAACCAGGACATTTCAGGTTTGTTTGTAACGGAGAGCAGATTCTTCATCTTGAAATTCAGTTAGGTTATCAGCATAGAGGAATTGAACAATTATTTCTTGAAAAGAAAAAACTAATCCAGCGTGTAGTTTTGGCTGAATCAATCGCCGGAGATAGCGTGATCGGGCATGCATCTGCATTTGCCTATCTGTGGGAGGCTCTTTCCGGTACTATTCCCGGACAAGAAATTCTTTATTCAAGAACACTTGCCCAGGAGATTGAAAGAATTGCTATACACACAGGTGATTTGAGTGCAATATGTACCGATGTTGCTTACCAGCTTGGAAGTTCAGTGTTCGGAAGACTAAGGACACCTGTCATTAATTTCTTTCAGGAATGGTGTGGTAACCGTTTATCCAAGGGATTAATCCGTGCCGGTTACAATCCATATCCATTTAACAAAATACTTGCTGAAAGACTTAATGAAGTACTTAATGCCTTTGAACCTGATTTTGTTGAAATGAATAGTGAACTTTCAAGATTGCCAAGTTCATTATCAAGGTTTGAGAGGACAGGAACTCTCACCTATGATCAGTTATTATCTGTTGGGACTGTTGGAATGTCAGCAAGAATGAATTCTCTAAACAGGGATATCAGAATATCTCACCCGTATGGCATATATCAGGAGTTTGGTCACAATCCTGTAATTAAGCACCATGGTGATGTTTATTCCCGTGTGCAGATAAGAAAAGAGGAAGTAATTCAGTCTATAGGTTATATCAGGCAGATGCTTAATCATATTCCTGATAAAGAAAATACTAATGATCACTCACTTAGGCTTGTGCCTGATTCTTTTGCTATCTCCCTCACTGAAGGATGGAGAGGCGAGATATGCCATGCAGCAATAACTGACAGCAATGGTGAACTGCTTATATATAAGATTAAGGATCCTTCCTTCCATAACTGGCTTGCTTTGGCATTATCAGTGAGGAATAATGAAATCTCTGATTTTCCAGTTATTAATAAAAGTTTTGATTTGTCATATTGCGGACACGATCTGTAAAACAAAAATTGTCAACAATGTTAAGAACCCTTCAAATAATGTATCATCAGGGAAAACAATATATTCCTGACCTGACAAATGCCAAAGTTCCTGGCATTTTCAGGGGACGACCTGAGATAAGTTCCGGAAAAATTGATGAAAAGTTACTGGTTGATATTTGTCCGAATGATGCAATTGCTTCTGATCCGGTAAGGATTGATCTGGGCAGATGTGCCTTCTGTGGTGAATGTTCAAGGTGCTTTCCGGAAAAGATACATTTTACTACGGATTACAGATTATCTTCAAACGAGAGGGAAAGGTTGATTATTACTGAAGGTATCTTTATGCCTGTAAGTTTAAACCCCGATCTTATCAGAAAAGAGATCCGCAAGCTTTTCAGTGGTTCACTCAAACTAAGACAGGTTTCTGCAGGAGGAGATAACAGTTGCGAACTTGAACTAAATGCCTGTGGAAATGTCAATTTTGATATGGGACGCTATGGTATTGAATTTGTGGCATCACCGCGGCATGCTGACGGAATTGTTATAACAGGACCAATCTCAAAAAACATGGCAGAGCCTTTGCAGATGACTTATGATGCCACACCTTCACCCAAAATAATTATACTCGCAGGAACCGATGCAATTAGCGGAGGTATATTTGACGGAACTCCTGCAATAAACAGAAAGTTCATCAATCTAAATAAAATAGATCTTTATATACCCGGAAATCCTGTGCACCCGCTGACTTTCATCAACGGAGTCATGGATTTGCTGGGGATCAAGTAGTTACACCTCTGGTAGCCGGATTCCAAACTTAAATCTCGGCTCCCTCTATTTTCAATACCCAAACATATTTGCAGGGTAATTTAGCTGGATCTGTAAGTTCTTGCGGAAGGTCAATTGTCAGTCCTGTTGTCTGATCATAACTCCATTTCAGTTCAGTGTCCAGGCCGTACATTTTTATTATCGAACCTTCAACAGGCTTTATCTGTTTGATATTTAGTTGTTTGGTAGGAAGATTCAGAATAAATGCATTAATAAATCTTCCGTCAGGGGAAAGAGAATACCTTATATCTTCTCCCTCCTTATAATTTTTAAGTTGCTTAACTTTATAAATGGCATCTCTGTTTACTTTCATCCATTCGCCAATCTCTTTAAGTCTTTCAACACTGGCTGATGGTATCAGACCCTCTGAATCAGGACCGACATTCAGGAGGAAATTTCCTCCTTTAGAAACAATATCTGCCAGATTCATGATAAGGGTACCGGCTGATTTCCAATTGGTATCATTGGTTTTAAATCCCCATGTATCATTCATCGTCATACACGATTCCCATGCCAGTGAAGATGAAGTAGAAAGAACTTCCTGTTCAGGAGTGCCGAAGTCTCCTGCGAAAGTTGTATCCTTACTCATGCCCTGCATTCCCTGACGTCCTTTTCCAACCCTGTTATTAATAATTATATCCGGTTGCAGATTACGGACATAATTATACAGATCCTTACCTTGTTCTTCGGTCCATTCCTTTGTCCATTCCCCGTCAAACCACAGAACACCAATCTTTCCATAACCAGTTAATAATTCCTTAAGTTGAGGTTTCAGATACTCTTCACGGTATTTTTCCCATTTTTCTGCATTTGCATCAGGATGATGCCAGTCCATAATTGAGTGATAAAAACAAAGTATGATGCCCTGCTTTTTGCATTCCTGTGCAATAGCTTTCACAACATCTTTTCCATAAGGAGAGAAGTCTACTATATCATAGTTCGATACTTTTGAGTCCCATAAACTGAAACCATCATGATGTTTTGAAGTAATTACAATATACTTCATACCAGCATTTTTTGCTATACTTACCCATTGGGCAGCGTTAAATTTCACAGGATTAAAAGCTTTTCCGAATGGTTCATATTCTTTAACAGGAATCTTTGCTGTTGACATAATCCATTCTCCGATACCAGGGATATCCTGCCCATTATACTTGCCTGCCGGAACTGAATAGATGCCCCAATGAATAAACATTCCGAAACGGGCATCGTGCCACCATTTCATCCTGGCATCAATCTGCTCCTTTGTTTCATTAAGATAATTTTTGGGAGGTTTTGGTTTACAGGAAAAGCAAGCAATCATTACCAGGATAATCATTGTTATCATTAAAGTTGCCCTGAACGGCACGAGTTGGAGTAAAATTCTTTTCATAGGTCTATTTTTATAGTTTTTATCTGATCTGTTTGCGCTTCAGCGCTTCTTTTAAATTGCTTATTCACTGTGCTATATACCCCTTTTGTTCATGTTCAATACCCCGATGCCTGCCCATCTTTTCTCGATTCTGAAGCACCGAACCAAACCTTATTCTTATCATCCCGCATAATTGCCTGGTAACCGCCATAACCGCCAAGATCCCATTGGATAATGTGACCCATCGACATCAGTTTATGAATTACTTCAACCCTGAATCCATTTTCAAGAAGCAGAATACCTCCATTTGTCATCTGTTGTCCTGTTGGCTCCGAGGAGCCAATATGATGAATCCTTGGAGCATCTCCTGCTTCCTGCAGATTCATTTTGAAATCAATAAGATTAATTACAATCTGAACATGACCCTGTGGTTGCATGTCACCTCCAACAACTCCAAAGCTGATCCAGGGTTTTTTGTTTCTGGTGATAAAAGATGGTATTATTGTATGAAATGGCCTTTTCCCCGGAGCATAAACATTTGCATGACCTTGTTCAAGACTGAACATTTCACCCCTGTCCTGAAGAACAAATCCCAGACCTGTCGGGCACATTCCTGAGCCCATACCCCTGTAGTTGCTCTGAATGAGGGAAACCATATTGCCATATTTATCTGCAACAGTAAGATATATTGTATTAGGTGTTTCAAGTTTACCGGCGTCATAGACATTAGCTGCCTTTTCAGTATCAATAAGCTTGCGGCGTTCTGTTGCATATTTTTTCGAAATCAACTGACTTACAGGAATTTTACTGAAAACCGGGTCGGTATAATACTTTGCACGGTCCTCAAATGCCAGTTTCTTTGCCTCAGTAAATACATGAATATAATCAACTGATCCAAATCCCATTTTGGCAATATCATAACCTTCGAGGATATTAAGTATCTGAAGAGCTGCAATACCCTGACCGTTAGGTGGTAATTCCCATACATCATAACCTCTGTAATTTGTACTTACGGGCTCTATCCATTCCGAATGATGGCGAGAAAGGTCGTCAAAAGAAAGGAATCCCCCCTGTTTCTTCATGAATGCGGCAATATCCCTGGCGATGGTGCCCCTGTAAAACTCATTACGGCCACCTTTGACAATTTTCTCAAGAGTGTTTGCAAGAGAAGGATTGCGGAATATTTCTCCTTTTGCGGGAGCTTTTCCCCCTGGCATATAGGTTGCTGCAATATTGGGATACTCTTTGAGTATTTGTGTTCCTTTGTCAAGATAATAAGCTATAACCTCCGTAACAGGAAATCCTTCTCTGGCATAACCAATAGCAGGTTGAAGGATCTCTTTCATACTCAGGTGTCCGAACATATCGTGCATTTCGTACCAACCATCCACACATCCCGGTACTGATACCGGCAGAGGTCCAAATGATGGAATAAAGTCAAATCCGTTCTCCTTAAAATATTCAAATTTAAGTGACCTGGGCGATCTGCCACTTGCGTTGAGGCCATATAATTTACTTTTCTCCGCACTCCAAATAATTGCAAAAAGATCTCCGCCGATACCTGATCCCGTTGGCTCCACAACTCCTAATACAGCATTTGCAGCGATCGCTGCATCAATTGCGTTCCCTCCCTTTTTTAAGATATCCAGTGCTGCCTGTGTTGCCAGTGGTTGACTAGTTGCAGCCATCCCATTCCTGGCAATTACCTCAGATCGTGTTGCAAAATCGTGACCGGTTACCCTGTCCTGGCCACTTGCTGTGATAGTAGTCATAATAATAAATATCAAAGAATAGATGACTCTCATTGTTCAGAAAAATTATCCCTAAAGTTACTAAATATGACAGAAGTAACAATCTGTTCACCTCTTATTTCCAAAGAGGTCAATTATCGTTTTACTCATTGCTGCGACCCCGGTTTTGAATGATGGATCAAAATCCGGTACAAATGATGAATTATGAAGTGGAGGTAGTTTGTCTCCTTTATTAACATGTTCATCATATTTATTTATATTCACTCCACCAAGCCAAAAGAGGGCAATTGGGATCTTTTCATCTGTAAGCCCGTATTTGCCAAAATCCTCGGCTACTGTTGCAGGATCGACCTGTATTACTTTATTGTTACCGAGTATACTCTTTATTGATCTCACGCCAGTCATAACGAGTTCCGGATTATTGGAAACAGGAGGATTTATTGCACTGTCGAACACAACAAGAGGCATTTTACTTTCGGGTAGCCCTGCCGAAATAGCAGCACCACGTGTAATACTGATTAATGACTCCTTAATGATATTAAAAACCGAGTCTTCAAAGAATCTGATAGTTAGAAGCATTTTTACTTCATCAGGAATCACATTATGTTTTGTTCCTCCATGTATTGCACCTACCGTTACAACTGCCGGTTTGACAGGGTTTATCCTGCGGCTTACAATGGTCTGGATATCAAGAATTATCCTGGAAGCAATTACTATAGGGTCAATGGTTGTATGAGGCATTGCACCATGCCCGCCAGACCCATAAACAGTAATCTCGGCTGATTTTACACCTGCAAAGATAGGGCCAGGATAATAACCTACTGAACCAGCAGCAAGTTCGGCACTTACATGATAGCATAAGGCATAATCTGGTACCGGGAATTTTTTAAACAGACCATCATTTAACATTGCAATAGCACCAAGGGATCCCTCCTCCCCGGGTTGAGCAATAGCCATCAGAGTTCCTTTCCATTCATCCTTTAGAGTAACCAGGGTTCTAAGGGTCCCAAGCCAGGTTGTCATATGAAGGTCGTGTCCGCAGGCATGCATTACAGGGTTTTCTTTTCCGGCAGCATCCTTCATTATAATGTTGCTTGCAAAGGGAATTCCGGTATTCTCCTTTATTGGTAATGCATCCATGTCGGTGCGCAACATTATTACTTTTCCAGTTCCGTTCCTTAAAATGCCTACAACACCATTACCTCCAACACCTGAAGTAACTTCAAAACCTATCTTTCTGAGCTCATCCGCCATTTTCCTTGAAGTATTGAACTCCATTAGTGAAAGTTCAGGATTTTTATGAAGTTCCTGATAGACATTGCGGTAAGATTCAGTCAATTCGTTTGCAGAGTTGATTATTTTATTGTTGATCTGATTTTGCTGGCAATTCAGATCGTTAAGCAGAGCTACTGTAAAAAACAGGATAAGGAATTGTTTCATATATTAATTGATTATTAATTATATTATTGCACAAGAGACTATTTTTTCATTGCTTCTGCTCTTAAATCAGGTGGCATCTTTTCAATTGCATAACGGTAGGCTCTCCTTGGCATTATGGCCTTATTTTTTATTACAAAATCATAAACCTCGTGCATGTGAGCCTGGCTGGCTGCTTTCAGCATCCATCCGTAACCCTTCTGTACCATATCGTCGCTATCTGTCATTAATTTACTGGATATATCAAAAATATCATTCAGAAATCTCCCTTTTCTTGCCGGTACTATCAGAGAAACAGAAGCTGCCCGTCTCATCCAGCGGTTATCTGAAGCTGTCCATTTTTTTAATTCATTAATTTTATCAGGATACATTTCTACAAGAGTACCTACTGTATGATTGCAAAGCGTATCACATGTTGCCCAGTTGGTTACATAATCATTTACCCACCGTTCGAAAATCTTAATATCACCAGGAAGAAATTCTTTATGAACAGCATATGACCAGTTACAGGCAATAAATGATTCTTCCATATAACCTGATTGCCATAACTCTTCACAAAAGTCAAAAACCTGCAATTTTCTCTTATCTTTTAGTCTCTTGAAATGTTCCTTCCCTATGCGGCTGACAACTGCAGATCGGATACCATATAACCTGACAGCCTCCCTGAAAAATCTTTCCCCGCTTATTCTTGTTTGCTCCTCCGAATTTTGAATAAGCTCAAGACGGATATCTTCAATTATCTTATTCATTAATGAAATTTTTGCATTCAAAGATAATAAAATCAACCGGATGCTAATTCCCAAATTTATTGAAGATTATTCTCCCTTTTTAATAATTTAGCAGTTCCAAATTTATCAAATGCACAACAATGAAACTCATGAAAAAAATTCCAACATTATTGATTATTATCATTATGAGTATAAGCTGTACAACTAGGAATATCAGGGTTACTGACCAGAATGATGATTTTAAATATTTCGTCGATCAGTTTGAAGATATTAGAATTCTGAGATACAACCTGCCTGCATTTGAACAACTGTCATTAAACCAGAAGAAATTTATTTATTACCTCGGCGAAGCTGCGATATCCGGAAGAGATATTTTATGGATGCAGAATTTCAAATATAATCTGATTATCCGGAAGACTTTCGAAACTATTATAAGTAACTATGAAGGCGATAAAGAGTCTGATGATTATAAAGCACTTATTAAATATGCAAAGCAGATGTTCTTTTCAAACGGAATTCATCATCTATATTCAAATGATAAGCTTAAACCAGCTTTTCCAGCTATCTTTTTAGAGCGATTGATCAGATCGTGCGATCCTGGTACTCTTCCTGTCAGAGAGGGTGAAAACATAGAGGAATTTATCAGATTCATCAATCCATTGATATTTTCCGAGGTACTCTATCCTAAAAAGATCGAGCAGAGAGAAGGTGTTGATCTTATAACAGGTTCATCAACAAATATGTATGAAGGAGTCACACAACAGGAAGTTGAAGAGTTCTATGCTGCGCAAGTAATACCAAATGATCCCAAACCAGTTGAACTCGGGCTTAATACGAAAGTAATTAAGAAAAATGGAAAGGTGACAGAAGAAGTCTATAGATCAGGAGGATTATATGGTCAGGCTATTGACAGGATAACTGAGAATCTCGAAAAAGCAATCCCTTTTGCAGAGACAGTTACTCAAAAGAAGGAACTCGGGATTCTTATTGAATACTATAGGAGCGGCGACCTTAAAAAATGGGATGAATTTAATGTTATATGGGCAAGAAATAATGAACCCTTAATTGATTATACAAACGGATTCATAGAGACTTATGGTGATCCCCTGGGAATGAAGGCAACATGGGAGGCAATTGTAAATTATAAAGATCTTGAGGCAACAAAAAGAACTGGTATTATAAGCGAAAATGCACAATGGTTTGAGGATAACTCACCGATTGATCCTCAATTCAGGAAGGAAAAGGTGACAGGTGTTGCTGCTAAAGTAATAAATATTGCCATGCTGGGAGGTGACTGTTATCCCTCTTCACCTCTTGGAATAAACCTTCCTAATGCCGATTGGATCCGTAAAGATGTTGGTTCAAAGTCAGTTACACTTGCCAATATAATCAGTGCCAGGAATATTGCTGACCTTGGAAATGGATTTCTGGATGAATTTGCAGCAGACCCGGCAGAAATTGAAAGAGTAAAAAAATATGGAGCACTCGCTGATGCTTTGCATACGGATCTGCATGAGTGTATTGGTCATGCTAGTGGGAAACTGGCTGAAGGTACTGATCCCAATGCTCTCAAAAATTATGCCTCACCTCTGGAAGAAGCTCGTGCTGACCTTTTTGCATTATACTTCCTTATGGAGAAAAAAGTTATTGATCTGGGACTCCTTCCCGAAATTGAGGCTGCCAAAGCAGAATATGATACCTATGTGAGAGCAGGTCTGATGACACAGCTTGTCAGGATCAAACCTGGAAAGGAGATTGAACAGGCTCATATGAGATGCAGATCAGCAATTACACATTGGGTTTATGAAAAGGGCAAAGCAGAAAACATTATTGATATTTTCAAAAGAAACGGTAAGACATATGTTAAGATAAATGATTATAAAAAACTTCAGATACTTTTTGGTGAATTACTTAAAGAGATTCAGAGAATTAAGTCAGAGGGTGATTTTACAGCCGGGAAATATATTATTGAAAACTTTGGGATAAAAGTTGATTCATCTCTTCATACAGAGCTGCTTAAACGCTATGAGACACTGAATCTTGCTCCTTACTCAGGTTTTGTTAATCCAATGCTGCTGCCTGTTTATAATGCAAATGGCGAGATAACTGATGTAAAAGTTGAATATACAGACGATTATCTAAGTCAGATGTTATACTATGGGAAGTATTATTCCTTCTTACCCGCAATAACCAGATAATTATGAAAAAAAGCACACAGGCAGTAATCTGTTTTGTCCTGTTTTCATTTCAGGTAGTTGCTCAACTGCCAGAAGCTTATAAATGGACTAAATATGAATTGGTATTTAAGAGTAGTGTTATATATGAAAATCCTTTTCAGGATATCTTAAGTATGACAGTTACATTTTATTCACCCACAGGAAGAGTAAAAACGATCAATACCTTCTGGGATGGAGATAATCTTTGGAAAGCCAGGTTCATGCCCGATGAAACAGGTGTATGGTCTTTTAAAACAAGCTGTTCTGATTCAAAAAATGCAGGGCTTAATGGTCAGGAGGGATCATTCCTATGCAAAATTGCTGTTGATGGAAAGGATATTATTGTTCATGGTCCTGTAGTTCATCCATCTGGTAAATATTACCTTACTCATTCTGACGGGACTCCATTTTTTTATCTTGCCTGCACAGCATGGAATGGTGTTCTTAAATCCACCGACCAGGAGTGGGATCAGTATCTTAAACAGAGAGCAGAAAATAATTATAATGCAATTCAGTTTGTAACTACTCAGTGGAGGGGTGGAGATAAAAACAGTCTTGGAGAGGTTGCATTTGAAGGTAGTGGAAGGATAACCATTAATCCTGGGTTCTTTAAACTTATGGATAAGAAGATAGACAGAATTAACGATTATGGATTAGTTGCAGTTCCGGTAATACTCTGGACTCTCCAGGTTTCACGTGGAAGAGAGTTGAGCCCAGGTTATTATTTGCCTGATGAACAGGCAATTTTGCTGGCTAAGTATATTGTAGCCAGATATGGTGCAAACCATGTTATCTGGTTACTAGGAGGTGACGGATTTTATACCGGCCAGTACGAGCAACGTTGGAAAACTATAGGCAGAGCGGTTTTTAACGGGTCGCATCAGGGAATTGTTTCATTGCATCCTTCCGGCAGATCATGGATTGGAGAAGTATATAAAGATGAGAAGTGGCTCGATTTTATTGGTTACCAAAGCAGTCATAGCAATGCTGAAGCTACTGTTAATTGGATAACAAGAGGCCCTGTTAGTCAGGATTGGGCATACCTGCCTCCACGTCCGGTTATTAATCTGGAACCTAATTATGAAGAGATAAATTTCAAAATTACTGACCGGGATGTTCGTAATGCAAGTTACTGGAGCCTCTTTTCAGCACCGGTTTCAGGTATTACATATGGCGCCAATGGTATCTGGCCATGGCTCAGACCGGGAGAAAAAATACTAAACCATTCTGATGCTCCAGGAACCTCACCATGGTATACAAGCATACTATTCCCTGGCTCAAAACAGATGGGGTATCTGGCAGGGTTTTTCAAGAAACAGGAATGGTGGAATCTTTATCCTGCCCAGGAGTTACTGGTAAAACAACCGGGCAACGAAATCTTTAATCAGTTTGTTTCAATACTTAAATCTATAGATAACAGAACCATTCTTGCCTATCTGCCTGTCAAACTCTCGGTTCAGATCAGGAAACCTTTGGGGATATCTTACAAGGCAACCTGGTTTAACCCTGTTACTGATGAATATTCTCAGGGATTTGTAGTTGATGAAGGTAATCTTCTTTCCATATCGTCAACCTTTGAAGGTGACATGTTGCTGATACTGGAAGCGGTCATTCGAAATGTTAAAAGTAGTCCGAAAAAAGAACAGGAGAGAAAATGATGCCACTAATTATTATTATTTGCTTTGGATGATAAGTAAGTCCTTTGTTTGTATTTATTAATTGAGGTTTACAGGTTTTAGACATCCTATTATTAATTTTAGGAATTATTTTTTCTTCATATATTTACTTTGGACTAAAATCAACTTTATGAAACCTTTGATTAAAATATTCACCTTTTTCTTTTTTGCAAAATTTTTCTTAATAGCTGGCATACCAGCAATATCACAAACCGTTCCCTTCTTCAAATCAGAGATTGAAACTATTAAAAAGCCATGGACTAATCTCGATTTCTATAACAATCCTGATAATTTTCAATTTGCAATAATGGGTGATCGGGGAGGTGGTATCCGTCCCGGTATTTTCGAGGATGCTATTTTGAAACTAAATAAGTTATATCCTGAATTTGTTCTCTCTGTTGGGGATATCATTGCCGGTTATACCCGCGATACTCTGCTGTTGAGTCCTCAGCGAAGGGAAATAGATAGTATTGTAGGTCAGTTGAAAATGCCGTTTTTCCGACTTCCCGGAAATCACGACATTACAAATCCTGTTATGGAGAAAGATTATGAACAACGTTATGGAAAAAGATATTATTCATTTACCTATAAAAATACCCTCTTTATAATTCTCGACACTAATGATGATGACGATTATAGCCTGAAACCAGCTCAGACAGACTTCGTTTTGAAAACCATTAAAGATAATACGGGTGTCAGGTGGACATTTGTTTTAATGCATCATCCAATTTGGTACTCAAACACGAATGGAAGATTTCAGCAGATTGAAGCAGCTTTAAGTGACCGCAAATACACTGTTATTGCAGGTCATACACACCGTTACTATTATGAGGAAAGAAATAACAATAAATACTACGTCATTGCCACCACCGGAGGTAGCAGTGAGCTCTCTGGAAATCGCTTCGGAAGGTTCGATCATGTTGTATGGATGACCATGACCGATCAGGGACCATCATTTGTCAATCTGCGCCTCGATGGTATACTTCCGGATGATGTTTCAAATGCCAGGACGGCACCGCTAGCACGTGCCCTGCTAATAAATACCACTTTCAGAAATATGGTGCTTTGCACCGAAGGAGATAAATTTACAGATGCCACACTTTATCTCAGGGTTTCTAATACTTCAGATAAACCGCTTTTCCTTGATGCCAGATTCTTTCATAATCATCAGTTAACAATTTCAAAACCTGTTATAAATTTGACACTTGCACCCGGTTCTGATCAACTTGTTGAAATAGAGCTGAATGCTTCTAAAGCCTTGCCTTATAACGAACTGGAAAAGCTTCAGTTGGATTGGTTATTACACTATGATTTAACAGAGTATCCTGATTTTAGATTGGATGGGGTGAGTGATTTTAACCTGCTACCTTCATCTACATCTTCTTTACTGCCAGAAATATATCAATTCCTTGACAAGACGGAAGTGACGCGAAAACCGGAAAATAGTAACCTGATTGCCCGGTATTCAACAGATGGTTCTGTACCAACAATTAACTCAAGCGTTTTTAATAATAGTCTGGTTCTTAATGATACTAAAACCATAAAATTAAAGTATTTCAATAATAAGGGTCAGGCTACACAATCTGAAGTAAAAACTTATTCAAAGGTGAATCTTCAAAAAGGGGTAAAGGTCAGAAGTCTGAAAGGTGGATTGAAATACTCCTATTATGAAGGTATATGGGATAATTTGCCTGATTTTTCAAAATTGGTTCCATTGAAAAATGGAGTTGCAGCTGATTTTAATGCTGTAAGTGAAGTTAATATGAGGGAAGATAATTTTGGAATTGTTTTTAAAGGATATTTTTATGCTCCCAAAGACGGAATGTATCTATTCAGAACCGTTAACGATGATGCTGGGAGGTTATATATTCACAATAACCTGGTTGTTAATGAAGATCTGCCTAAAGAAACGGGTGTGGTAGCTGCCGGACCTGCAGCTCTTATGAAAGGATATCATCCTGTGGAAATACATTACCTTGAACAACAAGGTGATCAGCGAATAAGGATATCTTCCAGGATGGTTGATGATGCTGATTGGAAATTATTGGAAATTAAAGGATCATTCTTTTACTAATAATTCCGGGGATGAGACCCTGATATGTATTATTTCATATTTCTCCAGAACTTCTCCTCCGATTTCTGCATCTCCTTTCTCTTTTTTCTTTCAAGTAGCAGGTAATAGGCTGCTCCGGCTGCACCGAAGATTAAAAAACCGAGAAGAAGATACCTGATAATACCGGAAATCTCGGCTCCTCCATATATTGCACTATTTGTTATCTGAAGACTGAGGTTAACCGGATCAGTAATTTTTGATCCTACATTAATGCTGAAGATGTTTTTTATAAAGAATAGAGAGAAGAAGGAGAGAAGACCAGAAGCAATGGGGGTAGCTAGCCATCCAAGTGCAATCTGACCTAATATTTTGAAGTTAATATTTCTGGCTCCTTTATATAATCCAATGCCTAGTACACAACCTACAATTACCTGTGAACTTGATATCGGCACCATGGGAATCGGAGGAAGCCCGGCTTTAACAAACAGGTTCGATAAACCTGATGAAGAAAAGATAAATAGAACAAAGGCCTGAGCCAGTACCACAACAAGGGCTGCTTCGGAAGAAAGTTCAACGATATTTCCTCCTATTGTCTCCATCACTCTTTTTGAATAAGTAAATATCCCTAAGGCAATTGCAATGCCCCCAAGGAGAAACAGCTGCTGAGCAGAATTGAGAGTTATAATTCCAAGATTGAGATCTTCAAGATCAAATGCTGGCAGAAATACTCCCATTACGTTGGCAATATTATTTGCTCCAAGGCTATATGCGCCAAATGCGCCTACAATAATTAATCCTGTTTTGATATATGATTCAAAGATAACAAGATGTATCTGTGCAGATCTTTTGATCTTCTTAAGCGAGATATACAATATTATTGCAAAAAGTCCACCAAGTATAGGCCCGGATATCCATGTTGCAACAATTTGTGTGAGTGTTTTGCTGTCAGTATGATTACCTGTAAATAAATTCCACCCGATAATTGCGCCGACAATCGCCTGAGTAGTTGACACAGGCAGTGCAAATTTAGTCATCAGATAAATAGTGATTGCCGCTGCAAGAGCTAATGTAAAAGAGCCGCCTAATGCATTCACTGCACCAAGTTTACCAAGAGTATCTGAAGCTCCTGCTCCCTGCAGTACAGCGCCAAGTATTACAAAAATGGAAGCAATAATTGCTGCTTTCCTGAATGTAACCATTTTCGATCCGACAGCTGATCCAAAAACATTGGAGGCATCATTCGCTCCAAGAGACCATCCAAGGAATAGACCGCTGGTTAAAAAGAAAAGAATCATTTCAGACTATAATATTAATCGGTTAAAAAAAAATTGTACCTGCCTGATGCCGGATCTTGGCTACCTGCTGACTACCTGAAGTTAATAGAACACACCACATCATTAACCTCTTACATAACTATCTTTATCGACATGGCTGAAAGAAGATCCGCAGCTTTTTGTGCAAGATCGGAGATATTCTCCAGATGATGGATTATATATCTTAAATGTGCCTTATGGGCAAGATCTAACTCCTTCATTTCCTGGAATATGACTCTTTTAGTACTATTAGCTATTTTATCAGTCTCACTCTCAAAGTAATAGACCTTGAGTAATTTTTCGCGAACTGTATGTGGTGCTGTAAAAAAGGCCCTGGCTGCTGGTATCAGTTCCTCGGCAGCACTAGCTGATGTCTCGGCAATGCTGTGTATTTTTTTATTAAGTGAAGAAGGAATATCGGGCATTTCAATGTAAAACTCATTAAGAGAGCTCTTTATTGCATCAATAATTTCATCCATTTCATCTATTAAGGTGCTTACTTCAGCTCTGTGCTGTGGTAGTATTGAGTGAGTTATCATTTCATTTTCAATTGACCTCTGAAGCTTATCGGCATTGTTTTCAAGAGTTTCTACTTTCTGACGATGCCTCTCAAAAGCTTCCATATCCTTTTCAAGATAAGCCTTAATCGCCTCCTTGAAAACAAGCAATCCTATATCTATATTGTCAAAGAATTCGTTAATCCTGATAATCAGGTTCTTTGTTGTACGTGTAAATACTGGCATCTCATATTGATTATTAGGTTCTTATGGCAAATGTATTAACTTTTGTCAATTAATGTGATCTTAAGAGTGTTGAAACCTGCTAAAAATGATAACAGATATATCACTTCTGTTAAAAATCTATTATTTTTTCAACCTTGTTGTTTTTAAGGTACTGTTTTAGTATTACCTGAATATCCCGATTATCTTTTGATTGTATTATACAGTCATGAATAGCGCTTAATCCGAATCCCATTTCATTGATATTAAAATAGCCATAACCAGTATATTTACCATTCGTAATTTTTACGGCACTACGCTCTTCTTCGTTCCTTCCTTTGTCAATAATGAAGAAGTTACGTCTTGTAAAAATGAATTCTTCCGACACTTTTTTTGCACGATCATTGTACTTTTCAGCCGTTTCTATGCCACTGCAGGCTCCTTTGCATATTCCGACATGAAACTGGAAGCATGAACCTTCTGTATCATAGAGTCCTGCCAGTTTCTGGCAAAGTTCATAAGTTTCCACTACAGATATCAGTTTTGCTTTTGCCTTTTCTTTTGATGTGAAAACTGAAAGAGGAAAATCATCCGAATTAACTTGTCCATAACGGAAATTCAGATATCCGTTCTTGTCAGTAAAGCTGAAGATGCCCCATTGGAATCCGGTCCTTCGCTGTGCTCTGTTAAAGACAGGTTTATTATCCTTTATCTCAAATGACTCCCTCAGGAGGGCAATAAGTTCACTTCCAGTAACTTCCCAATGGATGTCAGCAATTAAATCACGCATTTCCATGGCTCTGTTAGTTGAATTATTTGAGAGGTGCGTACTTATTCTTTGTTGAAGGTCACAGCTTTTCCCAATGTAAAGAAGGTCTCCCTTTTCATTATAGAAGTAGTATATTCCAGGTTCATCAGGTATTTTATCTATTTTCGAGATATCGAGGTTAGGATTGAGTTTGGATAGTTTAGTATTCTTTATCAGATTGGACGTTAAACCATTGATATCATGATCCTTTTTAAGTAACATTTCAAAAAGCCTGGTAGTAGCAAGAGCATCACCAGCTGCCCTATGGCGGCCATTTATATTGATATTCAAATCTTTACATATATTGCCAAGACTGTAAGACCTGTGACCGGGGAATATCTTTCTGCTCAGGGCAACTGTGTCTATTACACTTCTCCTGTAATTAAATCCCAAAGCCTTAAACTCCTGTCTGATAAATGAATAGTCAAATCTTGCATTATGTGCAACAAATGTTCTCCCTTCTGTTAACTCAATTATAGTTTTTGCTATCTCAAAAAAATGTGGAGCATCTTCAACCATTTCGTTTGTAATACCGGTAAGGTTTGTGATAAAATAAGGAATATTACGTTCAGGGTTGATCAGTGAAACAAAATCTCCTGTAATTTTTTCTCCATCGTGCAGGTATATTGCAATTTCTGTTATTTTTTCTGTCCTGGGACTACCTCCTGTTGTCTCAATGTCGACTATTGCATACATAATAAATTCCGATGAAGCGTCTAATATAAGCAAGATTTTCGGGCAGTATGATTATTAGTTTGTATTTTTGTTATAGCTAAACAGATCGTCTATGAATGAATGCTACGGTAAAAAGTTCATTATTAACGGTGAGCTGCAACCTTCTGAGATGTTTCATAACTCTCTCATATATGAAGGTGATTCAATCTATGAGGTTATAAGGATGGTAAGAGGAAACCCTGTGTTCTTCCACGATCATATGGAAAGGTTGCAAACCAGCCTTAAACTTCAGCGAAAAAATGTATTGGCAGATGTTGAAGCCCTGAGGAAGGATATTATAAACCTGACAAAATCAAATAAGGAAAAACAAGCCAATCTGAAGATAGTGTTTAACTATAATAAAGATTCATCAGATTATCTTGTTTATTTTATTAAACCCATTTATCCAAGTGATGAGCAGTACAGGACAGGAGTAAAGGGTATCCTTTTTCTTGCTGAGCGGAAAACCCCGGAATCAAAAGTAATTGATCATAGACTTCGTTCATCAATCTACCATAAATTGATCCTTGAAGGTGGATATGAAGCTTTGCTGGTAAATGAAAAAAATTTAATTACTGAAGGCAGCAGGTCAAATATTTTTTTCATTAAGGATGAGTTGCTTTACACAGCACCTGACAATGTAATCCTGAATGGGATAACACGAAAATATATAATGGAGATATGCCGGGAAAATGACATCAGAATAAAACTTGAATGTGTAAAGGCTGATGAAATTTCTGAATTCGAAGCTGTATTTATGTCAGGTACTTCGCCAATAGTACTTCCCTTTAATTGCATCGGTAATATTAACTTTAATACAAAGCTTCCTGTATTTGCAAAGTTGAGGCAATTGTTTTTCAGAAAAGCTGAAGAGAGTATTATTCGCTTCAGATCAGAATAACAACCAATAGTTTACAGGTGTAACTTTTATTTGTTATCTTTGAGCCATAAAAATTAAATTCAGGTTTTATGGCAAGTATCAAAGTTTTGAAAAAAGATATTGATTACCTTATTTTTGAAGTGATCTCAGATTGTTTTGTATATGCAGGACTTCATCCGGACAATAAAACAGATGAAGTTTCCGGCATTATTTCAGGAGCAGTCACTCTTAGAAATGACCTTATTGCCCGTGTTAATAACCCTGAAGGCAAAGATGATCCCAAAGTATTGAAGGCTCATTATAAGGCTGTTAATACAGACCTTGTTGCCGGCGTTGATAAACTTTTTGACCAGCTTAGTTCTCTGTCGAAGAAGTAAAATATCTGTAAATAGTTGTGCCACATCTGGTACATACACCTTCTGCATTAAGTTGTAAAAGGCTGACATTATATCCGTTTCTTTTTGTAACAACAATGCCACATCCCGGACAATGTGTATCCTGTCCGTTAGATGAATTTAAATTGCCCAAATATACATGATCAAGCTTTTCAGAGGCAATATTGAACAGCTTTTCCAATGTACCAGGTGGCGTTGACGGATCCCCTCTTTTAAACATAGGAAAATATCTGCTGAGGTGTAAAGGAACAGATTTCCCCAGTTCCCCGGCTATCCATTCGGCTTGATTCGCCATCTCAGTTTCATCATCATTCATTCCAGGAATAATCAAGGTTGTAATTTCGAGATGTCTTCCCGACCTTACTATCTGCTTCAGACTTTTTTTCACCGGTTCGATATCAGCTCCTGTCAGTCTGGTGTAAAAATTATTATTAAAAGCTTTAAGATCTATATTAAAAGCGTCAATGAATCCAATTATTTCATTGAGAGGAGCCTTATTGACATAACCGTTACTCACCATAACGGTTTTCAGTCCAGCAGTTTTTACACCAAGAGCAATATCCCTCATGAATTCGAACCATATTACAGGTTCATTATATGTGAATGCAACGCCAATGTTTTTATTTGCGCGGAGAGCATCTTTGACTATTATTTCGGGACTCGTCAAAGACGAATAATCTGCTTTGAATTCCTGTGAAATATTGTGATTCTGGCAAAAATCGCATCTCATATTGCACCCGTATGAGCCTATTGAAAGAATGTTACTGCCCGGAAAGAAATGATATAATGGCTTTTTCTCGACCGGATCAAGTGAATATGCAGATATTTGGCCATAGGTCTGTAATAAAATGTTATTGCCACTCTTCCGCCTCACACCGCAGATACCTGTACTTCCTTCGGCAAGTTTGCATAGATGGGGACATAACTGGCATTCCAGTTTATTCCCGGCCGGTTTGCTTAATGAAATCATCTCTGGTTTTTAGACCAAACAAATTTACATTAATTACATTATTAATTCATTAACTATTTTTAACAAATTCAGAACCAATGTTTTTCATATTTAACAGATGCCGGCTGATTCCAAAACATTATTTTTGATCTGATTATTTCCATATAGGGGTGAGTTTTATTATAATATGAATAATGTTCCGATTATTTAAATGCAACATAAACCAGGGAGCTTGAAATAAAATTAATGGCAGATTTAAATAGTTCATGGCAGAAGTTATATTCCCTGCAGATGTAAAATTGATTTTTGACGTCTGATTCATTACAGGCTTTTCATACTTCTTAATTGTCCGACAATAATTTTAATAATTACAGAATGATATCCGATTTTATAATTACTTTTCTCTTTTTAAATTTTAATTTATTCACTTGTATCAAAGTTTCACTACTCAGAAATTTCAGGATTTGTTGACTATGCATTTTCCAAATTGTAACATTTATAAATACCGGTTGAAATGAAAAAAAAATCTTTATTATTTACTTGTCTGCTACTAATGTTCATCTTTTCTCTTAATGTGGCCGTTTCACAGACAGAAGAAGGATGGAAGGCTTCTCCTCAGACAGTTGAAAAATTATCAAAGGAGAGATCAGAGATCAATTATTATGAGGAAAAGGTCCCATCTTATACTCTACCTGATCCATTAACCACACTTGACGGCAAAAAAGTGACCAAGGCTCAGGTATGGACAAAAACACGCAGGAATGAAATTCTGGAACTTTTCCGCGATAATGTTTACGGGAGGGTTCCAAATACACCCTATACCATGAATTTTAAGGTTATAAACGAAGATAAAAATGCAATGGGAGGAGATGCTACTTTAAAGCAAATCGATATTACAATAGGAGCAGAGAAAGGATCACTGGTAATACATCTTACTCTTTTTGTACCTAATAAAGTACCTAAGCCAGTTCCTGCTTACCTTCTTATTGATAACAGGGGTCCTGCTAATACTGATCCTACAAGGCAGAAGAAGAGTGAGTTTTGGCCTGCAGAGGAGGTAATAGCCAGAGGATACGCAATTGCAGTGTTTTACAATGCGGATGTCGACCCTGATAATTTTGATGATTTCAAGAATGGAATACATGGACTTCTTGATAAGGGTCAGCGGAATCCTGATTCATGGGGAACCCTTGCTGCATGGGCATGGGGTGCCAGCCGGTGCATGGATTATTTCGAAACAGATAAGGATATTAATAAGAAAAAAGTTGCAGTAGTCGGACATTCAAGAGGGGGAAAAACTGCTTTGTGGGCTGGTGCTGAAGATGAACGCTTTGCCCTGGTTATAAGCAATGAATCAGGTTGTGGTGGAGCTGCCCTGGCAAGACGCCGTTTTGGCGAAACAGTAGCAAGAATAAATAATACACTGCCTCACTGGTTCTGCACCAACTATAAGAAATATGCAAATAATGAAGATGCAATGCCGGTTGATATGCATATGCTATTATCACTTATCGCCCCCCGGGCTCTATATGTTGCATGTGCAAGTGAAGACCTGTGGGGCGATCCAAAGGGATCATATCTTGCTCTTTACAATGCAGCGCCTGTGTTTCAGCTCTTAAAAACAAATTCAACAATTCCTGAGGCAATGCCTCCACTTAATAAACAGGTAAAAAGTGGCAGGATGGGATATCACATACGGGACGGCTCTCATAATATGCTGCTTAAAGACTGGAACTGGTTTATGGATTTTGGTGATGGGGTATTAAAATAATTTTTCCCGGCATTTGTTGCCTGAATATTTTAAATCTGATTAAATGATAAATTGGATTAATATTTTATAAATAATGAACTGAAGTTTTGAAAGGTGAATCAGACTATGAATCTGGGCACTATATTTTTACTTCTGGTACTGGCCATCTATTCGTATAAAAACAATAAATAATCCCACTTCACATGGGGATTATATTATAATGAACTTTTAATTGCATTTACTTATTAGAAATCTGATAGTAATATTATGAAAAATGGATCCAATGTAATTTCAGTCACTTCAGTTCAGATGAAATCAGAGTTTTTCAGAATCCTGAGGAAGCGTGGTTTCTCAGACATAAAAGCTGACAAATGTGCTGAAATATTTACAGTAAATAGTATAGAAGGAGTTTATTCTCATGGGGTTAACCGTTTTCCCCGGTTTGTACAATACATTATTGACGGATATGTACTTCCTGATGCTGAACCAACCCTTGTTCACAAAACAGGTTCACTGGAGCAATGGGATGGGAATCTTGGTCCAGGTCCGCTTAATGCTACTTTCGCGACAGAACGTGCAATGCAAATAGCCTCTGAACAGGGTATTGGATTGATTGCCCTCGGGAACACAAATCATTGGATGCGTGGAGGTACTTATGGCTGGATGGCAGCCCGTAAAGGATTCGTATTTATAGGATGGACAAATACGGAAGCCAATATGCCAGCCTGGGGCGCTACTGATGCACGTCTTGGAAATAATCCGCTGGTAATTGCTGTCCCATATAAAAATGAAGCCATAGTTCTTGATTTTGCTATGACACAGTTTTCATATGGTAAGATGGAAGCTTATAAGATAGATGGTAAGCAACTTCCTTACCCGGGTGGTTTTAATTCCTTAGGAGAACTGACAACAGATCCTGAAAGTATTCTGTCAAATAGAAGAGCGCTGCCAATAGGTTACTGGAAGGGAGCTGGGTTATCCCTGCTCCTCGATATTCTTGCAGCAATTCTTTCAGGAGGTCTCTCAACCCATCAAGTAACCAGTAGAAAAATTGAATATGGCGTTTCACAGGTTTATATTGCCATTAATATTGATAAACTGCATAATTATCAATCTGTTGAGATGGTTGTCAACGATATAATTACTTACCTGAAAGAATCTGATCCGGAAAATGAAAGTACCATGATCCGTTTTCCAGGAGAATCTGTTGCCAGGATCAGGAAAGAAAATATTAAAAATGGCATACCGGTAAACCGGGAAATATGGGAGAATATTAAGAGTTTTTGATTTATTAAATCTCTTCTTTTTTTATTTCAATAATTGTCTGGTTTGATCCGGAGAATCCAATAATTGAATCTTTGATTTTTTCAATCATCTCAGGATATGTTACTCCAAATCTGAGGATTATTTTTTTCCCCGATTTAAGGAAGAAGATCATATTCAGGGGAAACAATTCAATCTTTTCAATATCCTCAGCAATCATGTAAACCTGGGGCAGAAATGGATTCTTCTTTAATCTTATTGATTCTGGTCCGATTTCAATGAATACTTTTGCATATCCCAATCCTGCCCAGATCTGGTAAAATCCAAAAGAAGAAAGCAATATTATTGTTATCCAAAGCGTAGTATCGGCTTCTATAGCTATCATATTGAAAACTAACCAGATGATCGCAACTGCAAGGCAAACTATGCCAAATAGTATGCGGATTATCCTTGTCAGTTTATTATTTTCATTAATTTCCAGCGAGTAGTATTCTTTTTCCATCTGAATTCATTTCCGGCAATTTATCTATTTTTCACTTAAAGGACAATTGTATCGTGTTGTAAATTTGTACCTGAATTATTTGTTGCTATTAATCCATGTTACTGTTGTCTCTGTTTTAAAATTAAAAAATCTGTAGTACTCAATCTTTAATAACTTTGAAATCTGTTAGATTCGTAATAATTCTCAGATTTATTCGGCATCATTATAATGAAAAGAAACAGCTATATTTTTTTATCAACTGATTTTGTTTTAATATTTTCTTAATTTAGCGAGGTAACTGAGTTTATTAATGAAGATAAAAGATTATCCTGAGTAGAGAATTTATTGTTTACATTATATCAGGATTTATAGTATAATCAACCTGATTTTATTTAATATTTCAAACTATTAGAATTATAAAGAAGATGAAACACTTATTGATTTTAAGCCTATTATTGGCAACATCTGCCCTTAGTTCAGGACAGGAACAACAAAGAACTTCTCCTCAGGCTCCCAAACCTGTTGATCCAGCCAAAATGTTACCGGGCATGACGGAGATATGGGATCCGGAAGTGAAAATTATTCAACCAGGTGTTTTGAACAGTGATGCACCATCCGATGCCATAGTTTTGTTTAATGGAACGGATGTGATAATGGAATGGACAGATAGTCAGGGAAATCCTTCCAAGTGGATCGTAAAAGACGGATCACTTGTATGTGTAAAGGGCTCTGGTATTATTAAAACAAAAAGGAAGTTTACAAATTTTCAGTTGCATATTGAATGGAAAACACCATCTGAAGTAATAGGTGAGAGCCAGGGACGGGGTAATAGCGGTGTGTTTTTACAGGAACTTTACGAAGTGCAGGTACTTGATAGCTACAATAATCGTACTTATCGTCATGGGCAGGCAGGAAGTCTTTATAAACAACATGCTCCTCTTGTAAATGCAAGCAGAAAGCCTGGAGAATGGCAAGTATATGATATTATTTACACTGCTCCTACTTTTAATAATGATTCAACAACTTTCTATACTCCTCCCCGGGTAACAGTATTACATAATGGTGTGTTGATTCAAAATAATGTAAGTCTAAGGGGTCCAACTGTATATATTGGGATTCCGGAGTATTTTATTAAGAAACATGGTGCAGGAAGCCTCGTTTTACAGGATCATGGTAATCCTGTTGCATACAGGAATATCTGGATCAGGGAATTGTAGATATAACAAGATTAAATAATCAGAATATATTTAAACATGGCAATCAGCTTTTTGGGTAACTCAGCCGTTGTTATTCACTGATTGAGGAATAAAAGGTCGAAATGAGATAATACTGACGAGTGATACAGATTTGTCCCGAAAACATTTGTTGATCTGTCTTTGATTACTAATACGAATTGAAAATCAAATTGAATTTATTATTTTTATAAATTATTTAAAATTTAAATTACCTGACAATGAAAGAGAATTCAAAGAACATTACACGCCGGTCATTTATCGGAAGGACTGGTGCTGTTGCTGCAGGTTTAACAATACTTCCAAGCTCGGTCATAAGTGGCCTTGGTAAAAGGGCTCCCAGTGATAAATTAAATATTGCTGTGGTAGGTATTGGCGGCATGGGAAATTCAAACCTCAGAGCAGTTGCTCCTACAGAAAATATTGTAGCTCTTTGCGACGTGGACTGGGGTTATTCCAAAAAAGTGTTTGATGCTAATCCAAATGCAAAAGCATATTGGGACTGGCGGAAAATGTATGATGAAATGGGTAAATCAATTGATGCAGTTATAGTTGCAACTGCTGACCATACACATGCCATCATAGCTGCTACTGCAATGACGATGGGTAAGCATGTTTATGTACAGAAGCCTTTAACTCATTCAGTTTATGAATCGAGATTATTGACCAAGCTTGCTGTAAAACATAAAGTAGCCACTCAGATGGGCAATCAGGGATCATCAGGTGAGGGTGTAAACCTTACAGTTGAATGGTTACAGAATGGCGAAATTGGTGATGTCACTAAAGTTGAGGCTTTTACCGATCGTCCTATATGGCCGCAGGGATTGAATCGTCCTTCAAAAGGTGAATGGGTTCCTGATACACTTAATTGGGATCTTTTTATCGGAACTGCTCCAATGCGCCCTTATAACAGTATTTATCATCCTTGGAACTGGCGTGGATGGTGGGACTTTGGTACCGGTGCACTTGGTGATATGGCTTGCCATATTATGCATCCTGTATTTAAAGGACTTAAATTACAATACCCCATAAAGGCACAGGGTAGTTCAACTCTTCTGCTTACCGATTGCGCACCCAGTGCACAGATGGTAAAACTTGTTTATCCTGAAAGGATTACTCCCAAAAAGTCAAAAGTTAAGTATCCCCAGGTAGAAGTAATTTGGTATGATGGTGGTCTGCAACCTGCAAAACCTGCCGGATGGCCTGCAGGAAAGAGTATGAATGATGCAGGTGGTGGAGTGCTGTTCCATGGAACAAAAGATACTCTTGTTTGTGGATGCTATGGTAAAGATCCATGGTTATTGTCAGGACGGAAACCTGAGGTTCCAAAAACTGAACGTAGAGTTGAAGGTGGAAAGCATGAAATGGATTGGGTACGCGCTTGCAAGGAGACTCCTGAAAGCAGGGTGAAAACAAAATCTGACTTTTCAGAAGCAGGGCCATTTAATGAAATGGTTGTTATGGGTGTTCTTGCTGTAAGACTTCAGGGACTTAACAAAGAACTTGACTGGAACGGTGAAAAAATGGAATTCACAAATATCAGTGATACAGACACTCTGAAAATTTGTGTCGAAGATGCTTTCAGCATTGCAGATGGTCATCCGACATTTAATAAAAAATGGACCGATCCGATCAATGCAAAACAGTTTGCTGCAGAGATGGTTAAACATAACTACCGTAAAGGTTGGTCATTACCTGAAATGCCTGCTTAACTAATTGGTAATTAATATAAAAGGTTAGATTTTAGAAAATCTTGAGATTCAACTTAATTAACTTTTTTTACTTATTATGAAGCTGCTTAACATAATTTTAATTAGTGTCACTATGGCCGGCCTGTTCACATCCTGCGGATCAAAAGGTAAGAAAGAGACTACCAAAGCTGATGATGGATGGGTGACTATCTTTGATGGCAAAACAACCACTGGCTGGAGAGGATACAACAAACCTGCTTTTCCGGAGAAAGGGTGGGAAGTTGTTGATGGAACACTTCATGTTATTGGTACAGGTTCAGGAGAAGCCGGAGACGGTGGAGACGTCATCTATGACAAGAAATTAGCTAATTTTGAACTCTCTCTTGAATGGAAAATCTCAGAGGGAGGTAACAGTGGTATTTTTATCCTTGCACAGGAGGTACCCGGAGAACCAATATTTAAATCTTCGCCGGAGATGCAGATTCTTGATAATGACAGGCATCCTGATGCGAAACTAGGTGTAAACGGGAACAGGATGGCAGGTTCACTGTACGATCTTATTCCTGCTGTTCCACAGAATACCAAACCTGTAGGTGAATGGAATCAGGTAGGGATCCTATGTTATCAGGGTACAGTTGTTTTCAAGTCAAATGGTGCCAATGTAGTTGAGTTCCATCTGTGGACTGATGACTGGAAGAAGATGGTTGCCAATTCAAAGTTCAAAGATTGGGAATGGTTTCTGAATACGGCTAAGGAAGGATATATAGGACTTCAGGATCATGGAAATAGTGTTTGGTTCCGTAATATAAAGATCAAACAGTTGTAATCTGATCTGGTATTGAAAAGAGGCTGATTATTCATAAGTCAGCCTCTTTTTATTTTATAGAGTGCCTTTTAGTCCGATCTCTGAAGCAACAGTGCGCATACCCATTATGCAATCAGTTATAAGGTCATCTATATTTACTCCCAGCATTGCAGCCCCCTTTTCAATAACGGTTCGGTCAACACCTGCTGCAAATTTTTTGTCATTCCATTTCTTCTTAACTGATCTACCTTCCATATCTAGAACACTTTTAGAAGGCCTCACCAGGGCACTGGTCGCTACTAATCCTGTAAGTTCATCAACAGCAAAAATAGTCTTTTCAAGAGTAGTTTGCGGCTCTACATCTGATGCCAAACCCCAGCCATGACTCAATACTGCTCTGATATATTCGGCCGGCCAGTTATTATCTTCCAGGATTTTTTTTGTCATTTTACAATGCTGTTCAGGATACATCTCATAATCAAGATCATGTATCAAGCCTATCAGACCCCATTTCTCAACATCTTCTCCAAATTTCTTTGCCATATATCTCATTACCCCTTCAACTGCAAGTGCATGCTTTAACAGACTTTCAGTTTTATTATATTTCTTAAACAGATCGAGTGCCTGTTCACGTGTAGGAATTACTGCAGTCATAATGGTAATCAGATTATTGTTACTTGGAGGAACATTATTATAAGAATATTATTGTCTTATTTTTATAACTGGAATACTCTTTCTTATCCAGCGGGAACTGATATTTAAATAGTAAAGTGCAGGAGATAATCCGACAACATCATTATTTATAATAATTGTATTGGTTCCTTTAGATATTTTCTGTTCAATATGGTAAAGCTTCATTCCTGAAAGATTGACCAGAGTAATCTGAGCTGTATCAGCAACAAGTGAATTAATAACAATTTTGAGCTGATCGGTGAATGGATTTGGAAATACCAGAAGTGGTTCATCAGTTGCGGAGTATTCAATCCTGGAATAGAGAGTGTCGTTTTTGGGATAATCATCATTATTCTCTATGCTAAAAATCATAAGATTATAGATCCCGTATTTTGAAAGATCAGCTTTCATGATGAAAGTTACAGAAACCGAATCGCTGTAGGGGTACAATTTTTTATCGAAAAATTGCATAACAGGTGTCCCATTATTTAATGTGTAAGCAAGATTGAATCCTTTTATTGTATCCTGTCCAAAATTCAATACTTTAAGGGCAACCTCCTTTTTTCCTGTTTTCCCATTTAATGAAGGGGATACTATTCTTGCCAGTTCAAGGTCCCTCTGTACGAACTTAACAGATCCTTTAACCGAAAAATCAATCATATCGATCCATGCAGCATCAGCACCACCGGGTTTGCTTTCATCTTTATAATATACCCATTCCAGTTTATTGACTCCTGCAGGTACTCCTATTACTTTTTTCTCCCAGCCAGATTCTCCAGATTTCTTAAAGATTTCAGTTCCATTCAGACGGAATGAGAGGTAATCATAGTTAGCTTCGGATGAAACTTTGTAATAAAACCTAATTGAATCAGGGGCTGAATAGATAGTTCTGATTATTAGACTGGTAGTGCCATCATCAGAGATGGCACCTGATCTGGCACTTATATTCCCATCGTATGGATTTGTACTGCTTATAATCCATGGTGCAGAACTCAGATTTATCCACGGGAAGATTTTAAATGATAATGATTCAAAACTCTCCCTTACTCTGCCTACCCGAAATGTGAAGTCTTTGTTCAGAATATAGGGTTTGCAATCGAGCGAAGTGAATAATGATATTATATCCCCGATATCTGTATTATCTGAAACTCTGGCAGGTACAACTATTTCGGTTGTCTCGCCAAACTGGAGATTTCCTGATTTAACAGGCGACTGAAGAATATTTATCCTGTTATCAGGACTTGAAATATTTAATTCACCGGATATGTTGCTGCTTCCTTCATTGATTATCTGAAAAACAAAATTAACGGTCTCTCCAGGGTCAGCCACTAAATTTTTGTTTCCAGTTCCAGAATCATCAATTCTGCAACTGATAATTGAAAGAACAGGAGCATGGGCTGTAATATCTATTTTATATAGTTTTTCAGAGACCTGATCTTTTAAAGTCATCTCAAAAGGAATAATTCCCATGTCAGGTACTGTTTCTGCAATTGTGAGATTAAATCCGTCAGAAACAAGGATCTCTGTTCCCGGATTTATATTTCCTATAAAAACCGAATCCACATTAATTTTTACCCATTCAGATAATGATTCTAATTTTGCATAAGCCCCCGTGGCTACTGATGATCCAAGATTGCTGATGGTCGTTGCAAGAGAAAATGTCTCTCCAAAATCAGCCTGCCCGTTATTGTTAGATGAATTATCGTTTATATCTGAAGATGTAAGGTTGAGAAACTGTTGGTTTATTTTTGAGAAATAGACCTTTTTGATAAGAGGAATTTTATTTTGACCTGTAATAACAAAGAGGCATGAATCATTACTTAAACCAGGCATTTCCATTACAACTGACCCTGATGGGCTTGCATAGGAGGCGTCCCACAATGTATCAAAGTGTGATACAGCTACATAGGAAAATGGATCAATACTTAAGGAAAGTGATTTTATTCCATTAGGAAGGGTATCCGGAATGGATATTTTAAAAGTATCAGGTTGTCCGATAACAGGTATCATACTTGGATCCCCAACCAGGTTATAGGTTTCCCAGTAATATTTTTTCCAGCTGGAAGTACTTGCACTTACAGCCATATTTCCTGAGTAATTTACCTGCCCCATTGTAATATACCAGTCTGATGGTGATTCATCATGTGTATGGAAGAGCCTGTCTAGGGCACCAAGCCCGGTTTGTTCATATTTTGGATTCACCGCCCTGGGATCACCGACACCTACTGCCCAGTAGTAGTCTTCATCCCAGAATGAGTCATTGGAGCATCCAATGAAACCTATTGCTCCTTTATCTTTCGATAATACCATTCTGTTGCCAAATGAGGTAACATTGTATCGGGATGTCTGACAGGCATTACTTATAATAAAAGGATACATGTTTTTATTAGATAAAGATGCTGTATCCCTGACCTTAATATCAATGTGCTGCCAGCCTGCTGCTTCCCCATGCCCTGTATAATTTATAAATGAAGTTCCATTATTAATATATCTGATCAGTGAATCCTTCCTGGCACTCAATGCACCTGTGACACTTAACTTTGAAAAATAGTAAAAGTGTTGTTCTTTGATTTTATTTGCCTCATTAAGGTAATTATCAAGAGCATATTTTATCTGTCCGTTCATGATACTGGCATAACTGGCATCATAACCTGCACTTATAATTGCGTTTGAATAGAATTTATTAGTATCTGCGAATTCAAATTTTTCATATTGAATGATTTTTTTGACAACAGTTTTTAATTCATTTGTATCGGCTACAGGTAGTCTGCCGATAAACATATCAGGTATATAATCTCCGTTGCCGTCAAATTCACCATAATACATATCTGTAATATTAGAATATCCACCATAATTCGGGACTTTGTTTACATCACCTACAATTAACAGATATTCTGGAGGTGGGTCACTTTCTGATGAGGCAAGCCATAGCTTTGACAATGATGCTTTGAGCTCAGTATATGTAGTTCCGGCATATCTGGCTCCTCTGGTTAGGATTTTGAGTTTAAATCCTTTTTGTCTCTTCCACTCAAGAAGAGGTTGAAGATGTTTTAAGAAAGTAGTATCAGTGAGGATAACCATTGTTACCGGTTTGTCGGAATAACCGGTAATTAAATCCTCCGGAATGTAATTAAGAACACCTTTGCTCAGCGATTCTGCAAAAACAGCAGATTCTGGGTATGAAGATTTTATTGAAGGGATATCTGACTGAGTGAATATAACCTCTATTTTCATCGAAGTTATTACCTCAAGATAGTTTGATTTAGGATTATATCGTACCGGTGATATAAAAAGGTTTGCCAGGCGTCTGCTTCTTACTATTCCCAATGGTAAAATATTCACCGTGTCTGAGTTTATCAATCCCCTTGTGGCATAAGTAGCTTTATTTATAATAAAAGCAGGTTTCTCTTGCTTAAACTCTTTAGTTTCTCTTTCCTGTGAGGGGAAAAGCACTCCTTCCAGTTTAGCACTTGATGGTTTAATTTTAGTTGATTCTATATCTGAAATCTTAATATTATAAGAACAATCTTCAGGTATTGTTATCAACCGGCTCAAAACCGGCAGTTCAGGGTTTCCTATTGTTGTAGTTGGTGCATGTCCCGGTATACTTATGCGGAAGAAGGGTCCGTTTTCATTTACAAAGCTCTCAACATCAAGTTCGGATATCGAATAGTCGATTACAATAGATCTCTTATTAATTATAGCATTGTGCTTTTGCAAATCACCATTAAAATGGTACTTGTATGTTCTTTCTGCCTGTCCGCCTGCTGATGCTGATAAAAGCAGAAAAACTGCTAATAATTTAGCTTGTTTATTATCCCCTAAACGCATCAATGTTAATTAATTAACACAACCCTAAATTCTGATTGCAAGTTATGAAAAAAACAATATATTCTGAAAGCAGGCTTATTATATTTGATTAAAATAATAAGATTTGTATTTTTATAGTAGATTTAGGAATGCTAATGAATTATTATGTGATGTCAAGACTAGTGTTGATTTTTGCTTTTATAACTATTAATATTAGATTATATGGGCAGATAAATGAATTTGGAATCCCTTTTATTAAAAACTATAAAACACAGATAACCCAGGGTGGAGAACAAAACTGGTGTATAACAAAAGATAAAACAGGTAATCTCTATTTTGGAAACCAGGAAAGTGGAGTTATCAGATATGATGGTACCAGGTGGAGTTCAATAACAATTGGAAATAATCCAAGAATATTCTCACTGGCATCTGATACAAATGGGATTGTTTATGTAGGAGCTGCCTATGAGTTTGGCTATATCCAGCCGGATATAAAGGGAAAACCAGAATACATTTCCCTGGCAAAAAGAACTGATTCCATACCTGCCATCGGAACTGTCTTTACAATTGCAGTACATGAGGGGAACGTTTTCTTCCAGACTCCCAGGTTAATATATGTTTATAATATAAAAGAGGATTCAATTTCTACAATAAGATTGACAGATTACAATCTTAACCTTGCATTCCGGCTTGTGGAAATAAACGACCATTTGATCCTTACTGATAATGTGGCTGGTATTTTTGAACTGACTGATAATAAAATCACCCCCTTACCTGGAGGTGAATTTTTTAAAAACAAAATATGCACTGTCCTGATGCCATATGACGAAAGTCAGATACTTGTAGGAACCTTCTATGAGGGTCTCTTTTTATATAATTATAAAACAGGAATAGTTATTGATGACTTTATTGATAGTCAGATACTTAAAAAACTCAGAAATGTAAGTGTTTATTCCGGAGTAAAACTTGGCAATGATATCTTCGCCATCGGAACTACCAATACAGAAGGGTTAATGGTTTTTAATAAATCAGGTAAGATTATTCAGCAACTCAGGGTAGAGAACTGTGATCTTGAAGATAATACTATGCTGGCAATGTATTGTGATTACAGTAGTAACTCTGAATTATGGGTTTCAACCTATGGTGTCATCAGTAAAATTTATTTTAATATTCCTATGACAAAATATGCTGAAAAGCAGGGTATTGAATCAGGGATCAATGAGATTTGCAGATACCGGGACGATTTTTATCTTTCGTCCGATGCAGGTATTCTGAAAAGTTATATTAATGATAAAAATGAACTTAACTTTAAGAGATTGAATGGAATCAATACCCAGGTATTCCCACTTGAAGTTATCAAGACTCCCGATGGTGAGATTTTTCTTGCTGGATCAATAAATGGGATTTTGCAAATATCTGAAAATGATATAATAAAAAAAGTTGAAAGTATTTGCAATAAACTGCCACTAAAACAATCTGTCTCTTTTAATGCAAAAAAGATTGTTCAATCGGAGTTAACCCCGGAAATTATCTATTTTGGACTTGAGGTTGGAGGAGTTCTGATCCTCAGATATGAAGGCAATCAATGGACATATATTAACAGATTAAAAAAAACACCAGGTATCGTTTCATCTATTGTTGAAAGAGAAGAGGGAGGATTGTGGATACTTACAGAAGATCCCAATAAATTGTTCAGGGTTGATTTTTCAGGAAATGATACAGTTCCATCTTTGTATAATGTAGAGAAGGGGATCCCTGATACACGTATTTATTCTATTTTTAAAAATAAGGATAACCTGTATATTACTACATCATCAGGCATTCTCCGATATGATAAAAATCAGGATAAGTTTTTGAATGATAATACAATAACAGGTGGTTTCTCAGAAGGAAAAAATGTATATATGCTTTTTCATGATGATGAGGGGGATCTGTGGTTTAACGGAACTGACAAAAGGATCAAGGATGTTTTATTTCGTACTGGCGAAAAGACGGTCACAGCTTATCAGGGTGTCCTGAATTTATTGCCTGATGTCCCTGATCTGGATATTAATTCTTATGATGGCAAAATATATTTAATAAAATCCAAGATCGTCTGTGTTATTGACAAATCACAGATTAAGACTGATTCAACATTAGTGAAAACATTTTTGACCTCTGTTACAACTGGCAAGGATTCAGTTGTGATGAAAGGTTCTTTTCACAGAGTTACAGATCAGGGCAGACGTATTCAGGATATTTATGGTGTCGCAGCCACAGTACCCGAATATGGGTTCAATATGAATGCTATTTCATTTGAATGGACAACTCCTTCTTTTACAGAGGAATTATTGACTGAATATAGTTGTATACTGGAAGGTTTTGATGATAGCTGGTCGGAATGGGAAGGTATTTCATATGGAAATACAATGGAAGCACTTTACCCCAGAAAAACCTATACTAATCTGCCTTATGGGCATTATAAATTCAGGGTAAGAACAAAGACACTTACAGGGCAACAGGGAAATGAAGTGCATTATGAATTCATTATTCTGAAACCCTGGTATGCAACAATTTTTGCATATATTGCTTTTGCACTGATAGCTCTTCTCATAATATTTATTATAATAAAATCTTATACTCGGAAACTGATAAACGAAAATTTAAGGCTTGAAGGTATTGTTGCCGAAAGGACAGCAGTAGTCGTAAAGCAAAAGGAGGAGCTTGAATCAAGTATTCATTATGCCAGCAGGATACAAATGGCACTTCTTCCTTCCCAGGCTATATTGTCAGAAAATATTAAGAATTTCTTTGTTCTTTTTAAACCGAGAGATATTGTGAGTGGTGATTTCTACTGGATGCGAAGAATTGGTGAGCGGCTTTATATAGTTGTTGCCGACTGCACAGGTCATGGTGTTCCAGGAGCCTTCATGAGCCTGTTAGGAATCTCTTTCCTTGACGAGATCATTGCCAAAGACCTTGCCCCTCGGGCTGATCAGGTACTCAGTCAGCTGCGTATTCATGTAACAGAATCTTTGAAACAGGTTGGAGATAATGATGAAGCCAAGGATGGGATGGATATGGCTCTGCTGGTTATCGATTTCGAAAAACAGCGAGTTGAGTATTCTGGTGCTTATAATCCTTGTTTTAAAGTCCGGAAACTGACTGATGATGAAAAAAGGAGATTTTGTGATAATTCCGGAGAGATGGCTGATGGTTCAATGACTGACGGAAACTACCTGCTCGAAACAGTTTATCCAAGCAAAATGCCTATTGGTATTTCATCCAGGATGAATGAAGATTTCGTTTTCAAAGATTGGGCTCTGGAAGCAGGTTACTCTTTTTATCTTTTTTCTGATGGATATATTGATCAGTTTGGAGGTCCGGATGGTCGTAAGTTTATGAAGAAAAATTTCAAACGTTTGATACTTGAAATTCAGGATTTACCAATGGATAAGCAGAAAGAGACGCTTGAGAAAAATATGATGGTCTGGATTGGAAATTCACCTCAGATCGATGACATACTGATATTAGGTATCAGGATAGAATAATTTTTATATATTGCAAGCGTTTTTACAAAGGAGTTTGTAAATTATTTACATAGTTATAATAAAAATTCAAATTATGAACAGAATAGACAGAAGAGGATTTCTCCGGACAGGTATTGCAGGTGCTGCAGGTGTAATGACTCTATCTCCTGCAATGATTAAAGCTGCTGAATCATCACAGGAAAATGATATAATATACCGCACCCTTGGAAAAACCGGACTGAAAATACCTGTAATAAGTTTTGGGGTTATGCGTGCCGATAATCCTAATCTGTGTAAAGCTGCTTATGAAAAGGGGATTAAATTTTTTGATACTGCAAATGGTTATCAGAATGGTAACAATGAGATAATGCTGGGTAATCTGTTTAAGGATTATCCCAGAAATTCTTTTCTTCTTGCAACAAAAGTAAAACCAACCGGTGCGGACAAGGAAGGTAAACCTTCAGCTCAGACCAATGCCGAAGAATTCCTGCTGAAGTTTAATACAAGTCTTTCACGACTTAAAATGGATTATGTCGACATACTTTATGTTCATGATATAAGTAATCCTGAAATGCTTGAATATAAGCCCATTATTAATGCAGTAAAGAAACTTAAAAAGGATGGAAAAATCAAATTTATCGGTTTTTCAACTCACAGAAATGAACCATTGGTAATTAACGCTGCTGCTGACAGTAAAACATGGGATGTTATCCTTACAACATATAATTTTAAACAGTCCAATATCAGTGAAATGAATAGTGCCATTAAGAAAGCTGCTGCAGCCGGAATCGGAATTGTTGCAATGAAGACTATGGCAGGTGGAGGATTCCTTGACAAAGAAAAAACAAAACCTATTAACTCGACTGCTGCCCTCAAGTGGGTTCTTTCAAATTCCGATATAACGACAACTATTCCCGGTATGACAGATTTTGATCAGCTTGATCTAAATACTAAAATATTAGCTGATATTAATCTTAATGATCAGGAAAAGAATGATTTGGTTATTGCAAGTGCTGAAACTGGTCTGTTTTGTACGGGTTGCAGTAAATGTATACCTGCGTGTCCCAGAAACCTGCCAATACCTGACCTTATGAGAGCTTATATGTATGCTTACGGGTACTCGAATCCATCGATGGCTTATTCGCTTATCAAAGAGCTTGGGACATCTGATAATCCATGCGGTGATTGCACATCCTGCGATGTGAATTGCACAAAAAACTTTAGTATAAAGGAAAAGATAGCTGATATTTCAAGACTTGTTAATGTTCCAGCTGACTTTCTGACTTAGAAAGTTTTACATAAAAGGTAAATAAGAATGAGCTCTGCCGGAATACTGGTCAATTATAGGTAGAAATATTTGCAATTGAAATAAAGTGTTTTTGCCAGAGTTACTCAAGCAGTGTTAGTTGACTCTCAAATCTGAATAAATTATTCTACGATGAAAAATAAGTTATTTATAGGTTTTGCTTTGTTAGGTCTTTCATTATCGGCATATACTCAGGATTATTCTTTTCCCGAACTGGAAGGTTTTAAAAAAATAACCAAATATCCGGTCTATTTACCTGAAAACCTGTGGGATTTTATAAATGGGGCAGCGGATACTTATCTCTCTTATGGTTTTGTTGATCTGCATGTTGCAGAGTACAAAAAGGGTAAAGATGTTATTAAACTTGAAATTTACCGCCATAGTGATAATACAATGGCATTTGGTATCTATTCTTCCGAACGCTCACCTTCATTCAGATTTATGAACCTGGGGGCACAGGGTTATATTACCGATGGTGCAATTAACTTATTTAAAGGAAGCTCTTATGTTAAAATAAGAACCTATTCCAAGAAAGAAAAGACTTTAAGGGCTGCTGAGACTTTAGCAATGAAAGTTGCTGAATCACTTAGCGGGGAAGCTAAAATGCCATCACTTATCTCCCAATTTCCATCAGAAGGTAAGAGACAAAATGAAGAGACTTTTATTAATGAGAGTGTTCTCGGACATAAGTTTCTGAATAAAGCATTTAAAGCTGTTTATGATATTGGAACAGACAGTTATTCGGTTTTCATCATTGAATGCAAATCTGAAGAAGAAGCTTTAAAAACTGCTTCAACTTATCTTAAATCAGCAGGAATTGACGAGATAGAGACTGGAAACAATAAATATGTTCTTACTGATGGATATAATGGTACAATTTTTCTGGCAATCGGGAATGAAAAAATTGTTATAATATCCGGTCTCTCTAAAGACCAGTCAGAGGTTGCAGAAAAGTGTACTTATGAGATACTGAAATAAGAGAGACTGGGTTTAGGAATACCAGCCTCTTTCTCTGCTGCCTATACCTTTAAGAATTTCACTGGCTGTATTTACATTTTCAATAACCTGGAAATCAAACATACCTACGCAGATAAAGTCAGCACCATTTTCAAATGCATAACGGAATCCATCTTTAGGTGTAATAGCGCCGGCAGCAAGAACTTTAAAAGCGATCCATGGTTTATTTACTCCCTTCATATACTCAATAGTCTTAGAGGGGAAAAGATCCCATATATTGTCGTGATTCTTATTATGATCATCTGAATAAGGTCCGATAACACTGTATTCCTCACGATTGGCCTCTGGGTGAGCCGACCAGTATTTATCATGATGCAAAGTCTTTACATAAAAATCAGCAGGGAGCCCTTCTCTTTCACAAGCCTTAATGGTCTCAATTGAATGAGCCCCCATACCTGCCATTAAACCTTGTTTTTTTATATGATCAATTGCTTTAAAAAGTTCATCAAATTTGCCATTCATGCAGAATGAGTCACCAACATTTCCCTGGATGTAAACTGCTGTGGCACCACTATCAACAGCTACTTTTATATCTGAGAAGAAATCTTTTTCAGGTAATATTGCCTGGCATATTGATTGCATATTGCTGTTATATACTTTTTTATATTTGTTGAAAACAGGATAATACCGGGTGACCATAAAGTTAGTATTAATACCTGCCTGCTCTGCTAGATAATAAGTTTCTATAATCTTCTTATCATTATTATATGCTTTAAAGAGTGTGTCAGCATATATCAGGTCCCGGGCATGCGACCATCCTCCGATAAGATTACAACCCATGATCATCTTGGTGACATTAAGGTTCCCGAGTTTACCCTGGGGCAGTTTTCCGGAAAGATCTTCCAATCCTTTGTAATCTACTTTTATAGTTGCACCTGATATAGTGTCTGTAGCCGGTTCCGACAGGTGTTTAATAAAGGCACCGGAAAAAATTGCGAGAACAGGTACTCCTGCTAATCCCTTCAATAATTCCCTTCTTCCGTTACTCTCCGGAACATCAGGTTTATCAGTCATCTCTTCACCCCCTTGTGCAGCAATCTTCTTTTTCTTCTTTCTTAATAAATCGAGTCCGAAAAACTGACCAGATCCGGTAATTGCGAGAAATGCAAGTGCAAATAGTTCAATAAGGTTTTTATTTACTACCAAATAATTGCCTTCAGAAGGAGTTCCGAAACTGAAATCACTAAAAGGAGGATATGCTACATAATATAAGGCCAGAAGTGCTACACCGCTCCACGAGGCAAACCTGGTGAAGAGTCCAAGTATTAGCGCAAGACCAATTAGAATGAGTCCGAAAGTATTTGCATTATCAATAATCCACATGGATGTGTCACCAGATGCCATCAGTCGGAAGAGATCCCCAAAAATCCACCTAGAGCCCTCAAGATAGGCTTTGGCTGTCCATGTAGTATTAACCAGTTTGCTCATCCCTTCAAAGAGGAAATGCCATCCTATAACTATTCTAAGCATGGCAAGTAACCATGACGCAAATTTGTTTTTAATAAAAATTGAACCCATTTATTTTCAGTTATTATGATTTGGTAATTAAACTTTTTAAAGCTATAAAACTTTTTGAAATAAATGCTTTATCATTTTTTAAACGTACCTGATATATCCCGGAGTATCTGATAATGCCATTTAAACATATTAATAGAGGTATCTGTGACATTCAGAGCAATTAGCTTCCTTCCAGGCAGTTCCAATATCAACAGGATGTTGAAATTCAAGTGTATCCCTAACGTTGGTAAACTGCATCATCCCTGATTTACCCTGTCCTACAATTGTATGGCATAAGTTACAGTTACGGGTTATACTCTTTCCTGTTTCGGTTTTAAATGCATCATTGTGACATCTGAAACATCCCTCTGACTCAAGATGTCCTATGTGATCGGGATATACATCATATGTTACCTTCATACCGGGGAAACTGTTCTGGCTATATGTTTTCTGAATTGCTGAAACAGCATTGTCTATTAATCCGGTATTTTTAGAATAAAATGCATAATGTCCGGTTTTATAGAAACTATTAATCTGGTCTTTTATCGAAATTAAAGCTGAGTCTCTGTCCCGGAAAGTCTGTTTTAATACATCCATCGATACTTTTTTAATGAAGGGTATGTTTTTTGACACCTCGCCGGTAAGCATAGCTTTATCAAAATATACCGGAGGGGAACTATAGTTATGTGACGGCCGGTTATGACAATCTATGCAATCCATCGTTCTTGTCTTAACTGTTGCTATAATGCTGTCTTCAATCGGATTATCAGGATTTCTGTAGGTAAATACCTCTCCGGTTCCCTTGTTTGTATACTTCACAAATGTTATGTTTTCCCGTTTGTCATTATCTGAGATATACTCGATATTAACTGAAGGATTTATGTGCCAGTGGATTCCCTCTTTTAACCCCATTCCTGTATATTCTGGCCCGGTCTTCATCTGTAGCATTATATCCCATTCGGAGTTAAGTGAATCGGTAAGGAAATACTTATTGGTTTCGAGTGTTCTTGCATAGAATTTCTGTGGCCAGTGACATTTCTCGCATGTTTCTCTGGCAGGACGAAGATCATGAAGAGGAGTCTCTATCGGTTTTGGATAAGTTTTTGTGAGTACTGCGTAAACCTGGTGCAAACCTGACAATTTTGATTTAACATACCATGATGCCCCGGAACCGACATGACATTCCACACATGAAACATTTGCATGTGGTGAATTCTGATAGGCAGTATATTCGGGCTCCATTACTTTATGGCATAGAGTTCCGCAAAATTCTACCGATTCAGTGAGGTGGAATGCTTCAAAACTTCCGTAGGTTGATAAAAATAACACAATAATTGTCACAATTGTGAAAATTATAAAAGCATTTCTGTGCCTTGGATCATTCAGATCTATAACAGGCATCTGCTTTTTTTCAATCTCGGAAGATCTCTGTATTCTCCTTCTTGAGATGATCATCCCCAATGGAATCATAATCAGGCCCAACAGTAAGAATCCGGGAAGGATTATATAAATAAAGAGGCCAAGATTAGTGTTGCTTTTCTCGAATAGTGATGAAAAAATGAACAATACAATAATCAGAATCAGATTTATTGATGCAATTATCGAACCGATTATTGTGATCCAGTTTCTTGAGGAGGGTGGTAATTTCATAATCAGCCTGTTTTATGATTCATTCAGGTAAATATAAAAAAATATTGAAACGTACAATCCAAATATGATAAGTTAGCTTCGGAACACGAAGTGATAACTTTAATTTTTATTAATCAAGTTCAAACTGAAGATGGTCAGATTGTCTGTTTATTCAATCAAATGAGATGAAATAAGATGTTTAAGCTCATCGTAAGTATTTACTACCGGCAGATCATTGTGATCATTTATTATATTTTGTGGAGGACAAAACAAAATACCAGCTTCAGCTTTACGGAGCATCAATATATCATTATAGGAGTCGCCGATTGCAATTACACTAAAGTTTATGTTTTGCATAGCTTCAACCACCTTCATCTTGCCTTCATGCTGACGCAGTTTGTAATCAGTAATATTCCCTGAATTGTCTATTATAAGGTTATTACAGAAAATTGTTGGTCTTCCCATCTGTTCCATAAGCGGATCTGCAAATTCAGTGAAGGTATCAGATACTATAATCAGCTGAACCCTTTCCCTCATCCAGTTTATGAATTCGATGGCTCCGGGAAGTGGTTTCATTGAAGAAATTACTTTTTTTATGTCATGTATTGTAAGACCATGTGCTTTAAGTATTTCAAGCCTTCGTTTCATGAGAACATCATAATCGTTAATATCTCGTGTTGTAAGTCTCAGTTCATGAATACCTGTCTTTTCAGCAACATTAATCCATATTTCAGGTACAAAAACTCCTTCAAGGTCAGAACATATAACATGCATGAGATATCTGTTTTTAATAGTTATTTATCAGGTATTCTTTTAATGAATTATAATTATTTTCAATAGTAACATACTCTTCACTTTTATCTTTAAGCTCATACAGGGATGGATGAAGAGGAGGAGTGATGTTAAGTATTTGGAAAATCTCATCCGGAAATTTTGATGGATGTGCTGTCTCAATTGAAACACAAAGTGGGTATGGTTTATTCAAATAATGATTTTGTGAAAGATACTCCTCAAGCGCGTGCCAGGCAACAGCACCGTGAGGTTCGAGAATTAAACCTCTCTTCTTATAACAATCTGAAATAGTTTGCCTTGTTTCTTCATCGGTAACACTGACTGCAAAAAAGTCTCTTCTCATTTTTTCCAGGTCAGGTGATTTTATGATCAGACCTTCCTCGTTCATTATGCCTCCGTATAATGTGATAATCCTGGACATATTGCTTGGATGTCCTACATTCATTGCACTTGAGATGCAGTTTAATGAAGGTTTAATAATTGAATAGTCTCCTTTCTCAAGGTAAAGAGGAACCTCATTATTTGCATTGGTGGAAATTACAAAACGTTTAACAGGGAGGCCCATTTCACGGGCAATCAATCCACCCATAAGATTTCCGAAATTGCCGGATGGCACACTGAATACTATCGTATCATCCATGTTATCAGATACTCTTGACCATGCATAAAAATAGTAAACCGACTGAGGAAGTAACCTTCCGATATTAATAGAGTTGGCAGAGGAGAGTGGAATTTCTGAGAGCTCAGTATCTGTGAAAGCTCTCTTGACCATTAACTGACAATCATCAAACTTCCCTTTTATGTCAATTACTTTTATATTTCTTTTCAGAGTTGTCATTTGTTTCCTTTGCATCTCTGTAACTTCTCTCCCCGGAAACAATATTACAACATCAATATTATTAAGTCCGTAAAATGCATTTGCTACTGCACTTCCTGTATCACCTGAAGTGGCAGTAAGTATGACTAACCGCTGACCCTGATGTGAAAGGAAATGTTGCATCATGCGGGCCATCATTCGTGCAGCAAAATCTTTAAATGAAGCAGTGGGGCCCTGATCAAGCCTCATAATATAATTACGGTTGTTAACCTTTTCGAGGGGAACATCAAAGTCATATGCATCCTTGCAGAGTTCGGAAAGCTGATCGTACTCCATCTCATTACCAATCAATTTTCCAAGAACAACTGATGCAATTTCGGGATAACTTTTTGCAGAAAAGTTTTTTATTTCTTCAGTCTCGAACTTTGGGATAAAATCCGGCATATATAGTCCTCCATCGGGTGCCAGACCCTTCAGAAGAGCTTCCCTGAAAGGAACAACCGGGGATTTTCGATTTGTAGAAAAGTATAGAACAGATTCCTTTTTCAATTCTTTAATATGATTTATTTTATTTATTTGAACCGGGAGTCAGACATTAACCACTCTCATCAGATCAGCAAAAACACCTGCAGCAGTAACTTCAGCACCTGCACCATATCCCTTAATTACCATTGGTAATTCACGATAACGGTCAGTTGTAAGCAGAACAATATTATTACTTCCGGCCAGATCATATGAGGGGTGTGACTGATCTATTGTTATCAATTCGACTTTTGCTTTTCCGTTGTCAAGAGTTGCAAGGAACCTCCACTTTTTTTTCTCTTTTTCCAGTTGTTTCCTTTTACTCTCAAATTCATCATCGTATTTTTTTACCTCTTCAAAAAAATCTTCAATGTTTCCTTTAAAACATTTTTCAGGAAGAAAACTTGTTACCGTAACTTCATCTTTTTGGATAGGGAAACCAGCCTCCCGTGATAAAATAAGTATTTTCCTAACTACATCGGTGCCACTCAGATCAATTCTGGGATCTGGTTCAGAAAACCCCTTTTCTTTAGCTCTCCTTATCGCAGTACTGAGCGAAACATCAGGGCCTATCTCATTGAAAATAAAGTTAAGTGTACCTGAAAGAACAGCTTCAATCTTATGTATCTTATCTCCGCTCAGAACAAGATCATTGATTGTTTTAATAATCGGTAATCCCGCACCAACTGTTGTTTCATACATGAATCTCACACTTCTTTCATTTGCTATACTCTTGAGTTTCTGATAGTAATTATAATCAGATGAACATGCAATTTTATTTGCAGTAACAACTGAAACATATCCTGAAAGTATTTGCTCATATTTCATTGCAACATGCTCATCTGCCGTACAATCAATGAATATAGAATTTCTGAGATTCATCATTATCATCCTGCGAATGAACTCTTCAATATTTCCTTTTTCACCTGATGTTTTGAGAATTTCCCTGTAGTTTTCAAGCTCTATACCTTTAGTATCGGTGATCATCTTTCTTGAATTTGCCACCCCCATAAGATGTACCTTAAGGCTATGTTCTTTAAGAAGAGTACCCTTCTGTTTTTCAATTTGTTTCAATAAACTTGATCCCACAATTCCGGTACCTGCAACAAAGAGGAACATCTCCTTATATTGTGAAAGGAAAAAACCGTCATGAATAACATTGAGAGCTTTTTTCAGACTTTCATTTTTAATAACTACTGAAATATTCAATTCTGAGGAACCCTGAGCTGTTGCAATTACATTAATACCGTTTCTGGCGAGCGATCTGAAAAGAGTAGCTGAGATTCCGGGAGTGTTTTTCATCTTTTCACCGACAATGGCTATTATCGATAAATTCTTTTCAACCTGGATCTTAAGTTCATTGTTAAGTTCAATCTCACGCCTGAATTCTTCTGTAAGTGATTTAACTGCCAGACCGGAGGCAGAAGGATGAACAGCAAATGTTATCGAATACTCTGAAGAGGCCTGAGTAATTAAAACAATATTAATTTCATTTCTGGCAAGTGCTCCAAAAAGCCTCATGGATGTTCCGGTAACTCCTACCATTGCTGTTCCCTGTAAAGTGATTAGGTCAATATGATCAATTGATGATATGCCTTTTATAGGACTACGGCTTTCACCAGAGGAACTATTACTGATAAGTGTCCCCTTCGATTCAGGATTAAATGAGTTAAGGACAACAACAGGTATGTTTTTTTTATAAACAGGACGAAGAGTAGGGGTATATATTACTTTGGCCCCGAAATGTGAAAGCTCAATAGCTTCAGAATATGTTAGCGTTTCAATAGCATAGGCTTTGTCTACTTTCCTGGGGTCAGCAGACATAAATCCATCTACATCTGTCCATATCTCGAGACATTCTGCATTGAGTGCAGCTGCAATAAGGGCAGCAGTATAATCAGATCCCCCTCTGCCAAGTGTTGTTGTTTCTCCGTTGACACTACTGGCAATAAATCCTGGTACAATAGCCATGTTATCTATTGATCCTAAATACTTATTTATCAATGATTCTGTAAGAATATGGTCAACATTTGCATTCCCGAATTTATCATCAGTTTTGATAAATTCACGGGAATCAATTAGTGTAGAATCGTCAAAAAGCCTGCTTATTATAAATGAGGAGAGCCTTTCTCCAAAACCAAGTATCTTGTCACTGGCATGCCGGCTTATCTCACGGAGCAGGTACACTCCATTCAATGTTTCTATCAGCTCATCAAACAGACCTGCAATTGTTTTCAGGACAGATTTAAGTATTTCCGGATCAGTTATTAAATCTCTTGTATATTCTAAATGTTTGTTAATGAGATTATTGAGAGTATTTTTATAAACATCATTTCTTTGCGATGCCAATTCGCTGATATGATTAAGCTGATCGGTCACACCCTGAAATGCGGAAACAACAATAACACATCGGGAAGTTTGTGATTCAATTATCTTTTTCACTTCCATTATTCGCCCAGGTGTTCCGACAGAAGAACCACCAAATTTCAGAACTTTCATAACCACTCTTTATTGAATAAAAAATTGCATCACAGGATGCAATGAATTAAGTTGTAAAAATAGCAAAAATCATGTAAAAATATAGAATTAATTAAATGCATTAAAAATTTTGGTCATCTATATTTGTGATTATCAGAATATACGAAAAATTTATTAATGGTATTTAAAATGATCTCTCCTTATGTGAACTTTACAAAAAAAAGAGACTTTGAAAATAAGTCTCTTATAAGAATATCTGAATTGATTATTTCAGCTTGATGCAGCTTTCTCGAGCCTTTTCAGTATAGAAAATATAAATGTGAACGAAACCAGACAGCATCCTATAAATACCAGCCACAAGGCGCTTAATTCAACCTTATCCCATAGCAAAGTGCCTATGAAGAGAAGCTTATTTCCAACTGCAGTTGCAAGCAACCACCCACCCTGCATCAAGCCCTGGAACCTTGAAGGAGCTACTTTTGATACGAATGAGAGTCCCATAGGGCTAAGGAATAATTCAGCAATTGTAAGGATAAGATAACTGCTTACAAGCCAGTAGGGAGATACTCTGAAAGAATCCTGAACAGGATTTCCTGCAAGCGATTCAGGAGATGGAAGGCCTATTGATGATATATACACCACAATAAATCCAAGAGCTGCAATTATCATCCCGATACCTATTTTTTTTGGAGTAGATGGCTCAATTCCCTTTTTATTCAGCCAGGCAAATGCTCCCATGACAGGAAAAGTAAGAGCTACAATGAATAGTGGATTGAATGTCTGAAAAACTTCAGGCGAGATAGAATTAAGTGTTCTGAACGGAGTGAAAACTTTACTTAATAATCCGGTAGGATCAAATCCGTTAATAAAAAACAATGCAAACAGAAGTGAAATAACAAACATAATTCCACCCGTAATCTTGATCTTGTTTCTGAGATTCTTATAGAGTATCAGAACAAGACCTGCTATAGCACCAACAACAGCAAGCATTGAAGGCAGAGTGAAGAACAGATTTGTAAATGGAGTTACCTGTTTTGCAGTGTAATCACGGGCAAACAGTGTGAGTGTAAGTCCATTCTGATGAAATGACATCCAGAAAAAGATCACAACGATAAATACCAGTACCAGTGCCGTAATGCGGGCTCTTTCCTCTTTATGAGATGTAAGAATGATCCATGTAACAAAACCGGCAAAAAGGCCAAATGCAAAACCTGCCGCCCATCCTACCTGCTTAATAAAGTGGAGCCCGAATGCCGTAATTCCCATCGCAAAAAGCGCAGCTATTAAGACTGAAGGTTTAAATTCAATACTGGTTCCAGTCTCTTTTACTGTTTTTTCTTTATTTGGTAAAAATTTGTTAAAGAAAATATAGACCAGGAGTGATAATACCATTGCCCCTGCCGCAACTCCGAATGCATAGTTATACCCTTTTGAAAAAACATCAAGGTAACTGGTTGCAAATTTTCCCAGATCTGTAACGGCACCTCCCATATTAACAGAATTTGCAAGTTGCTGAAAAGTAGAAGTGTCTGTAAGTGTTCCGTTTATGTATTGATGACACAGTGACGGAAGGCTTCCGTCATGAGTAAAACCATTTACTTTCAGCCACCAGTTTCGCATTCCTGTTGCGGCGAACGGTGCAAAGAATGCTCCGACATTTATACCCATATAGAAAATCATAAATGCAGAATCTCTCAGTTTGGAGTATTTCGGGTCGTCATACATCTGACCTACAACCGCCTGAAGATTACCTTTAAAAAGACCATTGCCGAGGGCAATTGTAAAAAGACCTATAATGGTTATTGTCAGTGTCATTCCGGGTACCGCCATTATAATATAACCAGCAAACATGATCACAATACCGGCAAGAATAACCAGTTTATATTTCTTTGTAACATCGGCAAGTATACCACCAACCAGCGCTAAAGCATAAATGCTGAAATAAAACCAACTATATATTCCTCCTGCTTTTTCTGCTGATAATCCAAATTTGGCTTGCAGGAAAAGTACAAGTATGGCCATCATGGTATAAAACCCAAAGCGTTCCCCCATATTTGAGAAGAAGGCAACTAGCAATCCTTTTGGATGGTTTTTTAGCATAATACTGGTTATTAATAAGTTAGTAATTAATACATATTCAGGATTATAGCATTAAAATATAATGCTTTATAATATTGTTAGTAAGCAAATATATTAATCTTTTCGATAGTAAAGAATCAACTTTCTTTTTAATTACCTGCGAAGAGATTAAATTTGCAGAAATAACCCCGGCCAGATGAAGATATTTAGGTGTGACCAGATTAAAGAAATTGATAAATTTACTGTAAAGGAAGAACCTGTCTCGTCAGTTGATCTTATGGAGAGAGCAGCAAATCAGGTCTTTAACTGGTATAATGAGAGATTTGAACGTTCAAGGCGAATAGTCATTTTTTCGGGACCAGGCAATAATGGGGGAGACGGGCTTGCACTGGCAAGAATACTTGCTGCAAACAGGTTTGAAACAGAAGTTTATTATTTGCAGTTCAGTGAGAAAACGTCAGAGGACTGGTTAATAAACAGGGGAAGACTTGAGAAGGAGACAAAAGTCCCGTTTAATATTATAAGTAAAAGCTCTCATTTTCCTGTAATCTTTGAAGATGATATCATTATAGATTCTATTTTTGGATCTGGCCTCAGCCGTCCTGCAGAAGGATTGCCTGCTGACATAATAAAACAAATTAACGTTTCGGGAGCTCTTGTACTATCTATAGATATTCCTTCCGGTTTGTTCGGGGAAGATAATTCGCTGAATATCAGCGATAATATTATTAGAGCTGATTATACACTAAGTTTTCAGTTTCCTAAACTCTCTTTTTTATTTCCTGAGAATAACACATATACAGGTAATTGGATCATATTACCTATCGGGTTAAGTATCAATTCAATAAAAAATATGGCAACACCATACTTTTACATTGAAAAAAGTGATGTGGCACCTCTGCTTAAAAAGAGAAATAAGTTTGACCACAAAGGAATCTTTGGTCATGGTCTGTTAATAGCCGGATCATATGGAAAAATGGGAGCTGCTGTACTGGGAGCAACAGCAGCTCTGCGTACCGGAATAGGACTAATTACCTGTCATATACCTTCATGCGGGAATATTATTTTACAGAGTGCCCTCCCCGAATCAATGGTGGAGCCGGATAAATCAGTAAAGCACATTTCTAAAATTGGGAATACTGATAAATTTAATGCAGTAGGTATAGGACCGGGTATGGGAATTGGAAAAGAATCACAGGAAGTACTGCAGAATCTTTTAATTAGTTGCAGAAAACCAATGGTTATTGATGCTGATGCGCTGAATGCTCTTGGAATGAACAGAAAATGGTATTCACTTCTAAATGAGAATATTATTCTTACACCACATCCCAAAGAATTTGAAAGGCTTACTGTTGCAACCGAAAATAGTTTTGTAAGACTAAATAATCAAATAGAGTTTTCAAAGAAACATAATTGCATTGTTGTGTTGAAGGGAGCCTACACATCAATTTCCACACCCGGAGGTAAAATTTATTTTAATAGCACTGGTAATCCTGGTATGGCGACTGGAGGTAGTGGTGATGTTCTTACAGGAATAATATTATCTTTGCTTGCCCAGGGATATACTACTGAGAATGCAGCTGTGGCTGGTGTGTTTATTCATGGGCTTGCAGGCGATATTGCTGCTTCTAAATCAAGTTTTGAATCATTGTTGCCATCAGATTTGATTGATGAAATTGGAACGGCTTTTAACAGAATACGGTCATAGAATTAATGAAATCTTATTTTTATTTTACTTCTTTGACAATTGAATTTAATAACTTTTATTAGGACATGGTAAAAAAGTTCATTAAGCTAAATTATATCAGATTAATCCGGGTATATTGATCTTAGCTTACCTAAAAATAAAACTTTATAATGATGAGAAGAATAATCAGAATTTCCATAATGATGTCATTTGTAGTAATAAATGTTTCATGTTTGCTTCAAAAAAAGCTGGTTCAACCTTCAGCTGTGGTTTCACCACTTACAGACACAACAATAATCAGAGATGGAAGTTTGGTTTACGGATTGCCACAGACTATCCTGTCAATTTCAGTTGAAATGGAAAGAACAATTGACAAACCAGGGCCCTATTGGAAATATGCAGGTGACCTTCTGGGATTACAGGATGTTATAAAAATCGAAGAAGAAAACTGGACAATAACAGCGATTACTGTTAAAACTTATGAAGAATTGGATCCTTCAGCATTTTATGTTATTGAAAGTAATACTACTTTTCAAACAAATGTTCTGGCTCTTAAAAAAGAAGGATTTGTCCTTGACCTGAATCCTTCAGGTAATAATTCTGAAAGAAGTACAATTGGTAATAAAGATTATTTTGCAGGACATGCCTGGCCTTATGATCTTGGTTCTGATGAATATTACCAGGTGCAAAGTGATACAGCTTACAAGCGGGTAAGTATCGATTCTTCTTTTGTAAGAATTCCTTATCTTGTTGAAAAGAAAAAGAGACTGACAGTGGATCAGCTTGCTGAGAAAGCTGCAAAAAGGCTGATGGAACTCAGGGAAGGGAAGATTCTGATTCTTACTGGTGAAGCAAACGTGTTTCCGCAGAATGAAGCTGCTCTGAATGAAATAAACAGGCTTGAGAAAGATTATTCGGAATTATTTACCGGGAAAAGCTGGAAAGAGAACAGGTCCTATACATTTCAGATAAATCCCAAAAAAGAAATGGCTGGCAAACCATTTGTATTATTTATGTTCTCTGAATTGACAGGACCATCAACCGGTTCAGAAAAGGGAGGATTACCTGTTACAGTTGAGCTAATACTAGAACAGAAGTTAAGGGAACTTACAATTATTAAAAAGCAGGAGGCCGATCCTTTAATTACTGGATTTGATAAACTTTATTTCAGGATTCCGGATGTTGCCACTCTGAAGATCAATAAAGGAAATGAGACTCTCTTCAATTCAAGGAAATTGATATATCAATTTGGTGAATTGATGCAACTTCCTGCAAACTATATTATAGGCAAGTAATATATAATTCTGAAAACATATCCGGATTTTTTCCTGCGGGTTTACTGCCAGGAGTTTTTATTGAATTTTTCCTTTAAAATTCTTTTGAAAATCCTCCCACTTTTGGGTTTCATAAACTTTATCAGCAAAGTAGCTGAGTAAAATCTCCATCTCTTTTGCAACTTTGAAACCCGGAACTGGTGAAACGGAATATACTGAATCCTGCTTTGTAAGGAACACCACTGTTGGATAGGATAGTTGACCCTGGAGAAGTGCTGTAGCAAGTTGATGTGCATTTCCTGATTTGCCATCATTAATGAAAGTCTGCCCCAGGAAATTTATGCTCTCCTTACTCTCTGCATTGAACTTTACAGGATAAAATTTATTATTAAGTATATCTGCAATAACGGAATTAGTGAAAGTCTCCTTGTCCATTTTTTTGCACCATCCGCACCAGTCAGTATAAGTATCAACGAAAATAGGCCTGGGAACCTGTTTAATTAGTTTTTCAGCTTCCTGTATTGTATACCATCTGACTCCGGATGTTGTTGATGAGGCAGATTTCTGGGCATGAGAAATTATAAGAGAGAGGCTGAGTAATGTTAAAAATAGTATTCTTTTCATTCTATGGAAAAATCGGACATATTGACCACCCTAGATCGTTTTCGTAAGACCATGTATT
>CAZXFB010000025.1:0-64832 GCA_964639725.1 uncultured Rikenellaceae bacterium
AGTTAGCCAAAGGAGAACAGATAATTGCTGCACCAACACTAATTAAAAAACTTCCTCTTCCACTGCGCCGGATAATCGGCGACATGTCGGGCACCGAACGCTTGCTTGTGGGGCTTGATTTACGGGAAAAAAAGTAAACGATTGAATCATCTTCCTGGTAAATGATCAATTCAATGGAAAAGAAAAATATACTGCTTACTGAGAATCAGCTGCTTATTGAAAACGAAGAGTTGCGACAGCGTGTGTATGAGTATGAAGAAACCTTAAATTCAATACGCAATGGTGAAATAGATGCAATTGTTGTTTCAGGAGATGATGGAGAAAAAATTTATTCGCTTAGTTCAGTTGAGACCAAGTACCGTATCATTATTGAAGAAATGAATGAAGGTGCCATTACTACCTCGAAGGATGGATTGATTACGTATTGCAATGCCAGGTTTGCTGAACTTATTTCTGAACCCATGGAAAGGCTGGTTGGCTCTTATTTTGTAAATTATCTTCAGGAAAGCGAACAACAGATATTCATTGATTTACTTCAATCGGGTTTGAAAAGTAAGATTGTTGGCCAGATAACTTATAGATTTAAAAGCGGACATTCATTAGAACTTCAACTTTCAATAAGCCCTATGCCTGCAGATATTCAAAATGGAATATGCATTTTGTTTTCTGACATTACTCAGTTAAAGCAGCAGGAAAAAGAGTTAATACTTATAAATGATTCATTAGATCAGAAAATATTTGAAAAAACTAACGAATTAGCAAGTGCCAATAAAGAGTTAGAAGCATTTAATATTGCCTCCATGAGCATAATGGAAGATGCAATAGAATCAAGAAATATGTTAAAAGCTTTACATATTTCCTCCATGAACATGATGGAGGATGCAGTCGAAGCAAAAAATGCCCTTGAAATTACAAATGCAAATCTGGATAAGGAAATTATTGAACGCAAACTTGCACTGGACACACTGAAAAAAAGTGAATCTGAATTCCGCAATTTAGCCGAGTCTATGCCTCAAATTGTTTGGGCTACCCGGGCAGATGGCTGGAACATTTATTTCAACCAGCAATGGACGGATTATACCGGATTATCCTTCGAAGAAAGTTTCGGGCATGGCTGGAACAAACCTTTCCACCCCGACGATCAGCAACGAGCCTGGGATGCCTGGAATAATGCAGTGAAAGGCAATGGCATCTATTCAATTGAAACCCGATTACGCCGTTTCGATGGGGAATATCGCTGGTGGCTTGTTCGTGGAGTTCCTCAAATAAACGAAAAAGGTGAAATTACTGGATGGTATGGTACCTGTACAGATATTGAGGAAATAAAGCAAACTGAAAAAACGCTCACTGAAAGCGAAGAAAAGTTTTCAGTGGCATTTAGGAACTCTCCTTATGCAATTACCATTACAGATCCTGAAGACGGGAAGTTTATCGAGGTCAACGACGCGTTCTATTCCATAACAGGGTTCACTCCTGAAGAGACCCTCAATAATGCATCGACAGGAATGGATTTATGGGTTGATGCCGAAGACCGCAAAAGTGTCGTAATGGTCCTTAAAGGTGGCGGAAAGGTAACAGGGCAGGAATTTCAGTTTAAAAAGAAAACCGGTAAGATTATTACAGGTTTGTTCTCAGCCCATCTTATAGGTATCAAAAACAAAACATACATACTGTCAAGCATAAGTGACATTACAGCGAGGAAACAGGCGGAAGAGGATATTAATAGAAAAGTTCAGGAACTAAATCGATTTAACAATACTATGGTCGATAGGGAAATAAAAATGATAGAGCTTAAGGAAGAGATAAACTCTTACTGTAAAAAACTGAATTTAGTAGAGAAATACTCAATACCAGAGGGTTTTATACAAAAATAGAGGGAGGAATTATAATGCATATCCAAACATCAAATCAGGGAAAACTCAATTTAGGGTTTAATGGTTATACATGTAACTGGGGAGTCCATATGTGCGGACTTTACGAAACCGAAAAGGAGCGCGACGAAATAATTTTGGGATTTCTCAATGCCGGAGACCTGGCGGGCGATTTGCAGCTATACTGTCCTGTCGAACGCACAAAAGAGAATTTTGTTGAAGAGTATGAAAAGCAATATTCATCGTGTTGCGGGCATACACACGATGAATATAAGTTCAACCTGCTTAGCGCCAGGGAGCTATACTACCCTGATGGAAAGTTTTCACCTCAGGCAATGGATATTGGTCTGAATGCTTTTTTTACCGAATCACAAAAGCAAGGGAAGCGAAATGTCCGTGCAACGGCCGAAATGATTTGGGCTCTTCAGGCTATTCCCGGTGTGGAAGAATTAATGATCTACGAATCGAGACTGAACTATTTTATCCCAAACAAACCATGGATTAGCATATGCATGTACAACACCACAAAATTTTCGGGGGCAATTATAATGAAGGTGCTTCAAACCCATCCATATATTATTACAAAACAGTCAATAACTCAAAACCCGTTTTACCAGGACCCCGATATCTGGCTTAAAGAAAATGCTCCATCGTACTGTTAATGCAGTTTATATGAATAATTCACATGACCTGTTCCTGTTAATGTTTAACCTGTCGCAGATGCGCGATAAGGGAACCATTATTAATCATTTTCAGGATAGTATTTCCGAGATTTTTCATCCCAACAAATTTTCTTTTACAGAACAAAAACCCGATGGCAATAGGTATTCAGAAAAAATAACCACCAGAAATTTAAGCTTCGGATATATTTCATCCGGAAAAAAACCAACCGATGAAGTACGGAAATTGCTTCAAAATGCTATTCAAATGCTTGCTGTTATTCTTGACAGGTTAAGCTTTGAGACTGATCTGATTACAAGAGCAGATTCTTTGGAAGTTATTACAAACCAACAATTAAAAGATATTAACACTAAAATCGAGGAACTACAGACAGCAAGGTATGCATCATTAAATATTATTGAGGATCTGAAACAGGAAATCGCAGAGCGAAGGAAAGCTGAAGAGGCTCTGCATCTTAAGAATTTTGTTTTCAATGATTCGATTGCGGCAAACAGCATCGCTGATCTCAACGGAATAATAAATGAAATCAATAATTCATTTCTAAAGATGTGGGGTTATGCAGATAAAAATGAGGTAATCGGCAAACCGATAACTCATTTCTTATTTGATGAGGCCGATGGATTACCAATAATAACAGCACTGCAAAACAGTGGAGAATGGGAAGGCGATTATAAAGCCAGAAGAAAGGATGGTTCTGTCTTTACAGCTCACGGTCTGGCTACTTTAGTAAAAGATGATACAGGAAAGAGTGTCGGATACCAATCAGCTGTACTGGATTTTACCGAAAAAAAGAATCAGGAAGAGCTTATCCGGCAACTAAATGAAGAACTTGAAGCAAAAGTCTTGCAGCGAACAGAACAGCTTGCTACTGCCAATAAAGAACTTGAGGCTTTCAGCTACTCAGTATCCCACGACCTCAGAGCTCCACTTCGGGCAGTACATAGTTTTACCAATATACTTCTTGAAGATCATGAAAAGACCCTTGATGATGAAGGTAGAAGGATCTGCGGTATTATTTCATCGAGCGCAATTCAAATGGGCAAACTGATAGATGACCTGCTAAGCTTTTCAAGAATAGGAAGAAGCGAAGTCAGTCTTGGAATACTGGATATGAAATCATTGGCTAAATCAGTAATAAATGAAATGTATGGTGATAAGTCAAAATACCGGATCAATTTCAAACTGGGAAAACTATCCAAAGCATACGGTGATTCCAATTTATTAAGAATTGTCTTGACTAACCTTCTTTCAAATGCAATAAAATACTCTTCAAAGGAACCTTCATCTGAAATTGTTATAAGTTCAAGCAAGAAGAACCACATTGTTACATATTCTGTAAAGGATAATGGTGTCGGATTTGATATGTTATATGCACATAAGTTATTTGGAGTATTCCAGAGATTACACAGTGAAAAAGAATTTGAAGGCAACGGGGTGGGGCTGGCTATTGTACAGAGAATTATACTTAAGCATGGTGGAAATGTATGGGCTGAAGGCGAAATTGATAAGGGAGCGACGTTTTATTTCAGTTTACCGGCAAATGAAGACAAAAGACAAAAGTGAAAAAGGTTGCAAGGTGCAGGATGCAGGGTATAAGGTGTTTGAATTTTCACCATACACCATGCACCATGCACCACACATCATGCACCATGCATCATGTACCATGCACCACAAAAATTAACATATATAAATTAATTCATTTAACACCATGGAAGACTTTAACGCTGTCGAAATTCTGATAGTAGAGGATAATCCTCGTGACGCTGAACTTACAGTACGTGCTCTGAAGAAAAACAACCTGGCGAATAATATTCTTATTGCACAGGATGGTGCAGAAGCACTTGACTTCTTCTTTTGCCGGGGGAAATTTAAAACAAGGAGTATTTTGAATCCTCCAAAAGTGGTTCTGCTTGATCTGAAACTTCCCAAAGTAAGCGGGCTTGAAGTTCTGAAATCTGTTAAATCAGATAAACGGACTTCTCATATTCCCATTGTGATAGTTACCTCTTCAAGACAGGAACCTGATATGGCTACAGCCTATGATCTGGGCGCAAACAGCTATGTTGTTAAACCTGTTGATTTTGACCAGTTTGTTAATGCAATGAACAGACTGGGGTTGTACTGGCTGTTGGTTAATGAACCCTTAAAATAGTTTAAGAAGGTTGAAAAGGGTTGAAAAAGTTGAAAAGGAAAAATTTCAACTCTCTTAAACCCCCTTAAACTCTCTTCAACTCTTTCAAAGTACAAAGTAAATAGACTGCAAGACCGCAAGACAATAAGACTATTAAACATGAAAGAAATACTCAAAATACTCTTCAACGAAGACGTCAGGACCGATGCCGAGCTGATCTGGCGGGAGCTTAAAAAAAACGAGATTGATTTCGAAAAGCTACTTGTTGATAATCGGAAAGACTTTATTGAAGGTCTCAAATCTTTCGACCCCGATCTTATCATATCAGATTATTCTCTGCCACAATTTAACGGTATGCAGGCACTTGTAATCCGCAACGAAATGTGCCAATTGACTCCATTTATCCTTGTCACAGGCTCGAATAATGAAACTGTTGCAGTCGATTGCATGAGGGCAGGTGCAGATGATTATATTCTGAAAGATAACCTTTCCAGGCTGGCACCCTCTGTTAATAATGCAATTAAGAGGGCAAAAGTACTCAGAGAGAAACAAATTGCTGAAGAGGAACTGTTTGAAAGTGAAGCAAAGTACCGGAGTATTTTTGAAAACGTTCAGGATGTTTTTTATGAGACTGGGCTTGATGGGACAATTCTTGAAGTCAGCCCTTCCATAGTAACTCTTTCGAGAGGCCATTACAAAAGGGAGGAACTTATAGGAAAGTCAATGAATGACTTCTATTCTCATCCCGAAGAACGTAACTTGTATATGGAGGCATTGAAAGTTACAGGAAGTTTAACGGACTTTGAAATATTCCTTAAAAACCGGGATGGTTCACTGATTCGTTGTTCAGTTTCTTCCAGGATAAGTTTTAATACAGAAGGAAATCCTGTGAAGATCAGTGGCAGCATGCGCGATATCTCCGAACGCAAGAAGGCAGAAAGAACTTTACACGATATAATTGATAATAACCCGATGTCAATTCAGATAATGGATATAGATGGGTTCACACTTAAAGTGAACCAGGCATTTATAAAGCTCTTTGGATCTGTTCCGCCCCCTGATTATTCGATGCTTAGCGATATTCAATTAAAAGAAAAAGGATTTGCAGTGTTATTGGAGAGTATTATGAAGGGCGAAGTTGTTCAGTTTCCAGATATGATATTCAATCCGCACGATTCAATACCCGAATTGCCTGATTGCCTGACATGGATCAAGGCTATTGGATTCTCCTTAGCTGATAGCAATGGAAAACCAGAGAAAATTGTTTTGATGCATGAGAATATAACCGAACGCAAACTGGCTGAGGAAAAATTAGGACAAAGTTCTGCATTCAACGAATCTCTTCTCAGAACTATTCCGTTTGGTATGGATATAGTTGACGAAGAGGGTAATGTGTTGTTTATTAGTGAAAATTTTAAAAGACTATTTGGAGAGGATTGCATTGGGAAAAAATGCTGGAATCTTTACCGTGATAATAAAAAACAATGCGTTGGTTGCCCTTTAAAGACGGGTATTACTGTTGGTGAAACCGAATCTTATGAATCAGACGGAGTGTTGGGTGAAAGAGTTTTTGAGATAAACCACACAGGGATGACATACCAGGGCAAAACAGCAATGCTTGAAATATTTCAGGATATTACAGATAGAAAATTAAGCGAAGCTGAGTTGATTTCTGCAAAAGAAAAAGCAGAACAGGGCGACAGACTCAAGACAGCATTCCTGCATAATATTTCACATGAAATACGGACCCCAATGAATGCCATTGTTGGATTTTCTGCACTGCTGGGTGAACCGGATGTTGACAATTTAACCCGCAAGTCGTATATTGAAATTATAATGCAGGGGAGCAATCATCTTCTTTCCATAATTTCCGATATTATGGATATTTCAAATATTGAAGCAAACCTTGTCAAAATTGCGAAAAATGAAATAAGTGTAAATACTACACTTAAATCTCTGTATTCCCAGTTTTTACCAAAAGCCAATGAGAAGAATATTGATATTATCTGTAAAAACAGATTTACTGATGCAGATGAGTCAATTATAACTGACGGCACAAAATTAAATCAGATCCTTTCAAACCTTCTCAGCAATGCCTTTAAGTTTACAGACAATGGATCGGTTACTGTAGAGTATAAGAAAGATGGGTCTTTTCTCCAGTTCAGTGTAACAGATACCGGTATTGGAATCCCTGAAGAATTCCATAAAAAAATATTTGATCGTTTTTACCAGGTTCAGAGCTCAGTAACAAGACTTTATGAAGGTACCGGATTGGGTCTGGCAATATCAAGCGCCTATGTAGAATTACTTGGTGGGAAAATGTGGCTTTCATCAGAGCCCGGAAATGGTGCGACATTCTATTTTACGTTGCCTTATCTCAAACAGGTTAGATCATCTTTACAGGATATTGAAAAGCCTGTATATCATGATTTTGTATTTAAAAAGAAAATGAAAATCCTCATTGCCGAAGATATCGAAAGCAACTTTAAACTTATAACTTATTTTCTCCTTGGGGCCAATACAGAATTGCTCAGAGCCAGGACAGGCAGGGAAGCTGTTGAAAAATGCCTTGCCGACAGGTCAATCGATCTGATACTGATGGATATCAAAATGCCTGAAATGGATGGCTACACAGCTGCTAAACTAATACGCGAAGCAAATATTTCAATTCCGATTATTGCCCAAACCGCCTATGCTGACGATATGGCTAAAGCCATTGAATCGGGATGCTCCGGATTCATTTCCAAACCATTCGATAAAAAGGGTCTGTTACATAAAATCAATGAGTTTATAGTATAGAATGGCTATCGGGAATAGTTAATAGAGAGTAAAAACAAAGCAGTATGATTGATAGAATATGAGTAAAGTAAAATCAATATTTTTTCAAATCATCAAAAGAAAAGAATCGCTTCTGTTTCCTGTGCTTTTAATTGCCGGAATTAGTTTGCCGGGGTGGCTTTTCGGAAAAATTGGATTAGCTGCAATTTCTTCGGCATATATTCCTATTGCACCGGTAACTGCAATAATTTTTATTATTTTGTGTATTCTTTTCTTTGTAACCAGATATCAGGAAAAATCTCGATTAACAAAATCATTAGTAACTTTTCTTGTAATAATTATTGCATTTTTTTGTGGTATTATGTTTCTCAACCACACTTTTAATCTCCCCTGGGATATTGAAAATGTTTTTATTAAAAATCCGGATAAATTAGGGTCAGTACAAATTGGTCACATGTCGCCAATAACATCGGTATTGTTTGTTTTTATCTGCATAGTTATTTTATTAAGAAGGAACAGTAACTCAAATGTATTCAATTATATAGGTGCTGGCTTATCATTATTAGTTTGCCTTGCATCCTCAGCTTTATTAATTGGATATCTTTACAATGCACCATACCTGTACGGCAGTAGTATTATTCCTGTCTCTTTGCCAGCTTCAATTTGCCTCTTTCTGTTCAGTATTACTTTACTGCGAATATTTGAATTTAAATTCTGGACATTAAATCTGATAAAACCTAATTTAGTCACACTTCAGTTATTAAGGTCATTTTTACCCGCCGCTGTTCTTACGACCATTTTGCAGGGGTTTTTAATAACAAACTTCCCTGTTGTGCATGAGAATCTGCCACTTTCGGTAGCTCTTATTTGTCTGTCTGTTGTGACACTTATTGTTTTTGTTGTAATTAGAGTTTCACGAGGTTTAGGTAATGATTTAGTCAAAGCTGAACAGGAATTAAGAGAAAGTGAGAGTAAATACCGGTTCCTAGTCGAAAATGCTGGTGATGGTATTGGAATTGTAAATCTCAATGAAGAATTCATATTTGCAAATTCCGCTGCTGAAAGAATTTTTGGTGTAGATGAAGGAGAATTAATTGGCAAAAATCTTAAGGTATTTCTTACTGAAGAGGAGTCCATTAAAATAATCAACCAAACCAAAATCAGGGAGAACTCGCAGGTTAGTTCATATGACATTCAGTTAACACTCCCGGATGGTAATAATCGAATAATCCACCTTACCGGAGTTCCGCATCTGGATGATGATGAGAAGGTTATCGGTACACTTGGGGCGTTCAGAGACATAACGGAGCTCAAAAAAGTTGAAAAACAATTACTTCAGTTAAATGCCGACAAAGACAGGTTTATATCAATACTTGGCCACGATTTAAAAAATCCGTTTAATAACATTCTCGGGTTTTGCGAAATACTGACTAATGAGATTAAAGGCCTCAATAAAAACGAAATAAAAGATATAGCAGAGAATATCCATAAATCGGCCAGAATTACAAGTAAGTTACTGGAAGACATATTGATGTGGGCAAAAACACAGCAGGGAAAAATTGCTTTCGAACAACAAAGCCTGAATTTTAAGGATATTTTCCCGGACACACTCGAAATTCTGAACCCGGCTGCCCGTGCAAAGAACATTTCTGTTAATTGTATTGCAGCTGACCAGCTAACTGTTTTTGCAGATCTGAATATGTTAAAAACAATTTTGCGAAACCTGGTTTCCAATGCAATTAAGTTTACAAACAACGGAGGTGCAATAACTGTTAACGCAGTTCAGGATTCTGAAAATGTAACAATCTCGGTTTCAGATAACGGAGTTGGAATCCCACCGGAAAATCTGGCAAAACTATTTGATATCTCACAGGTACTCACAACAACAGGAACCGCAGAGGAAGGCGGAACCGGGTTGGGATTGTTGCTTTGCAAAGAGTTTGTTGAAAAACATGGGGGTAAGATCTGGGCTGAGAGTGAAGTTGGAAAGGGCAGCGATTTCAAATTTACTCTGCATGCAGAATAATTTAAAAGAAGTATAAAATGTCATTAGTCAAACAAAACATCTTAATCGTTTGATAATGAACCGGTTTTCCAGGCAGGAAAAAGTAGCATTTAAGACTTAAGCAAATCTGAAATTAAGTTTATTGTTACCATTTAAAAGGTGAAGGTTGTTGATATACTTAATAAAAGTAAAAAAATGAAGATCAATTCTCAGCTATTAAAATCCTCAGTTATTGTAACTTTTCTAGTTTTAAATGGGCTGACCTGCATGATCAGTGCCCAGGAAGTTCAGATCAACACCAACCTGGCGATTGAATCGGATGGAACTGTCAGAATGGATAACGCTGCAACAGTATGGACTGATATTATGGTTTACCCTGACGCAACTACCAGAGGGGGAAGCAACCCACCTGTATGGGGTACCCGATTTAAAAATAATGGAGGATCGAGCCAGGGAGTTTATCTCTGGATGTTTTCTGCTTCCATTGAGCAGGAACTTTATTTTACAGTTCAAATACCTCATGAATATAAAATAGGCTCTACCTTATATCCTCATGTCCATTGGACAACAGTTACAGGTACTCCTTCAGGTACAAATGTTGTCTGGGGTCTGGAATATACGGCCATTGCGATTGCCGGAAGTTTCCCAAACACGACTATAGTTACTGCTAACTCTGTGATTTCTATTATTGGGTCACCAACAGGAACCGGGCAGCATATTATAACAGCACTGGGCACTATAAGTGGAACTAATCTGGGAATCAGCTCAATACTTGTCTGTAGATTATTCAGAGCTACAGACAATGCTTCTGATACATTCGCTAATGAGGTGGGTCTTCTGGGATTTGATATTCACTATGAGCAGGATACACAGGGTAGCCGCCAGGAATTTATTAAATAATTCTTCGAGGAATTTTGTACTTCACTTATTCCAGCATACTATGAAGAGTAAAAAAATTCAAATATTAACTATACTCTTGCTTGTATTGCTTTTGTTACCCATTAAAACACAAGCACAGGTCAGCGGTATCAATATAACAACAGGTAGCAGCATAACGGCTGTTGGTGCTGCTTCCATTTACATAAGTGACGGAAGTTTAGTAAATAATGGCACCTACACCAAAGGAACGGAAACAATTACTTTTACAGGAACTGCAGCAAAAACAATTTCCGGCAGCTCCAATACCGATATTTATAGTGTCTCGGTAACAAATACTGGCGGTATCACTACACAGGTTGGTCTGCTCACTCTTTATAATCTTGCTATAGCGTCAGGTAGTAAGTTCGCAATTGATCCTGCCAAGGCAGTTACTGTAACAGGTACACTGACAAATAGTGCCGGCAATGCAGGCCTGGTACTGCAATCATCATCTGCAGGAACTGCATCTCTTATTCAGAATACTGCCAGTGTGCCGGCAACAGTAAACAGGTATATCAGCGGAAGTGCTGAAGCATGGCATTTTCTGTCTTCTCCTGTGGCGGCTCAAAGCATCTCTGGTGACTGGATCCCATCAGGTTCTTATGGAAACGGAACCGGTTACGATCTTTATGTGTGGGACGAAGCTACTGGCTGCTGGATCTACAAGTTAAATACTTCAACTACAGTTAACTGGAACACAGTACATCCCGGCAGCAGTTTTGGAGTAGGCCGCGGTTACCTGTATTCAGTTCAGGCCGCAAATCCCACCATGCAGTTTGCCGGTAATCTTAATGATGGCTCAACAACCATTGCATTGACAAGTAGTGCTGCTGATGGCACACTCAAAGGATTCAGTCTTGTTGGCAATCCGTTTCCTTCATCTGCAGACTGGCAGTCCGCATCTGGCTGGACCCGTACCGGTCTTGTTGCCAGTGGCAGCGGTTACGATATGTGGATCTGGAATCCATCGGCATCTAACTATGGTGTTGTAAACTCTGCCACCGGCTCTGGTACCAATGGTGTAACAAGGTATATAGCTCCCATGCAGGGTTTTTTCGTTCGCGCGGCAAGTGCCGGAAATCTTATTCTTACAAATTCTGTGCGTGTTCATGATGGCGCAGGGAGCTGGCTTAAAAAGGGCTTGGATGCTGATAATAATATGGTAAGTATCAGTATTAATTCTGAGACAGGAAACGGATCCGATGAGGTGCGGCTTATGTTCGATTCAAAAATGAATGAACCCGGCGCCGCAAAATTATTTAGTCCTGTCCTTACTGCGCCAAGCTTGTATCTTAATATAAACGGAGAGAACCTTTCTGTCAGATACCTTACAGATACTGCTGAAAACCCTTTAGTACCGTTCAAGTTTAAGCCGGGTTTAAATGGCGATTATTTGCTTCAGTTCAGATTCGATCCTTACCGGTTCGAAACCGTCGTACTCGAAGACCGTCAGATGCGTTTTTTCAGTGACCTTAAGACGGATAATAGTTACAAGTTCAAATCTTCGAAAACCGATAATCCGTCGCGCTTTGTCTTACACTTCTCTCCGGTTGAAAAACCGTCAAAGACAGAGCTCCCGGCATCAATTTATACTTCGGGTAATCAGCTTGTTATAGATCTGAGTTTAATTACCGGTGAAACAGAAATTATGGTCTGTGATGTTATGGGTCGTCAATTATTGAGAAAAACGCTTAAGGGAGAAGCTTTAAACAATTTAAGCATCATTTCACAGCCCCAACTTTTTATTGTACGGCTGCAGAACCGGATAGGAATGGTTTCAAGAAAAATAATATGGTTAAGTAATTGATATTTAAGCATATATTGAAATAAGTAGAGATAAACCTAATAAACATAATTAAAATATGCTAAAAAACAGACAAAGATGGATGTTCAGGGAATATGAAAATAATTCCCGCTTTGGTTTTCATTATCAGATAATGAGAACCACTGAACAAATGAGAACAATTTTTTTATTAAAATTCTATAGTTCAATAAATTATTAACTAATTATTATGAAAATGAAAAAAACAATTATTGTCTTCCTCGCTATCGTAGTGATGGCGGGTTTCTCCACCAGTGTCAAGGGGCAGGTTACTCTAACAGGCAATACTGCAGGTGCTACATTGGTTCAGGTACTTACAATCACAAACACTACTCCGCTGAATTTTGGTGTAATAGGTATAACCTCCGGAACAGCAGGAACTGTTGTAATGTCTACTGCCGGTGTAAGAACCCCGGGTGCGGCGACTACAACCATTATTAACACGGGGACTCAAAGAACCGTTGCATTGTTTAGCTTAACAGGAACTGCAAGTGCAACGTATTCTATAACATTACCATCCACTATTGCCGTTACAACCGGAATAGGCACAGGCAATTTTGCAACAACCATTGGAACGCTTATGGTTTCAGTTGATGGGGCAGCAGCAGAAGGAACACCCTATTCCGGAACGCATACTCTGACAGCTGGTGTATCAACTTTTCTAATGGGGGGTACTCTTGCTATTGGAGCTGCTCAGGAGTTGGGTGTATATGCAGGAACTTACTCTGTAACTGTAGATTACAACTAATTAAGGTATTACTAAATGTTAACAGGAAGGGAAGTTCCATAAATATGGAATTCCCTTTCTTTTAAAGAATCGGAGATTTGTTTTACACTTTTAAAGTCAACATAAACAAGTTATTATGAAAAGAGTGCTATTACTAATGTTCATTGCCTCATTGAATTTAAGTTATCAGGCTAAAGCCCAGGGCGATTTGCTGATTACACCCGTTCGGGTAGTATTTGAAGGTAATAAACAAAAAGCAGATCTGAACCTTGTAAATACAGGAAAGGATACAGCCACCTATTCCATTTCTTTCAGACATTATAATATGACTGAGCAGGGCAACCTGGTTCTTAATGAAAAATATGACACGGCACAAATGTTTTCAGATCAATATATCCGGATTTTCCCCAGAAGTGTAACTCTTTCTCCCGGAGAAGGTCAAATAATAATCTTACAATGCCGGAGGAAAGCAGACATGAAAGCCGGGGAATACCGTTCACACCTATGGTTCAGGTCAGAAAAGAATTACGAGCCTTTGGAAAAAGATAAACCAGTACTGGATTCAAATCAATTAAGCGTGACAATTACTCCAATATTCGGAATCACCATTCCCGTAATTATCCGTTCAGGAGAAGTTAATCTGAGTTCTTCATTGAGTAATCTTAAACTGGAAACCCTGAATGATACTTTACAGTTACTTAATCTTACAATAAACCGGGCAGGCAACATTTCAATATATGGTAATCTTATTGTTGAATTTATTCCGGTGAAAGGAAAACCTTATGAAATTGGTAAAACAAAGGGTATTGGAGTTTATACCGATATTTCTAAGCGAAATGTTTCAATAAAATTAAATGTAACCCAGGGAATGGCTTTAAAAAACGGCAAAATCCTGGTGCGTTTTACAAGCCCCGATGCATCTAAATACATTCAATATGCTCAGGGAGAGCTAGTTTTTAAATAGTTTGATAAGCGTTGGGAGAAGGTATTTATAATCAGTATGCATCTAAATGCAAGAATCAATAATGAGTTGATAGTGATGGAAAGATTGAATACAATTCAACGAATTTATAAGGGGTTGTTTCTGACAGCAGTTTTATTGTTTTGTTTTAGTTTCTCTTATGCTCAACCACCTTTGCCACAACGGACACTCTCTGTAATTGCCACACAGTCAATTCATTTTGGTGCATTTGCCATAACCGGAGGAGCAGGAGGAACTGTTACCGTGGGGTATGCAGGCAGCAGAACGTTCTCTGGGAGTATTTTACTTTTTTCTATCACCCCCGTTTCACAGCCTGCCGTTTTTGAAATAAAACTTTGCCAGGGCCGGCAGATAAATATCACTTTTGATGCAACAACAACCTTAACCGGTAGCAACGGAGGTTCACTTACCCTCGACCTAGGGCCAACAGAACAGGGGGGTAACGGGGCTAGTTTTTCCACAAATAACGACTGTAATTTTATTACGACACTACGCATGGGAGGAACTCTTCATGTTCCGGGTACAGCCGTTACTGGTACCTATACAGGTAGTTATAATTTTACCTTTAATCAGGAGTAAATAATGAATAAATACAGGTGCATACAGACGTTTATAGCATCCTGTATATTAATGGATTATGCAAGGGTTTCACTTTTGTTTAAAAGCCTGTTCCTGTTTTCAATATTACTTACATTATCTGAGTTTAACCTTCAGGCTCAGGATAATTTCGCCTTTAAAAATGAAGAACCTGCCTTTGTTTACGATGAAATTCCGGTGCTGGTTATGATTGAAGGAGCAGGTACTTTTAATCTGGATGTTTTGTATACCGAAAAAGGTGTATTATATGTTAATGTGGAAGAATTATTTAAAACACTTAAAATTCAGTGTTTAACCTCTCAAAAGGGCGATAGTATTGCCGGATTTATTGAGACTGAGAGCAGGACTTATTTAATAGACTATAATATGGGAATGATTAAAGTCGGTGCCAAAACATTTAATCCCCGGAACGGACTGGTAAAAGAATCAGGAATTCTGTATGTTGAATCATCTTTAATGGCAACTGCGTTTGGAATAACACTGACATTTAATTTCAGGACACTGTCTATAATACTAAAATCAGATTTTGAGCTTCCTCTAATAAAACTTCTGCGGATAGAAAAACTTCGAAGCAATATATTAAAACTACATGGAGATGTTGTTGCCGATACCGTTGTGATGAGAAATTATCATTTGTTCAGGTTTGGAACAGTTGACTGGTCAGCAGCTTCAATTCAAACCTGGAATAGGTCAACTGATTATAGATTTGGATTAGGTATTGGTGCGGAATTTCTTTATGGAGAAGTCGACATCTCTGCAAATTTTTACAGCAGGTACAAATTTGATAACCGTCAGGTGAATTATCTGTGGCGCTGGGTGGATAACGATAAACATTTAATCAAACAGGCACAAGTCGGTAAGATTTCAGAACAGACTATTTCTTTTATTAATTCTCCAATAATTGGCGCCGTTATCAGAAATTCTCCGACAACTATCCGAAAGGCAGCAGGCTATTATACAATAAATGAGTTTACAGAACCCAATTGGACAGTAGAACTTTATATAAATGATGTGATGGTTGACTTTACAAAAGCCGATGCTTTAGGACTCTATATTTTTAAGGTTCCAAATGTTTATGGCTACAATACAATGAAATTAAAGTTTTATGGTCCAATGGGGGAAGAACGCACAGAAGAACGTACAATTAATATGCCCTACACTGTAATGCCTTCTAAGGATTATGAATATAGTATATCAGCAGGAATATTGCAGGATAGCAGTTTAAGCCGTTTTGGCAAAGGAGAATTGAACTATGGAGTAAATCGCATTTTAACTATTGGCGGTGGAATTGAGTATTTGTCGTCAATTTCCAATGGCCCCTTTATTCCTTTTACAAAGTTTACTATACAACCCTACAGTAAACTAACAATAAATGGTGAATATTCATATGGAGTAAGAGCCAGGGGGTTATTGAACTATTACCTCAGAAAGGATATATTATTAATTATTGATTATGCTAAATACAAGGAGGGCCAACTTGCCACACGTTTCAATGCACAGCAGGAATTAAAAACAAGAATATCAGTACCAGTCAGATATAAGGGTATTTCCGGGTATGCTAAACTTGATTATAATCTATTAGTTTACAATACTTTTAAATATAGCCAGGCGAATTTAATGGTCTCTGGTTATTATCAGCAATTTACTGCCAATTCCTCTGTTCAACTCAATTGGATAAACAATAATACATCCTTCATTACCTTAGATTTATCACTTTCTTACAGGCTGAAAAGTGGATTTGTTTTTCGTCCATCGGCTCAGTATAATGTAAGTGAAGGAAAGTTAATGTCGATAAAAGCAGCAGTAGAGAAGAGAATTCCGAAAGGATTTTTTTCAGTCATATATGAAAGAAATGTTTTGTTTAATGCCAATATTATTAATGTAGCATTCAGATACGATTTGTCTTTTGCCAGATTCAATACTTCTGTTACCCATAGCAAGGGCTATACTGCTACATCAGAGAGCTTACAGGGAAGTCTTGCTTTTGGAAGCGGTAATAGATATATCCATACAAATAGTAATGCTTCAGTCAGTAAAGGAGGCATAGCTCTCTATCCTTTTCTTGACATGAACAATAATGGCATCTTTGATAATGGAGAGCAGATGGTAAAAATTTCTTCTGTAAGAATACCGGGAGGTAAGGTCATTTTCAGCGATAAGGATTCGATAGTTCGTATTCCTGATCTGATCGCATTTACTAATTATATGGTGGAATTTGCAGATAATGATCTGGATAATATTTCCTGGCGGTTTAAAAATAAAATATACCAGGTAATGATCGACCCTAATCAATTTAAACACATTGATATTCCGATTATTGTGGTTGGAGAAGTTACTGGTATGGTATATATGAATAAGAATAATCTATTGAATGGAATGGGAAGGATATTGGTGAATATATATAACACTAATAATATAAAAATTACACAAATACTTTCTGAATCAGATGGTTATATAAGCTATCTGGGGCTTGAACCAGGAGATTACCTGGCCATGGTAGACTCAGTTCAGTTAAACAGGTTAGGATTTGAGGTTACTCCTTTGAACAGAAAATTCACGGTAAAAGCCACAAAAGAGGGTGATATAATTGAAGGAATTGATTTTACAGTTAAATTGAAATCAATTGATACTTCGGGAAACTCACATGTTTCAATCAGTACAAAGGATTCCACTGTCACCCCTCATAGACCTCTTGCAGAAAAGGATACCTCCTATATGATTATTCACAAGGTTGTGGAAGAAGAGGTATTAGTTTTGAAAGATGGGTACGCGATACAACTCGGAGCATTCAAAAAGAGATCTAATGCACAGAATCTGTGCAAAAAGCTTGAAAAAAATCTTGGTAAAAGGTTTGAAATTATTGACGAGGGGCATTTATATAAGGTTATTACAACCGAGTTAAATGACCGCAAGGAAGTTGATGAAAATATTTCGGTTCTTCGTAAGGCTGGTATTACTGAATTGTGGGTGATAATACTTAAAGCAAATCAGACAAAAATGGTTCTTATAGACAAGCAGGATACAATTATGAAAATAACCGATTCAGGCAGTAATGTGTCCCAAAGGGAATCCAGAGAATCTGTTTCAACCTTTAAACAGCATGAAAACCGGGATACTTCGGGGCAGGGAATTTCTGCGAATAAAGAAATTTCAAAAGTTGTCGAAAACAACCCTGGTAATATTGAGCCAACCATTTCTATGCAGGTAGAGGAATTTCATAAAAAATGGCAGGTAGTCAGAGCTCAGAGGAAAATAGCTTCAAAACTCAAACTGAATTCAGACATTGTGCAGAAATGGGATTACTTCTTTCTTATTATTCCTGGATTCTATACCCGTGAAGAGACTTATCAGTACTATCCGAAGCTTGCGGGACTCGGTTATCCGAAAATTTCCCTTATTGAGAAAAGGTAGAATTTAATAAGTCTGAAATGTATTATGATCGTGAATTTATATTTTCAGGATTATGTTACAGACACAAGAAAAAGTAAAGTAGTTTTAGATGAGTGGAATGTTGAAGGTGTGTAACTTCTTGGAAGTTATCTCGCAAAAAACAGATAAAGGGAAGTGAAATGTTGAAAAGTTGAGTTTCGGCTTCGCTCAGTTTGTTAAAAAGTTGAAATGGCCTAAAGGTTCAACAAAGTGTTTAGATAAATAACTGCCATATGGAAAATTCATTAAAAATGTTATTTGCTGAAGATGCCAGTCCGGATGCTGAACTTTTCCGGAGGGAGCTTGAAAAAGCTGTAAATCCTGATTTTGTATTTAAGATGAAAATGAAAATCCTCATTGCCGAAGATATCGAAAACAACTTTAAATTTATAAGTTATTTTCTCCGTGGAGCCAATACAGAATTGCTCAGGGCCAGGACAGGCAGGGAGGCTGTTGAACAATGCCTTGCCGACAGGTCAATCGATCTGATACTGATGGATATCAAAATGCCTGAAATGGATGGTTATACAGCTGCTAAATTAATCCGTGAAGTAAATATTTCAATTCCGATTATTGCCCAGACCGCCTATGCTGACGATATGGATAAAACCATTGAATCGGGATGTTCGGGATTAATTTCCAAACCATTCGATAAAAAGGGTCTGTTACATAAAATCAGTGAGTTTATATTGTAAAGAATGATTACTAAACGGGTAATATATAAAATTAGAAGGAGATTCTTCGCTTCACTTCGTTTCGCTCAGAATCTCATTGTTCCAGTAGAACACTACGGATAAAGAATGACTTCCGGTAACAATTAATAAAAAGTAGAAACAAAGCAGTAAGACAGATGAAGATGAGTACAGTAAAATCAAACTTTTTTCAAATCATCAAAAGAAAAGAATCGCTTCTGTTTCTTGTACTTTTAATTGCTGGAATTAGTCTACTGGGTTGGCTTTCCGGAGAAATTGGATTAGCAGCAATTTCTTCGGCATATATTCCTATTGCACCGGTAACAGCAATAATTTTTATTATCTTATGTATTCTTTCATTTGTAAACATAAATCAGGAAAAATCACGATTAGCAAAACTATTGGTAACATTTTTTGTAATAATTATTGCATTTTTTTGTGGTATTATGTTTCTCAACCACACTTTTAATCTCCCCTGGGATATTGAAAATGTTTTTATTAAAAATCCGGATAAATTAGGGTCAGTACAAATTGGTCACATGTCGCCAATAACATCGGTATTGTTTGTTTTTATCTGCATAATTATTTTAATAAGAAGTTACAATAACTCAAATGTATTCAATTATATAGGTGCTGGCATATCATTATTCGTTTGTCTTGTTTCTTCTGTTTTATTATTAGGATATCTTTATAAAGCACCGCTACTTTATGGGATTACATTGATTCCGGTTTCCTTGCCCGCTGCCGTTTGCTTCTTATTATTCAGCCTGACTTTGGTTCTGAAATTAGATTTGAAGTTCTGGACATTCAATCTGATAAAAGATAATAAAATCACATTTCAACTATTGAAATCGTTTTTACCTTTTGCAGTCTTTACAGTTCTTTTGCAGGGATTTTTAATAACTAACATTTCTGTCAGGCAAAATAACATGTCTTTATTAATAGCACTTATTGCATTGATGGTTGTGGCATTTATTGTTTTTACTGTAATTAGGGTATCAGGAAATTTAGGAGATAGATTACATGAAGCAGAACAAGCAATAAAAGACAGTGAAAATAAATATCAAAATTTAGTCAATAATGTAGGTGAAGGAATAGGATTTGTTGATACTAACGAACATTTCATATTTTCAAATTCCTCAGCTGAAAAGATTTTTGGAGTAGGGGAAGGAGAATTAATTGGCAAAAACCTTAAAGAGTTTTTTAGCGAAGAGAAGTATCTTCTTATTCTGGACCAGACCAGGATGAGGAAGGAAGGAAAAGTAAGCACTTATGAAAGTGAGATAATCCTTCCTGACGGTAAAGTTCGATTCATACTTATTACTGCTGTTCCTCAATTTGATGATGAAGTATTTGTTGGTACATATGGCATATTCAGAGACATCACGGAGCAAAAGCAGATAATGGCTCAACTTCAGGATTCAAAAGATTATCTGAATAATATCATAAACTCAGTAGGGTCACCTGTTTTCGTAAAAGACGACAAACATAAGTTCGTTCTCGTCAATACTGCTTTTTGTTTATTCCTCGACCTTCATGCTGAAGAACTTATTGGAAAAACAGGGTATGAAAGATTTCCTATTGACCAATGGGATGTATTCATGGCCAAAGACAAGGAAGTATTTGATACCGGCAAGGAAAATGTTAACGAAGAATTCATTACCGATGGGAATGGGGAAATACGAACTATCATCACTAGAAAGACATTATATACAGATGTTTATGGCAACAGATTTCTGGTTGGGATTATAAATGATATCACTGAAAGCAAACATGCGGGATTAAAAATTCAACAGCAAAACTTCGAACTAACAAAACTCAATGCCGATAAAGACCGTTTTATATCAATTCTCGGACACGATTTAAAAAATCCGTTCAATAACATTCTTGGATTTTCAGAAATATTAACAGAAGATATTCGTAACCTCAATTTAGACGAAATTGAAGATATCGCCAGGAATATTAATAAATCGGCAAGAATTACAAATAAATTACTGGAAGACATATTGCTGTGGGCAAGAACACAACAGGGAAAAATTGCTTTCGAGCCACAAAACCTTAATTTTAAGGTTGTTTGCCTTGAAACACTTGGAATTCTTTACAAGGCTGCCGGGGCAAAGAACATTTCTGTTAAATGTATTGCAGCAGACCAGCTAATTGTTTTTGCAGATATAAATATGTTAAAAACAGTATTGCGAAACCTTGTATCTAATGCAATTAAGTTTACAAACCATGGTGGTGTAATAAACATTAAGTCAGTACAGAATTCCGAAAATGTAACAATTTCGGTTTCAGACAATGGAGTCGGGATACCACCGGAAAATCTGGCAAAACTATTTGATATATCGCAAGTACTTACAACAACAGGTACTGCAGAGGAAACCGGAACCGGGTTAGGTTTATTGCTTTGCAAAGAGTTTGTTGAAAAACACGGCGGAAAAATCTGGGTGGAGAGTGAATCAGGAAAGGGGGCGACGTTCTATTTCAGCCTGCCGGCTTCTGAAGAAAGGGAGACTTAGAGACTTAGAGACTGAGAGACTGCATGACTGCAAGACTGCAGGACTGAAGGACTGCAAGACAATTAGACATGAACAAACAATAATTAACAATGAAAGACATTAACGCTGTCGAAATTCTGAAAGTAGATAATAATCCCGGATCGTCAGAGCAGAAATCAACTGAAAAGGGAATTATATTTCCGGATAAAAAAACTATACTTGTGGCTGAAGATAATGAGAGTAATTTCAAGCTTATCAAATATTTTCTTTCCGGTGTAAATGATGAAATATTAAGAGCATGGAATGGGAAGGAAGCAGTTGAAAAGACATTATCAATGAATACAATAAATCTTATCCTCATGGATGTCAGAATGCCTGAAATGGATGGATATACTGCTGTAAGAATAATTCGCGAAAGCAATAACGTCATTCCTATAATAGCACAGACAGCATATGCAAACGACCAGTCCCGGGCAATGGAATGTGGCTGTAACGGATTTCTCTCCAAGCCATTTGATAAAAAACATCTTTTAAGTATTTTATTGCAGTTTATCTGAAAATTCAAACTTTAGCCCACTCCGAAAGGTTTTTTTTGCCACCAAGGCGCCAAGGCACGAATCCCGATAGCTATCGGGAGCACCAAGAATAATTCATTAAAGATAGACTCTTTGTGAATCTTGGTGTACTGGAAACATCAACCCGTTGACGTATTTAATATAAAATAATGTTTTCTATTAGCAAACTATTTTATACATTTGTCGGATGTTTAATATTATTGCCCGAAAAACATTATTGGATTATTGTAAAAAATATCCTATTGCAGCATCGGCATTGCAAGAGTGGTATCACGAGATGGTTCAAAGCAACTTTAAAAACTTTAACGAGTTGAAAATGGTATATGGTACCGCCAGCCTGGTTGCCGACGACAGGGTGATATTTAATATTATGGGTAACAAGTACAGGTTAGTGGTGAGGATTGTATTTCAATTCAAAGCCATTCAGATAAAGTGGTTTGGTACACATGCAGAATATGATGAAGTAGATGCGACAAGTACAAATTTTAGAAAAAAGAAAACATGAAACTAAAAATCATAGGATCGAAAAAAGAATATCAGCAATACCTTATCTGGGCTGATAAAATGTTTAATAAGAAAGTATTACCTGAAACACCTGAAGGAGAAAAACTACAGATTGTGCTGCTATTAATTAAACAGTATGAAGATCAGCACTATCCTGTTCCAAAGCCTGACCCCATTGATGCCATAAAAAGTAAAATGGTTGATTTAGGGCTTAAAAACAAATATTTTGTGGGCAAAGTAGGTTCTAAAGGATACGTATCAGCAATTTTGAATAAACGCAAACCCCTTACGCTTGAAATTGCCAGGTTGTTTCATAATGAATTAGGAATCCCTGCTGATGTTTTATTATCATAGGAATCTAACCTGAACCCCTCCTCATTTCCTCGCAACTATGTGATTATTTCACAAACTATAAACACTAAGCGATAACCGCCGCAGCAGTTAAAAAATCCTCCGTAAGTAAAATTCCCTTTAAATAATCATATATTTGTAATAATCTTTAAAAACGCTTAGCTATGAACAACATGGAATTGACATTGATGGTTGAAGAGGGAGAAAATGGCTATTATGTTGGTCAGATAGTTGAGTATCCTGCTGCATTATCTCAGGGAAAAACTATAGAAGAATTGGAAAATAATTTAAAGGATGCCCTTAAACTGCTATTACAAGTGCAAAAAGAACAACTTAAAATGGAATATCTTACACGAAAAGCCATAAAACGAAAAGTGATATTTGCTGTATGAAACGTTTAGATTTCGAAAGACATTTAAATCTGAATTAGTGTAAATTACTGAGAGAAGGAGGAAGCCATTCCATTTGGATAAATACAACTAACTAAATGCATACATCCGTTCCACGACATAGGGAAGTTGATAACAGGTTGTGTAAGAGTATCTGCAAACAATTAGGAATCATACCCCCTGAAAATATTAAATTCTAAACTTTTCCCCGTCCAATTTCCGCACACATGTGCGATTATTTCAAATACGATAAACGCAAAACGATAAGGGCATTACATCTAAGGACATAAGTAAAAGAGTAGGAGAATCTGGTAAGAATTATTTCAGCAGATTAATAACCTCCGTTTTCAGAGTTGGCAAATGTCTGACAATCGTACCCCAGATGATTTCATTATCAATTTTATCATAACCGTGAATCACCCTGTTACGCATACTGATTATTTGATTTTTACCTGAAATTTCAAGGGTGTTATCCAATCGCTCAATCCGCGGCTCATTGCTTCACCGATAATCTCAAATTCTCGCTCAATTGCCCTGCGTAACATTTTATCAGCCGTATAGACACTAAAATCACGTTTATCTCCAAGATAATTTTCTATTGAATTTATCGATTCCTGAATATCAAACAGATTCTTCTTAATTTTAATATCCATATAATAATTTTTTTGTCTGATTAATCGAATCGATAAAATAGGGGTTTGATAAGGATTTGTCAGTAACTAAATCAACTGGTCGAAGAAACAGATTTTCGAATTTATCTGCTAAATCAAAATAAGTGTCTGCATAATCTCCAAAATCCATTGGTTGAAAGGAAATCAATAAATCTATATCACTCTTATCATTGAATTTATCTGTACATACAGATCCAAAAGCAAATAGTGACTTAACATTATGAGCAAGGCACAATGATTTGATTTTTTCTATATTATCTGTTAATACTCTTTGCATATCAGTGTTTTGCACAAAAGTACACTACTTCATGTTCTTATACAAATTATTCTTGTTCTTCTTGTTTGTAGCTGACTTCCACTACCCCATTTCCGCACATCTGTGCGATTTTTTCGACCGTTTTTGTATTATTTCTTGTTTATAGTTTCTCGTCTCTCGTATCGCATTCGGATGGCATACTATTTTAGTATAAAAAGCCAAACATCCAAAGGGGAATAATATTATCTGAACCAATTTCGATATTATCTTTTACAACAAACGAATTCTGAACATTTTTTATTTGTTTGGATTGTTTGTTTTTTCCTCCAATTTCGAAAGTATATTTATCAGCCACCAGAAAATCAGCTTCTTTGGATGAATTTGTTTTATACTTCACATTCATTTGATTAAAGAAGAATGTTTCCCGGATATTTCCAATATTTACATTTTCCTCACCCTGATTGTACATCAAATTTGAATTATTGAGGTATATTTTTTCGGGTTTATTCAGGCTGTTTATTCCTTTTTCAGGGACGTAAAGCAGTTGAACTAATTGAGCTTCGTTGAGTAAGCCGATATATAGTTTCATCGTATTTAAACTTATTCCGGTGCGAATGCTCAGCGAATTCATGTTTGGTTTAAAAGGAACTGACCTGCTGATAATTCTCAATAGTTTTTTCAGATAAACAATGTTTGCAGTTTGAATTGATGCAAATTGAGGAATGTCAACTTCCAGCGTTGTTAGTATTATTTCGCTGAGTTTCTGATGAAACGATGTCAGGCTTTCCTTGTAAAAAGGGTAGTATCCGTATTTGAGATAAGCCTCAAAGAAAGCGAGAGGTTTTATTTTTTGAAGGAGCCCAACCGATATTTGTATATGATTATTCAGGATTTCTTCCAGACTAAGTATGGGAAATTTTTGATTTGTCTGAAATATCAAAAATTCTCTAAACGAAAGTCCGGGCATTTCGTACACCACAGCTCTTCGGCTCAAATCGGCTTTAGATTGCCTGAGGTGTAATAAGGAAGATACGGTGAAAATAATTTTCAAATCGGGCATATCGTCATAAATATTCTTAATCTCGACAGCCCAGTTTGGATACCTGTGCACTTCGTCGATTGCCAATAATTTCCCACCCTTTTTGTAAAACACATCAGCCAGATCATATAGTTTATTGTCAGAAAAGTATAAATTATCCAGACTGACGTAAAGAACGTTACTGTCAGGGGCAAAATTTTGTTTAATATATTGAAGAATCAGAGTTGTTTTTCCAACTCCTCTGCTTCCTTTGATGCCTGTAATTCTGTCTGACCAATCAATTTCATTGATAAAATCACGCACGATTTCAGTTTGAACCGAGGCATATTTTTCATAAAACTTCTGAGTCAGCTTTTCCATATTCTTCGCTTTACGAGTACAAAGATATGTAATTATTTGAAATATGTCAATGCGTTGACGTATTTAGCATATAATAATGTCATTGTATTGATATTATATTGCAGATGTGCGATTATATCCTGACTTATCCACCCCCCCCTACACCAATACTTCAGCACTAAATACCCTCAGCGATTTTGCCTTGGGCGAATTAACCGCAGGGCTTAAAGTATTTATAAATTGTTTATTATAAAGAACAAAAAAATATTATATTTGTGCTTTATAAAGAACAGTTATGGAAAGACTAAAAGTATTATCCAGACAAAGAATTGAACAAACCAATTTTCAATTCAAACGGCACCTTTATTCAGAAATAGACTGGTCGAATCGCCTTATTGCCATCAAAGGTGCCAGAGGGGTTGGTAAAACTACACTGATCCTGCAATACATAAAAGATACATTTCAGAATGAAGAAACAGTTTTATATGTAAGTCTCGACGATATATATTTTTCGGCAAACACACTTGTTGGTCTTGCCGATGCATTTTACAAAGAGGGCGGTAAGATTCTCTTCCTCGACGAGGTTCATAAATATCCCTCCTGGTCGCGGGAAATAAAGAATATTTACGACAGCTATCCCTTGTTAAAAATTGTTTTCACGAGTTCATCCATTCTTCAGATCATTAAAGGATATGCTGATTTAAGCAGGAGAGTTGTTGAGTACAATCTACAAGGCATGTCGTTCAGGGAGTTTCTTGAAGTAACAGGTGAAATGAAATGCTTACCTGTTACACTTACCGACATCATTAGCTCGCGTAAGGAGATTGAAAGTGAGGTCACGAAACATTTACGGCCCCTGATGCATTTCCGGAAATATCTTCAATATGGATATTATCCTTTCTTTCTGGAAAACAGGGAAAGTTATTTTCAAAAACTAATGACAGTTATCAACCTTACCCTTGAATATGACCTTCCTTCAATTCAGGCAATCGATTACGCGAGCATTTATAAGCTCAGGAAACTGCTCTATATTATTGCAAATTCAGTTCCTTTTAAACCAAATGTTTCAAAATTGAGTGAACAAATACATACAACGCGGGCAACAATAATTCAATATCTCGATCATCTTAAAAATGCACAGATTATTAATTTATTAAATACCGATTCAATGGGTTCTGGTTACCTGTCCAAGCCTGAAAAGATTTATTTACAGAATACCAATATTATGTATGCTCTGGCTCCGGAAACTGCTAATGTCGGTAATCTCAGGGAGACCTTTTTTTATAACCAGGTCAGTAGTTTCCACAAGCTAACCCTTCCCAAAGAGGGAGATTTTATGGTGGATAAAAAACTTACTTTTGAGGTTGGTGGTAAAAATAAAACCCGGAAGCAGATTGCCAATATACCAGAAAGTTATATTGTAGCTGATGATATTGAATATAGTTTCGGGAATAAAATTCCATTGTGGTTGTTTGGTTTTTTATATTGATATTGAGGCGTGAGGTGTGAGGAGTGAAAAACGCTAAACGCTCTATGCTCCACGCTCCACACTCCAAGCTTTTGTCTTTTCCCACTGCTCATTTCCGCACACATGTGCGATTATTTCGACATTTTTCGTATCATTTCCCATTTCCTTTTTATTAAGATCAATTTTCTAAAAGAAAAGTTCTGATTTATTGTATCTTATATTCAGTTAATTAGCTGATATAAAAGCTCGTATTTTATTTATTGCAGAATTATGGCACCACCTTTGGTTAGTCTTCCCGCACTGATCTGAATCGTGTCAGGAGTTTGTTGTGGCTGAATGGTAAAAATGCAAAATTCAAAATGCAAAATTCAAAAATGAATCCATTTAAAACATGAAAAGATATCTGCTGATTTTCGCAATGCTGCTGGGAGTAGTTAGTTTGACTGCACAAACCCCTACGGTAGCCAATCTGGCTGCAACAGGAACTGGTATAAAATGGTATGATGCATCAACAGGGGGAAATCTGTTGCCCTCCACAACTGTATTGGTAAACGGACAGCATTACTATGCAAGTCAGACAGTAAACGGTTGTGAAAGCACAACACGCTTAGATGTGGTTGCAAGTGTTGTAACGGTCGAAGCCCCTGTTGCCAGTACGCATGTCCCATCGCAAACCCAGATTGTATGGAACTGGAACTCAGTGACCGGTGCAACGGGTTATAAATGGAGTACTTCCAATAATTACAGCAGTGCAACAGATATGGGAACTGCCTTAACCAAAACCGAAGCTGGTTTAACCTGCAACACTGCCTGTACCAGATTCGTATGGGCTTACAATGCCTCGGGCTGTGTTTCGGTAGTGACAACGCTCACACAAACAACCTCGGCTTGCCCGCTTGCCATTGGCGATTCTTATCAGGGTGGCAAAATAGCCTACATTGATGGCACAGGGCTTCATGGATTTATAGTGAGCAGCACCGACATCGGGACAGGTTGGGGCTGGTCTAATATAACTGTTGGAGGAACATCAACGGCTCTAGGTACAGGGCTAAGCAATACGAATAAAATTGTTGGTACCGCTGATAACAGTAACCCGAATGCCGGGGCGCTTGTTTGCTATAACCTAGTTGAAGGTGGTTATAGCGACTGGTATTTACCAAGCAAAGATGAACTAGATATACTTCACAACAACAAAGCACTTTTCGGCATGACTTACGCTGCATATCAGAGTTCTTCTGAGACCGGTTCTGATAGTGCATATGGACAATGGTTTATAACAACTGGTTCATATACGGATGGTGAATGGTCGCAATTTCAAAAGAGTTCGATGGGACCTGCACGTGCAATCAGGTCATTTTAATTCAAAATGCCATAACATCTTAATTTATTAATAGATAGAGAACTTTAAAGCATAGACATTTTACACATAAGCTGGCAGAATAAGACGCTATTACAAATGTATAACTTTTTACTTGCATAATATTATTTGACTCAGGAAGAAACTATCGATTACCATGAAAAAAAATCTTTACCTCCTGTTATTTGGATTAACACTTCAGTCAAACCTTCTTGCAGTTGGAACAGCGCCTGCTTCAGTCAGTCTGTCCATTACAGGTACTTCCTGGTCTGCTTCATGGTCAAGCACAGGTGATCCTATATATTATTTAATGATTACCACGTCGCCATCATTTCCTGGATGGAGTGGTGGTTTGATAACATACGGTTCCACGAGCTTTTCAGGCAGCGGCCTTTCAGCAGGTTCAACATATTATGTATATGTAACAGGAGTTGATGCAAGCTGGGGTTGGGCAACAACAACCCGTTCAAATAGTGCCACAGCTTCTAACCCATGTTCAGCAACCAATTCTCCGGGATGGGCCAGTGGTACATCAAGCGGTCTTTATTCTGCTGACTTTACCTGGGGTACATCGGGCGGAACTGCACCTATAAATTATTACTGGAATGTTTATACTACAGGAGGATCATGGGTTACCGGGAGCAATACTACAGGAATCTCTGCTTCAACCTCTTCGCTCAATCCTAATTCATTATATTATGTAACAGTGTATGCCAACAACTGCGGGGGAAGTTCATCGTCTGTTCAGTCTGGCAATTTCGCGACTTTTACCAGCGATCCTTCTTCAATTTCAGCATCTTCAAATCCGGTTTGCAGCGGTTTCAGTACCACACTAACCTGTAACGGAGCCATAAGCACTGTTTATTGGTACACCGGCAGCTGTGGAGGGACACAGGTCGCAACCGGCAACCCGATAACAGTTTCTCCAGTAACGAGTACAACCTATTATGCACGTAATTTCAATAATTCGCAATTCAGCCTAGGGTGCGCATCATTGACAATCACAGTCAATCATCCGTCATTTATTGGTACACCACCAACAGTGGCAAGTCTACAGGCAACTGGAACAGGCATTAAATGGTATGCTGCCTCTTCCGGCGGAACCGCATTGGCAAGCACAACTCAACTGGTATCCGGTACTCATTATTATGCCAGTCAAACTGTTAATGGTTGTGAAAGCACCGCGCGATTTGATGTTATTGCCACAGTGGATCCGACTCCATGTGCTCCAACCGGTGCAGCACTGCAGACATACAGTTCAGGTTCAACTGTAGCCGGCTTATCTGCAACTGGCAGCAACATCAGATGGTACTCTGCTGCTGCAGGTGGAACTGCACTGGCTGGTAATACAATACTAATTAATGGAACTCATTATTGGGCAACTCAAACTGTGAGCTGCACCGAAAGTGCAACAAGGTTTGAGGTAACGGTAACCTTACAATGAAGACAAAAGACAATCCACCTTCGCTACCAACTTCGCTACAGCTTCGTTGGTCAAAGAAAGCTATGGTGGACAAAGAAAGTCACAAGAAAAAAGTAAACAAAAAACAACAAACGTAAAACGCAAAACATCAAACATGAAAATATCTTAGTTTATGAAAAACTTAACCTTAAGCAGCCAAAATTCCTTTTCAAAAAGGAATTTGTCAGTAGGGACAATGCTTGTGATAATATTCTGCCTCTCAGTGTTTTTTAATCGTGCAGAGGCACAAACACTCTATGTAACCAGTGGTGGAACAGTTGTGGCACAAAACGCAGCTGTTTACATAGCAACCAATGCCATAATTTCTTCTGGAACCACTCCACTTACAGGAGCCACTGTTTCCATCAGCAGCAATTTTGTTAACGGTCAGGATGTTTTAGGTATTGATGGTGCAACAAGCGGTAGCTTTGGCAGTATTGCCTATTTGTACAATACTACTACTGGTGTTTTGACACTTACCGGCGCAGAATCTGCTGCCAATTATCAGATAACTTTACGTAAGGTAACTTATACCAATACAGCCGCTTTGCCAAACAGTTCATCGCGTGTTATTACTTTTAGTCTGAATTCAGCATTGCCTTATACCGGAACCGGGCACTTTTATGAATTTATTTCGAGTACAAATATTTCATGGACGGATGCTTTCGCTGCTGCAAACTTAAGGAGTTATTTTGGATTGCAAGGATATTTGGCAACCATCACATCGCTCGATGAAAATACCTTTGTTTATTCAAAAATAAATGCTGCCGGATGGCTTGGAGGGAGCGATGCCGCTAGCGAAGGTGTATGGAAATGGGTATGCGGACCAGAAAGCGGAACTCAGTTCTGGCAAGGCGGTATTGCAGGATCTGCTGTTGGCGGTAATTTTACTTATTGGCATAGTGCACAACCAGATAATGCAACACCTGGAGAACATTATCTTGATTTTTGGAATGGAGACCACTGGAATGATTATCCCAATGTAGCAACAGGTTCAATTGCTGGATATGTAGTAGAATATGGTGGTATGGCGGGCGATCCGTTATTGCATATTTCTGATAATGTAACGGTTGGTTTTGCACCATTAGTGAGAAACCTGGTAGCTACAGGTACCGCTGTTAGATGGCACTCAGCTGCCACAGGTGGCACTTTATATACCGGCACAGAAGTTTTAGTGAATGGTCAGCATTATTATGCCAGCCAGACTATAAACGGTGTCGAAAGCTCATCCAGACTGGATGTAATTGCAAATGTACTAACTGTGGCTGCTCCAACTTCCGGTACACATACTCCATCGCAAACCCAGGTTGTCTGGAACTGGAATACGGTGTCTGGTGCCACAGGGTATAAATGGAATACAACAAATAATTATAGCAGTGCATCTGATTTAGGGACAGCTTTGACAAAAACTGAAACAGGGTTAACCTGTAATACTTCATATTCAAGATATATATGGGCTTATAACGTATGGGGCTGTGTTTCTTCCGTGACAACTCTAACTCAGATTTCTTTATCATGTGTCTGGACAGGTAATCTTGCACATTTAAGAGGCAATAACGGTTCGTATTATGATTTTCTTGTAACAGGAACAACAACCGGCAGTATCTGGGGCTGCAACGGATCATATTATACCGACGACACAAATCTTGCAACAGCCGCGGTTCATTCAGGATATGTTCTTAACGGCCAGACAAAAACTGTGAGGGTATTAATTCTTGCCGGAAAGTCCTCTTACTCTTCCTGTACCTCAAATGGAATAACCTCAAGCTCTTATAGTTCGTGGGATGGCAGTTATCAGATCACCGGAAGTTGGTAGGCCACTTTAATCTATAAAAAGCATGATATTACTGGCTTGAAGCAGCATATTAAGAGCCGACACAATGGAATTTAATTAACATCAGTGAATTATGAAAACAAGTCAAATAATCAGATATTTTATAATCGCCTGCATATTTACTGTCTCTTTGGATGCTTTGAGTCAATACTCAGGAGGTTATGCTGATATTGCGGCCTACAAAAATGCTACTGCATCATGTTTTTCAAGTGCTAGCTATATGCCTGCAAATGCAACCAACAGGGCGGCTGGTTACTGGACTTGTCATCAGTCGGTTCCAAATGAACTAATTGTAGATTTAGGCGGGAGTTACTATATAAATGGATATGGTATGTCGTTACCTATTTCAAATGAACTGCCTAGAGGATATTATATTTATGTCAGTAGTGACAATTCCAATTGGACATACTTAACAGCAGGAACAAACACCACTTCAGGCACATTTACCTACAATATAGGTCTTACCGGTCCATGGAGATATGTAAAACTCTATATACATACTAAAGATTACTATGGTTCTGTAGACGAATTCTATGTGTTTGGAACCTCTGTACCTTCCACATCTACGCCATCCTCAATAACTCAATCTGCCAATCCAATCTGCAACGGGTTCAGCACTCAGCTTACTGCCATTGGAGCGGAAGGTACTGTTTACTGGTACACCGGCAGTTGTGGCGGGACACAGGTTGCAACCGGAAACCCGATATCAGTTTCTCCAGTTTCGAATACAACCTATTTTGCACGTAATTATAATAATTCTCAGTTCAGTGCAGGTTGCGCATCGGTGACGATTACGGTCAATCAACCATCTTTTTCGGGTACTCCTCCAACAGTGGCAAGCTTGCAGGCAACAGGAACCGGAATAAAATGGTATTCTGCATCAACCGGAGGAGCTCCTCTTGCAACTACAACAGTGATTACAAACGGAAGCCATTATTATGCAAGTCAGACAGTGAATAACTGCGAAAGTACAACAAGGTTTAATGTAGTTGCTACGGTAGATCCGACACCTTGTGCTCCGACAGGCACAACAACACAAACCTACAGCGGAGGATCAACGTTGACCAGTCTGCAAGCAACAGGCTCAAGTATCAGGTGGTATTCCTCTGCAAGCGGCGGAACGGCTCTGGCAACTTCAACAGTACTGGTCAATGGCACGCATTACTTTGCCAGCCAAACAATTAGCTGCACCGAAAGCGCAACACGATTTGAAGTAACCGTAACCTTACAATGAAGACAAAAGACAAACCACCTTCGCTAAAGCTACGGTGGACAATGAAAGTCACAAGAAAAATGTAAATGCAAAACACGAAACAAGAATCACAAAACACAATACACAAAAATATCTATGATGATGAAAAATGTAATTCGAATTTTAAATGCCGTTATAATTATGATGCATGTAAGTTTTGTTTCATCATGCAACAAATCAGATACTTATCCGGTAATGGATCCTTTTTCCAATGGCAGTAGTGAAAGAAATATGATAGTTATTGTTAGCGATATGCATTTAGGTGCAACCCTTGATTATGCTGAATGCAAGAATAACCTTGGTGCTCTTGAAAAATTGCTTAAACAGATCAAAGTGGCTCCAAATATTAAAGAACTTGTTATAGCCGGAGACCTGCTCGATGAGTGGTTTGTACCAGCTACAACAAATACTTATCAGGGAAAGGATCAGGCTGATTTTGTAAAGCGTATTGCGACAACCAACAAAGGGGTATTTGATGCAATTAACAGTATAATTAAAGAAGGGAATATCTTAGTTACTTATGTGCCCGGGAATCATGATTTGACAATTACGGCAGCAAATATTGAAAGTATCCTTCCGGGGATAAACCAGGCACGGGATGCTGTGCCGGGTTTAGGTACATATTCCCCGGTCGACTATCCTAAAATAGCAATTGAGCATGGTCACCGCTACAATTTCTTTTGCGCACCTGATCCGATTTCAAATCAGGATGTTGCTCCGGTTACCATAATGCCTCCCGGTTATTTTTTTACAAGAATAGCTGCACTCTGTGTGATACAGAATCACCCTTCACCAGGCCATACAACACCCATTATTACTCCAAATATTTCAAGTGGGGAGTCCCAGGATTTACTATTTCGATATTGGGAGACGTGGTATATGACAGCGCATTTATTCCCGATAACGAATAGATTTGATGAGGATATTATTGTAACAAATGTTAATGGATTCTCAGGGTCGTATTCCGTAAATGATCTTATTCCTTATCAATCATCTCCCAGCGGATTGATAGATGTGACTCTTTTTAAAGGAATTCAGGATAACTGGGAGGCAAGACAAACCCTCAATAATGTACCAATTCATATTACAACTGCTGAAGCAATCGATTCTGTTAATTCAGCTACCTATACCGACTATCAGGCAAAATTACAGTACTTTCTGAACCCTAACTCAGATAAAAGAATTGTTGTATTTGGGCATACCCACCAACCAAAAATTGTTGTGTCTCAAAATACTAATAATGAGAAATGTATTTATGCAAATTCCGGAACCTGGATTGACCATAATCCAAATATGACAACAATGAATTTTGTAGTCATCACTCCACAGAATGTTGATGCTTCTTCTCAAACCTTTGTAAAACTTTACAATTTCGAAGGTGAAGTTGTAACGAAAATGACTGAAGACTCTATGCGTTTTTAACAGCCAGCAATCCCTAAATCTTGCCCTTTGCCCTTCGCTCTGAGCCCTGTGCTTTCTACACTGACGCTTTGGTCAGTGTCTTCGCTTCGCTTCGACTTTTGTCTTTTTACTCCCGATAGCTATCGGGATGTCTTTTGTCTTTCTCATACTCATTTCCGCACATATGTGCGATAATTTCAATTGTTATTCATCTGAGATCCATAATCATTCAGGGAAGGTTAAATTATTCAAAATTAAATAAATAGGTCTTCTGGTTCAGTCATAGGCGATTAACTATCCAAATCAGATTATTCTTCAAACAGGGAATTTACTGGCACACCCTTTGGTTAGCTTTTTCTCCACAGCGATTAAACAATCAAATGCATAAAAATATTATTCAAATTTTTAAATATAGTCTTATGAAAAACCTTCAACTAAGATCTGGAAAACAGATTGATCAGCTGATTGCGAGGATTTTATTGATTCTTGTGACTATTGGTTTTTTTGGGTCGTCTGCCTTTTCGCAGATCACAACCACAACACCAGCATCGCGCTGTGGAGCAGGTCCTTTGGTGTTAAGCGCAACAGCTTCATCAGGCACGATTAAATGGTATGATGTTCCGTTTTATGGAACAGCTATTGGCGAGGGTATCAGTTTTACCACACCTTCACTTGCAGTTACCAAAACTTATTATGTTGATGCGTTAGATGGGGCAAATTGTTCGTTAAACAGCGGGAGTGCCCGTGTTCAGGTAATTGCAACAATAAGCGCCAATTCAACCCAGGCTATAATTTTTTATTCAAGCAATACTTTTTGTAAGAGTGTTACAGATGAACAAGAAGTTACAAGAACCGGAACATCCGGCGGAACATTTACATCAAGTCCAGCCGGATTAACTCTTAATGCTTCAACAGGAGCAATTACTCCATCGTCAAGTTCAAACGGAGATTATACAATTATATATACAGTCATTCCGGGTGAGGGTTGTCTGGAAAATCCGGCTTCGACAAATGTTACAATCACTGATGCTTCAATTGCTCCGTCTATTTCTTACACAGGTACACCATTTTGCACTTCAGCCGGAATGGCAAGTGTTGTACAAACCGGAGCTACCGGAGGGATTTATTCTGCAACCCCTTCAGGCCTTAATATTAATTCAACAAATGGAACAATAACACCGGTCTCCAGTCAATCAGGAACTTATACAGTCAGATATTTTGTTCCGGGTTTGGGAGGATGCTCTCCTATGACAGCAACCACAACACTAGTTGTTCTTCAGCTTCCTGCAGCTTCAATAACTTATGATTCTCCCTTTACAAAAAATCAAATAAACCAACCGGTTACTTTAACCGGCAGCGGAGTTTATACCGGGGGTACATTTACATATACAGGAGTCGGAACATTAACATTAAATGCCTCAACAGGCGTAGTGGATCCTTCAACAAGTACTGCAGGAACATATAGTTTAACATATACACTTAATGCAGTAGCACCATGTGCCCAGGTTACAGCCACGGCAAGTGTGCAGATCTTGTCCATGCCAACTGCAACAATAGGAAGTAATCAGTCAGTTTGTCAGAATTCAACAGCTCCAAACATCACTTTCACAGGAGCAGATGGTGCAGCACCATACACCTTTACTTATACTATAAATAGTGGTTCAAATCAAACAATCACAACAACTTCGGGGAATATGGTTGTTGTTCCACAACCAACATCTGAAAGTGGAGCATATCTGTATACACTTGTAAGAATTTCTGATGCAACCGGTTCCACGCAATTGCAATCCGGAAATGCGACTATTACCGTAACTGCACTTCCTGTGGCAACATTTAATTATGCCGCATCGCCGTATTGCAGTAATGGAATCAATCCAACGCCAACAATGCTTGACGGTGGAATAATGGGTACTTTCAGTTCAACTTCCGGACTTCAGTTTGTTTCTGCATCGACAGGTGAAATAAACATTACCGGAAGTACTGCCGGGACATATACAGTCACAAACAGGATTGCCGCAGCTGGCGGATGCCCGATAGTTGAACCAACTACCTCAGTTACAATAACAACCTTGCCAGTTGCTTCATTTCATTATGAAAGTGCAGCTTACTGTAAGAGTGCAGGCACAAACCCCGATGTTATTTTTGACGGCGGTATTGCAGGAATATTTACATCAGTTCCTGCAGGAGTTCAGTTTGTTTCCGGAAATCCCGGCAGAATAGACCTTGCAGCAACAACAGCAGGAACGTATCAGATTGTTAATACAATTGCAGCAGCAAATGGATGCGCTACCGTTTCAGCAACTGTTAACAGTCTGGTTATAACGGCAGTACCCTCATCCCCGTCAATTTCATATTCAGGTTCACCATATTGCAACTCAATAGTTTCTGCTCAGCCGGTTGAATTAACCGGAACAACAGGTGGAACATATTCTGCACTTCCCTCAGGATTAACAATTGACCCTTCAACAGGTTCTGTTACACCTAATTCCAGCACTCCAGGCGCATATACTGTTACATATTCAGTTGGTGGAGGCGGTGGTTGCAGTGCTTTAACAACTACAGACGATGTAGTTATAAATGAAACACCTTCAGTTTCGAATTTGAACGCATATGCTACCTGCAGTGGTACAAGTCCGAATATTGAACTTACGGCAAGCATGCCATGTACATTTAGCTGGACTCTTGGAACAGTTTCTGACATTATACTCGATGCCAGTGTAAGTACAGGGTCTCCAACTCATATTAATCAGGTATTAAGTAATATCAGTTACACCGATTTAGGAACAGTTGCATATATTGTTACACCTGTATCAACAGCAAATTCGTGTATCGGTGCACCATATACAATAACATTAACTGTTAATCCAAATCCTCAGATAACTGTCAATAACCCGGCTGCTGTTTGTTCTCCTGCAACAGTTGATCTCACAGCAGCTTCCCTTACTAACGGCAGTACTTCTGACCTTTCTTTTACATACTGGACTGATAATGCAGCCACATTACCTCTTGCTAATCCTAATGCAGTTGCCACTTCAGGTACCTATTATATTAAAGGTACAACTGTTTCTGGTTGTTCAGATGTGTCAGAAGTTATGTTAACAGTAAATCCATTGCCAGCCGCGCCGACTGCCGGAGATGTTAGTGTAACGTACGATGGTTCTGTTCATACTGGAACAGCTACCCCACCAACTGGTTCAACGATTGTTTGGTATACTGCCTCTTCGGGAGGCACAGTTACAACTGCGCCAACTGGAACAAATACAGGTACCTATACCGCCTGGGCTGAATCTATGGCTGATCTTATGCCAACCCAATGTGTAAGTGCATCACGGACTTTAGTTACGGTGCAGATCAATTTAGCTACAACAACAGTAACCCCAATGGTTGGAACCTATACCTACACTGGTTCACCACAGGGACCTGATGCAGCCACAAATACCGGAACAGGAACAAGTTATACCTACAGTTACGTTGGAGTTAGCCCGGCTTACGGACCGAGTGCAACAAAACCAACCAATGCAGGCAGTTATACTGTAACAGTAACCGTTGCAGCCGATGGAAATTATAGTTCATCCAGTTCAAGTGCAACAGCCTTTACAATTGGCTTAGCTACACCTACTATAACTCCTACGGTTGGAACTTATACTTACACTGGTTCACCACAGGGACCGGATGCAGCCACAAATACCGGAACAGGAACAAGTTATACCTACAGTTACGTTGGAGTTAGCCCGGCTTACGGACCGAGTGCAACAAAACCAACCAATGCAGGCAGTTATACTGTAACAGTAACCGTTGCAGCCGATGGAAATTATAGTTCATCCAGTTCAAGTGCAACAGCCTTTACAATTGGCTTAGCTACACCTACTATAACTCCTACGGTTGGAACTTATACTTACACTGGTTCACCACAGGGACCGGATGCAGCCACAAATACCGGAACAGGAACAAGTTATACCTACAGTTATGTTGGGGTTAGCCCGGCTTACGGACCGAGTGCAACAAAACCAACCAATGCAGGTAGTTATACAGTAACAGTAACCGTTGCAGCCGATGGCAATTTTGCTTCAGGCAGTTCAAGTGCAACAACCTTTACCATTAACCCTGATGCCCCAACAGGGTCAGCAGCACAATCGTTCTGTTCAGGAAGTGGTCCTGTATAAAACAAAAATTTCATGAAGCAGGCTTGGGATAAGGGCCTGCAACAATGGGCTATCAAAATAATGAAAAAGGAAATGAATCAAACGTCTGAAATTAATAGGCTCAAAAATATGAAACGATATCTACTTATATTCCTGATACTCCTGGGCGGCGGAAGCTTGATTGCTCAGACCGTGAGTAGCCTGTCAGCGACTGGTACAGCAATTAAATGGTACTCTGCTTCGAGTGGCGGAATCCTTTATACAGGTACGGAACCTTTGGTAAACGGTACCACTTATTATGCCAGCCAAACCGTAAATGGACAAGAAAGTTCAACCCGATTTGCTGTTATTGCAACGGTTACAGCAACGCCAGCAGCCCCAACGGCATCTGCACATGTTGCTGCCCAGGTTCAGATTGTATGGAACTGGAGTAGTGTAAGTGGTGCTACAGGATACAGGTGGAATACCACAAATGTTTACGGTTCTGCAACCGACATGGGTACTTTATTAACCAGTACAGAATCAGGTCTGACATGTAATACGGCCTATACCAGATATGTCTGGGCCTATAATGCATCAGGTTGTGTTTCTGGGGGTACAACACTGACACAAACAACTTCTTCCTGCATAAGTGCACCGACTCTGGTAACCAGTGCAGTTTCAAATATTGGCAGCACTTCAGCCACACTGAATGGAAACATTACAGCTATCAATGGCGCCAATGTAACCACTCGTGGTTTTAAATACAGCACAACCTCTGGTTTTAATCCGGCTACCTCAGGTACAAATATAACTGAATCAGGAACTTTTGGAGCAGGTGCCTTCAGTTTAAGCCCTTCAGGTCTTTTAACCATAACAACATATTATGTAGTGGCCTATGCAACCAATAGTGCCGGCACCAGCTATGGTACTGAGGTAAGCTTTATCTCACTTATTCAAACTGATTTCGGCTATACCGGAGGGCAGCAAACATTTGTTGTTCCGGCTGGTGTTACCAGTGTTACTATTGAAGCGTGGGGTGCTCAGGGTGGAGATGGTACTGGCGGACTTGGAGGTTATTCAACCGGAACCTTGTCGGTTAGCCCGGGGCAAACTTTATTCATTTATGTTGGAGGACAGGGTGCTACGAACCAATCCGGAGGATTTAACGGAGGAGGGACTGGAGGAGTTGATACCAACCCATCGGGTACTAATGGAAGTGGTGGTGGTGGTGCATCTGATGTTCGGGCCGGGGGTAACGGTTTGGGAAACCGGGTAATTATTGCCGGTGGTGGTGGTGGACGAGCTCCAACTGGGGCAGGTGCTAATGGCGGGGGCGCGAGTGGATTGGATGCAGTAGATTACATTACCGGGTTTGGAGGACATGGAGGTACTCAAAGTGCAGGGGGCGGTGTACATACAGATAGAAATGCTACTTCAGGCGGCTATGGTTACGGGGGGAATGGCTCAACCAATTATAATGCATGGGGCGGCGGTGGTGGCGGCGGCGGATTTTATGGAGGAGGTGGTGGCACATCTACTGTAGATCATGGTTCAGGTTATTCAGGTGGTGGTGGTGGTGGCTCCTCATATACGGGAGGTGTTACATCGGGTTCAACCACTTCCGGATCAAGATCTGGTAACGGGCAGATTAAAATAACATACTAATATACGATTAATAAAAAAACTCTCGATATGAAAAAGCTTATACTCTTAATCAGTCTGGTTCTGGCTCTAGGGATAAATGCTCTGGCACAAAATATCAATACCGACTTTGTCGTTCTTGATTATTCCTGTCCAAACGGAGAGGTGCTTAAAGCTCAGTATAAAGGACAGGCAAATTCTTTTGTTGTAACGGCTTCCCAGCTGCTTGCACCGGGTCAGATAACCAAGGCCCTAACCGGGAAAAAAGTAAACGACCTGCATATTTTTGTCTGGTCGAAACCAGGGTCAATGGTTTTTACCAGCATTGCACTTACCCCGGAAAATATTCAGGAGTATACTTCATTACTTGCAACATGGAAGTCTCATGTCTCAGGTAAAGTTGTGGTTCACAGTACTGATGTTTTTACGGCGGAAAGAGGTTTGGATTTTAAGGCAAAACTGGAACAGATTACCGGATTAACATTTATCATGAAATAGAAAAGCCATTATACAGTTTCAATTCCCAAAAATGAAAACCATGAATAATATAAACGTCAAAAATACCACAATGCAGATCGCCGGTGGTGTTGGTAAGGTGACATTTCTGTTACTGTTTCTGATGGCAATTAATCAATCAGTTACAGGTCAGTCGAGTCAACTTACTCCAATCGGATCAACTTTAGCCAATATAACAAATACCGACGATGCTAACCAGAATGTCAGTATAACTGGCGTATTCACCGGTGGTATTCAATTTGGCGCTACTGTCTATACATCTATGTATGTCAGTTCAAATGGCTATGTCACATTTGGGCATGGGAACAGCGGATACAGTCCGACCGGCATTCCCGGTTACACCTTAGGCCCTATTATAGCCGCTCAGTATGATGATTTGCATCCGGGTATTGCCGGCGATATTTACTATAGCCAGAATACTGATTATGTAGTAGTTACATATTCCGGGATAGCTCCTTACAGAAGTCCGACCGGAGTAGGAAGCGGGTACAATACCTTCCAGATTGTACTTCGGAAGGCAACCGGGTATAATGGGTCTTCCAACCTGAACTTTACAATTGAGATCCGCTATATGGATCTTCAGTGGGCGAAATCGGGGAACAACAGTGCGTGGCCAACAGCCGGCTGGTCAACAGGTACGGGTTTGGTTTATTCAGTACTTCCATATTCCGGAACATCAAGTTTCCTTTTGAATGAATCTGCAACTAACGTGGGATCATCAGGATTGTTTAACTGGGCTGTTGAAGGCGGAGTAGTTCAATCACCTCCAACAGTTACAACAACCAGTAGTGTAACCTCCATTACCGGCAGCAGTGGAATTTCAGGAGGAAATGTAAGTGCTGATGGTGGCCAGAGCGTGACTGAACGCGGATTGGTTTATGCCACTTCTCAAACACCTACAATAAGTAATTCAAAAGTAACGAGTGGAGCAGGGACTGGCACTTTTACAGCAACAATGACCGGACTGAACCCTGGAACTACTTATTATGTAAGATCTTATGCAACAAACTCACTGGGTACTGGTTATGGACCCCAGGTGAGTTTTACGACTTCAAGTGTTTCTCCACCTACTGTAACAACCACAGCTATTTCATCTATAACGACAAATACAGCTACTTCCGGCTATACTGTTACAAGCACAGGAGGTGCAACAGTAACTGCACAGGGAATAGTATGGAATACAAGTGGCACTCCCACAACAGGCAGTAATACCGGAACAAGTTCCGGATCGCTTACTGGTCTGTCAAACAATACAACTTACTATGTCAGAGCTTTTGCAACTAATTCATCAGGAACAAGTTACGGTTCTCAGCTATCATTTTTAACTTTTCCGACAGACCCGACCAGTCCGGCAGCAGCACCTTCAACAATATGCAACGGAGCAGGTAGTCAGCTTTCGGTATCGAACGGACAGGGAACAGTTACCTGGTACACCGGAAGTTGTGGAGGAACCTTTGCAGGTGTAGGTAATCCCTTAACAGTTTACCCATCAGTTAATACCACATACTTCGCTAAAAACATAAATACAACAGGGTCAAGTGCAGGTTGTGTATCTGTAATTGTCACTGTCAACCAGCCAGCTTCTGCTCCTACGGGTGCAACGGCATCGGCTTCAGGTACAGGTTCGGCAAACCTTTCATGGGCAGGCTCAACAGGTCTGGCACCGATTACTTACTCCTGGGCTGTAGGAACATCTTCGGGTGTAACTTACGAAAGCTCTTATACTTCCCGCGGAACAACAACTGATCCAACCCTTACAGCAACAGCTACCGGGTTATCTCAGAGTACTACATATTATATGGTTGTAAAAGCATCAAACAGCTGCGCAACATCAGCTTATAATACTTCTTTGTCTTTCAGGACACATTCCATTCTTACATACACAGCAGGAACGAATGGCACAATTTCCGGCTCTCTTTCACAGACCGTAGCAAATACTACAAGCGGAACAGAAGTTACTGCAGTTCCAAATTCTGGTTATAATTTTGTGAACTGGAGCGATGGATCAGTTGTTAATCCGCGCACCGATGCAAACGTAACGAATAGTATTACCGTTACTGCCAATTTTGCACCTAACCGTCTTGTTTTTGGTACAGAGCCTGCAAACAAAATTGCAGGAGCAAACATTCCTGTAACTGTCCGGGTTACTGACACCTATGGAAATACTATGGCTTCTTCAGCAGCAGCAGTTACAATAGCAATTAATGATAATCCTTCAATAGGTGGCGCTGGCTCACTAACAGGTACACTTACTGTAAATGCTGTTAGCGGAGTCGCAGTTTTCACAGACCTGTGGATTAATAAAACCGGTACCGGCTATACGCTGAAAGCCAGTGCCGCTTCGCCAATCACAACCACCCCTGTTTCAAATACATTCAACATTACTCCTGCACCGATCGATCATTTTACTGTCGCAGGTATTACAGACCCTGTTGTGGCAGGATCAACAACTTCACCGGTAGTTACAGCTTATGACCAGTACCTGAATATAAAAACAGATTATACAGGAACCATTACTTTCACATCAACCGACCCACAGTCTGTTCTGCCGGCAAGTTTTACATATGCAGGCGGAAATAATGGGGTAAATACTTTTTCAAATGGGGTTACCCTTAAGACAACAGGAGAACATACTTTAACAGTTACCGGGAACAGCAAAACCGGAAATCAGTCAACAATAACAGTGACCCCGGCAGCAATAAACCATTTTATTCTGGTGGCTAACGGTACTATTGTTGCGGGTGTTCCATTTACAGTAACAGCAACCGTTTATGATGATTATGGCAATATTAAAACCAATTACTCAGGGTCTAATAATGTTTTGTGGACCACAACATCAGCTACATCAGGAAATGGTACTGCACGTATAATGCCGGCTAATGGGATACAGACCTTTACTGCAGGTAATGCTACTATAAGCGGATTTACCTTCTTCAATTCCGATCAGCTCCCCTTACCGACTATTACTATTACTGATGGTCCAACTGCAAGTCCGGGAACAACAGCTCCAATAACTGTAAAAAATGCAATACTCGATAATTTCAGAGTTGTTGCCGGCACAACTCAGGCCGGAGGCGTGCCCTTTTCTGTAACAGTAACTGCAAGAGACGTTTACTGGAACACAGCTAAAGATTATGTAGGGAATATAAGGTTTAAGTCATCGAACGATGCATTAGTTACTTTTCCTGCAGGACTTCAGCCATTTACACTTGCAAATCTGGGTGTAAGAACCTTTAATACAATAAATATTAATATGATCGGAGCATACTGGTTAAGAGCTGCCGATGCAGTATTTGCTTTCAAGAGCGGCGACCAGCAAAACATCCTGGTTGGTCCGGGAGCATTTTCTCCTCTTACAACAAAATCTACACTTATTGTTGATAATACAAGTAAAATTGCCGGTGAATATGTATTCGTTACTATTGTTCCCCGCGATGCAATAGGCAACCTGCTCTACTCCTGCCGGAACATTTCAGTTTATCTCGATGGTTCTTCTTCTGATTATAATGGTCCGATTCTGGTAACCAATGTAGGAGATGGATCATATATTGCACAAGTAAGAGTAACTAACACCGGCGCACCTAATGTTATAAGCGCTAAGCTAGATGCAACAGGTTTTGATCAGACGCGTACAATAATAGTTGCACCTGCAACAGCCAGTCATTTTGCCATAACAGGAAGTGGTTCTCAGGTTGCAGGAGAAGCTCAGCCTATTATTCTGACAGCCTATGATGAATTCGACAATATTGCCACCGGATATACAGGTTCACATTCTTTGACTTTCTCCGGAGCAAGCGTATCTGATGCCCCTTCCACAAGCCCAACAGTAGCCGGAACATCTTTTGGAACAGCTACACCATTGAGCTTTACATCCGGTTTCGCATCAGGAACAATGTCACTATACAAAGTTGAAAACGCTTCAATAACAGCAACTGATGGAACAATAAACAGCGATGGACATATTCTCCCTGTTACAGTGGTTCCGTCTTCTGCCAACTATCTGTCTGTGACAGGTGTAAGTATCCAGACTGCTGGCGAAAGTCAGTTAGTTACGGTAACTGCGTTTGATGCTTACAATAACGTTGCAACCGGATATGCAGGTTCTAAGTCATTAACTTTCACAGGTGCAAATCCGGCTTTGACTTTACCGGCATCGACCAATCCTCGAGTAGGTGGAAATGATTTTGGTTCATCAACCTCCCTTACATTTACATCAGGTACCTCAACAGGAACAATGTACCTTTACAAAACAGAGAATGCCCAGGTGTCTGTTACTGACGGAACAATAAACAGTATCGATCATAAACTCTCTGTGGGAGTGGTTTCATCAGCTGCTAATTATTTTGACATAACCGGAAGCACAACTCAGGTAGCCGGAGTGGCACAAACTGTAACAATCACAGCTTACGATATTTTTGATAACCTGGCAACCACTTATACAGGCAATAAGACGCTTACTTTCTCAGGCGCAGATTTATCTCCTGCTCCTTCTACCAATCCTTCTTTTGCAGGTACTGCATTTGGCACCGGAACAACAATCAGTTTTACTTCGGGTACAGCCACTGGCAGTTTGATATTATATAAAGCTGAAAATGCTTTGGTTACAGTTTCTGAAGGTTCAATAAATGCAAATAGTCACAAATTATCAGTTGCAGTTGATGCTGCTCCGGAAAATTATTTTGCAGTCACAGGAACCGGAGCACAGGTAGCCGGTACAGTCCAGACAATAACAGTTACTGCTTATGATGCATTTAATAACCCGGCAACGGCTTACTCCGGTTCAAAATCTCTCACATTCTCGGGAGCCAATCCTTCTCCGGCGGGATCAAATTCATCTATAAATCCAAAAGTTAGTGGGATTGAAATTGGAACTGCTACAACTATGGCATTTGTTGCAGGTGTGTCAACAGGAGATATGATACTTTATAAAACCGAAACTGCCCAGATATCAGCTTCTGAAGGAAGTATTAATGCAGATGCACATAAGCTTTCGGTGATAGTTGGTCATGCCCAAGTAAGTTACTTCATTTTAAATGCACCTGCTGATATTACTGCAGGAGGTTCAAGAGCCGGGTATAATGTAACACGATATGATCTGTTTAATAATCTTGTCATTACAGGCTCGCAGACAGTTTATCTGTTCAGCAATTCTACCGGTGTGAATAAAAAATTCTATAGTGCTGCATCAGCAGGAAGTATTATTACACAATTAATTATACCTAACGGTGTTTCTTTATCCAATTTCTGGTACTATGATGAAAATACCGGAGATCATACAATAACTGCTTCAGAATCAAATCCTGAAGATGGCATTACAGGCATCGCTGACGGAACCGATCAGATTACTGTAAAATCTGCTCTCCTGAAAGACTTCCTTGTTTACGGAGTATCAAATCCTCATAACCTTGGATCATGGGCTACTGTAACAGTAGAAGCAAGAGATATTTACAACAACCGCAAGACCGATTATACAGGTACGTTAACATTCTCCAATACCGATATAGATGCAATTAATCCAATTGATTATCAATTCCTTCAGGCAGAACAGGGTATTCATACTTTTACCGATCAGTTGCAATTCAGTAATAAAGGTAACTGGTGGCTTACTGCCATGGACCTCAATGAACCTGCAAAATATGGTTATCAGGCTGATATTATTGTAAGGAAAGCAGTAATCATAACTGCAAACAACCAATCAAAAGTCTATGGTGAAAGTCTTGGTACGGATCCAACCCTATTTGATGTATCTCCAGCTTCTGCAGAAATTACAGGGGTTACCCTGACCAGTACAGGAGCAGTTTCAACCGCAGGTGTTAATACATATTCAATTACACCAAGCCTGGCTACCGGAACAGTCGATTACGATCCTTCATTCTTTAACATTACCTATGTTGACGGGACATTGACTATAAACAAAAGAGATTTGGTATTAGGCAGCTTCACTGCTGATAACAAAGCCTATGACGGAACAACATCTGTAACCGGAACAGGATTCACTAATGACCGTATTTCAGGTGATGATCTGACATTCACTTATTCGGCAGCATTCGCTGATAAAGATGCCGGAACAGGTAAAACAGTGAATTACACAGAAATTGTAATAAGTGGTGGAGCCAGTTCTGATAATTACCATCTTGTTTCTGCAACAGGCTCAACAACGGCAGATATAACACCAATGGATGTCGTGGTTACTGCTTATTCAGGCATAACAAAAGTTTATGGTTCTGCCGATCCTTCAGTGTTCGATTATACCTATTCTCCTTTACTTCTTGGTACTGATGTAATTACAGGTTTACTTGGAAGAACGGCTGGTGAAGATGCTGGCAACCACACTTTTGCAATTGGGTCGCTTCCAGCAGCGCTTACTGCGGGTAGTAACTACTCACTTACTGTAAGTGCAACACCAACCTTCAGCATAACTCCGGCTTCTCTTATAGTAACTGCCGATGACAAGAGTAAATGTGATGATGGTTCAACATTTACAGATTATACATTAAGTTATAGTGGATTTAATAATGGCGATGGACCAGGATCACTGATCTTAACATCACTCATCTACGGAGGAACAGCAATAAGTGCGACAGATGCAGGTAGTTATTCAATTGTACCTTCAGGTATCATTTCAACAAATTATACAATTTCTTATATTAATGGAAACCTGATTATCAAACCATTACCTGAGCCTACAATAGCGGGAGTATCTTCTGTCTGTGAAGGAACAACAGGTTCGGTATATACTACTGAAACCGGAATGTCAGTCTATTCCTGGACTGTTTCCGCCGGAGGAACAATCACATCAGCTGGCACACCAGCCGACAACACAATAACAATTACCTGGAATACAGCCGGGCTTCAAACAGTAAGTGTCAACTACACTAATGGGAATGGATGTACTGCAAACAGTGCAACTGTATTTAATGTTACTGTTAATTCCTTAACAGCAGGTGGCACACTCACAGGTGGATCATCTCCAATCGCATTAGGTCAGTCAACAGGACCTATTGATTTAAGCAGCCATACCGGATCCGTTGTAAAATGGCAAAAGAGGCTTGAATCAGGAAGCTGGACAGATATTGCAAATACTTCAGCCAGCTATATTGCAACACCTAATGTTGTTGGTACATGGGAATACAGGGCAGTGATTAATAATGGAACATGCTCTCCAGCAAATTCTTCTTCAGTAAGCATAATAGTTACTTCCTCAGATGCAGGTGCTGTAACCGGTGGAATAACTCCACTTTGTTCAACTAACTCAACAGGTACAATGACACTTGCTGACTACAATGGAGTAATTGTGAGATGGGAAAAACGAGTCAATGGTGGCAGCAGTTGGGTTGACATTGGGAATGCAGGATCTACTACATACTCTGAAATACCATCATCAGATGGATTATGGGAGTACCGGGCAGTTATTAACAATGTTTCTGATCTGACCTCAGCTCCTACTGAGATTGAGGTTGTAAATTCAACTGTAATAAAGGGTTCAGTTGCCGGAGGAACTACAATCTGTTCAGGCAGTATCAGTGGCGTACTTACATTATCAGGTAATACAGGGACAGTTGCAAAATGGCAGAGTTCAGTATCTCCTTTCAGTACATGGACTGATATATCAAATACATCGAATACATACATATCAGCTCCTTTAACTGAGACAACTCAATTCAGGGCTGTAGTTCAGAACGGAATATGTGCTGTAGATTATTCAGATGCAACTACAGTAACAGTTAATCCTCCGACAGTAGCAGGTATTGTATCCGGCGGAACGATAATTTGTTCAGGAAATACTGGTGAATTACTTACATTAACCGGAAATTCAGGAAATGTTATCAAATGGCAGAGTACAACTGCTCCATTCACAAACTGGACAGATATAGTTAATGTTTCAAACACTTACACTTCAGATGTTTTAACACAAACAACTCAATTCAGAGCTGTTGTTCAAAATGGCATTTGTTCACAGATCAATTCTGTGAGTACAGAAGTTACTGTAAATCCTGTTGCAAACGGAGGTTCACTTTCCGGAAGGTCAACCCCTATTGAGCTTGGCCAGTCGACCGGTATAATTACTTTATCTGGTTATTCCGGCACAGTTGCAAGATGGCAGAAAAGGCTTGGTGCAGGCAGTTGGACAGATGTTTCCAACACATCAGCTACCTATTCAACCACACCTAATGTTGTCGGAACATGGGAATATCGTGCTCAAATCCAAAGTGGAACATGCACGGATGTTAATTCATCTTCTCTATCTATTCAGGTTCTCAGTTCAAATGCAGGAGCAGTTACCGGCGGATCAACTCCAATATGTCTTAATGGTTCAACAGGAACAATGACCTTAGACGGATACACTGGTACGATAGTTAAATGGCAGAAACGGGTTAATCAGGGTTCGTGGAGTGACATAGTTAATATAACCGCAACATATACTGAAATACCTTCTTCAGAAGGGACATGGGAGTATCGCGCAATAGTTAACAATCTAACTGATCTTACTTCTGCACCTACTGAAATTAGAGTTAGCCCTGCATCCAATGGAGGAACTATTTCCGGATCAGGTTCAGTATGCTTTGGAACAAACATCACTTTGCTTACACTTTCAGGGTATGACGGAACCGTTCTAAAATGGCAATCATCTGAAGACAACTGGTTGAATTCATTTGATATTAATGTTACAACTTCGACCTATACAGCAGTTAACCTTACTTCATCAACTCAATTCAGAGCCGTGGTAAGTGGTATCTGTTTCCAGGTCAATTCAGGTGAAGCTGCAATTAATGTTGATCCCATATCAGTTGGTGGAACAATTGCCGGAACAGGCACTATTACTTACGGCAACGGAACAGGAACTTTAACTCATAGCGGACAGACAGGAATTGTACAAAAATGGCAAAGAAAACTAAACACAGGAACCTGGGAAGATATTTCCAGTGCTTCTAATACCTACACAGAGATACCTTCAGCTTTTGGCACATGGTACTACCGTGCAGTAGTTAAAAGCGGATCTTGTTCTGAAACAAATTCTTCTGAAGTCATTGTTACAGTTGATAAAAAAGAATTAACTGTGACTGGTGCAACAGTAACATCAAAAGCTTATGATGGAAATAATTCTGCTACAATAACAGGTGCAGTTCTTTCCGGAGTTGTTGGATCGGATGATGTGACCCTTGAGAACCAAACCTCAGGTACTTTTGCTCAGGTAGATGTTGGAACAGGTATTTCTGTAGCCACAGTTCCGATGACTATAACAGGAGCCGGTGTTTCAAATTACATTTTAATACAGCCTGTTATTACTGGAGTTATCAATCCTATAACAATAGAGGTCACTGCCGAGGTTAAAACAAAAGTCTATGGAGAAACAGATCCTTCGCTTACGTATATTTTCGCTCCGGCTCTGATAACAGGTGATTCATTCACAGGTTCACTGAACAGATTAGCAGGGGAGAATGTCGGTACTTATGCAATTAACCAGAGCGATCTTTCTTTGAGCGCCAATTACTTTCTGAGTTATACATCAGCCGACCTGACGGTAACAGGCAAACCAATCGCTGTGACAGCAGATGCTCAGACAAAAGTCTATGGTGATCAAGATCCTTCGCTGACTTATACCTTCACTCCGGCTCTGATAACAGGCGATTCATTCTCGGGTTCGCTTACGAGAGCTGCTGGAGAGAATACCGGAACTTACGCAATTAGTCAGGGTACTCTTGCTTTGAGTACCAATTACAATCTGATACCTACCAATGGTGTAATGACTATAAACAAAGCAACACTGAATGTAACAGCTGATGACAAAGTCAAAACTTATGGTGATGTCAATCCTGTTCTGACTGTTACTTACACTGGCTTTAAAGGAATTGATGACAAAACTGTTATTGATGTTCCTCCTGCTATTACGACGGTAGCTGTCAGGTACAGCATTCCTGGTACCTTCAGTATTGTTCCCGCACTGGCAACAGACAATAACTATCTGTTTAACTATACCGAGGGTAATCTCACTATAAACAAAGCCATTCTGACATTCAGGGCAGATGATAAAACCAGGGATTATCTGGCAGCCAATCCTGCACTTACATTTACGATATCGGGATTATTGAATGCTGAGACTCAGTCGGTACTTGATGCACTGCCTTCTATACAGACTGTAGCGGTTCAGAATTCCAATGCAGGAACGTATCAGATTACTATAACGGGAGGTAGTGATAATTGTTACAGCTTTATCTATCAGACAGGCACAATGACTGTTTCCAGGATTTCACAGACAATTACATTCACCGATATTCCTGCTAATATGCTTGTTAAAGATGTTTATACTATTGAAGCATCTTCAACTTCCGGACTTACTGTTCTTTTCGAAAGTGGTAATCCCCAATTCGCTACTGTTACGGGCAACCAGCTTGTAGGAGTATCACGAGGTACCGCCCAGATACGTGGTTATAATCCGGGAGACCAGAATTATCTGTCTGCAGAAATATTTGCAGATGTCGTGATAATCTCGACACATAAGGACATTCTTCATCTGTTTACTCCTAATAATGATGGGTTCAATGACACATGGGAGATACCGGACATTGCTTCTTATGGTAAGTGTGATGTAAGGATTTTCAATCGTTGGGGAAAAGAGGTCTATGCAAACAAAAACTATAATAATCTTTGGGATGGAACCTCCAGTGGAATCCCACTGCCTGATGGAGCTTATTATTTCATTATAAAAACAGATAATTCCGGAACAATTTCAGGTACCGTAAATATTGTCAGATAAATCCTCATAATTCTAAAAATGAAAAAACTAATTATTGTTATCATAGGGATTTTTTCAGGTGTGATGCTTTTTTCACAGCAGATGCCGCTTTCAGAAAACTATTTTCTGGATAAATATTCATTGTCTCCGTCTTATGCAGGTAATTATAATACCAAGTACCTGTTTATGGGCTACCGAAGCGACTGGTCAGGTATTGACGGAGGTCCGAAGACGCTTAAACTAAGCTATAATGATGCATTAATGCAGAATGCCGGATATGGGGGCAAATTCATATACGATAAAGCTGGTATCTTCAAACAGATGATAATTCTGGGAACATATTCCTACAAAGTAAAACTTGCTGAAAACCATTTCATCTTATTTGGACTCTCAGCTGGTTTTTACAGTAACACTCTGGATATCATAAATTATTACAATGACCCTAAGTACAATATCGATCCTGCCTTGCTCTCTGCTGATGTGACTTCAAAACTTAAATTCATGAGTGACGTTTCAGCCGTCTATAAATATAAGGGAATTGAAGCAGGCTTTCTTTTCTCCAACATCAACTTTGGAGATTCAAAATACCAGCTGGTAGATGTGCATTACAAGCCGCTGGCAAACTACCAGATTCATGCCAGCTACATGTATAAGATATCAGAAAAATGGGATGTTTCACCTCTTATGATTTTAAGAGGCGGAAAATACATAAAAAGTCAATTTGAACTTGCCTCTTCATTAGTATATCAAAAAAAGCTTTGGGCAAGCCTGTTGTTTCGCGATCCGGGCATCTGGGGCATAGGTATTGGAGCCAATATTAATAAAAGTATTAAAGTTGGTTATAACTTCAATCTTGCTTCAGCTGTCGCACCCCGGATTTATAATAACCATGAGATCTCCATAGGAATTAACATCTTCGAATTGACAAAACCAAAGGGAGGTATGATTCCTGTAAAAGAAGTTCAGTCTCCGGATCTGAAATGAGATTCAAATTATTAAGATAAATTTTATGGCTGGTAACTTGAAAATACTGTTGTTTGAGTTTATGCAATAGTAATTATTATCACCTACAAAATTAGGAAAGCCCCGATAAATAGGGGCTTTCTGTACCCCGAACGGACAAAAATTGCAAAAAATGGATAAGCCTTTATCGCTAAAAGGAACTAAGGTTTAATTACATCTAAACATATTATGCAGTCAAATAAATATTGAAAGAGTACAATTTTTCAAATTTTGAAATTGCAGATGAAGATTTTGATCCAAATGCTTAAAGGGAAAATACTGGGAGATAATAAAATTAGATATGATTGATTTTACAAAGTAATAGGGAGATGGCGAATCTTGAACTCCGTAAATCAAACCTTCAGCATAATTTGATGGATCGTACTATCACACATCAGGTTTATCAGGATATGAAGGGGAGGGTAGAGAAAGACTATCAGACCCCAAGACTGCAAGACAAGAAAAGTGATGTTTTACGAAGTTCCAAAAAGACACACAAGGTCGATTTTGACCTCTTATGCCGTTTGGTACCCGTAACCTGCCTGCCGGCACGCAGGCGGACAAAAGTTGCAACCGGTTTAAAAAGCTTCAACATTACATAAATTCAAATAGAAATGTTCATAACCAGCTATTATTTTTTGGAGACCATATCATACTATAATACAAAAGTCAGATGACTTGACTACGTTTAGCCGGTTCGATTCCAATTAAAATGGGTTGGTTTAAAATAAGCACTTTGCGTTAACAAATAATTGTCAATTTACTCTGGAGCAAGTTGGACATATTCATAGACTTTTCAACCAACCTTTTAATTCTCAAGAAATTATTGCTTTATTAATTTTTTATTGTAAATTTTGGCTTTATAAATTTCTTATAATAGAGATTGGAATTCTGTTAAATAAAATCGTTTTGTCAATGGCAGTAACCAATGAACTTCTAATTCAAAAAGTTTTTCAGGTGATGCTTAAATATAAGCCATCCATTCAAAAAATGCTAATTGCAGAAGAAGGGGAGGAGGAAACTTTAGACCCCCGTTTGCTTGGTGACCTTATAATCAGAAGCTTTCCATGGCCCATAGGAGTTGAGCTCCGCAGACTCTTTTCAGCTTCGACACGGCAACTTGACAGGTTGCGTCTTGACCAGATTTTCAAGACCATTGAGCGGAGCATGCAGTTCATAAGTTTTATAATGATATGCCAGCTTTGGAAGGATACCAAGGAGAAAAAGTTTGCGCTTCCAGACGGTTTCAGAAAAGAGTTCAGAGATCGTATAATGGTACTGAGCATGGGCAATTATACATGGCTTATTAGAGCAATAGGAACATTTATGCAGGAGAAAACTATTCCCTGGTTTATGCCGGAGATGGGTGAGAATTTCGATAAGAAGTTTTATGCAGCTCTTGATTTTTGGGTACCTGAGCGGAATGAGATAGGTCATTATCAGATCAACCTGACAAACGAAGAAATTGAAAAACGATGTGTTGAATATGTGGAGAAGCTTGGATTTATTCTTGAAAGAATTGCATTCATCAGTAAATACAAACTTGTTTCGGTGCGAGAGATTAAAGTGATACACCCAAAGAATCAGGATGCTAAATTCAATCATTATATTGATCTTCTCAGCAGTTCAGACTCAGGGTTCAAGGCACAGGAACTTGAGGAAACCAAATTTGCAGAGAGCAGTTCCGTATTGCTTATGAAATCGTTGAAGACATTTGATGAATACCTTAATCTTTCCCCTCTTGTTATCGACACTAATTCTGAAGTTATCGATGACAAGGAGAAATTTGATATCAAGAAAGATATATTCCTATACACCAAGTTCCGCGGAGACCAGTTAATGTATGTCGGAACTGAAGTAACTGAGAAATGCGACTTGCGGAGTTTGCATAATTACGGGAACCTTATAGAACAGTTTAAAGACATGCTGACAACCATCTCAGTATTATAAAATATGAAGTCACCATTCAAGTTCCTCGACAGTTATACAAAAGAAGACCGTGAAATATTCTTCGGGCGCGACAGGGAGATAGAAGAGCTCTATCAACGAGTATTTGAGAGCAAGATAATGCTGGTTTACGGAATTTCAGGAACAGGTAAGTCCTCTCTGATCCATTGTGGACTGGCGAATAAGTTCCAGGAGACTGACTGGTTGCCTATTGTAATACGTCGTGGAGGGAATATCATTGAGAGTATGGCTGCAGGGATCAGGTTAGCTTCTATAACAGCACCACAAAGCAAACTTGTCAGCCTTTTAGATTTTAAAAAGGGCTTAAGATCCTTGTATCTTGACCATTACAAGCCAGTTTTTTTCATTTTCGATCAGTTCGAAGAACTTTTCATCTTTGGAGGTAAAGAAGAGCGGAGGACTTTTATTCAAATAGTTAAATCACTCATAGAATCAGATCTGCAATGCCGATTTATATTCATAATGAGAGAAGAGTACATGGCAGGTGTTACAGAATTCGAAAAGTTCATTCCAACATTTTTTTCCAATCGTGTACGCATTGAAAAAATGTCCCATAGGAACGCAATAGAAGCAATTATCAACCCTTGTAAAGTATTCAATATCAGTCTTGAAGAAGGTTTTGCAGAAACTCTTCTTGAAAAACTGAGTCCTGGTAGCGAAGATGTTGAACTGGCTTATTTGCAGGTATTTCTCGATAAGATTTTCAGGATGGCGCTAGAAACAGATGGTGTTTTAAATCATCAGAGACTATTATCGTTTACATTATCTCTCTTGCAGAAAGTTGGTAATGTTTCCGACTTACTTGGAAGTTTCCTGGATGATCAGATCTCACTTATGGAGGATCCTGATACAACAATGACAGTTCTGAAGGCATTTGTCTCAGGAAAGGGAACAAAACGCCCAGCAAATGATCAGGAAGCAATGGACAGTATCCACTCTTTAGGGAAGGAGATAATTAAAGAAAAATTAAAAGAACTGATACACTCTTTTGTAAAGCTCAGGATTTTAAGGGATAAAGACGAAAACGGGAGATATGAGCTGCGGCATGATTCTCTTGCTGAAAAAGTGTATGAGAAATTTTCAAGTGCAGAAAAGGAACTTCTCGAGATAAGTCAGATTATCGAGAATGCCTATCAGTATTATCTTAAAAGGAAGATTCTGCTCAGCAATGAGGATCTGATATATCTTTCCAATAAGGATTCTTTGTTGAACTTGAAGGCTGAACTAAAGGGATTTTTAAAAGAAAGCAGAAAGCATCAGAGTATTAAGCAAAAAACATTAAAAAGACTTATTGCCTTTTCAGCTCTGGCCTTTATTGTTTTACTGATAACACTTGCTTTTTTTGCAGCCACTAAACTAAATGAGATTTCATCGAATTATATTGCTATCAAATCTATTACTCAGATTAAAGATCCGGTTGAAAGACTTAAAACCTCAATAAATGCCTGGAATAAAAATGCAGACGTCCTCCCAAAAGAGGCCCTTTTAAAAGCTTTTAATATTCTTATAAACTCGAATACCAATGATAGTGTTATAAAATCCATTTCAATAAGATACAAAATAAACTTTGATGCTTCCCCCGTCAATCTTGAATATGCACTATGTTCTGAAACAGGAAAATTCATTTGTGGATATGGAGATTCTCTTATTGTTATCTGGAACTCAGATGGATCAATAGAAAGAACGATTCAAACTGATCATTTTCCTATCCTGAATCTCAGGTTCTCCGATGATGACCGATATCTGGCAGCAGTTGGCTCCGACAGTCTGCTTACAGTCTGGGACAGGAATGGGGAAAATCTCTTTTCGGTTAAAATATTCTACAATAAATTAAATACCAATCAGATATTTAAATTTCTGAAAGGAGGAAGACTTATTTGTCTTTCATCGGATCACGATGCAGTTCTATTTGATCCCAAAGGAATTATTTTACAATCCTTTGATCATCACAGGTCCTCAGTAAATGCAGTAGATGCTTCGTCTGATAATAATTTCATCGCAACTGCATCATCAGACTCAACCATAAATATCTGGTATTTTAACTCAGTTAAGAAAGAATATAATTTTTATAATTCACTTACCTATCACAATGACACTGTATGGAGTCTTAAGTTTTCTAATAACGGTTATAGCGTTCTATCTACATCATCAGACTCGAACATTTATGTTGGTACGATTAATAATAAAGTAATTTCCAGTCCTTATTTCCCGGACAACCTGAAATATTGCTATGCTGAATTTTCAAAATCAAATAAGGGAATTATCGCTACTATTTACCTTCCCAAAATGGAGTCAGATAAAGTAAATCTATCTATAAATTATAATAATCCATCAATCAACATAAGAAGCACGCCTTCTTTATACAGATTTGTTTTTAATGGATTTACATCTTTATCATTTTCTCCGGATGAAGACTATTTTACATATTCTGATCGTGGAATTAGTTATCTTGGGGATAATCGATTGACTTTTGAAAAGAGCAGATCAGATATTAACTCTAATCACATTTTACTTGAGGCAGAAGGGACTAATCCATTTTTCACTACAGACAACAAATATTTAATTGTTTGTAATCAGAAAATAGTTATGGCTTTCTTTATTAATGTGGAGGAAATAGTAAAAATAGCGGAAAGTCTTTGAGATCACTCAAGAGGTTTTAAATTCCTTCCAGATCAAACAATTTTAGACCTTCGTTACTCCATGGAACTGTTGAGAAATCCTTATCCATCAAGATCCTGAATGTATCATTAAAGACTAATACAAGGCAAATCAATACAAAGATTATACACATAGGTATAATTATTGTTCTGAAAAAGACTTTTCTGTCAGTACTATTCCATCCTACATAATTTGAATTAGGAAGGGTAAACACCATTCCTAGTACCGCGATTGGGAATAATACAGATCCGGAGTACACAAAAAAATTGCCTGTTTGAGTTGACCAATGCATCGCCCAGATAAGAAACCCGAAAATAAACAGAGTTATTATAATATTTATTGTAAGGCCGAACCAGCGAAGATAGGTATTATGCTTAAAGTTGATCAGAAACCTTAAAGAATTAATAAGTGAATAGCCGCAGATAAAAAATGAACTAATTGAAATTATTGCTGCTCCAAAAGGTAAATGGTTTCTTCTGAAAAAGAGTCCAATAAATAAGAAGAGGAATAACCAGTTAAGCCAATTGTAATATTTTTTTGAAAGATGAATGATCAAAGCAAGTACAACAAATGAAAAAATAAACAAATAAATTCCGACTCTTCCTGGGTACCCTGAGATAATGGTAAAATAGAATGAAGGAACAAACATTCCAACAAACAGAATCCACAAGATTATTTTCCATTTTCTAACCTTTTTCTTATCAACTTCAGGTAAAGAATTTTCCATTAATTCGAATTATAGACTAATAAAGTTAAACAATTTTCAAACAATCCGCAATTTTTCACTTAGCAGAATTTTCATGGTTTTGGTTACTCCTTTGTTCACCTTAGTGGTATCCTTAGGGTACCTTTGTAGCAAATATCTTTTTAACCACATAGGATCACAAAGTTCATAAAAAGGAAAACAAAGTGTCGGCTTTTCTTTAATTCGTTCAAGAAAAAAGTACATATATTTGAAAAGGAGGATTATGTTAGGTGGTATAAGATCCAAAAGACAAGGAAGGAACAAGGGAGACTTAAAACCCGATAAGCCAACCACCAGCATGATTAAATTGATCGTATTTTCACTCCTGAGGTTTATCAGGATATGAAGGGGAGGGTAGAGTAAGACCATCTAAGACAATCAGACATAAAGACCCAAAGACATCAAGACTGAAAGACAGAGAACAATGAGGTTTTGGGAAGTTCCAAAAAGAAACAAGAGGTCGATATTGACCTCTTGTGCCTCTGGGTACACCCAACGGACAAAAGTTGCAACCGGATTTAGGACAATTTTATATTTTGTCAATGGAGTATTTATTAATAGTTTTATAGTAGAGTTTAAAACAATTTATCTGATTCCATGAAAGAAATTCTATTTACACTTTCTATTATGCTCTTGTTATTTGCCTGTAAAACAGAGTTTGAGACAAAAGTCCATTATAAAAATGCTCCCATATTTGATAGAGTGGACACTATTTTTAAGGAATGGAATAACGCAACTTCACCGGGTTGTGCAGTTTCAATAATAAGAGACGGTGAGATCTGGTATAAACGGGGGTATGGGATGGCAGATTTGGAACATGATATTCCAATCTCTACAAATACAGCCTTTTATGTTGGTTCAATGTCAAAACAGTTTACAGCTATGTCTTTATTGCTTTTGGAAGAGAAAGGCAAATTATCTCTGGATGATAATATACGTAAATATCTCCCTGAGTTTCCTGAATACAATAAGCCTATAACAATAAGACAATTAATCCATCACACCAGTGGTATTCGTGATTATCTTCTGTTATGGTACATTTCAGGGAAAGATTATTTAGATTATATGCCTGAAGAAGAGGTTTATAAATTAATTTGCTCCCAAAAAGAATTAGATTTCATCCCTGGGGAAAAACATGCATACAGTAATTCGGGTTATTTCCTTTCCTCCTTAATTATTAGAAAAGTCTCTGGTATATCTCTGAGAGAATATGCTGTAGAAAATATTTTTAAGCCTCTTGGGATGAGAAATTCGGTTTTTAATGATGATAATAAACGGATCATAAAAAACAGGGCTTTTGGTTACACTCCATTAAGTGAAACAGAATTTGGAAACGTATTCATGAGATTTGATTTAGTCGGTTCAGGTGGACTTTACACAACGATTGAAGATTTATACTTGTGGGATCAAAACTTTTACAATAATAAGCTGGGAAAGGGAGGAAAAACTTTGATTAAGGCAATGTATACCAATGGTAAGTATAATGACGGGGAAGAGGTAAATTATGCATTTGGACTTATTAATGGACAGTACAAAGGATTCAGAACTATTCAGCATGGGGGAGCACTTGGAGGGTATCGGGCTCATATATTGAGATTCCCTGAAAAGGCAATTACTATAATAATTTTGAGCAATCTTTCAACAATTGATCCAGGTTCGCTGGCTAATAGGGTAGCTGATATTATTCTTGATTAAAGTAATTATCCTGCTAACTGAGGTCAAAATATGATGTAATACTACCTAACTCCAAACCAAACCAACTCATCCACAGGCTTAGTGAGGTTTTGGGAAGTTCCAAAAAACCAGGAGCTCGATTTTGACCACTTATGCCGTTTGGTACCACTAGCAGGCAGGCAGACAGGCGGACAGAAGTTGCAACCCGCTTAACCGCTTATTTAGATACCAAATATATAGAACAGACTTCTTACACTCTTTTATTTCTGATAGATGGAAGCAAGGGGAGGTCATCTGTCAAAATATTTTATTCTCTTTTTTATTCCTGGTCGTCCACAAAGTTCGTAAATAATTTTCTTAGCTCACTTTACTTCATTTGTGGTTAATGAAGTCAATTAAACCAGTAAGATAGCTTAACGACTAATCCCCGGTTCTTATTCACGAAATTTTCCGTGTAGGAATTCCCTGTATAAACAATAAACAGGTCTGATACCGGTGCAAAACGCCACTGGAAGCGCATATTCATATTCAGGTTATCGATCTGGTTGTTGTACTGGACGAATGTGGTGAGGAATATTTTATCCGTGAAGGTTATATCCAATGTGGGTCCTACAAGGATCAGCTTCGCATTGTTATAAGGTTCGGGTAATGAGATGTTGTTATAATTCATTGTCATTCCGATGCTCCCGTAAGGCTGTACCCGGTAGTTCATCTGTCCGTTAAGGTTCCAGCGGTTTCCGTTATAGTAACCTCCTATGCTTGCATTAATGACGTAGTTGAATAATTTGCGTGCATCTGAAGTAAATCCCGCCCTGACACTTTTCCATTGAAACTGCTCACCAGCATCAAGTTTTTCTCCCCCGGTATTGGTAGGATCAAAAGCACGGCCGAGCTTAACAAATTGTTCTTCCATACTGATGGACAGCTGGCTTTTATTCTGCCATCCGATACTATATGAAAGCTCTGTTTCCCGGTCAGTAAGTTGGAGTTCAGGATCGAAGATCGCATTGAAGCTGGCACCCGGACCATGACTGATGATCCTTGTCGACCCTGATGGATAAAACAGGTAGCTGACAGACGGTGTGATCTCATAGAAACCGGTCCTCCTGATATAACCCGCTTCGGCAATATAATCCGATCCGATCCACGACTGGTTGATGCCTGCTTTCAGGTATTGTGTGGAATAGCTTATATTTCCTGAAACAGCTGCAGCATCTTTGGACGCTCCGGGATAAAATGACTGATGGTAGAACATCTTACCCTGCCACTGGTTATCTGCGGTCGCGAAATTATATTCCAGTCCTGCCACCCTGTTGTAACGGTACCCGGTGAATGCAGTATCATTATACGATTCGGTGATATTTTTATTAACAAGAAACCCTACAATGCTGGAACGGCTGAAGATCTCACGCTGAAGAACAGCGACCGCGTAATTGCCGGAACGGTTTTTACCTTTTGATCCTGTTTGCATATCCATCAACCCGATCCTCCATTTATTACCAATCCTTCCGGTCAATCTTCCGCCAAAATTTACAGGGACACTAAGTCCGATTCGTCTTGAAAAGAAAGGATGTGCCTCATTGTTCCCGAGATTTGCAAACAGGTCACTGTTCTCAAGAAAAAACTGTCGTCTTTCAGGATAAAACAATTCAAAGCGATCGAGATTGGTCTGTTGCCTGTCTTCCTCAACCTGGGAATAATCAGGATTGACAGTCAGGTCAAGGTTCATGGATGTTGACAATATCATTTTAGTATCAAAGCCAGCATTCCATTTCCATTTAGCAGATTCACCTGCTTCTCTGTTTTTAATTACTGTTGTAGTGGCATAAGGAATGATTGATATCCGTAATCCTGCTTTATTCAGGGGCTTATCCCAGATAAGTGTTCCTGCATGTGGCAGTGAGTTATGAGGAAACTGACGTGGAACAGGAGCCCATGCTGATTTTTCATTCGTTTTAAGATCAAGCCGACCAAAGTTGACGCCCCATTCATTCTCTCCTTCGAAATAACGGAGGCTGCGGAATGGGATTGACATCTCAGCCACCCAGCGATCGTTGTAACTCTTCACTGCGGATTTCCATTTACTATCCCAGGTAAAGCTCGACTGGTTTCCGTTGTTTATCACTCCGTCACACTGTGCGCCCGCTGCAGAGACACCGAAGGCATATCCATTTGTCAGGTTATTATATGTGTCAATGTGTATCCTGAAGTTATCATTTTTGCCAAACTCAAAATCCCTTCGCAGGGATTCCACAGGTCTCTTCCCGGGTAAGGGATCATAGCAGACAGTTCCGATATATATATATGATTTATCGTAGGTGATTACAACAGTAGTTTTTGCTATAGCAAAACCTGTATCTACAGGCGTCACACGTATAAAATTATCAGCTATCTCTGAGACCTGCCAGGTTTTCTCATCAAGTACTCCGTCAATCTTCATTGTCTCGCTGGTACGTGATATATTTATACGGTATTTTTCCCGGTTGACAGCCTTCTCCTGGGAATAAAGCAATATTCCTTCGGAAAGAAAGATAAGGCAAAAGAGCAGGAGTCGTTCAGGTCTGACCATCTTTTTCGTTTGAGGTTTCGAAAGTAAGAAAAAGAATTTAACCATTTTTCGTCCAATATGGTTTAATATTTTCATTTTCCGTTTTAACAATGCTGACAGCCTCTTTTGTGATTGTCTCTATGGATGCCGGACTGTAAAGCACCAAAGGATTATTACAATTTCAGAGATTGCATAAAGTCAACTCTCCGCCTGAACGCAGACACTCCATTAATGATAGAAGCCATTTGGATTTCAGTGTAAGGCTCATGCTTAGCCGGTGATGACAGACAGTGGCACAATGAAGAAGATCACTGGGTGCAACTCTGACAAAAAACTCATTTTCTTCAACAATGCGACTGATCAATTTGTTCCTGACATGATCAGTCTTGCTTTTGTTTCCGGATGTAAGACCTAAAATTTATCCCGGGTTATTGGAAGGCTGATATGATAACGATCAGACACTTTCAATAAGTTGTAATTTCAATACAACTCTTTTACATTTCCTATGCAATTACTCTCTCGGTTTCAAGGTTGTGTGTTTTTCTTAACTTCCAGAAATAATAAAACAGATAAGGTATATGCAGAATCATGTTTCCTAATCCCCAATAGTAAAGCAACTGACTGTTTCCAACCCAGTTTGAGGCATTCATGTATTTTTCAAATAATACTCCGGCACCTGTCGCCCTCAGGAGAATGTGTGTTGCCAATGTATATACCCGTGCTGTGATATATAATTCAGGGCGTTTCAATAAAATGGGGTACAATTCAGCTGCCAGCAAAATGCAGCATGAACTTGCAAAGAATGTCCCGGCTTCGCCATAAACAAATGCTAGGTTCCAGGTGGTATACAGAAAGTTCCAGGCCCCATTGGTATATGCTATTAAATCGCCATTACTCCCCTCTTTACCTATTGACCAGAAACGTTTTTTAATAAAACTGTACTTTACCAGTGGCTGGGTAATACATAAAATTGCCCCGGAAACGGCATTAAATATATTGTCAGTCTGAAAATCTTTTAAAGTAGCTTCAGCTATATTGAGAAATAGTACACCATAAAGAGTCCAGATTAACCAATCGCCCCGGAAAATTTTCAGGATATTTTCTTTTTTATAAAGTTCCGCATACCTTCCAAATCCGACAAGCAATGCTGTTGGCAAAAGAACACTTAATGTTTTGACCCAACGAAACCAGCCATTCACATAAGTGCCCCACAGAGGGAATGTCAATAAAGCGAGTACCCAGAAAAGCAGTGCAAATCTGGGATTTTTGCGCATTACATCAACTATAACTAATAGAACTGCGATATACAGTGCCATAGAAAAAACCTGAATTCCCAAATTCGCTTCCATTACAACTTAATTATATAATTTTTTACAATCATTTCAATTATACCTTCATCTTTAAAGAAGGGCACTGAGGTTTATAAGTTTAACTGTAAAGTTTGGTATATCATGTACGTAAAGTGTTATATAATTTGAGGGTAAATTTACATTATTCACAGATTCTAATTATACAGAAAAAGTTTTAGTGTGAGACTGAGTTTTGAGGAAAAAGAGATGAGTGTGTTCACTCTCGCCCTGACGCTCCTGCGTCGGTCAGGATCTTCGACTCACACACACTTTTTTTAGTACCCCGAACGGACAGAAGTTGCAACCAGCTTACACAAAAGTCACTGATTCATAAGCTTCATCCTTTTGGTTGCAGACAATACCACATCTCACAAGGAAACTAACAGTTTCTTTATGTTTTAGCAAAAATTATCAGAGGTTTAATGTCCCCAATATCTGCAAGCTTTATCGAAGTCAAATAATTGGATCTTGCCTCTCCTTTTTTATTAAGATTGATACTACTCCAGGTAAAAACTGGTTTGCCAAATATTTGGCTGATAATTATATCTGCGATTAATCTGGAATGCCTTCCGTTGCCATTTGGGAAGCAATGAATTTTAACGATTCTGTGTTTAAATCTTATTGCAAACTCCTCATCTGAATATGTTTTATTCTTTAACCAGTATAAACCATCATCTAATAATTGTTTCAACGAAACTCCTATCTGATATTTGTCTACCCCAATATTTTTATTGGTTTTTCTAAACTCACCGGCCCATGACCAGACTTCTTTAAACATTCTTTTGTGAAGTTCTTTCACAAAATCTTCAGATAGAATATACTCAGGTTTCCATTTTTTACCAAGTGTCCATTCTATTGCCTTCTCTATATTATATTGTTCAAATTCATCTAATTCACCACGAGTTGTAATTGATTTTATTAATAGTTCCTCTTTCTCATCTTCATCAAGAGGAGTCTGTCCTTCATCATATTCTATTTTTAATCCCATAAGTACTTTGGCATCTTTGTTTTGATTTCTTCTGCTCTGTTTTTTATTGCTTTTTCAATTCGCGCTTTTGAATTTTCCTGTTCCTCAAGTTGCATAGTATTAGAAGTTCGCATAACTATACTTTTTGCAATTTCAATAGCCCTCTTTTCAATCATATCTTCAATAGTATGATCTTTTGGAATAAATCCATATACAAGTTGCATATCAAGTGCCGCACCAACTTCTTTAAGCCCTTTTATAGTAATAGCTCCTTTTGATTCACGTACCTCAATCTCTTTTACACTTTGCGGAGTTATTTTTAATCGATTGCTCAATTGTCTTAATGACATTCCTAGTGCAACCCGAATAGTATGTATCCAACCTTTCTCAGGGATATTAATTGTACCCAAAGGTCTAAACGCAGCTAATTTTCTATCAGCCTGTTCAATCAGCAAATGTTGTTTTGAAATGTCCATCAGGTTATAGCCTAAATATTAATGATCAAATATAAGGGTATAATATGAAATATCAAAATATAATTAAGGTTATTGCCTGTTTAATGTGATTTCCTGAAATGACAGCTTGGGTTCTTTTTATCCTTAAAAATATGAAAGCGTCGCAGAAGCAACTGTTCTAGATCTGGGAGGTATTTTGTGCAAGTTCAATATAGGATTGAGCTATAGAGGATCTATATCCCGAACGGACAGAAGTTGCAACCAGCTGAATGAGATTTTTATCTTAAAGAGTGCCTCTAAATAACACTAATTCAGATTGGACCGAATTATAGGGAAGCCGACAGTAGCTCTTTAAATTGCGTTTTACTCATATTGACTTTCATTATTAAAAATAAGTCAATTTAGAGTTTTTACAAAATAA
>CAZXFB010000026.1:0-64818 GCA_964639725.1 uncultured Rikenellaceae bacterium
ACTCGGAATGACATGCGATGTTGGTTGTTTGTGGGGAAAGCAGAGGCGATTCGCTGAGCGAATCGCCTCTGCTTTCCCCTATGTCACATAAAATACTGTCATTCCGAGCGTTAGCGAGGAATCTCATAACCAATTGTTTTAAATTTATTATTGATAACCGATACTCATAATATGTTTTTCTGAATTTATTGGTAAGCTATTACATTAACCATTGTAAGGATCTTATTCTATCAGATAATTTATCATTCTGATCAATTCACAAAAGATCAGAGGAGTATTGTGTCAGCTATACACGCCCATGAAATAAAATAAGCCGGATTTTTCCTATTTTTAGATTTCTGTTTTTCAATACAAAATAGTAATGGCAGGATATAAATACAACGCTTATTTATTCCGGATAAACTCAAGAATTCTATTGTGTATTATTTTTCATATACTTTTTTTACCTCAGCTTTTTTCCCAGGAATTTATTATAAGTGGTAATGTACTTGATAAGAGTACAAATCAATTTTTAAGATCTGTTTCAATACATGAAAAGAGATCTTCTTCAGGAACTATTTCGGATGGATCAGGACACTTTAAAATTTCTCTCCCTGCCGGTGAACATAAAATTGAATTTTCATATACCGGGTTTGAACTAATTGATACTCTAATTAAACTCACAGATAATATTCAAATAACCATTTACCTCACTCCTGTTATCTATCCAATTGGGGAGGTGACAGTATCTGCTGACAGGTTCAGAGATCATGTGTCCTCAACCTTAATGGGTACATTCACACTGACAAACAAAGAAATGATGAAGCTGCCATCATTAATGGGAGAAACAGATCCGTTAAAACTTCTCCAGCTTACTCCGGGAATTCAGGCTGGTTCAGAAGGAAATATTGGCTTTTACGTCAGAGGTGGAGGTACTGATCAGAATTTGATATTATATGATAATACGATTATTTATAATCCGGGGCACCTGGTTGGGTTTTTTTCTGTTTTCAATCCTGCCTTAATAAAAGATGTTAGCATAATGAAATCAGGAATCCCGGCTCAATATGGAGGTAAACTTTCCTCAGTGATAAAGCTTAACAGTTATAAAGGGAATAAAGATTCCGTTGAAGTCATTGGCAGTGTTGGTCTGATTTCGTCACGAATTGCAATAGGAGGACCTTTTCTTAAGAAAAACGGCACATTTATCTTTGGTGCAAGACGTACTTATCTTGAATTATTTGTTGAACCTGTTGTGAGAAAAGCTGTTAAAAACACATCCTTTTTCAATAAAGATAATGTCTCAAATTTTTATGATCTGAACGCGGGAGCATCCATTATGATTACTAATAACGATCAAATTTCATTTTCAGGTTACCATGGCAGGGACAAATATAAAATGGGTCAGTCGGGAATCAAACAGGAGAATTCCCTGGAATGGGGAAATAGTATGGGCACAATGCTTTGGAATCATAATTTTCACAATAAAGGGGAATGGAACACTAATATTTCATGGACCAAATATAAATTTAACCTCTCCGGTTCCCAATCTGACTATCTCTTTGGCTTATTTTCATCAGTAGAGGATTACAGTATTAAAAGTGATCTAACTTTAAAAAAAGACAAAAGGCAGATGAGTGCCGGTATTGAATTGACAGATCACAGTTTTATCCCAAACAGAATTAATGCCCAGGCCGGAAATTTTATCCTGAATTTCGGTCAGTTTAGTTCAATGAGTGCCCTTGAAGGAGGTTTATTTGCCGATACCGAATTACCATTATCATCACGGTTAATACTTGCCGGTGGCATCAGAGTTTCATTTTTCAATCATCACGGACCATTTACAAAATTTAACAGGAACTCAATCGGGCAGATTACAGATACACTTACCTACCCCAGGGGCAGATCTTTAGCTTTTTTTGCCAATCCCGAGCCAAGAGTGGTCTTAAAATATGATATTAATAAAGTCTCTTCAATAAAAGCCTCATACATGAGGATCGCCCAGTATGTCCATTTAGCGACTTCAGCAACTGCTTCATTGCCAACAGATATGTGGATCCCTAGTAGTTCCGATCTGAAACCCCTTATTGGGGACCAGTTAAGCATTGGGTATTTCAGAAATTTCCCAAAAAATGATTTTGAATTCTCGACAGAAATTTATTATAAGCAAATGAATAATAAGTTGCAGTTCCTTCGTGGAATAGTTTATAATTCTATTGACGGCAATATGGGCGACAATCTTGCTATGGGTAATGGAAAATCATATGGATTGGAATTTTACCTGTCGAAGAAGACAGGTAACACAACCGGCTGGCTGAGTTATACTCTTTCACGAACTGAGGAGAAGTTTGATGAGATAAATGCCGGACTATTTTATCCGGCAAAGTATGACCGGAGGCACGATATTTCATTAACATTTATTCAAAAAATTAATGAAAAATGGAGCGGATCTGCAGTGTTTATTTATGTATCCGGAAATGCATTTACAATGCCGGTTGGCAGGTATATTATTCAGGGCAATATTGTAAATCAGTATGGTGAAGTTAACAGCTTCCGGATGCCTTCGTATAACAGAATGGACGTCTCTCTCACAAGAAAAATTACCATCAGGAAAAAATGGGAATCAGAATTGATTTTATCAGTCTATAATATTTATAACAGGGCAAATCCATATTATATCTATTTTGAAGCGGCTGGCGATCTAGAAGAGTATACACTGGAAGTTAAAGCAGTTGTAGTAAGCCTGTTTCCTGTGATCCCATCAGTAAGCTGGAATTTTAAATTTTAAACTTAAATGAAAACCCGGTTTTTCAATTTATTTCAGTTAGTTGTATTTTCAATGGCAATTACCTGCTGTAATGATGAACTCAATCTTAATCTGCCTGATCCGGATGATGAAATAGTTATTGACGGCTGGATTGAAAACGGACAGTTTGCAAAAGTATTATTAACACGCAATGCTGCTTATTTTTCATCTATTGATTCGATGTCAATAAGAGACCTTGTTCTCACAAGAGCCAAAGTAACAGTTACTGATGGTGAAAAAAGTGAGATTCTCATTTTAAGAAGAAACGATAACTATTTCCCTCCCTACATTTTTGAAGGAAATGAAATCATAGGAGATACCGGGAAAATATATACAGTAACTGCAGAGTATGGAGGGAAAAAAGCCTGGGCTTCATCGACAATTCCCCATTCAGTAAATCTTGATACAGTTTTCTTTAAATTGGAAACAAATAGTGACAGCCTGGGAACAATATATCTTGAGTTTACCGATCCTCCCGAAACTAAAAATTATTACAGGATTCTGACAAAACGGATAAATAAGGACCGCAGGTATAATTCTTCAATGGTTATGGGAATTGATGACATTTTTTTCAGCGGTAATAAATTCGGATTCTCTTTGAACAGAAGTCCTGGATCATATCTTTCCAGCCAGGGAAATAAGTATTTTGCAATTGGCGACACCGTAAGCATTAAATTTTGCACTATTGATAAAGCCCATTATGATTTCTGGAATTCATTTCAGGATGAAGTTTTGAATACCAGTAATCCTTTCGCTTCATCTCTTTCATCAGTTAAATCAAATGTAACGAACGGCCTGGGTATATGGGGAGGATATGGAGCAAGTTATTACACAATTATAATCAAATGAAGAGAACTGTTCAAAACTCAATGATTATCACCTGGGGTGAATTTTTAAACCTTGTGATAACCTTAATTCTGAGCAGTTCTCTTTATTTCCTGAACAAAGCTAAAAGCTAATAATCAATTGGACTAATATCTAAATCATGTTCTGAATTAATATCTAATATAAGATCATTCATTGCGTCAATAAAATCCTCAAAACCTTTATCAAAATAGGTCTCCAAGTCGATGGGGGAACCATCACTGAATTTTAATCTGAAATTGATATAAAAATCTGTATATCCATAATTAATTTCCTTAACAACATAGGCTTCTGCTATTGCCATAATCTCATTTTTGGCAACATCCACCAACCTCAGATTAAGAAACTCATTAATTTTAACTGCATAACGGTTCTGCGCTGTCTCATCATTTATAACTTTGTTTTCAAGATCCTTTTCGATCAACTTCATTTGATCAACCAACTCTTTTATACTGATATCTCCTCTAAGTGCAATATTAAATAGTTGGAAACTAACAGATGCAGAATTAATTATTTCCTCAAAATCTGTTTCTTTCCATTCGTCGGTATAGGTCACCCAGGTCTCAACATATCTTCCAAGAGTTGGTGACCAAACCCAGTCATAATAACCGTGAGTTTCAGTATGTGTGACAGTATTTGCATTATAATTGCTATCAGTGAATAATCCCTTACCGGAAGCACTCATATCCATAACAACTTTATCATTCTCAAAAAACTTATATGCTGCCGAAACTACTTTTGAGTCATTGGTGATGTCGACTTCAAACTTATAACCCTCAATAACCAGATCCGAGGCTATTGCTTTTGGAACACCGTCTGAATTATATGAAGCTGCAAACACATATGTGATGAGAGTTTTAGTACCAACTTTCAAGTCAGCATTTATAGAAGCCGGCAAGTCACCTGTATATTCATCGTCGACAGGATTACTGATTTTTACTCCAGTATAATTAGAAACAGTAAAAGTAGCATCATTGGTAGTTGCAACATTTGAGGATGGAAACTTAAATATAAATTTGTCACCCCCCAGAGCAATGTTCCAATCACTTATTGTCTTGTTCCATGTATAAGTACCAACATTACTATCCCAGAATTCCTTCAGGCTCTCCGGATCCTCAATAAGCCCCTTTGAGGAGATCATTGCATCAAAAACGGCTTTAAATTCCTTCTCCCCATCAGCAACAGAAGTAAACGCGTTGAGAGTGGCAGCGATTTTTGAATCCTGTGAAAAAAGAAACCCAGTAGAATTTTTTGAAGACATAAGGTCTCCGAGGTATGCAATCAGATCCACAGTCTGAATTGTCTGCATCCGGGTCATTACCTTTACAAAATCTGTTCCGGAAGCCTCCACTACTGCCTTATTTGCTTCAACACTTAACGTGCTGAACTTTTCAGCGCTATCTTCATCCTTATTGCATGAAGAACCCACAACTAACATTAAAAATCCGATGACAATCAGATTAAATACTCTTTTCATTTTTTTTGATTATTAGTTTTGTCTATCAACCTGAGAACAATACATGGAAGTGATCTGAAAACCAACTTCTATCCAAAGTTAGGTTATATTTGAATTATTATCAAGACTTTAATCAATAAAATCGAAGGAGTAGGTCAATATTGGTAATTGTCCTGCTCCCCCATTTAACATTATGGTATTTATAATAATCTTTTCTGTTTAATAAAAGTGAAAAAATTTATAAAAGACCTTAATTATTACTATGAGCAATTATCGATAACCTGTACAGTAATATTAAAGAGATTAGATAAGGGCTTCCAGAACATCATCCATTAACTTCAATGCGCCTTCCAAAGGATCTCCTCCCCCTTCATATTCCATTGATATATACCCCTTATAATCCGCATCATTAAGAATCTGCACACAACGGGCAATATCAACATCGGGATACCTTGTCCAACGTTTTGCATGGCACATAGATTTGGCATAGGGAATTAGTACTTCAAGTCCATGATATAATAAATAGTCATGCTCCCAGTTGGAAAAATCGGGAGATGATTCCAGATAGGGGCTATTTACTTCTTTCAGGATAATTATAACATTCATAGGATTTGCTGCCAATCCCCAGTGGTTTTCAATAGTAACCTTAACTCCTACTTTTTCACCATAATCAGCCATCTCCTTAAATGATTCAATTGCATTTTTCAGGTATGGTACAATCTCCAGATTTCGTGGATAGCCTCCCTGAACGATTGCAGAAGGAAGGATCTGTGGACCTCCTGTATTTATACGCATCGACTTAACACCAATCTGTTTGGCAGCATCCAGCCACAGTTTTGCTACACGCACCCCCTCTTTTCTGGACTCCTCATTCAGATCAGAAGCATTAGATGAAGCATTAGAAATAGCCACTGGTGCATTATTGGAAATATGGACCGCTTTTATTCCGGTTGAAACAATCTTTCCTAAGAGCTGATCAAGATATCTTTTTGCTGACAGTGTGCCCGGGTCAAAAAAACCAAAACGGGTCTGTCCATTTCTCTCAACACGTGTAAACATTGAATCATCAGTAATATCTCCAAACACCGATGACCTGATATCCATTGCTTTAACACCTGGAAAATGATCTTTAGTGAACTGAGGAAAGTCAAGAAGGGTTATCTCACCATATTTTTTCTTTAATTGAACAGTCTCCGGTCGTTCCGGCCGTTCCGGATTAGGCCTGTTTTTAAATAATGGCAGTACAGCCCAACTATTTGATGCAATTTGTTTTAAACGTTCCTCTTTGGTACGTTTGACACCACTTCCCCTGCTACTTTGGATTGCTGATGGTAAGAATCCGATTCCTGCTACTCCCATGAGACCGGTACCAGCTGATTTCAAAAAGATACGTCTATCCATTTCAGAGGAGTTTTTTTCTGTGAGTTGTTTTCTGGCTTTTTTCATTTGATATGATTAATATTTAAGAAAAATGTGAAATCTCGTCCCAAAATCAGAATCAGGTCATCAAGTTAACTAATATTTACCCCTTACCAAGGTCTCTTGCGAATTGGGCATTGGCACTTATCTCGTCGAAATACCAGGGGAACATACCCACTATTACACCATCGGTTGGTTTAATGTTTTCAAAAGCGAACTGGAAGGCAGCACGTACCTTTTCCTGGCTGGAGCATTGCCGGCCTGCTCCCAGTATTTTAAAGCCCAGACAGGGTTGCTTTACCTGCCGTACAACCTGGGTCATAGCCTTGGGATCATCCCTGAAAAAGTTATAGCTTCCTACCTGGAGTACAGGTGCTGGGTCCTCCTTTGGCAATTTACGTGAAAGAAAGTAAAAGCATGTCATAAAGAAATCAACCTCCCAGCCTTCATCTGCAATCTGCTTAATTACATCGGGATTATGAGCGGATACACCTGCCATAACTCCTTTGTCTTTTGCCGCTTTTACAAAGTCATGTACAACACTTGATTTACCATCAGCAAACATACGATCGGTCACCCCACCGTGATGTACCAGGGCTATTGGCTGGGTACTTTCTATTGCTTCAGAGATCTTTTCACGCTTGTCGTGAAGACAGATTATCTTCATTTTGGAGCCCTTATCCCGCAATAAAGGTATGTAATCGTATCTGGATGATAGCTGGTGGGTGGTTATACCAGCCTGTTCACATTTCAGGAGAAATTCCACTGTGCGCTCTGTAGTAAAATATTCTTTCATGTGTCGGTCGGTATGAGATCCCATGTAGGAATAACCCAGCAGCGGATTTGAACCACAGATAAGCCGGCTAACCCTGTGCTGTCCAAGCATTATCGATGGCATCGGTGATCCCTGCTGTACTGAATCAACTGGATTACCCTCTGCTGTTACACCATTCACACCTGTGGCGCCAATCAATCCCAGGGCGGCCATTGAGGAGAGCATAGAAAGAAATTCTCTTCGTCCTCTTTTATTATCTCTATTTTCCTTTTCTTCCATAAATATATTTTTATTATTTAACTAATTATGATTTAGAAGTTTACTCTCGATTAATGAAGCCAAAAATTATTGCTGACAATTCTTATAAGCTTATGAACTCTGCAGGATCAAGCACTCCCGGAGTTATCTTTATCTTATATATAGCCCCCTTATACCATGAAACTTTATTGCGTCTTACTCCCATTGACATTTCGCCTGTATTTATGGGTAGAAAATCAACCTGCCCTTTTATCTCCATATTACCATTAACATAATTCGTCATATTCCCGTCTTTATCAAGGGTTAATGCAACATGATACCATGGACCAACAGGATGAACAAATTTTGGATCAATCAGAGTTTTTTGATTCTGACCTGACTGAATGTAAGTATCCAGAAACCATTGCCCTTCCTTAGTTAATCGGGTTTCAATCAATACACGATCACCCTGAATATCTCCGATATGTATAAACCTTTGCTCTTCAGGACCGTTCAGATCCGGCCTTATTAATACTTCTATTGTGAAAGCAGTCAGATCCTTAAGGGGATTAGTTTCGAGGAAGTACCCATCATCCATGCCATTGAACAATACAGCATTGCCATAAGGACTCTTAACAATAGCAGGATTTCCCGAACTTAAGAGACCATCAATACCTGTTTTGTGTTCTGCCAGATTGTATTCCCATATCCCGGGATTCTTCTGAGCTTTTACTGATTTCTTTGAATCCATAATATTCACTTCTATAATAACAAAAATTAAAACTAAAATTTAAAATCAAAACACAGGGCAACATACATCTGACAGGAGTAATATATAAAACTTAATCCAGTTGTCAGAATGTTTTCTTTCTCAGCTACCGTGTCAGCTCTTCAAGAAATTTACGGGCTTTTGCGGCTTCACCATTTATATATGCAACATCGCCGGTGTTAAGGCATTCAACGATCAAAGGACCATGGTTAAAACCACCTTTGCGCAAACGTGCCAATACCTTGGGAAAGTCCACCATCCCGGTTCCGGGTGTAACATTGACATCTTTCGGCATACGAAAATCCTTTACACTCATTCCCACTACCATCCCATCAACTTCAGCAGCATCATCGATTGGGTTCAGCTTACCGTCTGAATAATAGTAGATATTACCCGGATCGTACCAGAGACCAAAGTTCTTATGCCCAACTTTATTTATCAATGGACGACATTCTCTTCCGGTCGAGTTAAGAGGGCCGTGGGGTTTAACACTTATTGCCACTCCTTTTTCAGAGGCATAATCACAGCATTCAGCAACAACTTTGTAATAACTATCTACAAGCTCGGGTGCTGCAATTCCACCGAGAAGAAGGTTAGGACTACCGCAGCTGACAGAGTTATCAATAATACGCTTTAGGCCTGTAATACCATCGGCTACAGATTTTTTTACATCGAAATTACCACCCCAGAGGGATGCAATTTTGAGTCCGCGTGATTTTGCTTCCGCCCCAATAGCTGCAGCCTGCTCGGGAGTAGTTTGAAGGGTGATGACAGTTCCTGTTTTATGTGTCATGAGGCCAGCATATTTGAAGCCGGCTTCTGCAATACCATCCAAAGCCACCCGATAATCATGTTCGGCCCATGGGCGGGTGTAGCATCCAATCTGCCATTTCGGTGCCTTGAATGAAGATAACAGAGCTGTACTGCCTGTAGCAAGTACAACTTTTCCAATAAACTGACGGCGTGAGAGTGATTTTATCATGTTTCAGATTATGAAGTTTGAATCAAACGTTTTTTGGGATCATATGTAGTTTTACGGCCAGTCTCAAATGCCTTTGCAGCCATCAGTACAGCTACCGCATGCTGGTAACCGGCTTCAATTGGTGCATGAGTAGTACCACCGTTCCGGATGCACTGGAGCCAATCGAGAAAATGATCAGGACGATCGACAGGATTGACTGCATTTTCACCCTTTATAGTCCCATCGCGCCGTGGGGCACCCTTTTCACTGTAAGTAGGGGCACTCCAGTTATCGGTTTTGAGTGTTCCTTTATCACCATAAAAGTTACGGACAGACCCTGAACTGTTACCGAGGTTATTGGAACTGCTTACCAGGAAACCTTCAGGATAGATCCAGGTTGCCTGAATACAATCAGGCAAAGTAAACTGATGTTCGTCCTTCCATGTAAATATTCCACCTGAACAAACACATGACTCAGGGAATTGAGCACCGGTAATAAAATGCACCAGATCAATAAAGTGAGCTCCCAATCCGGAGATCGGACCATGTGAGAAATCTGCATGGCCATACCAGCCAGAATAAAGGTCGGAACGGAATGGTCGCATAGGACGGTCATTTAGAAACTCTTTCCAATCCACGTCCTCAGGTTTAACATCTTTAAGGTATCTGTACCAGTAAGGCTGTTCACTGTTACGGCACTCCTCCACACGTGATAGTTTACCCAGGGCGCCACTTTTAAAAAGATCACGGGCTCCGACAATACCTGGCAGACTCCGGATCTGAGTCCCAACCTGAGCAACAATTCCGGCTGCTTTAACTGCATCAACGGCACGAACAAGCTTGTCCATTTCCATTGCCATAGGTTTTTCAACATATACATGTTTTCCTGCATTAGCAGCTGCTTCGAGATGGGTTGTATGCAAATGGTCAGGTGAAGCAATCATGACAGCATCTATCTCATTCAATGCAAGCAGATCACGATACGAGATAAACTGCCTGGCGTCGCGCCCAAACCACTTCTTTACTTTTTCATTTGCAAGTTCACGTGCAATGCGCCATGGATCACATACAGCAATGATCTCAATATTCATTGTCTGAGCGTGCTTATTTACACCCTCCATATGTGCATTAATACCACGATCACCGCAACCGATTATTCCGATCCTGATACGATCGTTGGCACCAATAACTCTTTTCTTGTCTGTAATTGTGACAGAATTTGGCAGAACGCTCATCCCTATAGTGGCAATGGCGCCTGACTTAATGAAACCTCTTCTTGTCAGGTCTTTCATAATAGATAAATTAATAATTAGCAAAGATCTTTAAGACTACTTATACGAGTCCTGTGTTTGATGTAAATATATCGAATGGGATTCTTAAAACCAAATTTTCTTTTCTGTTCAATAATATTATTGATCTAAATATCATCTATTTACAAAATAGAGTTTTTAAGAATATTTATTTCTGATATAAATAAATGCATTCATGCAAAAGGAGTCAGCCATGTATAATGAAGGTTTAATTTCAATGGAATATACAAGCGCTGAGTTTCAACCTTTTATTTAAATAGATCACCTTTTTAATACCGGAAGAATAATATTACTCGCATTCTTTTTATTATGATAAATATTAATGGTTGCTTTTTGAAAATCTTTTTCACCTGCCTCATAAATGTTGACAAACTTCTGCGGATTCCTGTCCACCAGAGGGAACCAGCTGCTTTGCACATGCACCATAATGCGATGACCCTTTTTGAATGTATGGGCCACATCCGCAATATTGAATTTAACACGCTCAATTTTATTGGGGACAAAAGGTTCGGGATTTTCCATGCTTTTCCTGTAACGACCTCTGAAGACCTCAGCATGCACCAGCATCTCATAACCTCCCATAGGGTATATTTTATCAGGATCTTCATCGGTATAAATATTTATTTCGTTGTAAGAAAAGTTGTCAGGAAAAACATCAATCAATTTTACAACAAAATCAGCGTCAGTTGACGAAATGGAGGTAAGCAGTTCTGCAGTAACAACTCCTGTAACTGTAATATCATCAGATAACACTCCTGTTTTAAATGTCAGGACATCTGGTCTGCGCCCGGCAAAACGCTGATCATCTGTCATATAGTTCCTGGTTCTGTTAAAATGTACTTCCTGAGTATAAGGGACAGGTTTTGCGGGATCACTTATATACTCGCTGGATCCTGATATTGTTTCAGGATAATGCCAATCCAGGTTACCTCCTTCGTGAAAATATAAAATCTTATCCTCTTTCCCTTCAGGTGGCCATTTATCAAACTGCCTCCATTCATTTGAACCCGTAAGAAAAATATTGGCTTCAGCAATTTTTGAGATGTCACCACTCCCCTTCAGGTAGTAATTGAAAAATGGTATCTCAATATTTTGCTGATACCACAGCGAGGTATTGGAGCCGAAATTCACATTCCCAAGGTGTGTACCATCATTATTAGCCCATTGTTCATGATACCATGGACCCATTACCAGTTTATTAAATTCCTTGCCCGGATTATTTAATTCAGCTGCCTTATAAGAATTCCATGCTCCCCAATTGTCCTCAGCATCAAACAAACCTCCTACCCAAAGCATAGCAGGATGCAGATTTTTAGTTGCATTTCGTGCATCACGTGCTTTCCACCAGTCATCATAGTTAGGATGAGCACATAAGTCCTTCCAGAATTCAATAGTGTCACCCATAAGTTTTGAAAAGGCTGTCAGTGGACCTGTTTCGAGGTAAAATTTATAATTGTCATGAACAGGAAAACCAACACTTACAGGAGGAACCATGGTTGGTTTAGGACGTGGTGCGCCAAATCCTCTACCCAATGCAGAGTAAAAACCAAATGCGTCCATTAGAAATAAAGCTCCGTTATGGTGAAAATCATCTCCAATAAACCAATCAGCCAAAGGTGCCTGTGGACTAACTGCTTTCAAGGCAGGATGATTGCTGGCAGCAGCCATTGTTGAGTAAAACCCTGGATAAGAGATCCCAAAAACACCAACTCTCCCATTATTATGCAAAATGTTTTTTATCAGCCAATCAATTGTGTCGTATGTATCACTTGCCTCATCAATATCCTGGTTTGATTTTTTATCAGGATTAAAGGGTCTGATATTAATAAATTTACCCTCGCTCATCCAGGTACCACGTACATCCTGAATGACCATTATATAGCCTTCTTTGAGGTATTCAGCCTGGTATGTATCCCAATATCTTTTCCATTTATCCTTTCCATATGGAGAGCATGAATATGGAGTCCTTTTCATTAATATAGGATGATCTTCTGATGTACTTACGGGCATATAAATTGTAGTGAACAATTTTATCCCGTCACGCATTGGGATCTCTCGCTCAATTTTGATGTAGTTATTTACAATCCATAAGCTGTCGGCATTTTGGGCATAAATAGAGATGCTCCATGCGATAAAAGCAACTAAAGAGAATAATTTTTTCATATGCTCAGAGTAATAAAGATAATTTTTTCCGGATGCATTATTACCAGTCAAGGTTAGTAATATATTACCTGTAAATATAAAATAACATGGATTATAAATAAATCACTAAAAATCCAGATTCAATATATAATTAAACGAGAAACAGTTATTTCAAACGTGTGGAATGAAGAAACTCAAGCTTCCATTTGCCTGCTTCTTTTGTAAAAGTTGCACTTTCCAGCCAATTATAATATATTGTTGTATCGGGTAAAACCCTTGTTCCGATATTTAAGTAAACAGATCTGGCACTATTGCAATCTACCTTTGTATCAAAATTCTCAAACCTGTATGACATTTTACTATCAGGCATTAACATATACTTTTTCTTAACAGCCTGTATCAAAGAATCATTATTCCAGATGGCACCGTTCTCAAAAAGCACAAAATCACTGGTGGATAATTCAAATAACCTCTCATAATCTTTCCCGGAAATGGCGTTAAAATAATCTACTATTATCTTGTTGATTATATTTGGATCATCTTTTCTACACTCTTTCTGAGAACATCCTCCCGACATAAATAAAATTAAAATTATTGCTAAATTCCTCATAATCAGTTTATTCAATTTTATTACTATTCAAACTTGTTACCAATTCCGTTCTGCTACCTGTATTTTTTATTTTGAAAAAGTTTTACTGGCATCGCTCTTTTGGGTAATAATCATTTCAAACGCAGCAAGAAAGTGATAATTTTAATGATCCCGGGGATATCCAATATTTACCAGCCTATAAAGTTACAAGACCAGCTTCCTTAAGGATATAAATGTAATTTATAACATTCTGAAGGTCATTTTCCCCCTGTTTTAATTGCGCATCGAGCATTTTTTTAATTTCGAGAGCTGTGTTTTTACCATTACATAACCTGCATAGCTCAACAGAATCCAATATACGACCTTTTACAGGAAATTTTTCCTTCACTTTTGGATCCAGTCTATTCAATACCTGGATATGACCCAGATAACTGCCCGAAATAACAAGATTACTCATTTTGGGTATAATCTTCTTTGCTTTTTGCTCCAGTTCTGAAGGTTTAAAAATTATACCAGGAAGACCAAGAGCTTTTGCCAAGATCTCAGAATAGCTCTCAAAGGCTGTAATTGAAGCCTTACCGGTAATTTCGATCGAGGTTGCCAACCTGGCGAGATATTCATTGAAATGAGTTGAATTAGTTGCAAGTTCAGCAGTGGATGCAAGAGTGGCGAGCTCGTTTATGAGAGCAGCCTCAATATAACCTTTTGTCTTTTTGAAACAGTTTTCAAATTCTTCTTTTTTTACTTTATCAATTTCATCCATTGCCCTGGTTAACTGCTTTCCTAAACGACCTAAACTATTTCCTGCAACCTCTACAGCAATTTTCGAAGCCATTTGTTCATCTGCCCATGCAATTGTATATACGGCAGCTGCCCCGATCACACATACTCTTTTAAGTTGTGTGGGATCGCACTTATCTGCATTGTCAAGAGATGTGTGATAATAAGGATCAGGCCAGGTTAACATCATTACAGCAGGAACCTGTACTCCCCAGTCATTAAATACTTCATGGTCCGAACCACCTGCATGGTCATCAATAATATAATAGAAGGGATCGTCTGAACCTGTTGGAGAAACAATCCGATTCAAACTTCCTGAAATACCAAGTCCATATCTGTTCCCTGATCCTACAAAATCATAATAATTCGCCATTATATCATTAATATAATGAGGATTGCCAAATGTAGTCCGATGCAGATAGAGTAACGACTGGCTCTTTGAAAGCCAGAGACCAACCATATCAAGGTTGATGTTACATAAAGAGTTTTTTATAATATCCATATTCTCCCTGACCCAGGGACCCGTTCCTGAGATTTCTGGTGCCCAGATAAACCGTATTGTCCTTATTGGCCTTTCAATACGTCCCTCTTTTATCATACTGTTGAACATACGCGCAATTTCAAGAATTGCTGCACAACCTGACAGGTTATCGTTTCCGCCCATCTTAACCAATCCGTCGAAGAGATGTGCTGACAGAATTATTTCTCCTGCTGCAGGATCTGTTCCTTTGATAAGGCATGAGATAACTTCCAGATTATAATTAACATTTTGTGTCTTTATAACAGCATGCACGATTATTTTTTCTTTTGCAAGCAGACGGTCACGTAATATTATTCCTTCCCGTGGAGGTAGAAAAAAACCAAAGTTAGCAGTAGCTGAATTGGTACTCTTACTATTGCCTGATATGGTGAAATTTGAAGTATGAAAAGGAATTGCCAGGGGAACAGAAAGTGGATGCGGTGATTCGTATGAAATAACGCCAAATGCTCCCTTAGAAACTGACAGAGAATTAACACTTGCCATTCTTCCGGAAGTAACAACTATCTTCCCTTTAACATCAGCCCTTTCGATATCATCCTGTCTTCCTTCACCTACCCAAACCAGCTCTGCAGTAACATCTGAATCAGTACTGCCCTGTGCAAGCATTGCTGTCACATCTCCATAATCTGCTATTTTTGAAATACCAGGACTTACTTCCCAAATTTCACCACTAATACCATCCCAGGCAGTTCCACCCGGATATTTATTTAAAATAATACCTTCAAGTTCATATTCCTTCAGTTTGCTTAAAAAGTACTCGGTTTCGATAAAGGGACCTGTATACTCAGAAGTCAAACGGTCATGATTATAGGCAGCTAATTCATTTATATGATTCATAGCTCTTTCACCAGATGCTTCGCCGATTATTTCACTGATAATCTTCCCTGACAACAGTGAACGCGGTTTTGAATTCTGAGCGGAACAGATAAAAGACATAATTAACAGAACTGTGAATACCGCGCTTAATCTTATGGTTTTCATTACATTAATATTTTTGGTTATAAATGCATTTAGTCTATATTAAGATTATAATCCTTCATCCTGTAAGCCAGATTTATAAGTCACAGACGTCCTAATCATCTTTTCACGCATCTCTGCATCAGTTAAAGTATGTGCAACAACTTCATGGATAGAGTCTCTGCGGCCTACATGCCCGAGTAAATGTTCAACGTCTTCAAACCTCAGAATATCCCTGACTTCGGAATGTGCTTCAGCCACCTTAAAGAGTATTCCCATTTCTTCCAGATCTAAAAAAAATCTTTTTATCAGCCTGGCACCGCTTGAATCAATATATGCAGAAGTACTCATATCAAAAATTACAACTTTAAGTGAAGAATCTGTATCGCAGATCTTTGCCCAGACATGATTGTAAACATAAGAAGTATTAAAATACACTAGTGGTGATTCCACTCTGAACAAGAGGATTCCCGGTATCAATTCATTGTCGGGATGTCGCTTAATATCAGTATATCTTTCCGTTCCTGGAATTCTTCCAAGGAATGCAATATTAGGACTGGATACAAATTTAATTATTAATAAAAGAGATGCGAGTGCACCAATAAGTACTCCCTGCAGAATACCGAAGCAGATAACACTGATCAATGCCAGCATTGCAATAACAAAGTCAAACTTGTTAACTCGCCACATTCGTCTGAATTCTTTAATATCTATAAGCTTTTTTACAGCAACAAGGACAATTGCGGCAAGTATAACTGTCGGCAAATTTCTCAGCAATCCTGTAAAAAATAATAAAAGTATACCTATACAAAAAGATGCCACCACAAGGGAGAAAGGGGTTTTGGCACCACCCTGCTCATTAACTGCGGATTGAGATAATCCACCACTTACAGGATATCCGGTACCCAGCGATGTTGCCAGGTTTGCCAGGCCAAGTGCCAGCAATTCCTGATGTGCATTGATCTCATATCCGTTCTTGTATGCCAGAGCTTTTGCAGCTGATACACTCTCAATATAAGCAAGCAGAAAACATGCAAATGCAAGGGGGCCTACACTTTTAATATCTGCCCAGCTGAAATTTGGGAAGTGCAGTTTTGGGAGACCTGCCGGAATCTCACCGACGGTTTTAAACCCAAGCGAGGCAAGTGAGGTTAATGAAATAAGTACAATGGAAAATACTACCACAAAAATTGCAATGGGTTTTCCCTTAAACCTGTTCTCACCATAATAAATCAGAAAAAAGGCGGCTAAACCAAATATGAGAACATAAATATTTGTATCCGGAATCTGTTTTAGAATAGTCCCAAACCTGCTGAAAAAATCATGTCCTCCCCCGGCAACTCCAAACAGTTTTGGTAATTGAGTTAGCATTATGGTTAAGGCAGCACCTGCTTTGAATCCTGTCAGTACTGTTTCACTTATAAAATTTATCATACTGTCGAGATGGAGAAAAAATGCCAGAAGACTCATCCCTGCAAAAACAAGTGCTGTTAAGGAAGACAAATCGAGCCATCTCTGTGGATCGCCTCCTGAAATAGTAGCTAAAGTTGTGCCTATAAGCATTGATATTGCAGAAGTTGGACCTATTGCAAGTTGTCTTCCGGTACCAAGTATTGCATAGAAAAGCCCCCCTAGAAGATACCCGAAGACACCGTACTGGGGAGGTAAACCGGCAAGAGTAGCATAGGCTAATGAAACAGGTATGGCATAAGCTGTAAGTGTGATTCCTGCTATTGTATCAGAACTAAACGAATAAAATGTATAGCCGGAGAGCCATTTCAACGGAGGTTGGAGGTTTTTCAAATCTTACATTTTTTGATTGAAGTATAAAAATAATGATTTTAAGTCTAACCATATACATTGCTCTTAGATTATAACCTCATTATGCAATTTGCAGAAAATAAGACTGAAATATGGTCCGGAACATTACAACCTTTTAAAGAAGCCTGTTTTGCATCCTGAATTTGTAATTGGTTTATATCTTTCTGATCGATTTAACATCACTGATACACTCCTTTCCAAATTGATTTTTTATATTGTAAGCCTGATTATGAAAAAATAATTTTTTAATAAATAAAATAGTTTAACCATTATGCCAAGACGGGAGGATATAAAAAAAGTATTAATAATCGGTTCAGGGCCAATCATTATCGGACAGGCATGTGAATTCGATTATTCTGGAACACAAGCTTGTAAAGCATTACGCTCATTGGGATATAAAATAGTACTTGTCAATTCAAATCCGGCTACAATAATGACTGACCCGGGCATTGCAGATGCGACATATATTGAACCGCTGAATGAATATGCTCTTACGGAAATAATAAAAAAGGAGCGTCCTGATGCACTACTTCCTAATCTCGGGGGACAGACAGGCCTCAATCTCTCTTCTCTGCTTGCAAAAAAAGGCATTCTTGCCAAATATAATGTGGAAGTAATAGGTGTCAACATTGATGCTATAGAGAGAGGCGAAGATCGGATAGCTTTTAAGGAAACAATGAACCGGCTTGGGATAGAAATGCCAAAAAGCATAGCAGTCAATACCGTTACTGATGCTGAAAAGGCTGCAGCTGAACTTGGATATCCTGTTGTTATACGGCCAGCTTATACAATGGGAGGAACAGGCGGTGGACTAGTGTATAATATTGAGGAGTTGAGAACTGTGGCTAGCAGGGGACTATCGGCAAGCATTGTTAACCAGGTACTGATTGAAGAGTCTGTCCTTGGATGGGAAGAACTTGAATTAGAGGTGGTTAGAGACTCGAAGAATCAGATGATTACTGTATGTTTCATTGAGAATGTCGATGCAATGGGGGTACATACAGGTGATTCTTACTGCACTGCACCAATGCTTACAATAAGCCCCGAACTTCAGAAACGCCTTCAGAAATACTCATACGACATAGTTCAGGCAATTGAAGTGATTGGTGGAACAAATGTTCAATTTGCTCATGATCCCAAGACCGACAGGGTGGTTGTAATTGAAATCAATCCACGCACTTCACGTTCTTCAGCTCTGGCTTCAAAGGCAACAGGATTTCCTATCGCGTTGATCTCTTCTCTTCTCGCAGGAGGTCTTACACTGGATGAAATACCTTACTGGAAAGAGGGCACCCTTGAAAAGTATACCCCATCTGGGGATTATGTTGTTGTTAAGTTTGCCCGATGGGCATTTGAAAAATTTGATGGTCTTGAGGATAAGCTTGGGACACAGATGCTGGCAGTGGGAGAGGTAATGAGCATTGGAAAAAATTACAAAGAGGCTCTGCAAAAAGCTATCCGGTCACTTGAAATAGGACGTTATGGCCTTGGTTTCGCAAAAGATTTTAATAAGAAACCTCTTGATGAACTTATGAATATGCTGACTCATCCTTCAAGTGAAAGGCAGTTTATTATGTATGAAGCATTACGTAAAGGTGCAGACATTGAGGAACTTAATAAAAAAACATACATCAAGAGCTGGTTCATTACACAGATGAAAGAGCTTGTGGAAGAAGAGGAACTTATCCTGAAATTTAAAGGGGAAATGCCTCCTGATGATGTACTAAAGAGGGCAAAAAGAGATGGTTTTGCGGATAAATACCTTTCCAAGTTATTGGAGATTCCTGAAAAAGAGATCCGTGCAAAAAGGTTATCTCTCGGTATAAAAGAAGCATGGGAACCTGTACCTGTGAGTGGGGTTAAGAATGCAGCTTATTATTTCTCAACATATAATGCTCCTGATCTTGTAAAAGTAAGCAACAGGAAAAAGATCATGGTACTTGGAGGAGGGCCCAACAGGATTGGCCAGGGTATAGAATTTGACTATTGTTGTGTTCATGCTGCTTTTGCAATCCGGGAAGCAGGTTTTGAATCAATAATGGTCAACTGTAACCCGGAAACTGTTTCAACAGATTATGATACGTCTGACAAACTCTATTTTGAGCCTCTCACAGCAGAAGATGTGCTGAGTATATATGATAATGAAAAACCTGAGGGAGTGATCGTTCAGTTTGGAGGACAGACACCTCTTAATCTGGCAAAAGAGCTTGCTGAGGCAGGTGTCAGGATCCTTGGAACCACACCGGAGACAATTGATCTTGCTGAAGACCGGGACCGTTTCAGGCATGTCATAACAAAACTTGGAATCCCCCAGCCTGAATCAGGAATGGCAAGTAACCTTAAGGAAGCCCTGAGTATTGCTGAAAGGATAGGTTATCCACTTATGATCAGACCTTCTTATGTTCTTGGAGGCAGAGCAATGAAAATCATCATCGATGAAGCCATGCTTGAAGAATATGTTGTAAGAGCTGTGGGTGTATCTCCCGACAGGCCATTGTTGCTTGACAAGTTCCTGGAGGATGCTATTGAAGCGGAGGCAGATGCCATATCAGATGGTGTTGATGCCTTTGTTCCTGCAGTGATGCAACACATTGAATATGCAGGAATTCATTCAGGTGATTCAGCCTGTGTTATTCCTCCTGTGATCATAAATAAAGATCATAAAAAAACAATTTATGACTATACCAGGAGGATAGCCATAGAGCTTAAAGTAGTTGGACTGATGAATATTCAGTATGCTATTTATGAGGATACTGTTTATATCCTTGAAGCTAATCCCAGGGCTTCACGTACTGTTCCCCTTGTATCAAAAGTCTGTAATATTTCTATGGCAACCATAGCAACAAAAATATTGCTGGGACAGAAGCTATCTGACTTTAATCTGAAGAAAAGGACCATACATCATTATGGTGTCAAGGAAGCGGTATTTCCCTTTAACATGTTTCCGGCAATAGATCCTCTGCTTGGTCCTGAAATGCGTTCAACAGGAGAAGTACTGGGCTTAGCTGATTCGTATGGTATGGCATTTTTTAAATCTCAGGAAGCAACACAATCTCCTCTGCCTGTAAATGGAACTGTTTTAATAACTATTGCCAACCGCGATAAAGAGCGTATTCTCGAAGCAGCAAAGAATTTTATTGATATGGGTTTCACAATAGTATCAACAGGCGGAACCAGATCATTTCTTGAAATGAATGGTATCGAAGCCACTCTGATATTAAAAGTTCATGAAGGCAGGCCCAATATTGTTGATGCTATCAAGAACGGGGAAATAGATCTGGTAATAAATACTCCGGCTGGCCCTATGAGCGAATATGATGATTCCTATATAAGAAAAAACGCAATCAAATACAAGATACCCTATATAACAACAACATCAGCAGCTCTTTCAGCTACAAAAGGTATTAAGGAACGTCAAAACGGAGAATATAAAGTACGGTCATTGCAGGATTATCACTCAGCAATTGAAGATTAAACTGATATGTATTTATCAAAAAGAGATTACCCCGGTAAGTAATGCCAGGGTAATCTCTTATCTGAATTTTTGTTTTTCCCTATAGTTCGCGGATCTTGATATTCCTGAACCAGATTGCATATCCGTGATCCTGAAGTCCGATATATCCCTCTTTTGCTATCCCCTCAATGAATCCGGGAAATGTTTTAAACTTGCTTTTGGCTATCAACTCATCCCATGCGGGAGTCCATAGTTCATACTCAACTACCTTCACTCCGTTTTGTGTGTGTGTAACCTTTCCATTAAGTATCTTCACAACAATATTATTCCATTCCCCTGCAGGTTTTACCGTTTTCGGATCAGCTGCTATCATGTCATATAGTGAGCCTGCCAGATGACTTGGAATCTTATTGTCGGTGGCATCAACATTGTCGAGTACCTGGATCTCTGGTGCAGCATAATAGATAGCTTTGCCCGGGACCTCTCTTACATAATAGAAAATTCCTGAATTCCCCATTTTACTGGTTTTCCAGTCTATTGACAACTCAAAGTTCTTAAATTTCTTCTCTGCAAAGATAATATCACCACTTGAACCTTGTCCGGGTTGTTTTCCCTCAGCTGTGAATACCTTCATTGCATTTTCCTCAATAATCCAGTTTTTTGCCATACCGGTTGCATTCACCTGTCTCCATCCGCTGAAATCTTTCCCGTTGAATAATAAAACCCAGCCATCCTTCTTTTCTTTTGACGAGAGTTTATTGAGACCCTGCCCCATTAAAGGAAATGTAACTAATATTGCTACTGCAAAAGATGATAATAAAAGAAATACCTTTTTCATGATTTTCTATTTTTGATTTATATAACTGACCAGATTAATAACCCCATTTTTTCATAATTTCAAGATCTGCTTTGACACAATCCATTGGTGTCTTATTCTGATATGATTCCTGTTCAATAATATAGCATGTTGTGCCTCCAATTTTTGTAGCCAGATCTACAACCTCCCTGGCATTAACAATTCCCTCTCCAATTATTGTACTCTCATACTTCTCTTTTCCACTTCCTGATTTGATCTCATCCTTAACATGGATATTCTCGAATCTGCCGGGATATTGCTTAACAACATCAAGAGCAACAGCTCCACCATTATAAAGATTACCAATATCCAACTGAACAACAACAAGTTCCGGATCCATGCTCTTCATCATAATATCAAACAGCTTTTGACCATTAAGTTTTTCGCTAAACTCGAAATCATGATTATGGTACCCAAATTTCATCCCCGATTTCTGACATAATTGACCACACTTATTAAAAATGTCCATATAACGTTTAAAATCGTCATAATTATTTCTCATACTGCTATCCATTGAAGGACTAACAACATATTTCTGTTTAAGGACTCCAGCATCTTCAACAGTCTGTTTCCAGGAGTCAGAAAAATCCTTTTTTGTATCATCCCAATGCTGACGTCCCATAACAGTATGCCCGCTAATCATCTGCAGATCCAGGTCATCGAGAATTTTTTTAAACTCGACTGCTGAAAATCCATAAAATTTACGGTTAACATAATCAGCATGTTCAACAAATTTATAACCCATTTTTGCAACTTTGGTCAACGATCCAAGGGGATCTTTCTTCATATCCTCACGAATAGAGTAGAGCTGAAGGCCTACTATGGATTGTCTGAGGGAAGAAGCAAAAACATGACCAGGAAACAATGCACTTCCCATGACAGCCATTGTACCTGTTTTAATAAACGTTCTTCGTGTTGTTCTCATTAATTCATATTATAAGTTAAATGTACTTTAAATTGATAAGTTATAATTTTTTAAAGTTAAAAAACCATTACAGGAAAACAAAAACGAATAACCATGATTTTGTAATTTTAATACAACATCAAAGTTTACATTAATAAATTATTGCCTCATCCTTCCGTAAGGAATTCTTATACAACTATTTATTGAATTTATGCCAGATATGGCCTGATAGGATTTTACTCCTTATTCTTCTTCTTCAGATGTTTCAACTCCTTTTCTTTTTCCTCTAATTCTCCTTCCAGTTGGCTGATTTTCTCATTTGATTTATCAACTTTACCATTGAGTTTGCCAATATCTTCTTTTTGCTCTGCAACTTTTCTTATTAATTCTGCCTTCTCATCTTCAAGCTTTTTTATTACAGGAGTATATATATATTTTGCATAATACCAGGCTGTAAGATATCCGATTACAACTGTAACCAGGAGAAGTGCAATAATAAAAGCTACTGCTCCTGTTTTTGACATTGTGAGATATATAAATAATGGCGTCATATTTTTACTTTTTAATTGTTATTTCTGTTCTTCGGTTTTTTGCTCTTCCCTCTTCGGTAAGATAATCAGCAACAGGATGATCTTCACCCATTGATAGTGTAATTATCCTGCCGGGATCAATTCCTTTACTTTCGATATACTTTTGAACTACCTGGGCTCTTTTCAGACTGAGAGCCTGGTTATAGGCAGGTGTTCCTACCAGATCTGTATGCCCGGTAACAGTCAGCGATGACCCGGAGTATTTATCAAGCCAGGCCTTAAATTCAGCTATTCTGTTATCAGTTTGCTGATCTGTTTTGAATCTGGTATTATTAAATTCAAAATAGATCGTAAGTTCCTTTGGCATAGACGCATATAGCTTAGCCAGCGAGTCTGCCTCAATTTTCAGTGGATCGGGAGTTGTCACTATTGTTAATGGCTTATTTATAACAGGCAATAAAACATCATTATAGAGCCATGTTGAGAAAAAAGCCCAAATAACGAATATGACAAATCCGGTAATCAGGATTCTCATTTTCTAACTTTTAAATTAAATTTCAGGTTTTATCCCTGTAAGTTAGGAAATTTTGAATTAAAATAAGGCAGAAAAACAATTATTAAATGAAAGGTTTGACTTTTTTTATTCCATAACCTCAAGTTTAATAACCCTGGTATAATTTTCGGCAGCATCAAGACTAATCATAACCCAGGCCAGATAGTTACCAGCAAACATTTTTTGGTCCCAGGGAAGATCACTGTTTTCTATGGTTGTCAGATCAAACAGATCCAGTGTCAGTTGAGCCAGGTCTGCTGAACCTGGTATTTTCCCAAGTTCTTCTGCAAAATTCCTGATGCAGGTTTCAAGTTTCATTGCGGGAGTTGGCTCCTTAACCCACAGAAGTACTTCTCCTGCCACAGATCTCGAATCCAAATATCTGTTCCCCGTAGCTTTGCCGTTCCACATACTTCTGTTTGTACCAGTTCTGTTATATAACATTTGCCTGCACTCATCAATCTGAATCAGTAGTTCATCTGCTGAAGTAATAACTGCTGATCTTGTACCTCCATCAGGAATATTATCAATCAGTTTATTTAAAGAAGAATAGTTAGCAGAAAGCCCCAGGCTTGCATCAATCTTATCACGTGCAACATTAAGGGCAAGAAATGCAGAAAAAACTGCCTGCATCGACAGAAATAAGAGAATAAATATTGTGTTGTTAATATCAAAGTTCTTTATCTTCGAAGTAACGTAAAGCCATACCGGTAGAAATACTATAAAAGGAAAAGGAAGCGCAACAAGAATTAAGTATCCGGTAAAAGGCCAGTGCATAATCTTAATCAACATTGAAATAAATATGACAAAGCAAGTCACATAGGTAACAATATATAGTAACCTGCTCTGCTTGTCTCCATAAGCTTTATAGTGATCCATAAGAGCTGCCGGAATAAAGATTGCCAGGAGTAATAAAGTACCTGTACATAATAGTATTCCAGCAGCAGGCCAATGGTTGACCTTAAACATAGTACCTGAAATAAGTACTATAGCTGAAACAATCCCTGCAAAATATATTTTCTGTTTCATGATTAAAGTTTTAAAGTTCTTTACTTGCTGATGCAGTTTTTTTAAGAGCTGCCGATTCGGTAATTAAAATCGCGCTTTCCAGAAGTGAAAGAGAATTAAGATTTGGCAATAACAGAAGGTCATTCCGCGGAATCTCGCCGCCAGGAAGATAATCTGATGATTCAAGAAGCGATTCATACTCCTTGTACCAGACATTCCCAAGCTTCTGTACAAGTACTCCCCTATACTTTGCAATTTCCTGCTCAAGGATACTTCTTGCTTTGCATCCGGGAAGAAGCATAAGAGAAGCAGGATCAGGATGAAAAGGTCTCTGAAGCGTCCTGTAAGATATCGGTGTGTTATCAATTGATCCTGTTAAATCTACCAGAGCTGGATTTGGTTTCCCCGCAGGAGTTTCGGCAACTAACACCATACTATGTTTTATACTTCTTATAATACCACGCAGTTCATCCGTTGCAGAGTGTATACACTCCATACCGGCACCATTCAATGTGTCGTTAAAATGCCGAATGAACCTGTTATTACTGTATTCCTGAAGTTTGACAAGAGCCTCCTGCTTTTCCAGTCTTATAAAGAATTCCTCTTCATATGAGCGCTCCAGATTAAGATTTACAAGGGCTCCCGGAATAATGAAAAGCAATGGGGCAATAACCATAAAAATAAAACGTCCATTTGTATACGTTTCATTCTTCCATTGTACCCTTGTGTACCAAGGTAAGGTGAAAAAGAAGAGAACACACGTACTTACAGAGATTAGTATCCCGGCCAATGGCCAGTGCATGATCCGGAACCAGAAACCGATGATAAAAGCAATTATCGAAAATGCCCCGGTAATATAAATCATTCTCTTATGCTTTTTCTCCTGGTCGCGAAAAAGATGAATCAGAAGAGATGGAATAAATAGGATCACTCCTGTTAGTATTCCCATACTGATTACAAATGCAGCCCCTGGCCAATGCTGAATTTTAAAGAGCATCCCAAAAATAAAGAATACTCCTGAAAAAAAAGCTGAAACAAACAGCACTATCTTTTTGGCACTCTTTGTCTCCTTCCATAGAACAATAAGTGCTGAAGGGAGGAACAGAAAAGCCAGCATTAAAGCTCCCAGAAAAAGCAAAACACCGGCAAGAGGCAGATGAAGTATCTTTAAACTTGCCGCAAATCCGATCATCATAGTTCCGGCAACACCGGAAATTTTCATCAGCATTTTCATATATCTGTATTTAGTGTCAACTGCAAATAAGGTTTCTTCCTGAATTTTTTTCAGGCCCCTGAAACCAATTTTATCTTTTACTTTCCTGTAAGCTTCATCAAAGCTGAGGCCCTGCTTCATCTCATACTCAATATCGCAGCAGATATGATCGACAAGATCATGGTAGAGATGTGAAAATCCAATCTCCTGGGAACGGACATCTTCTGCGATCTGATCAATATTAAAAAAGTTAAGCTCAGACATTTTTTAATCCTGGTAGCGGTTCAACAATTCTTCTAAGTGTTTCAATGAATTCATTCATTTCATCTAACTTCTCTTTTACCACCGATCTCCCTTTCGGTGTCAGTTTATAATATATCCTTATCCGGTTGTTAAAGTTCTCTGACTCAGTAAATAATACACCTTCATCTTCAAGTTTATGGAGTACCGGGTAAAGAGCGCCGTAAGTAAGCCTGATCTTTCCACTGGTAAGATCTTCCACTTTTTTTGTAATCTCATAACCATACATCCGGCCATTCTCCTCCAGAACTTTAAGCACAATTGTCTTTAATGATCCCTTTAATAAATCTGATGATATCATAGTTATTTTATATTTAAGTTGCTTATATATTGCAAATATAAAACATTCCAAAATTAAAATGCAAATAATTTTACATTTTTTTAGATAATGTTTCAATTAAACAGAGTCCCGGAAAACAGGTAATAGTGAAAAAATCTTCTAAAATACCTCTGGTGGAAGCAGTTTATACATTACAGGTGTTACTAATCTTGCCAGCAGAGTTGAGGTTATCAGTCCTCCAATAATTACCCATGCCAGAGGGGAATAGAGATTTGAGTTACCAAGAGCAATAGGGAATAATCCACCGATCGCCGTCAGGGTTGTCAGAAGAACTGGCAGGAACCTGATCTCCCCTGCGCTGATTATTGCTTCATCAAGAGGAGTTCCCTGTTGCCTCATCTGATTTGTGAAATCTACCAGAAGTATTGAATTTTTTATTTCAATTCCAATAAGTGCAACAAATCCTATCGCAGCAGCAAAAGAGAGAGTATAGCCTGTAAGGTATAACATAACAATCCCTCCTATTATCCCAAGTGGTATAACGGAGAGTACAATCAGGGTACTTCTGAAAGTCCTGAATTCCAGAATAAGTATTGCGAATATTCCGAAAATCGCGATAATAATTGCAGTCCCTATCCCCTCGAAACTCTCTGTTCTGCTTTCGATTTCTCCGGCCGGAATAAGTTTAAATCCTTCCGGTAGTTTGAGTTTTCTTATCTCAGCCAGTATCTCCTTAGTAACCCGGTCGGTATTATATCCTGTCTTAACAGATGAAGATACTGTCATTGATCGCTCATTATTGTAGTGCTGAATCAGTGTAGGTGAATCTGAAAATTCTACACGGGTGAGCTGAGAAAGGGGTATTTGTGCCCCTGAAAGAGAAGAAACGTAAATATTATCGAGCAGAGCCAGGGCATTCCCCTCCTGTCGTGGAAGACGTACATTTATTGAATACTCTTTACCATCCATACCTCTGAATTTATCTGCAACAATTCCAGCAAGACCAAGCCTGATTGTCCTGTCAATTTCAACAACCGGAACACCGAATATACCCGCTTTATCACTGTTAACTAATATTCTCAGTTCAGTAAGAGACTGATTTAATGGATTTTTAATATATGTTGTCCCTTTATTGCTCCGTATTATATCCTCGATCTTTGCGGAATAGAGTTCAATGGAATCAAGGTTTTCCCCGACAAGCCTCATAGCAATGGCTGCGTCAACAGGTGCTCCGTTTTCAAATTCATAAACATAAATTCTGGCATTGATGTATTTGCTCAGTGTATCTCTTAATTTCTCAATAAAAAGTCCTATATCTTTCTGAGAATTAGTATTCACTTCGCAAAGTATCTCTCCAAGAGTTGTCTGTTCGCTTTTCTGAAAAGCATTATAGTAAATCATGGGATTCCCCTTACCAATATTTGACATATAATACTTTACTTCAGGTCTCTCTGCAAGAACAGATTCAACATATTTTACTGCTTTATCTGTTTCATTCAGATTACTTCCTCTCGGGGTCTCAACAGTTATCAGGAACTGGGGTAATCCTGCTTTTGGAAAAAGACTGAAACCAATAACATTAATAAGGAACAATGATGAAACGAAAAATAGAGTAGCCACAGAAACAGTTATTACCGGATTCTGAAGAGACCATTGCAATGCCTTTCCATATGTAAAATCAATACCTTTGTTCAACCCTCTGAGTATTCTGTTTCCCCCCGGATCAACATCCCCCTTAAACAAAAGGCTGGCAATAAAGGGAATGATTGTGAGTGCCACAAACAGAGATCCTATCACAATGAAGGTTACAGAAGTCGGAAGCACTCTCATGTAATTCCCTGCTTTACCTGGGAGGAACATAAGTGGGAGAAATGCAAATATCAGCGTTGCCGTACATCCTATTACTGCCGGACCGATCTGCCTTGTTGCTTTTATTGCTGCATCAAAGGGTTTTGTTCCGTTCCTGACCCACCTCGATATGTTCTCAACTACCACAATCGAATCATCAACAAGTAATCCGAGTGAAATAACTGCCCCCACAATACTCAACTGATTAATGCTAAAACCGACAAGGTATAATCCGGTTATACCGATCAGAATAGATAATGGTATAGAAATCATCACAATACCAGAAGCTCTGAATCCTAATGGAAGTAATGTTATGAGTACAAGCAGAAAGGCAAAAAGAAAATCTTTTTGAAGACGACCAAGTTTATTTTTAACATTCTGAGACTGGTCAAATCCTCGTTCAAGAATTAATCCCGATGGAAGCTTTCTTTCAAAAGAATCATATATTTCATAAATTTTATTTCGTATTTCATGAATATTCTGCCCTTTTTTCATATTTGCTATAAGGAACAGGGCCTTTTTACCATTGTATCTTCCATAATATCTTAGATCTTCATCTTTCCAGCTGACATCGGCAACATCGCTGAGATGAACAAGTTGCCCCATGTTTGATCCAACCACAGTTCGGCGGACCTCTTCAATATTGTTAAAACTGCCACTGGTCCTGATATTAAACTTTTTTGGTCCAATCTCAATACTTCCTCCCGGGATATTGGCATTTTCGCTCTGAATAGCATTAATTACCTGATTAATAGTAAGATGGAGCTGAGAGAGCTTAGGCAGATTGACTGATACCTGCAGCTCCCGTTCAGGGTAGGCTACAGCTTCTGCTTTCCTTACTCCCTGAACGGAGGTGAGTTCATCCCTTAACATCTCTCCATACTTGCGTAATTCATTATAATCGGAGCTAACCGAAACAAGGGCACTCTGAATAATATTTGTATTTCCCGCCTGTATCTTAAGAGTTTCAATACTATAAAGATCACGTGGAAGTGATGAGCGGATTGAGTTTATCTGCCTGAGTATCTCATCATACTTTTTATCCGGATCAGTTTCTGATGAAAATTCTATAACAATTATTGCAACCCCATCTTTTATCTCTGATTTTATTCTTATAATATCTTCGAGTTCATTTAGGCTCTTTTCAACTTTGTCAACTACCAGCTGCTCTATATCTGACGGTGATGCACCGGGATAGATTGCAATAATTGGAAATATGGAAATTGGAAACTCCGGATCCTCTGCCTGTGGAATTTTCAGGAAAGAATAAATCCCCAGTGCTACCAGAAGAAGAAAGACTACTATTGTGAACTGATAGTTTTTTACTGCTAATTCTGATATTTTCATAATCTGGATACCTTTTTTGTTACACTAATTCCACCTGATGATCATTCTCCGGCACTTACATTCTCATTTTCTTCACTTTGCTATTCATATTATTACCTAACTACTTCGACCTTCATCCCATCTTTAAGATATGCTGCTCCTTCTGAAACTATTTCTTTTATCCCCTCCGGGATACCTTTAACTGCCACCAGTGTCCCGGTTGGTGTTTCGATATCAATCTGAATCTTTCGTACTGTCATTGAATCTGTTACTTCAAAGATATATCCATGCTGACCATCAGCTTCAACAACAGATCCTACAGGTATCATTGATAAGGGTCTTTTTAATAAAGGGAAAATATCCACACTTGCAACAAATCCTGATGCCAGCCGGAAACCTTTACCTTGAAGAATTAATTCTGTTTCATATGTTCCTGTATATGGATTTGATATTTCCCCTACCTGATCCACTACAGCCGAAAACTTTATCCCGGGGTAAGCATCAAATGATATGTAAGATGAATCGCCAGGATTAATTTTAACAACATCCTTATCTGAAAGACTTGCTTTTACTCTCCAGGATTTTCCGGAAGAACCAAACAGGAAAATTGGATAACCTGCTGAGACAAGTTCTTTTTCCTTGACAAATTGTTTAAGGATCACACCCTTATCCGGTGCCAGAATATGTGAGTGTCTTAAATTGAACTTCACTATTTCAAGGTTTGATTCTGCCACATTCAATGCGGTTGCTGCATTCTGTTTCTGTTCAAGTGTGGCAACACTATCCCTGTAAAGGTTTTCTGCCCTGTTATAATCCCTGAGAGCCTTGTCAAACAGGTTCTTTGCCTGATCAGCACTGGCTGTAATCTCAGAAAGATCAAGTGAAGCAAGCATGTCGCCCTTATTAACATGTTGACCTTCATCAACATTTATGTATGAAACAATACCTCCGGTTTTAAAGGATAGCTTTAATTCTTCACTGGAAACAAGTGTACCCGTCGAGTGAACTGGAATACTGATCTCACTGGTAAGTATACCTGTAACCCTTACACGGTTTACCTCTGAATAAGTGCTTTTAATTTCAGTGTTTCTGCAACTTGCTGATAATGTAATAAATATAATTATCAGAATATCCCTGGTCTTCATTTTGAATCTGTATTATTCGGATTTATTAATAGCTGTTACTTTTTCAAATTCTGCATAGGATGACAAATAGCTGAATCTCGAAATTATGAGGTTCTCCTCAGCCTGGGTAAGTGTTGTCCGAGCGTCGATAAATTCAATCATGCTTGCCTGTCCCTCTTCATATCTACGGTTGACAAGCCTGAATACCTCCCGGGCACTTTTAAGCTGAGCCCCGGCAGCAATCATTCCTTTTTCGGAAGTAAGCAACTCATTCATGGTATTAATCACCTGCAGTTCAATCTCTCTTCTGACCTCTTCAAGTTTCCTGTCAATAATCTCTTTTTCGATAACGGATTGACGTATTTTGTACCTGTTCTGAAAACCTGAAAAAAGATTCCATGTAAGAATTGCCGATGCCTGAACATAATCCTCATTTCTGTTAAACCTGTATTGAGTTCCCTGGAATCCATAATCAAGAGCGATAAACATATCGGGGAGTTTTCCTGATTTATTCATCTTTAACTGGATATCTGAAATATTACTGTAATTAGAGAGTTTCTTAAGCTCCTCCCTGTTACTGAGTGCAGATTGAGAATAATCACCTGCAATATCAGCCAGAACAGGTAGTGTTAATGGCTGCTGAATAATTATAGTATCACTCAGGCTCCTGTTCAGAAGGAAATTGAAGTATGCAGAAGCAATTTTTCTATTCTTTTCTGCGAATTGCACCTGCTGGTCGAATTTACTCAACTCAGTCTCGGAGCGATACAGATAATCAAGTGTAACTTTATCAGCCTCGACAAGTTTCTTATTCATCCTTACATTTTCAGTTAAAAGCCTCCTGGTACTATTCAGCATTAAAGTCACACCATCAGCCATTGCAACTTGGTAATAAGCTTTTTTAATCTCAGCAACAAGTTCCCGTTTGTACTGATTTACATCTTCTTCTTCATAAATTGAAAGTTCCTTCCTGATTTTTGAATTATAATAAATATCTGAATTTATTACCGGTTGCACCATTCTTAGTTTGGTCTCATGTTCATTTGGTCTGAGAAACTGTATCTGCTGATTCTCAACATATGGAAACAAGTCTGACGCTGTTAAAGAGTTTAGTGTTGAGTAAACCGGATTAAGAAGGTCACCGGCAGGGAAATCAATTACGCGTCCACCCTCCGATACAGAGTACCTGGCATTAAAACTTATGTTCGGGAAGAATAATCCTTTTGCCTCTTTCAGTACCTCGATGCTTTTCCGGTAACCAGATTGTTTCTGCTGCAATGCAAGGTTATTGTCAATACCAAACTTAATATATTCATTAAGTATCTCCTGGCCAAATATCAATTCAGGAAATAATAAAATTGCTGTTAAAAGTTTTAACTTCATAATACAAAAATATTTCTCAGATATCATAATGCCTTCACCCTGTTTTCCATATTACTGCTTATGGCAAGAAAAAGCCTCATTACCATCTCCCTGTCCTCAGATCGTGCATTATCATACAATGTGGCAGCAAAAGTGAAAAGCTCTTTCTGAAATGAGTCCTGACCTTTATAAACAAGTTGTCCTTTATCCGATAAGGTCAGATTGATCTCTTTCCTGTTAACTGTATTAGACTTCATAATGTAATTCTTGCTTACCAGTTTCCTGATTGTTTGTGAAATGGCACCCTTCGTTACACCCATCAGCTCTGCAAGCTGTGTCATATTTACCTGGTGGTTTTTGCCTATCATTGCAATAGTGTGTATTTCAGTGATATAGAGCAGATCGCCAGTGCCATAATCTTTAGGTCTCCTTCCTATTACAGAATAGAGATGAAGAATTTTAAGAAACAGGTCAATTAATGTCTGTAGTTCATTATTCATAATGAATTTGTTTAGGTGCTAAACAAATTTACAAATTGTTTAGATACTATACAAATTCATTTTTACATACTATTCCAAGATCCGGGTGGATTCAAAAGTATGCATTACGTGCCCCGGGTTCCCAGGGAGTTTATTCCGGAAATAGTTATGTACTCTGAAAATCAATAAACTTTCCGAAAACCTGTGGTCTGATTACTAACAAATTTATTTGCCAGAATCAAAAAAATACCAGATCCATTATTGCAGAAAATTTATCATATCCGGAAGGAAATTAGAAAGATGCCGTCCATTTCATAAAAACAGAATCCGTCTTTTTACTGAACTGAGAAAAGAAGTTACTTTAAATCCTGATATCAAAGAAATTTATATAAAGAACAGCATCCTCTTTAAAAATATTTCCGATGCTGGTCAAATATAATGCGCCTCCATAAAATGAAAGGTTACATATATTTCTTCCTAAACTCTTTAAGAAGTTTTTCTTCCTCCACCCCCTTAGTGACACCTTCAATCAGCAGTTTCAGCAGGCCCGCTATAACTTCATCCCTGAACCCGGCTTCAATAGCGAAGCGCCTGATCATTTTCATTTCACTTTCTGTCACAATATCATCTGCAAGGATCATTTCTGCAATGTTGTAGAGTTGTTCAAACTTCTCATTCAGACTGTAAGGGGGATGATAATGATGATCCTTTTCAGATTGAATAAGCTTATCTATCTCCGGATCGGTAAGTCCGAATTTTTTCCCTTCTTTATGAAGTAACTCAAGTTCAGTTTCCTCAATCTTACCGTCAATTTTTGAGATCTGAATAAGGTGAATAAAGTGATCCCTGTTTACCCTTTTTCCATGATGTGTTATAAAATCTGTAAAATTCATAATCAGCAATTTAAGTTTTAAATATTTGTTACTTCAGTCTGAACTGTTAAAATACAATTAATATGATTATTCCCATCTGGTCTTATTTCAATTTTGCTTTAATAATAACCGGGTTATGGTCAGAGTTTTCAAAATTAAGATTAATACATTTTACATATGCACAATCAATATTCGGTGAAAGAAGAAAGAAATCAATCACAGTAGTAGTTGTTGTTGAGGGGTCATAAGCTGCAGTGACAGTTCTGTTAGAAGGGATTTTGCTGTCATAAGCCCATTTCCAGTCACCAGGCAGATAATCCATATTGATTACCATCTGGGAAGTATTAACCATATTATCAGAAAATTCCGGTCTGAAGTCAGGGGGACACTGGTTCCAGTCACCACCTGCAATAATATAGTTGCCCTTATCGTATTCATCAGTAATAAAATTCTTTAAATATTCCATCTGAGCCTTGCGAATATCACCTGAGTCAAATGCCTCATTATGAGTATTTATTAATATAAGATCTTTGCCGTTTGTGAGAGGATACCGATTTACCAGAAAACACCGGTCAAGCATAAAGAGTTGTGTTGGAAATCCATATTGCCCCGGGAATGCATAACGTATTGATGATGATGTTTTCGCCTTTCCCATAATTGTTATCCCTGAAAATACCTTACCCATGGGTGATGTCAATGGTACAGGGACAAAAAAGACATCATAATTTGCAGCGAAATATGATGAATGGGTTTTCAAATGTTCTGCTATTATTTTGTATTCATCCAATTTATAACTCCTTTTACTTTTCCTGTCCACTTCCTGGAGAAAAACAAAGTCGATAGAGTCATTGCTTCTCAGGAAACTCATTACACCTGAAAGGTTTTTAAGACAGATCTCTTTCGGAGTAGTCACCTTTGTCCCTCCATCGTAGAAAAAATCCATCTCTTTATCCAATCCACAATATCCAATGTTCCATGAAAGAAGGGTTATTTCAGATGAATCAGCCATAACCGATGGTGATTCATCGGCGGCTATAACTACTTTTTCAGCTGGATTAAAGTCTGAAATAATCGCATAAATTATTATCCCGGCAAAACCAACGATGATGATGACAATAAAGATTAAAAGAATTTTTAGAAATTTCTTAAATACCATAATTGATACAATATTTAGTATTACACATTTTTTCAGTACAAAGATACAATGTTTTAGTTTTGATCTCAGAATGAAAAATCACAAAACATATTGCATAAAATTTATCACGGTAAAAAAAAAATTTCCGCTTCTTTCTGAATTCTTAATTAACCTGTAGATTCCATAAGTTTTCACAGCTCCTGTGATCATAATCAATAATTCAGGTTTGAGAAAAATATTTTGAACAATCATATATATCATTTGTTGAATATGTAGTATGATAAATAGATATTTTTACCGGTTGTGAAATATCGGAGAATTATATTATCCATTTTATCTGCACTTCTGATTACTGTAATCCTTATCGGAAGTACAGGTATTAACATTGTCATAAAGAGCTGCAATTCATGCGGAATCACTGTCAACACACACTTGTTTGAAACAGCAACTGAAAACCAGCAAAGTTGCTGTGGAAATAGTATTTCGCAATGTGCCTCCAATGAAAAAGAGAGACTTGAAAAGGGTTGTTGCACATTCACTTCAGAAAAGCTTAAGCTTTCCAATTATGTACCATCTGAGCCGGTAACTCTTTCCATATTTGCTTATATCAAGCCTCCAAATGATTTACCTGTTGTACCTGAATTGCTGATCCATCAGACAATCCCTTTATTTGTCCACAATAAACATGGAGGACGATATATTATAATCACAAATTGTCAGTTTCTCACCTGATTTTTCTTCCTGTATTAATGGCAGGCTTTCAAGCCTGAATCAATTCTTTTGCATCTTTTCAGAGTGCATTAATTAATTTATACACAGGATGAAAACAAAACAGTTATTTATATTATTTATAATGATATTTGTTTCAGGACTAGTATCAGCCCAAAATACTATTGAGGGTAAGATCATTGATTCTTCCGGATCTGATGAGAGCGGGCTGGCCGGAGCAAGTATATTATGGGCCGGGACAACAACCGGCACATTAACCAATGCCGCAGGTTACTTTAAGATAAAAAGAGTAAAACAGACAAATAAACTTGTAATCAGTTTTGTCGGATATAAAAGCGACACTGTAACCATTGCTTTGAGTGATGAATATATTCAACATAAGCTTAACCAGCATAATGAAATTGGAGAAGTACTCATCTTCGGCAAAGCACCCGGGACATTTATCAAAAGGGAAGATCCTATCCTTACAGTCAATATTACCGGAGCTGAACTGAGAAAAGCTGCATGTTGTAATCTTTCAGAAAGCTTTGAGACAAATGCATCAGTTGATGTAAATTATGCCGATGCTTCCACCGGGGCTAAACAGATTCAACTTTTAGGACTTGCCGGGAATTATACCCAGATACTTACAGAGAATATTCCGGCTGTATACGGGCTTGCAACTGCTTACGGACTAAACTATATACCTGGTCCATGGATGGAATCAATACAAGTGTCAAAAGGGACTTCATCAGTACGAAACGGGTATGAGTCAATTGCCGGTCAGATCAATGTTGAATATAAAAAACCTATGACCAGTGAAAGACTCTTTATAAACGGATTTGTTAATGATGCAGGGAGGCAGGAAATTAATGCTAACACCTCGGTAATTCTGAACAAAAAACTCAGTACAATGGTGATGGCTCATTCTGAGTTCCAGAACAGCAATAAGGATCATAATATGGATGGGTTCCGGGATGAGCCGGATGTCAGACAAAATAACTTTTTCAACCGTTGGGACTATATGACACCGAAATTTACTTTCAGGTCAGGTATCAAATATCTTGAAGAAGAACGTATCGGAGGACAATACATCTACAAGCCGAAGAACTCTGATACCTGGAGTGAAGGTTTTGGTATTAAAATAATTACCGAACGATTTGAAGCCTTCACAAAGACAGGTGTGGTATTTCCAAAAGAGAGGAGCATGACGATTGGATGGATTCAGAATGTCTCTTATCATGATCAAAATTCATTTTTTGGAAGGAGAAAATATGATGGTACCCAAAAAACATATTATTCCAATTTGCTCTACCAATGGAATCCCCTGTTAAGTAAACATACACTTGATGCAGGATTCAGCTACAAGTATGACCACTATAATGAAACCCTTGATACTCTTTCATTCGGTCGGATGGAATCTGTACCCGGATTATTTGGACAATACACCTATTCCGATTCGTCAAAGATCACAGTGGTTGCAGGAATAAGGTCCGACTTTCATAATCTTTTCGGTACCTTAATAACCCCGCGTTTACATCTGAGGTATGCAATCACTCCCCGGTTTACATTAAGGGCATCGGTCGGAAAAGGATACCGTGCCGGAAATGTTCTTGCTGAAAACACTTACCTGCTTGCAAGTAACAGGAGAATAAAAATACCCACTTCACTGAAGGCAGAAGAAGCGTGGAATACAGGTCTCAGCCTTACCGGCAATTTGATAATTGCAGGGAAAAATATAAAATTATCAGCAGAGGCTTACCGCACAAATTTTATAAATCAGATAATCACCGATATGGATGCAGACATCCACGAAGTAAGGTTCTATAATCTTACCGGGAAATCATATTCCAATATCCTGCAGCTGGAAGCATCAACTGAGCTATTTGAGGGATTTGACATTCTCGCTGCATGGAGATGGAATGATGTAAAGATGACAATTGACGGAATTCTCCGCGAAAAACCACTTTCGGGAAGGTACAAAGGTTTGTTAACAGCTTCATGGCTGACCCATCTCCGGAAGTGGCAGTATGACTATACATTACAGGTAAATGGTCCGGGAAGGATACCATCAACTGCATCAAATCCTGAATTATACAGACGTAATAATGAGTTTAATGCCTTTGCCATAATGAATGCCCAGATCACAAGGAATTTCCGGAAATGGCACATTTATGCAGGAGTGGAAAATCTGGGAAACTTTAAACAACACAATCCGGTAATCTCTTCTGATGATCCATTCGGGGAATATTTTGACTCAAGCCTTATATGGGGGCCTGTGCATGGAAGAAAAGTATATGCTGGATTCAGATTCTTACTGAACAGGGATATCTAATTAATATTAAACCACTAAACTTTAAAATTATGAAAACTATTCAGAATTTTTTAATCATATTGATTATAATTGGTTCACCGGCTCTCCTGAACGGCCAGGACAAAGAGAAAACAATTACAACAGTCAGGTTCTCAACATCAATTACATGTAGTAATTGTGTAAATACAATAATGAATAATCTTCCACATGAAAAGGGAATAAAAGATGTGAAGTGTGACCTTAAAACAAAAGAAGTATCAGTTACCTATCAGAATCAGAAAAATAATCCTGAACAGATCAAGAAATCAATCGAAAGACTTGGGTTTACTGCGAAAGAGCTGACAACCCAAATCAAAGAAAATAAAGAAAGGTAATTTTCATTTCCGCTAACGGGCAATTATACTGTATTTTCCTGAGGGCACTTTAAACATACCTTTATTAATATCAACCTTTAAAGGCTCATTTTTTGTCATATCTACAACATTGCATAATGCCTTTGAATAATCTTCCGGCAGAATGATTTTTGCTGATGCACCTTCAGGTACTTCTATTTTTAACGAAAATACTTCAGATTCAAGTTTCCACTCTGAAAGAATAAGCCCTTTTGCAGATTTGAATGAACATTTAACCCAGCTGATTCCGCCAACGGGCTTTGGAGCAATAATTATTTCATTATACGCTATTGAGTTTTCCTCCTGGTAGATTCCCCCCAATCCATTATAAAACCACTCCATAAGGTGGCCGAGCATCATATGATTATTTGACATATTTGGCAGCGCAGCCCAGCTTTCGGTGAGGGATGTTGCACCTTTGGCAAGCTGAAACCCATAACCAGGTCTGTCGTTCCTGCTGTTCATTTTGTAAAGAATATCAGACCTGCCGTTTTCACTTAATACACGAACGAGAAAATGATAACCAATATCACCGGATGTCAATGCATAATTATTTTCTGAAATAGAATCTATTAAATTACTGAATACTTTTTCTTTATCTTCTCCGGGAATAATCCCTGTATAGAGTGGCATGGCATAGGAAGTCTGGCTTCCAGTAGAACAGACACCTGTTTCTGCACTGTAGTACTTATCAAGAAATGCTATTCTTACAGTTTCTGAGAGATCGCTGTACTTTTTATTATCATCATTATAGCCTAATAGCTCTGCAGCTTTTGAAACGATCTTAAGGTCGTAATAATATATTGAAGTTGCAGTAACCCCCTTTGGGGTTAACTGTGCAACACCCGGATGTTTTGGACCCAGATCATACCAATCGCCTAAACCGTAATCCAGAATATTGTTTTGCGCTTTACCCTGAAGGTATCCAACATAACTTTTCATCATAGGATAAGCCTTTTTCAGGACCTCCTTGTCACCATACCATTTATATAATTGCCATGGTATAATTACTGAAGCACTTCCCCATTCAGGAGAATCCCGAAAACCATTGGTAAATGGGACATATTCCGGTGCTATATCCGGAACCAAACCATTATCCAGTTGAGAATCAATCATATCTGATACTATTTTGCAATATAATGTATGAATGTCAAAATTATAATGCATTGATGGACCAATCAGATATGTCTGTTCAAGCCATCCAAGTTTTTCGCGATGAGGACAGTCGGTTGCCACACTTGCCATATTGCTTTTTATTCCCCAGTTGATAAGATCGAAAATCCTGTTGAATAGTGAATCTGAGCAGCTGAAGGAACCTACAACAGGTGATGAGTTACGGGTATGAAGCATTTTAATCTCTAAAATTTCCGTTTTATTGTCTGCCTCTTTCGGCTCAATGATTTCAACATCTGCGTACCTGAATCCGTAATAAGTGAATCGAGGTAACCACTCCTCCACTCCATTTCCATTAAGGATATAATTAAACTCAAATGGTTTGCCTCCACTCACCTGTGTAACATCACCATCTGAATTAATTAATTCATCAGGGATTATTTTAATACTGGCTCCTTTGTTCCCTTTGACTTTCAGCAAAATTATTCCTGAAGCATTTTGTCCAAAATCATAAATAACTTTACCTGTTTTTGATTTTGTTATCTTCTGAACTTTAAACTCCTGCATAACTTTAAGCGGATAGTCTTTCTCAATCTCAAGTATGGCTTCAGAATCGCTTATTATTACAGGACTCTTCCATCCGGAATCGTTAAAACCTGGTTTGTTCCAATTCTCCTGTTCAAGTGTTGCGTCATAATCTTCACCTCCATAAATGCTGCTGAACGTTATTGGCGAAGGTGTTACTTTGCATTCTTCATCCGATACAATACTCTTTGAAGTTCCGTCACTGTATTTTACTGTTAAATTAAATTTCAGTTTCGGATAACCATAAGCAATGACCAGTTTCCGATAACGTTCACGATTAACGTTGTAAAATCCGTTACCAACCAGTACGCCAATGGAATTGCCACCATTTTTTACAAGATTTGTAATATCATAGTTGTTATAGAAGATCCTTTTTTGATAATAAGTCCAACCGGGTGAAAGAAATCTATCTCCAACCCTATTCCCATTAATATATAACTCGTAATGTCCTAATCCAGAGATATTAATTGAAACACTCTCAATTGAGCCGGTTACATTGAACTCTTTACGAAACATTGGTACTACTGAGCGCTTCAGACATTTTTCACCTAAATTATTACCCGCTCCATGAACAGCAGGGACTAATTTCAAACTATCCTCAAGCTTTTCAAATGCTATCCATTTTGCATCAGCCCAGACTTTTGAAGAATCATCTGCAGGCTGAGTATTTCTACAGCTAATTAATATAATAGCTGAAAAAAACAATAAAAAAAATCTTTTCATTGAGTAATTATTATTTTAGTTACTAATGGCTTTTTACTTATAATCTCAAACACTTGGACGTGTTGTATTACTAATTATAAATTTATTTGCTCATCTTTATCATAACGACACCCTGTGAAGGAACTCTTGCTGAGAATTTATCATTAAAAACACCTAAATCCTTTTGACGCCAAAGATCACGGACCCTTTTTTTTCCTGAAATATTAAGAGTTTCCCACTTAATAGTTACTTCTGAAGGTTCTTTTCCCCTGTTAAATAATCCTATTGATTTTGACCCGTCATACAGGTTTTTTACCATAATGAAACAGTTGTCGGGCTGATGGATAACAATTCCACACTCTCCCAATGGATCCTGATTTACCTCAATAATTTCAGTATTGCATAAAATATTCAGTGTGAATTCATCCAGTTTTGTCATATCACCGCTATAAAAAAGAGGTGATGCCATCAGACTCCACAACGACATATAAGCATATTGCATGTTCGGGGGCATCGTTGTTGGTTCCGGTGCATTCAGTTTTCTGGCATTACCGAACCACCCAATCTGGATATAATCAGGATCATTCCATTCGCCGGGTTTTGAATACTGGCGGAATTCGGCATTGCGAAGGGCGACATCAAAAACCTTGTCGAGGCTGTAGCCCAGATCACCGGCGGTTCTCCAGGAGTGCCCCCCGACAGAACCACCCCATTTCCATACATCCTTCATACCATACTGGCAAAGATTATAAATTATATCACGATCGAGAGTTTTCAGGATATCACCCATGATACGGAATGGTTTCTGATATATTAACAGACTCGTATCTTTCCCTGCAACTATCCTGTATGAACACCAGTCATATTTCAGAAAATCAAAACCCCATTCAGCATATTGGCGTGCATCCTGTTCCTCATGCTGATAAGAACCTGTAAAACCTGCGCATGTCAATGGTCCCGGGGAAGAATAAATGCCGGCTTTTAAACCTTTTGAATGGATATAGTCCGTGAGCCCCTTCATATCCGGAAAATTCTTATTGGTGATAACATTCCCATTACCATCCCTGAGTTGTTCCATTTTAATAGAATCAGTTTTTTTCAGCATCCAGCAATCATCAATATTGACATACTCATAACCAGCATCAGCCATCCCGCTGCTAATCATTAAATCTGCTGCCTCACGCACCATCTTATCTGAGATCCTCGAATAATGTGCATACCAATGATTCCATCCCATCGAAGGTGTAAGGGAGAGTTTCTCCCCTGCAATAATTTTAAACTCCCGCTGAGAAGCACCATGGCTGTTCTTTGCAGTAATCCTGAGGATATACTCACCGGCAGAAGGAGTAGTACCTTTTATTATCCCACTTTCAGAATCAAGCTTAAGTGATGAAGGAAGCCCTTTTACAGAAAAACTTACAGGACGTTCACCCTGGCATGGTATCCTGTATAGAAAGGGATTCCCCGGCCGGGCACCATAAACAAGCGGACCATTGATCTTTGGTTCAGGTCCCGGTTTTGGTGTCAGAATTACAAAATCATCCGATTTAGCCAACTCTTTGTCACCAGTATTATAAAAAGAGGTTAATACTAGAGTTAACCCTAAAATCAAAAGAATTTTAACTTTTTTCATCCTGTGTTTATTATTACTAATCATACCTGGCCATTTTAAATGTTAATAAAAAAAAGTATTTGCAGAATATTCCTCTTTCAGATTTCAAACCTCTGTCATTTTTCAAAAACGGTCTTTTGTGAACCTGACACTGTATTGCCCGAAATATTTATCGATGAGGCCTTCTTTCCGACAAATATCGATCCTGCCTGATTTCCTTTACCTCCAGACCTGATAATATTTCCCATTATATTCAGATCATGTGTCTCTCCATCAATATAAACCCCATAAGATTCCTTTAGAACTCCATTATTTTCAATGCTATTTTTTATGAATGTATTCCTATGTCCTGCATTTTGTTCATTTTCATCCCGGAAGTAAATTCCATGAAGCCCGTTTTCATATATCTGGTTATTTTCAAAACTATTATCGGTATCTTTATGTCCTATAGAGATCCCAAATCTGCCGTTTGCATAGACAGTATTATTCCTGAATATCCCGTTTTGTACCCTCCAGCATAAAAAGATTCCATCCTCCTTGTTATTATGGCTCCTGCAATTTTCAATAACAGTATGATCAGATCCCGTACCAGGGTGAAATCCAAGTCCACCTCCGTTAGAAGCTTCACAGCTTTTTACAGATATATTTTCTGTAACCTGCCAGCTGAAGGAGTCTCCATTAAAGTTATTTACTTTTACATTCTCCACCAGACAGTTTTTTGACTTAAAAAGATAGAGTCCGCCTCCTCGGCAGCCATTAATATAATCATTTGAGCTTTTATTACCCTCAATTGTCAGGTTCCTGATAATAACATCCTCAACCTCCTTGCCTTCAACAACAGAGCAGGCATTTGATACAATTCCATTCAATGAAGCCTGATAATCATTCACTGTATTATTGTCAAAATATATTATGTTATCCTTTATATCTGTTATCACTGCCGTTGTAACGTCCCATCCCTGGTTATTTTGATCGTCAAATAACTGAATACCCATTCCTGTCCTAAAACCTTTCACATCCTTGACAGTTGCTTTTAACATTCCCCAGTCTGCATCAATAATAAAACTGGTTTTAAATCCATCTGATTTCTGAAGGATAGTTCCTGCCCCCGACCCTTCTAAAGTAACTTTACTGTAAAGTCTTACAGGGGCAATAACAGAATAAACACCTGAATTCAGCTTAACGGTTCCTCCTCCCCTCGACTTAATTGCATCCAGGGCAATCTGGATCGAACCTGATGAATAACCGGGAATATCAGCATCAGGTCCACCCACTGTAATCACCTGTTCTGAATATTTTACATTTACCAATCCGTTAACCTGACTAAAAAGATTGAAATTCACCAGGAATAAGATAATTAACAGGTTGGAGAGACCAAATAGTTTCTTTTTCATATTTAAATGATTTAGTTTATATCATAGTTATCAGCAGTTCAGAGTTTTCATGCTGTGAGTGTACTCTCCTTTTCATCCGACGGAAGATTTATAATGTTACCCCTGGGAATCTTATGTATAAGAAACCAGTATTCATCAAGCTTATTCAAATATACATTAATATCCGGATTTTCATAAGACTTTAACAAGGGTTACCTTGGGATACCTGACAAATCGCGTATTACAACAGAGGCACATGCTATTCCAAAAGCAGCAGGCATATAAGATACTGTTCCAACCACAGATGCTTTATTCTGTTCTCCTGTAACAATACTTATTTTGGACTTATCGATCACCTCAGGCGAATAAACTGCAGTAACTCCTTCTCTGAGACCCAGGCGATGAAGCCTTTTTCGAAGAATCCTGGCAAGGGTACAATCAGTTGTCTCAGAAATATCAGAAATGCAGATTCTTGAAGGATCAAATTTTCCACCTGCTCCCATTGAACTTACAACAGGCAGTTTTTTCTGAACAGAGAAAAAGATAAGAAAAACTTTTGGGCTGAGAGTATCAATGGCATCAACAACATAATCAAAACCTCTGTCCAGAACCTCAACCATTCTTTCATCCTTAAGGTATTCCTGTATTATTGTGAGGTTTATTTCAGGATTTATATCCTTGATCCTCTGTCCCATCACATCAGCTTTTGGTAATCCCTGGGTGCTTTTCAGTGCTGGCAGCTGCCTGTTTCTGTTCGAATTATGAACAGAATCTCCATCAACTATAGTCATGGATCCGATCCCTGCCCTGCATATCATTTCTGCAGCATAAGCTCCAACTCCACCTAACCCGACAACCAGAACGTTGGAAGCTTTAAGTTTTGCTATTGCTTCATTACCCAGAAGTAATTCAGAACGTGATTGCCAGTTATCCATCACCTTAAAATTTTAGTCTTACTTAATTTGTTTAACCTGGGTTAAAAAGAGAACCAATAGTTATCTTCCTTCAATAATAATGGAAATCTTTTTGCGACTCGGTTAATCAGTTATCATAAATTAAAAAATTCTTTAAAATTTGTATGGAGGATTGATTTCAGTTCGTCAACAGTAAGTCCCAGATCGTCTGATACCTTTCTGTATATATCCCTTATATCAACTTCTGCACCATCTGTTTCAAGAAATATCCTTCCGGGTGGCAGACTCCTTAATAGGTTTGAAGATTCAGGTCTCATCACAAAATCGAACCAGAAAGACAGATACATTCCTTTGGAAAGAAGCTGCATTGCAAGTTCGTACTTTCCCCTGAAACCATGAATGAGCCATGGCATCTCAGGTTGGAGTTTTTTATGAACCGGTAACAACTCATCCCATGCTTTTACACAATGAACTACAACAGGCTTTTTAATCTCTTCCGAAATTAAAACCTGCATTTTAAATGCTGTGTGCTGTATATCCATTGAAGGACCTCTAAGCTTATCAAAACCTGCTTCGCCTATTGCCAGTAAATCGGTATGTCCAACAATATCATTAACATTTTTTATGAGTTGTTGAGAATTATCAATATTCAGGAACCACGGATGAATGCCATAAGTAAACGCAAAGCCGGAAACATCATCTGCTGTTCTGCCTTCATGAGCCATTATATTATCAATAGAAAAAATCCCGGGAATAGCCTTTGCTCCATGGGTATGAATATCAATAAAGTCTCCTGCTTCCGGAAGCTTCATATTCTCATTTACCAATTAAAGATACACCTTTATCTATTCTCCTCAGGGTCTCTTCCTTTCCTATCCAGCCGATAATGTCAAACATATGAGGCCCCCGGGAAGCCCCAACAATAACCAACCGGAACAGATTCATTACTGTACCGGTATTGTATCCGTTCAATTCGATCCAACTCTTTACAACAGGTTCAGTAACAGAAGGAGAAAAATCATCAATTGTCTTTAGTACCTTTCTTAATTCAAGAAGTAATCCGGCAGAATCATCCTTCCATCGTTTTCTTACTACCTCATGATCATAGTTATCAGGAGGCTTAAAAAAGAAATCTGTTTCTAACCAAATTTCTTTTACAAAACTCACTCTTTCTTTTACAAGTGCGACAAGCTTTTCCAGATCAACAATATCGATATGAAATCCTCTCGCTCTGAGAAAATCCCTGTATTCCATGGCAAGCTGGTTATCTGTCCTTTTCTGAAGATACTGGTGGTTGAACCATCTGGCCTTTTCAGGATCAAAGCGCGAACCTGACTTATGAACTCTTTCAATTGAAAAAGAACTGATAAGCTCCTCCATATTAAAGATTTCCTGTTCAGTTCCCGGATTCCATCCAAGAAGTGCCAGCATATTTACAAACGCTTCAGGATAGTATCCTTCTTCCCTGTAACCCTTTGCGGTCTCTCCATATGGCCAGAAAAGCGGAAAAACAGGAAATCCCATTTTGTCACCATCACGTTTGCTTAATTTTCCTTTTCCATCAGGTTTAAGCAGCAGTGGAAGGTGTGCAAACAGGGGAGCCTGCCATCCAAAAGAACGGTAAAGCATAAAGTGTAAAGGGAGTGAAGGCAGCCATTCTTCTCCTCTGATAACATGACTGATCTCCATCAGGTGATCATCAACAATATTTGCCAGGTGATATGTGGGCATCCCGTCCGATTTAAAAAGAACCTTATCATCAAGTGTCCCTGTGTTTACAACAATATGTCCGCGAATAATATCATCAAAATGAATATCTTCATCTGGTGGCATCTTGTACCGTATCACATATGGGACACCCTCATCCATTTTTGATTTAACCTCTCCTTCCGTTATTGAAAGAGAATTATTAAGAGTATTTCTGACCGAAGCATTATAGATAAAAGTCTTCCCTGCTTTCTCTGATTCTTTCCTCATGTTTTCAAGCTCATCAGGGGTATCGAAAGCAAAATAAGCATCTCCTTTTTCCAAAAGAATATCAGCATATTGCCTGTAGAGTTCCTTCCTGTCGCTCTGCCTGTAAGGACCATATTGGCCTCCCTCGCTGATACCCTCATCCACAATAATTCCACACCATTTCAGGGATTCCATTATATACTCTTCTGCACCTTCAACAAATCTTGCCTGGTCGGTATCCTCGATCCTCAGAATGAATGTGCCCCTGTTCTTTTTTGCAAAGAGATAATTATAGAGTGCTGTCCTTACTCCCCCTATGTGCAAAGGGCCAGTTGGACTTGGGGCAAAACGAACTCGTACCTGTTTCATATTCTATTAGAGTTGCAAAATTTATGTAAAGATAGACAAACAACATTATATATAATAGTATGGTATAAATCAGGTTTTGTACTCACGATTTGTATTAACTTTGTTATTTCCATGTTCAAAACAGCTTTTAATTGATATCAAAATGAAGAAGATGAAAGCTCTTGTAAAAGCCAGACCTGAGAAAGGATTGTGGATGCAGGAAGTTCCTGTTCCGGAACCCGGGCTTAATGATGTTATAATAAAAGTTAATAAATCCGCTATATGTGGCACTGACCTGCATATTTATGAATGGGATGAATGGTCAAAAAAGACTATTAAAACACCTATGATCATTGGTCATGAATATATGGGTTATATTGAAAAAATGGGTGCAGGTGTTACAAACCTCAAAACAGGTGAAAGAGTAACTGGTGAAGGCCATCTGGCGTGTGGTCACTGCCGTAACTGCCGGAGAGGAAAAGAACATGTATGCGAAAATTCAGTAGGCATAGGTGTTCATATCGATGGATCCTTTGCGGAATATGTTAAAATACCTGCTTTAAATGTCATACCCCTTGACCACCGTATTCCTGACGAGTGGGCTGCAATAATGGATCCTTTCGGAAATGCCACACATACTGCCCTTTCCTTTCCACTGCTGGGAGAAGATGTCTTAGTCACAGGGTCAGGTCTTATCGGAAGTATGGCTGTTGCAATAGCTAAGTTTGCAGGTGCTAGATTTATTGTAGCAAGTGACCTGAGTGATTACCGGCTTGACATCGCTAAGAAGATGGGCGCTACCCTGACTGTTAATCCTTCAAAGGGAGAAAAGATTTCTGATGCAGTTAAAAAGCTGGGGATGAGAGGATTCGACATAGGACTTGAGATGTCAGGGTCACCTAAGGCATTTGTTGAAATGATAGGAAACATGTATAATGGTTCATGTATCTCTTTACTCGGGATCCTGCCCTCAAATTTTGAGGTCCCGTGGAGCGAAATAATTTTCAAAGCAATAACCATGAAGGGAATCTATGGCCGGGAAATGTGGGAGACCTGGTACAAAATGGAACAGATGATAATCGGAGGTATCGATCTTAATCCGGTTATCACACATCGTTTCCCCATTGATGACTTTCAGAAAGGCTTCGATGCGATGGAAAAAGGTAATTGCGGTAAAGTAATTCTAAACTGGGATTAAGAAATTGAATCTCTGTAAGCATAAACTTTCAACTATACTAAAATGTACTCAGATTTCCAAAAACACATTAGCAGCATTATAAGTGAAATAAGAGAAGCTGGCCTCTATAAAAACGAACGTATAATAGTATCCCCACAGGGGGCTGAAATAGAACTAAATACAGGTCAAAAAGTTCTGAACTTCTGTGCAAATAATTACCTCGGACTATCCAACAATCCTTTATTGATAGATGCTGCCAAGGCATCGCTCGATAATCATGGTTACGGGATGTCATCTGTCAGGTTTATATGCGGGACAACCGATCTCCACAAAGAACTTGAAAAAAAGATCGCCGGTTTTTTTAATACAGAAGATACAATCCTTTATGCTGCATGTTTTGATGCAAACGGGGGAGTTTTTGAACCACTGCTGAATGAGGAAGATGCAATTATTTCCGATGCTCTTAACCATGCTTCGATAATTGATGGTGTACGTCTATGTAAAGCACAGAGGTACCGGTATGAAAATGCCAATATGGAAGACCTGGAAAAACAATTGCAACTATCCCAGAACCGGCGCTTCAGGCTGATTGTAACTGATGGCGTCTTCTCAATGGATGGGAATGTTCCTCCACTTGACAGGATTGTGGAACTTGCAGATAAATATAGTGCAATGGTTATGGTTGATGAATCTCATTCTGCAGGAGTTGTTGGAAAAACAGGAAGAGGTGTGACAGAACTTTTTAATCTAAAAGGGAAAGTTGAAATAATTACCGGAACTCTTGGAAAAGCCTTCGGGGGTGCAATAGGAGGATTTACAACAGGTAAAAAGGAGATAATTGAACTACTGCGCCAAAGATCGAGACCATATCTTTTCTCTAATTCAATACCCCCTCTTGTTGCTGCTGCAGGGATAAAAATGATGGAGATGATGACAGAAACCAATATTCTTCAGGACAAACTTCACAGTAATGCTGAATACTTCATAGGCATGATGAGAAATTTCGGTTTTGATGTTAAACCTACAAAATCTGCTATCTGTGCAGTGATGCTTTATGATGCCAAACTGTCTCAGGATTTCGCTGCCAAACTTCTGACTGAAGGTATATATGTTATTGGATTTTATTATCCCGTTGTACCAAAAGGGGAGGCAAGGATCAGGGTTCAACTCTCTGCTGCGCATGAAAAAGAACATCTTGACAAAGCCCTGAAGGCTTTTGAAAAAATAGGGAAAGAACTGAAGGTAATAAAATAGTATGCCTCTCCTGTCTGTCGAATAACGAAAATTATCTTAAGACAATGGAAATTTTCGCAGATCAATATTATATCTGTATTATTAAAATATTATGAATAAATATCTATTTCCCTTTTACCGTATTTTTGTTCCAAAGCCCGTCAGGACGATACTGCTTAAGAAGAATCTCCGGTTTAAAATTCTTAAGTATTTTTCAATACTCCGGGATGAAGAAGTAAATGAAGAGCAAAAGGAGATTTTAACCTATCTTGAAAATAATCCCGTCTCAATATTTCCCTATCCTTTCAACGGCAATTACTCACCTGAACAGATTAAAGTTTTCTTTGATCATGAAACCCGTATGCACTATGTTTTTCAGGATGGGAAAAGGCTTTATTTTAAAAAAAGATGGAATGAAAAAAGGATTCAAAAGGCTTATGCTGATCTTACACGGGAACAGGATAAGGAGAGCCCGCACCGGTATTTGGACAATGATTTCTCAGTAACAGATGAAGATGTGATAGTTGATATCGGTGCTGCAGAAGGCAATTTTTCTTTATCAGTAATCGATAAGGTCAGAAAAGTATACCTGATTGAGTATGACAGCGAATGGACAGAAGCTCTTGAGGTTACATTTGCCCCATGGAAAGATAAAGTGGTTATAATAAGTAAATATGTTGCTGATCTTGATGATGATAACCATATTAAGCTTGATACATTCATAAAGAAAAATAATGATATCACTTTCATTAAGATAGATGTTGATGGGTTTGAAGAAAAGGTCCTCAACGGTTTTACTGATATCCTTTCGGGTGATATGCATCTCCGGCTTGCCTTATGCACCTACCATAAGAATAATGATGAAAAGGACTTTACATCACTGCTTATTCAAAAGAAATTCAAAGTAACCTCTTCGAGGGGTTATATGATAAATTACTATGATAAGAAAATGAAAGCCCCCTACCTGCGCAGAGGGCTTATTAGAGCAGTAAGGTAGAATTATCATCCGCATTTTGATGATCCGCAATCTTTGCAGATAAGACACCCTTCCTCATATACAAGGTTTTCTGAACTGCATTCGCCACATTTCCCTTTGGCTTTTGTCCCGTTTGGAATGTACTTTTTCAATGCACGCTCAACTCCATTCTTCCAGTTATTTATAGATTCACTGTCTAATTTAAGTGACTGAACGAGAGTTACGACATCGGCAATTGGCATTTCATGTCTTAATACACCGGAAATAAGTTTGGCATAATTCCAGAATTCAGGTGTGAACATATGGGACAGGCCTTCGATTGTTTTTTTGTACCCGTATTTATCGGTATATTGAAAATCATACCTTGTTTTTCCATCATCGTTCTTTACCTTAATAATCTTCCCTTTTAAAATACTTTTAGGGATAGGGAAGATCTCTTCATCAGCCAGACCAGTAAATATTTCGTAAGGTTTGCTCTCTTTTAACCCAACAAAAGCAACCCATTTCTCCTCATTAATATTGAACCGGATAACGTCACAATCAAGAACTTTGGGACGCTTTGGCCTTTCAGCCCGTATCTCATTTTTTCCTGCTATAAGGACACCGTTTCTTGAACCGTCACGATAAACTGTAGCTCCCTTGCATCCCGATTTCCATGCTGTAAGGTAGAGCTCGCTAACAAGTTCTTCTTTTGCCTCAGCCGGCAGATTGATGGTAACACTTATTGAGTGGTCCACCCATTTCTGAATGGCTCCCTGCATACGTACTTTTGCAATCCAGTCAACATCATTTGCTGTTGCTTTGTAATAGGGTGATTTAGAAATTATCTTTTCAATCTCTTCATCTCCCATCCGTGTAACCTCATCAACATCATAACCTTTAAGCTTCAGCCAGTCAACAAATTTATGATGAAATACGATAAACTCCTCCCATGAATCACCAACCTCATCCTTAAATGTTACCTTAACATCCTTATCATTAGGATTGACTTTTCTCCTCCTTTTATAGAAAACTGAAAATATGGGCTCTATCCCTGAAGTGGTCTGGGTCATCAGGCTTGTTGTGCCAGTGGGAGCGATTGTTAAAAGTGCAATATTCCTTCGTCCAAATTTCACCATGTTGTTATACATAACAGGATCAGATTCTTTCATACGAAGGATGAATGGATTATTCTTCTCACGCTCAGAATCGTATATTGCAAACGGGCCTCTCTCCCTGGCAAGGTATGTTGATGATTTATACGATTCGAGGGTTAGTGTTTTATGTATATCAACTGAGAAATCCGTAGCCTCATCGCTGCCATATCTTAATCCTAGTGCGGCAAGCATATCACCTTCAGCAGTTATGCCGATACCCGTTCTTCTTCCTTCCTGTGCTTTTGTCCTGATGTTTTTCCATAGGTTTCGCTCAACATGCTTCAGTTCCTCAATCTCCGGGTCACCGTCAATCTTGGCAAGAATTGCATCGATCTTCTCAAGTTCAAGGTCAATAATATCATCCATCATCCTTTGAGCCAGGCCGACATGTTCTTTATAAAGTTCAAAATCAAATTTTGCCTCCTCAGTAAACGGATTGTTAACATAGCTGTAAAGATTTATAGCCAGCAAGCGGCAACTATCATACGGACAAAGAGGTATTTCACCACATGGATTTGTCGAAACAGTTGCATATCCCAGATCGGCATAACAGTCAGGAACACTCTCCCGGATTATTGTATCCCAGAATAATACCCCTGGTTCCGCTGATTTCCATGCATTATGAATTATTGTGTTCCACAGTTGTACGGCATCAATATCTTTTACAAACTTGGGGTTGTCTGAATTAATAGGATATTGCTGTCTGAAGAGAGTTTTTCCTTCAACAGCTTTCATAAACTCATCTGTCAGTTTTACAGATACATTTGCTCCTGTAACTTTTCCGCTTTCAAGTTTTGCATCAATGAATTTACCTGAATCAGGGTGTTTAATGGATATCGAAAGCATCAGAGCACCTCTTCTTCCGTCCTGGGCAACTTCACGGGTCGAGTTTGAGTACCGTTCCATAAATGGTACCACCCCGGTTGATGTTAGAGCACTGTTCAGCACAGGTGTTCCTTTTGGTCTTATATGTGAAAGATCGTGACCAACGCCTCCCCTCCTTTTCATCAGCTGAACCTGTTCCTGGTCGATTTTCATAATACCTCCGTACGAATCAGATGAGCCATCATTTCCGATAACAAAACAGTTTGACAAAGAGGCTATCTGATAGTCATTGCCGATTCCTGTCATAGGTCCACCCTGGGGTACAATATATTTAAAGTCTTTCAGAACATTATAAATGAGTTCTTCCGGCAATGGATTTTTGTAATTTTTTTCTATCCGGTGTATTTCACGTGCTAGCCTACGGTGCATGTCATCAGGGGTCTTTTCAAAAATATTCCCGAACGAATCCTTTAATGCATATTTATTTGCCCACACCCTTGCAGCCAGCTCATCTCCTCTGAAGTACTGGATACTTGCTTCGACAGCCTGATCATGAGAATAAACAACCTTAGTATTTCCCTTCTTCTCCGTTTTCATAATATCTTTACCTGCTCCACTATTTTGCAAATCGGATACTGATTTTTCTTTTTTTGACTTTTCAGATGAAATAGCAGTTTCTTGGACAAAAAGTTCTTCCATAAATAGATTAATAAAATTGTTATTCTCTGATTTTATTGAGATTATACGTCCACTGATTTTTAAAGTGGGTATTTGCTAAATTAGACAAGCTCAACTCACCATGCAAGACAAAAAATTTAAGTTTATTAACATTTGACAGTATAGTTATTAACCGTTTATATTTGCCTGATTATCATATATTTAGATTTGTTATGCGATGTCATTCAAATTCATACGGAAGGAAAGTTATTAATAATCTGATGGTTAAAAAAAATTCAAATTTGCAGTTTTTAATAATAAAAAAAGAGGCTGTTGAAATTAACAGCCTCCGGATATCAAATAAAATCTTTAATTAAATAAATATTTCAGTCCAAGCTGAATACCCCATGTTCCAGCTACACTGGTCGGATCCTTGTATGATTTGGTTGCATATTCTCCAGCAACCTTTTTCATGCTAACCATTAATTTGCCTGTAGCAGCATCTCTGCCACTTACAATAACCGGAGATGTGGTAACAACACTCTTGTTAAGACCCCAGGATGAATTTAACAGATTAGCAAAATTAATGACGTCCATACTGAACTGTAATGAATTTAACGATTGGTTTACTTTAATCTTGAACTCCTGCATTAACCGAAGGTCAAACCTTTCGTTCCAGGGAGTATATGCACCATTTCTTACCATGTACTCTCCCTTATGCTTTTTCAGATACGGATCCTGTGCTGCAAATTGATTATAGGCAGCTAGATCTGCAGGAGATGCCCAGATAAAGTCAGCGTCATTGCTGGGGATATACATTAATTCATGACCTTTTGTACCGTCCGAATTAGCATCTCCATCATAAATATAAGAATATGCATTACCCTGATATCCATTATAAAATAAGGAGAGAGTAGTTTTAAAATACTTTGCATATTCAATCGAATAATTAATGCTGGTCACAAGCCGGTTGGGAGTATTGTTAAATGATAATCCTAATTCCTCAGAGTTAAGTGATCTTAAAACCTGCCTGTATTGCCATGCAGAAAATGGATCTGAACCTGATTTTCCAGTAACTTCCTCTCCCCAGCTCTTAGAATAACCTATCATTCCACTAAAACCTGCAATTTTTGGAAGATCAAGACTTGCTGATAATGAATATCCCTGACCAAGGTTAGTATTCCGCATTATCACAACATCAGTATAGGGAGCTGTGAAATATTTTGTGGCAGTTGAACTATTTGACCAGTACGGTCTTTCATTAACGCCTTCTACAATATTTGATTCAGCCTCTTTCAGGTTAATATTATCAAAATTGATGGAATTAATATCATTTGTATATACACCTTCAATAGTCAGCATCATATCTAAAGGAAGTTTGATATCTACACCGAGACTTGTACGCCATACCTGTGGCAATTTAAAATCCTTATCAATAGCTGCAATTCTGCCACCTGCCGGATTAGATTGCGGGAATATGTCTGAAATAGCATTATCACTTAATAGCTCTGCTGGATTTGCATACATGGGTATCCTTGCGAGCTGAGTCCGGCTTGCTGCATTATCAGCATGATTTATAACCAACTGATACTGGATCATACCACTGTTACTTGGCTGGTTAGTAAACCAGACAAAAGGAATTCGCCCGGTAAATATCCCGGTACCACCCCTGACCTTAAGTGACTTATCTTTAAACACATCCCATGCAAATCCAAGGCGCGGAGACCAGAGAATCTTAGCATCTGGCCAGGTTGAAAGATCAACTGTTTCCCCGTCTCTGAAAGCGTAGCTTGCTAAAGCCGGATTATCTACAGCTCCATCAAAATACATAGGAATATCTAGTCGGATACCTGCAGAAACCTTCAGGTTATCCAGAACACTGTATTCATCCTGCAGATAAGTTGAAAACTGTCCGAATGAGAGTTCCGAAACAGGTTCAGAGAGGCCATTGATCGGATATGTATAGGCGAAATTAAGGGGATCGTAATTAGTATTATAAGGAAGACCGTCACCTTCACCGTTCAGGTATCTTTTGAATGAGGCCAGATCTTTAAACCTGTAATAACTGGTACCCTGACGAAGATAACTGTTTGCAAAATACTGGTGCTCGAATGACAATCCAAATGTAAAATTATGCTTATCAATTTGATATGTCATATTATCAGTAATAATGAGAGTATTGTTATCAACATTATTCTTATAAGAAAATAATTCATATCCGGCACTCATTAACACGTTTCCCTGGGCTGAACTACCAGTGCCTGTATAGGTCCCGTCATAAATATCAATAAATGGGAAAATTGAACTGTTTGAGTTTCGGGGCTGAGCATACTTAGTATAAGCCAGTAGAAATTTATTTGAAAGCTGTCCAAAACGGCTGTTTAATTCAGCTGTTACTGAGTTCAATTTATTGAAGCTAAAATATTGTGAATTTTCAAAAGCCATCCCTCCAAGCCGGCTATGACGTCCCTCGGAGAATATGGATGGTTTTGCATCACCGCTGTTACTTGGACGGGACTGGGATGAACTTTCAGAAAAGTTATACCTTACCGTCAGTTTATGATCCCTGTTTATGTTCCAGTCTAATTTAGCTAAAAATTTGTTATTGTACTCAACATCGCCACCCCAATTTTCATATAACCCTGTTTCATACCCGTTAAATTTATCTTTGAGAAGTTGGGAGAATTCATTCAGCTGTGTTGCAGAAACTCTTGAATTTACATTTGGATCAGCAGCATCACGCCCGGAATCCATTGCTAAAAGAGTATTTCCCGGTGTCAGTGTATTTTCCTTTTCCCCACTGACAAAAAAGAAGAGTTTATTCTTAATGATTGGTCCGCCTAATGTAAAACCGTAAGCTTTCTTTGCCGATTCTGAAACAGTCAGTTCGGTTTCACGAATTTTCTTACCGTTAAAACTCTGGTCGCGGTAAAAACCATAAACAGAACCTTTAAACTGGTTGGTTCCGCTTTTTGTAATAGCATTTACGCTTGCTCCAGTAAAGTTAGATTGACGCACATCAAATGGAGCAACTGCAATTTGGATCTCTTCAATTGCTTCCATTGATATCGGCTCACCGGATACACCATGCATATTACTGTTAGATGTTCCAAAATTGTTATTGAAGTTTGCCCCATCAACTGTAACATTTGTGTTGTAATTTTCACGGCCAAGATATGATCCGGTACCAGTCGAATATGGTGAAAGTTTAGTATAATCACTCATACTCCTGTTCATAGAAGGTATCAGTGCCATAGCCTGCTTGTTGATGTTCGAAGATGCTCCCATCTTCTCAGTATTAAAAGCCGATGGTTTTGTACCAACTACAATTACCTCATTGAGCTCAGTACTCGATTCAGTAAGTCGTGTGTTCAAAACATAGTTCTCCCCAAGAAGAAGGTTAATGTCAGTAAATGTTTTCTTTGAAAAACCAACAAAGGATGCTTCTATCTTGTAGGGTCCTCCCGGACGCATTCCCTGAATAGTGAATAATCCCTGATTATTCGTTGTTGCTCCATAAATAGTCCCTGATGGAACGTGTGTTGCAACAACTGTTGTCCCGGGTAACACTTGCCCTGTGTTATCAACTATCTTGCCACTTATCGACGATGTTGTCGATCCCTGCCCGTATATCACGATAGGAATTAACAGCAACATTAGCATCGTAATTATGCACTTTAATTGTTTTGTCATAAAATAAAGATTAAGGATTAGTAAATTAAGATCAGTTTTAATGTAATAAATTGATTTTGAGAATGTACCGTAAATAAATTATCAGTAAATACGGGCCATCAATTTAATTCTCTTTAAAGGATACTTCTGAATCTTGCAAAGATTAGTTTTAAACAAATTATCAGCGGTGCCTGTTGATATCTTTTCGACTGATTTCTTGCATGATATGGTCTGTTGCACCAATATTTTTATTAATATAATCACCGGCTGATTTTGCTGATTTTAAGTAAAATTCACTATCCACCACCCATTTGTCAAGTATTTCCGAGAAACTGCTGAATGATTCATAAGATTTTGCGCCGTTTTCTTTAATTAAATCAAGGGCTTCCCTGAACTTTTTATGGTTAGGTCCAAACATAACCGGGATACCCCAGCAGGCAGGTTCAAGTATATTATGTATTCCTTTACCAAATCCTCCCCCTATAGCAGCAATATACGCATACCGGTAAGCTGAGGAAAGCATCCCTATATTATCAATTATCAGAACCCTTGCATCAGCTGATCCCGGAGCAAATTCAGAAAACCGCACACTCTTTACTTTAAAGAGTTTTTCAAGCCGGTCAATATTTGTTTTGTCAATTTCATGGGGTGCAAAAATCCATTTAAACTTGTCCGGATTTAAGTTAATATACTCTGAAATGATCTCTTCATCAGGTTTCCAGCTGCTACCTACAAGAAACAATTTCTCATCTCCCTTGAATAGCTCTATCTGCGGGATCTCCCTTGCAGTTTCAGCTATCTGTTTCACCCTGTCAAATCTTGTATCACCCGCAACAATAACATTCTTTATCCCAATCCCGTTCAAAAGAATAAATGAATCCTGGTCCTGAACATATATATAAGTAAACTTTGAAAGCATCCTCCTGAAAAAAGAACCATACCACCTGAAAAAATGCTGACCATTTCTGAATATACCTGAAATAAGATAGAGTGGTATATTTTTCCCATGAATCACTGAAATATAATTATTCCAGAACTCATATTTTACAAATATGACAAAAGAAGGATTGATGAGCTCAATAAACTTCTTGGCATTACCAGGAGTATCGGAAGGCAGATAGCAAATAATGTCTGCCTGCTGATAGTTCTTTCTTATTTCATATCCTGAAGGTGAAAAAAATGTGAGAACAATTTTATAATCCGGTTTCTCCTTTTTCAAACTTTCAATAACCGGCCTCCCTTGTTCAAATTCTCCCAGGGAAGCAGCATGAATCCAAATATATTTCTCTCCGGGAATAATTTTCTCATGTAGCTTTTCATACCATCGCTTTCTTCCTTCTACCCACAGCCTGGCTTTTTCCTTAAAAGGGGAAATCAAAAAAGCAAGCACTGAAAAAATATGTATCCCAAAATTGTAAAACAGCTTCATACTTATTTTTTGCAAGGAGTCAAAGGTAAGAAAAAGGTAGTAAGTCGCAAGGGCATTCTGGTACAATGAAAACACGTCTGGCTTACACTGGATAAATGGTTAAATGATATACACTTATATCCATTTTTTGTTTACGCCACAGCCCTATTTTACCATTATTATGCTGTTATTTAAATTACTCCTATTTTTGTATGTTAAATCCTGTTGTGACATGGTACGACTTATTGCCCTGATAATTTCCATAGTACTGCAGATCATAGCAGCAGTAATTGCCTTAAGATTTATGAAGCTTACAAAGTACAGGCTTTCATGGATACTACTTTCATTATCATTTGTTTTCATGGCAGTACGTAAAATTATTCAGTTTTTTGAATACTTCCGTGGCACACCTTCCTATACATGGCAAATGATAGATGAATGGATCGGGGTACTTGTATCAGTTATGATAATTGTCGGTGTCATACTTATAAGGGAATTATTTTACTCACTCAAACGTGCTGAAATTGACAGGTTGCGTACTGAAAAAAGAGTTATAAATGCTATTATTAATACTGAGGAAAATGAACGCAAGAGGTTTGCAAAAGATATTCACGACGGCTTAGGTCCAATTTTATCCACTGTTAAAATGTCCCTTTCATCACTTATTAACAGGATAAAGGATGACTCAGGGAAGGTCATTCTAAATAACACAAACCATCTTGTAAATGAAGCTATTAATACTATTAAAGACATCTCAAACAACCTTAGTCCGCATGTATTGTCAAACTTTGGCCTGACCAGCGCTATTGGTGCATTTGCCACAAAAATTAACCAGACCAGGGCTATTGTGATCGAATTCAAATCCAATATGGAAGAGCAACGACTTGAAAATGACAAAGAAGTAGTTATCTACAGGGCTGTATGTGAGCTTATTAATAATTCAATTCTTCATTCAGGAGCATCTAGAATTGAAATCGAATTAAATAAGCACGAAAAATTTATTACTTTGCATTTCTCTGATAACGGCCGGGGATTTGATACATCCTCTCTTAATAAAGAGGATACAAAAGGAATGGGACTATCAAATATTGAAACACGTGTAAAATCGGTTGAAGGGGTATTTATACTTGAGAGTACTCCCGGAAAAGGAACCAGCGCCCTGATCAAAGTAATAGAATGACCCAATAACCTGGAAATAGCAATAAATGGAAAAAATCAGGATAATAATAGCAGACGACCACCAGCTCTTCAGAAATGGTCTGAAAATCCTTATCAATGCATTCCCCGAATTTGTAGTTGCAGGGGAAGCATCAAACGGAGATGAGTTCCTTAAGACTCTAAGATACATTAAAGCTGATATTGCTCTTATGGATATCAATATGCCGGAGATGGATGGTATTGAAGCCACAAGAAAGGGACTAAAACTATGCCCCGGGTTGAATATCATCGCCCTCTCAATGTATGGTGAAGAGGAATACTACTATAAAATGGTAGATGCAGGTGCAAAAGGATTCCTCCTGAAAGATTCCGATATCTCTGAAGTGAAGGAAGCAATTCTGACGGTTCATAAAGGTGGCAGCTACTTTTCCCAGGAGCTGCTGCATAATGTAATTCAAAAAATAAAACACCGCGAACTTGAAAGTAAAACGGCCAACCTATCAAAAAGAGAAAGGGAGATCTTATTTAAAATTTGTGAAGGTTTTTCTAACCAGGAAATTGCTGAAACACTCTTTATAAGTAAGAGAACTGTTGATAAACACAGAGCAAATCTCCTTGGAAAAACAAACTCTAAAAATACAGCAAGCCTTATTCTTTTCGCGATCCGAAATAAACTGATAACAATTTAATTCTTTTTTAAAATATTGCATCAAATGTCTGAATCAAAGAACCTTGGCCAAAAAGGGGAAGATCTTGCTGCTGACTACCTTAAAAAATCAGGTTTTATAATCCGCCATCGTAACTGGCAATATGGGAAAAAAGAGGTTGACATTATAGCCGAAAATAATGATTATATAGTTTTTGTGGAAGTAAAGACGCGAACCGAAAATTATCAGATGCACCCGTCAGCTTCCATAACAAACGAAAAACAGAGATCAATAATTTATGCAGCTGATGGATATATCCAAAAATATAATATCAGCAAAGAGAGCCGTTTTGACGTTATCTATGTAATAAATAAAGAGGACTCTCATACTATTGATCATATTGAAGATGCTTTTTATCCGACACTCCGATGAATATTGAAACTTTGAGAGAATATTGTATTGCAAAAAAAGATACTACAGAAAGCTTCCCTTTCGGTGATGATACTCTGGTATTTAAAGTAAATGGAAAAATATTCACCCTGGTAAATCTGGATGGAGAATTGAGCATAAACCTTAAGTGCGACCCTGCCTTAGCTATAGAACTGAGGGAAAGGCACTCCTGCGTAACTGGTGCTTATCATATGAATAAAAAACACTGGAACAGTGTCATTATGGATGGCTCTGTTCCTGATAAGGAAGTCTTCTCCTGGATTGATAATTCTTATGAACTTGTTTTGAAAAAGAAATTATAAAAACTCTTGAAAAAATCCTTCTGTATGAATAAACAGTTCCTAATTATTGTTATTATAGTACTATATTCTGCACAATCTGCCGGACAAAAGAAAAGTAATGCTCAATCGTCCAAAACAGATGAAGGCTATAATTTTACAACAATCATTAACCTTAAGGCAACCCCAGTTAAGGATCAGGCCCGCACTGGTACATGCTGGAGCTTTGCAACAACCTCCTTTATTGAATCGGAACTGATTCGCATGGGAAAGGGGGAATTTGATCTCTCAGAAATGTTTATTGTAAGAAATAACTATATTAAAAAACTGAATGACTACTATCTGAAACAGGGACGAGGTGATCTTGGGAAAGGAGGAGGTCTTTCACATGACTGGATGAATGTATTTGCTGTTTCCGGAATTGTACCGGAAGAGGTCTATCCCGGACTCAATTACGGATCACCAACTCATAATCACGAAGAACTTGATGAGTTTATGAATGCAATAGTTACAGTACCTGTCAGATTGAAAAATGAAAGTAAGCAGTATAATGAAATTGTTAAGGACGTTCTCGACATCTATCTCGGAAAAGTACCTGATTCTTTCACTTACAAGGGCATTTCCTATACTCCTGAAACATTCGCAGAAAACCTAGGTATAGATCCTTCTGATTACATTGAAATTACATCATTCACAAATTTTCCTTTTTATACAACCGGCATTCTTGATGTACCTGATAACTGGGCTAAAGCACAATTTTACAATGTCCCTGTAGATGAACTGATACAGATAATAGATTTTTCACTTGCCAATGGGTATACAGTTAACTGGGATGGAGATACCAGTGAGAAAGAATTTATCCATTCCAAGGGTGTTTCTTCAATTCCTGAAAGAATTGTAACCCAGGAGTTCCGGCAAAATGAATATGAAAGTTTTAAAACAACCGATGACCATCTGATGCATATTACAGGGATCTCTAAGGATCAATATGATAACAAATATTATATCACAAAGAATTCATGGGGTACCGATAACAATCCCTATGGTGGATTCCTTAATATGTCAGAAAATTATTTGCGCGCAAAAACGCTGTTTATTATGGTAAACAAAAATTCCATACCTCAGAACATAAAAACAAAGCTTAAGCTATAATTTTGTCCGGAAATTCTGTTCGTTTCTAATTGCTCCGGCAGCTGTATCTCATCTTTTAAGACTAATCTGCGAGAAGGTTGCAGCCCCTTATATCACTGTTATCAAAACGGCCGAGAACTTCAAAACCACCATCTTTATGAATTCTCCCCAGATCGCTGGTAGCAATAAATGAACAGGAATAGATATTTGCAAGGTCAATAATATTTATACCTCCAGTTCTTCCGGGTTCGGAAATCAGAGATAAAGGATCCATCGGATCTCTGATTAATACTTTCATCCATGGCGGACAACGGAATATTCCGCCACCTGAAGAGTAAGCCTGGCTTAATAGTTCTGTCATCCCATATTCTGAATGAACGGAAGGAATGTTAAACCCTATTTTAAGAAATTTGTGAAGCTCTTCCCGTGTTAATTCCTTCCTTCTACCTTTCATACCTCCGGTCTCCATCACAATTGCACCCGAGAGATCTGAACAATGTTTTTCAGCAAGATCAAGAAGAGCAAAACTTACTCCAAGTAACAAAGTTTTCTTTTTATTCTTTATTGCATTTCCAGTCAACTCAATAAGCTCTTCAGGATTATCTTTGAAAAATCCGCTCCCGGGATCAGAACTTCTTTTTATCAGGTTATTCATCATGTAGATCAGAGAAGAATTCTTCCGTTCTAAATATGAAGGCAACAAAGCTCCGATAAAATAATCTTCAGGTTCACCATAAAAGTGTTTAAACCCTCTTGAAAAACTATCTTCATATAACCTGATATCATGAACGAAATGTCTGCTTACAACTGAACCGGTTGTACTGCTGCTTTCAAATACATTTGCTGCTGACAGGTTTTCCGTAATGATTTTATGGCTTCTGAAGAATTCAACAGGAAGGAACGGAATCTCTGATATACTCTTAATATTACTTCTGTTTTTTTTGAGCCTTGTTACAAAATCTTTATATACAGCATTTTGCAAAGCCTGATATTCAAATATTTCGAGTGTGGCATCCAAAAAACTGGCTTCGTCCTTAATTTTAAAAATTGTGTCAGATAAATTTGCTGTCATTTCCCCGGGAATGTAAGAGTACCATCAGGTTGATAGACCCATTCAAAAGTACATTCGGCATAATCCCTGGGTTCTCTCGATTCAGAAACCGTGCTGATAATCCTTAATTTTACAAAGTGGTCACTTTGTGTCCTGAAGAGCCAGATTTGATTTGGTTTTACAGGATTTGCCCATACTGCCCACTGAGGGACAACAGGTGCAGTGATCTCTTTAAAAGCTTTTATTGCAGAAGCAGCATCAGAATACTCCCCTGCCTTATAAAATGAATCAAGAAAATTATTCGTCTGAAGGATCAGATTTAAGATTGTCCCGTCATTATCAATGGTTATATCAGGTTCCTGCCCTGGAAGTTTTGGTATTTTTTTTGCCTGGGAAAATGAAAAACCATATGGGTAATATACTTCTGTCCCGAACAGTGAATTGTCAATTGTAGCTGTACCTGATAAGGGAGGGGAGTCGTTTTTATTACAACCTTCCAGGAAACACAGACATATCACCAGTATGATTATGACCTTTTTCATTATGACAGCAAATATAAATGAATTTTGCGAGCCCACTTTTAAGAATACCCGTGATAATAATTTTGACCCTTCCTCTCTTTGGAAGCATGGATATAGACAGAGTCAGAAAATCCAATAATCACGCTCAGACTGTAATTACAATATAAAAAGGTTGCCTTTTTATGACAACCTTTTAAATATTACATTCTTAACAGCCTTCTTAACTATTCCCCGCGGATAGCTGTAATACCGGGAAGCTTTTTCCCTTCCATATATTCAAGCATAGCTCCACCTCCGGTTGATACATAACTAACCTTATCAACCAGGCCATTCTTATTAATGGCGGCAACTGAATCACCTCCTCCAATAAGGCTGTAGGCACCTTTTGAAGTGGCTGATGCAATAGCTTTAGCAACAGCTGTAGTCCCTTTTGAGAATTTTTCCATTTCAAATACTCCCATCGGGCCATTCCACAATATTGTCTTTGATTTTTCTATTACTCCTGAAAACTCCTTTATGGTTTTCTCAGCTATATCAAGACCCAGCCACCCATCATCAACAGCGTCAACAGGTGTTACTTTGGTATTGGCTTCATTATCAAACTTATCAGCATTCAGACTATCTACAGGCAGATAGATATTGACACCCTTTTCTTTTGCTTTCCCAATAATCTTAAGTGCCAGGTCAAGCTTATCTTCCTCGCAAAGTGATTTTCCTATCTTTCCTCCCATTGCTTTAATAAAAGTGTAGGTCATTCCGCCGCCTATAATAAGGTTATCAACCCTGTTAAGTAAATTTTCTATAAGTAAAATCTTATCTGATACCTTTGCCCCACCCATTATGGCTGTGAATGGATGCTGTGCGCTATTCATCACTTTATCCATGGCAGCAAGCTCACTGTTAATCAGGTAGCCAAACATTCTCATTTCTGTCCCGAAATAATCAGCCATCACTGCAGTAGTTGCATGAGCTCGGTGCGCAGTTCCGAATGCGTCATTTACATAAACTTCGGCATAACCTGCCAGTTTCTTTGCCATCTCTTTCTGGCGTATCTTCATTTCGGCTTTGGCAGCTTTCTTCTCTTCGTCAGTCACATTATCAGGTAAAATCGGTTTGCCTTCCTCTTCAGGGTAAAACCGTACATTCTCAAGGAGTAATACCTCGCCTGGTTTAAGATCTGCTGACATCTTCACTGCTGAATCCCCAAGACAATCATCTGCAAAAAGAACTTTCCTGCCTAAATGCTTTTCCAAAACGGGAAGAACTGGTTTGAGAGAATACTTTTCCATTCTGCCTTCCGGCCTGCCGAGATGAGACATCAGAATCAGACATCCTCCGTCCTTCAGTATTTTGTTAATTGTAAGTAACGCCCCCCTTATCCGGGTATCATCTGTAACTGTAAATGTTTTTTTATCAAGAGGTACATTGAAATCGACCCTGACAATAGCCTTTTTTCCTTTAAAATTGAAGTCCTGAATCATTTTCATATATCAAATGTTTTTTTTGGTTATTAATATTTTGCCAACATGGTGCTAAGATAATTAATAAGTCTTTGTTAACCCTGATGTCTCAGTAAGTTTGTAGTAAAAAAAAAATATTTTTTACCACAATTGTTCCGCAAACCTACATTTTTTTACAAATATTCATTTGACACAATTTCCTTATTACAATACATTATGACACTTAAAATATCCATCTTCTGAGAAAGAAGTCCTCATGCATTCTATTAATAATTATATGAGTATCGGTTATCAATAATAAATTTAAAACAATTGATTATGAGATTCCTCGCTAACGCTCGGAATGACAGTATTTTATGTGACATAGGGGA
>CAZXFB010000027.1:0-61729 GCA_964639725.1 uncultured Rikenellaceae bacterium
TATAGGCGGATTGGTGTCACTTGCTAAAACCAATGAATCTAGTAAGGGTTAACCTTGAAAAAAGTATGTTCAATAAAAAATCCGGGTTTTGCCCGGATTTTTTATTAATCTCCCCAGCCTCCCATAAATTGACCCATTTTGGCAAATGTGGCCTTGGGATTTACACAACAGACAGGGATCCTGGAACTGTTGGCAATAATGTACTGTTCCGATGCTCCCATGACATAATCGGCAACTGTGATGTTCTTTGTAGTCATAATGAGAATTAGATCAGCATTTATTTTCTGAGAAAAATCGAGTGTCTGTTGGGCAAAATTACCCCTTTGCACCTCGTGGATCTCATATTCTATGTTGTTTTGTATCAGATATTTAATTGCGAAATTAATATTAATATTTGTCTTCTTAAGCAGATTTTTATCGGTAGTTGTGGTAACAAAAATGTGAATTTTAGAGTCGAAAAATTTACCCATAAAAATCGCCATCTTGATCTTCTCCTTGTTTTCATTACGGAAATCAACAGGGAATACGATATTATGATATCTCTCCTGGTCAACCGGCGGATCCTGAACAACTATAAAAGGAACTTTCGATTTGACAATGACTTTAAGAGCCCAGCTGCCCGTTAGCTTTTGCATTCCCTTCATTCCATGTGTGCCCATTACAACAATACTTGCCTCTTTATCATTTGCAAACTCGGCAATGGCTTTAAAAATGCTTCCCTTAACTATTTGAGAACTTATATGAAGATTATATTTTTTACTGTTCTCTTCGGTTACATGCTGCAGAAGGATCTTTTTCTGACCCTCATCACTTGCACTTATGCCTGTGTCAACAATGTGAAGGAGACATATTTCGTTACCCACCATGCGGCTGATTTTAACTGCATGTGCCAGGGCATGCTCTGCAACATGAGTAAAATCCCATGGTACGACAATAAGTTTTTGATTTTCTTCCATAGCTGTTATGTGTTACAATTTAATATTCAAAGTTATTCAGATTTTCTCAATTTTCAAACCGGCCGGAAAATCGGTTCAGGAAGCATATCATTATTAACTCATTTAGTGTGGAAATATTATAAGATCCACTCAAATAATCTGAATGAGAGGACTCTATCGCTCAAAAATAGTGCCATAAAGTAAAAAAAATGAGATTCTTGTGTTATTGGAAAGAGGTTCTTAATACTGATAATATAAAATAATGGTGACTTAATGGAACTTAGCGACTAACAATTTACTATTTTTGCGGGATTATTTTTATTTATTACAATGAAAAGATATAAGGTTAGAGAATTATTATCATTACCGCCAACAGGCTCAGATGTCCTGGTTAAAGGTTGGGTAAGGACCAAAAGAGGAAATAAAAACATTGCTTTCATTGCTCTGAATGATGGTTCCACAATAAATAATATTCAGATTGTAGCTGAAACAATATCATTTAATGAAGATCTGCTTAAAGATATTACTACGGGGGCCTGTATTGCTGTAACAGGCAAACTCATTGAATCGCAGGGCCAGGGTCAGAATATAGAAATACAGGCAGCTTCTATTGAAATATATGGGAAGAGTGATGCCGAAACATATCCTCTTCAGAAGAAAGGCCATTCGATGGAATTCCTGAGGGAGAATGCTCATCTTCGTTTCAGAACAAACACCTTTGGAGCTGTCTTCAGAATTCGTCACGCAATGGCTTTTGCTATACACAAATACTTCAACGACAAAGGGTTTTTCTATCTTCACACACCGATAATAACCGGTAGCGACTGCGAGGGTGCAGGAGAGATGTTTCATGTTACTACACAGGATCTGAAGAAAATTGCATTGTCGGAGGATGGATCAGTTGATTTTCAAAATGATTTTTTCGGAAAGGAGACTAACCTGACAGTCTCTGGTCAGCTTGAAGGGGAACTCGGGGCACTTGCTCTTGGAGAGATTTACACCTTCGGGCCCACTTTCAGAGCTGAAAATTCAAATACTCCCCGTCACCTGGCTGAATTTTGGATGATCGAGCCGGAAATGGCGTTTTATGATATAAAAGATAACATGGACCTGGCGGAGGATTTTGTCAAGTATCTTATTAATTATGCACTAAATAATTGCCGTGAAGACCTTGAGTTCCTTAATAATATGGTTGAAAAGAGTCTGCTTGAAAGACTAAGGTTTGTACTTGATAATGAGTTTGTCAGGGTTACTTACACAGAAGCAGTTGATATTTTGACCTCATCTGGAAAAAAGTGGGATTATCCTGTTGGCTGGGGAAGGGACCTTCAGGCAGAGCATGAAAGATACCTGGTTGAAGAACATTTTAAGCGCCCGGTTATTATAACAGGCTATCCCAGGCAGATCAAAGCTTTTTACATGAAACAGAATGATGATGGCAAAACAGTAAAAGCCATGGATGTTCTCTTTCCAGGTATAGGCGAAATTATCGGGGGATCACAGCGCGAGGAAGATTATGATAAACTGCTTAATCGTATACACGAGCTTAACCTTCCTGAAAAAGATCTGTGGTGGTATCTCGATACAAGAAAGTTTGGATCAGCACCACATAGCGGATTCGGGCTTGGCTTTGAAAGACTGATTTTATTCGTTACAGGGATGTCGAATATACGCGATGTAATTCCCTTCCCACGTACCCCTAAAAATGCTGAATTTTAGTTTTTGGTTTTCTGAATATTGAACCCAGAAAAGGATGTTAAAGCAGAGATTACAGCAAAAATTGCTTCAGAAGCTTTCACCACAGCAGATACAAATGATTAAACTGCTGGAAGTGCCTACTTTGCAGATAGATCAACGTATTAAAAAAGAACTTGAAGAGAATCCTGCTCTTGAAGAGGGACCAGAAGATGATGATAATATCCAGGACGAAGAGAGTGATGATGAACAGTTTGACGAAAAAGACAAAGATGATGAGGAGTTTACTCTCGACGATTATATTGAAGAAGATGATATTCCCGAATACAGGTTACAGTCAAATAACTACAGTAAAGACGATGAAAAAAGATCAGAGATACCATTTTCAATAGGATCGTCATTTCATGAGCATCTTGAATCGCAACTCGGGTTGAGGGAACTTGATGAAAAACAGAAAATTCTGGGAGAATATATTCTTGGAAATATTGACGAGGATGGTTATTTGAGGAGAGAACTTGCAAGTATTGTTGATGATCTGGCATTTCTGCAGAATGTCACTACCAATGAAAAAGAATTAGAGGAAGTTCTGAAAATTATTCAGGATCTTGACCCTGCCGGAGTCGGAGCCAGAAACTTAAGAGAGTGCCTGTTGCTTCAACTTGAGAAGCGTGATAACGACCAACCTGGAATTAAACTGGCATATACAATTCTTGATCACCATTTCGAGGAGTTCTCTAAAAGACATTATGATAAAATTATCACCAGGCTCGGGATAAACGAAGTTGAGCTGAAGTCTGCTATAGAAGAGGTTCTTAGGCTGAATCCAAAGCCGGGAGGCCTTTATAGTGATCAGTTCAGTAAAACAACACAGCCAATTATCCCGGACTTTATTCTGGAATTCTCTGAAGATGGGTTTGACCTTCATCTTAATGCCCGTAACCTTCCTGAATTGAGGTTAAGTTCCTCATATAACCAGATGCTCCGTGACTACACCAGGGGTAATGGCCCTAAAAAGGAGATGAAAGATGCTGTTCTTTTTGTTAAACAGAAAATCGACTCTGCAAAATGGTTTATTGACGCTATAAAACAGAGGCAGAACACTCTTCTTCTTACAATGAATGCAATACTCGAATACCAGCAGGAGTATTTCATTGATGGTGATGAGACAAAATTAAAACCAATGATCCTTAAGGATGTTGCTGAAATGACGGGGCTGGATATATCTACAATATCAAGGGTTGCAAACAGCAAGTATATACAGACACACTTTGGGATATTTCCTTTGAAGTTTTTCTTTTCAGAAGGTCTTCAAACAGATAGCGGTGAAGAAGTATCGACCCGGGAGATAAAAAGAATTTTACAGGATTGTATTGAAAATGAGGAGAAACGGCGCCCTCTTACTGATGAACGGCTCACAGAGATTCTTCAGGAAAAAGGGTATCAGATAGCCAGGCGTACTGTTGCAAAATATCGTGAGCAGCTTAATATTCCTGTTGCCAGATTAAGAAAAGAGATTTAGCGGAAGAACCCAATGCCTTTGTTATTATTCTACAATAGATTTAAATTATCAAATACCATTAATGATTAAAGATAAAACAGATTCCTTTCTCGATACAGCTGCAAAAATTATTTCAGCTCTCTTTAATCCCTTATTGATGTCACTTTACGGGATGATAATTATTCTCTCGGCACCAACCCTTTTTGTTTACCTCCCATTTACTGTAAAAAGAATTATTTTAGTTATTGTGCTGATAAATAATGTACTAATTCCTTTATCATTAATGCCATATTACAGATACAGAAATATTATAAGCTCCTGGGATATTGAGGAAAGAAAAGAAAGATATATTCCTCTGATATTAACTTCAATATTTTATTCTGTTACTTCAATTATTGTTTTCAGGTTCCAGATACCGCTTTTTTTGAAGTCTTTTCTTTTCGCAGTTTCGTTATTGGCAGTAATAGTAACACTTATCAATTTTTTTTGGAAGATATCTATTCATTCTACCGGGGCAGGTGCCCTCACAGCTCTTGTTCTTATACTGGCAGTAAAAATGTACTCTCCTCTTACCTGGTACCTGATATCTGTCCTCTTAACCGGAGGTTTGGTACTTGCATCACGATTAAGACTTAATTCACATAATCCTCTTCAGGTCTGGCTTGGATTTCTGACCGGATTTTTGGGTTTGGCTATATTTATGCTATTCCTGTAATAACTCTTTTAAGGCATTGTTCAGAAGCTCTTCACTCTTTTCAATAAATAAAGCAGACAATTGTGTCTTATTCTGAGGGAAATCAATTGTGTTATTAAGTCTACTTTGAGCAATAGTTGCAAACCAGCCTTTTTCAGACAAGTATTCAGCAAGATATTCCTGTTCGGGTTGTCCAAAAGTAGGTATAATCAATGCGCTGCAATTCAGACTTATAAGTTCCATAATTGTTGAGTATCCTGCTCTTGTAATAATAGTTTTGCTTCCAATAATAATATCCTTCATCTCTGAAGAGGAAAGATGATTATAGAAAGTAATATTTCCTGATTTAGTCACCTCAGTCTTCTCTCCCGGCCGCCCTTCAAGAATAGCGGCACTATTTCCCTTATCATTAAGAATAGCTATAAGTTTTCCTTTTAATATTCCCTTCTGTGGTTCTGGTCCTGAAAGAATAACTACTATTTGAGGATGATCTCCTGAAGGTTTCATGAGAGGCGAAGTTTGTCTGGTAAACCTTGATAGTATCCCGATATATCTGACATTTGACGGAAGTCTTATACCATGAGATAATCTGCCTGATAAATTAACCTCACCCGGGAGATCAGGAATATAGCATAATGTGTATTTCTTTATTATTGTCCGATGCAGAATTATCCCAATGAATTCCAGGGGGAAAAATGGTTTTGGAAATGGGATTAACGGCAGATGAGTGATATAAACAGTTTTTATCTTATTGTTCCATAATCCGAAACGATTGTCGGAGATCACAATATGAATTTCATATTCGCGTATAATTTTCCTTAACCAGCAATGCTCTTTCACAATATGATACAGCAATGATGGTATTTTAAGGATAAGAAAAATAAATTGAGGTAATCTCCGGGAATAGCCTGGTTTAAATCCCGGGAAGTTAATAAAGGAAACATCTTGCAACTCATTGCGAAACAATGCTAAATGTTCTTCCCCTGAACCGATGAATACATTATAGTTCATGTCCCGGAGCTTTCTGGCGAGGGGGATCATTCGTCCGGCGTGGCCTAATCCCCATTCGAGGGGACATATTAGTATATTTTTTTTGCTACTCAAAATCAACCTGAAACTTGTGTCTCAATACCAAGTTTTTGGACCATTGCTGCGATATGCATGAGTTCTTCTGCAGGAACCTTGTTCAACATACTGCCTTCAGGTGTATCCCTTGATATAGTATAAATCATTACTTCAGCAGGTCTAATCTTTTCAATTGCCTTGAGCCAGGCATCTAACTCGGAAGGTGTGGTATTATCTATGACCTTGCCTTCATAAGTTCCCCGAAGAAAAAGAGTCTGTACTATTAGCCTCCCTTTAAAATCTTTAAGATTTTCAACAAGCTCACCAACCTTTACATTTACTTTAGGTTGATTATGAATCCTGACTGTAAGGTCAAATGCTGAATCCAGCTTCAGAATATTCATATCCACTTTAAGCAGGGCTGCTTTGATCAGAGGTTTTGAGATTGCTGTTGAATTTGAAAGTACAGCAATTTTTGCATCAGGAAAATATTTGTTTCTCAGGTCAATGCTATCATCAATTATTCCTTCAAAATCGGGATGTAAAGTTGGTTCGCCATTTCCTGCATAAGTAATAACATCAGGGGGATAGCTGGTTGCCTTCATCTCAGAAAGTTTTGCATCCAGTGCATCATAAACCTCCTTCCGTGATGGGAAATCGCTCTCTATTTTATTAGTATTTTTTGTCCAGCCGCATTCACAGTAAATGCAATTGAAATTACATACTTTTCTTGTTGCTGGTAACAGATTTATTCCCAGTGATACCCCTAATCTCCTGCTCTTTACCGGGCCAAAAATTATTTTATCAAATAAAAAAGTCGCCATAAACCTTTCCTCTATCTGTTTAAAGAATTAAAACTCATATTTTACCACAAAAGAACACAATGTACATAATAAATAAGCATAAAAAGAGCTTCATATCAGACGCGAAGCTGAAGTTTCAGGGAGAAACTTCATGTTCACAAGGTCAATATTCTCCAGAAGGACTAAACCTGGTCTTTTTCCCTGTTCTATTTTACCGTAGAGTTTCTCAGAGTTGAGTGCCCTTGCTCCATTAATTGTAGCCCAGCTTATAATCTCTGTAAGCGGTATATCCGGAAAGTATTTCTGAAGTGTTTTTAGTTCATCAAGGATGCTAAGCCTGGAATTCGAGGCCAGGCTGTCGGTACCTATGATAATGTCACAATTTTCTTCAAGCAGCATTTCAACAGGGGAGACCTTATTCAGGATGTGGATATTTGACCTGGGGCATAAGCACCAGAATGTCTTTCCTCTTTGTTTAACCGCTTTAATAGTATCCCTGTCAGCAAATGTATTATGGACAAGGAGCAGATTGCCGGAAGGAGTGATTTCACAAAGTATTGCAGATGAATGACTTTTTGCGGTTTCTGGTTTAGCTGATATAAGCCCGGACTCTATATATGAATCCATCAGCTCTCCTGAATGATTTTCGAGAAATTCTTTTTCTCCTGCCGATTCCATAAAATGTACTGAAGTTATTTCATTATTTCCACATTCTTTCCTGAGTAACCGGAGAAGAGTTACTGACAGTGCATACACAGAGTGAGGTACCATGTAATAAGGTAGATCTAATTTATCTGCGACCTGTGCCACTTTTATTATTTCATCCATTCTCCTGCCAGCTTTTGCAGGGTCAATTCCAAATACTTCAAGTAGTGTTACATACTGTATACTGCTATCTTTTTTTATAGTAAAAGTATCGGTTGTGTTTGAAATATCAGCGCAGAGGACAATACCTTCATCCGACATCTCTCTGTCTGCTGAACGGGCTGCTGATATTTTTTTATCAATTGACTGGTTACGATTGTTCCGGATATCTTTAATAAAATTACCAAGGGAAATGCCCTGTGCAATAGCTCCTTTCAGGTGTGACAATTCCAGATGGCAGTGGCAGTTTACAAAACCAGGTATAATGATTCCATTATAGAATTGAATGGTTCGTCTATCTTTAAGATTACCACCGGTATCTTCTATACTTATTATTGTACCCTCATCGTCAGTTGTGATAATACCTCTTTTTAAAGGGGTACCGGTATTTGTTAAAACATACTGTGCTGAGAAACTTTTCATTGTACAGAGGGAATGCAGGTAAGAGAGATCTTCTCAACTGTTACATGCCGGGAGATTTCCAGGAAATTGTTATCACATTCAATGAACCATCCTCTCATGTGAGTATGAGACTTCGAACCTGGTATTTTGGAAAATGTGTATACATGAGGCCGGCCATCCTTGAACAGATCAACAGAGGGATAATAATCCCGTTGTCCAGTATAAATACTGTCAGGGTGGCATAGAAAAGCAGTGAATCTCGGGTTAAGTGACTGATCATCAGGGAAAAGCGTAAGTGTAAAGGTTAGAGTGTAAATGCCTGGTTTCCAGAGATTCTGATCAAATTTCAGTGTGTCAGATCCGGACAGATCAGGTATTGAAACAACAGGATTATTTTCCCAAAGATTCTCTCTTTGGATAATAACTGACATTGACTCTTTTTCAAGAAGCGATTGCATCTTACTTAGCTTACCAAGAACTTTATCATAGATTTTTATTAGTTTTTTAGGATTTTTTACGAAATAGTATCTCATAGTTCTATCCATTACTTCTTTGGTATACCCATGTTTTTGGATTACATGAATATAATTCAGAATGGAATCATTCTCCACATATAATGAATGAATTTGCGGAAGGGACAGAAGACCATCTGTAATGTGAATTTCAGTCAAAATTGTAATAAGATCCTTTTCAGGTAACAAGTCTTTGCTATCGACTTTTTCTTTTTTTTCTGAGCATGAAGACAAAAGTGAAGAGATAATTATTGCCATTACGAGGGCAATCTTAATGAATACAATATCTTTATACTTATTGCTATGCATTTTTATTGAGATACTTCTTTGTAAGATATCTGACAGGATACCAGGCTGCCCAATAACCTATCAGCAAAACAGTTGAAGGTACAATAATAAAATCCCTTAATTTCATTACCACCGGATAAGAGTCCATTATAAGTGTTTCGCTATTCAATTTTACTAATCCGTAAGTTTGCTGAAGCCAGCAGATTATAAATCCGAGTAAAACGCCTGCAAATGCCCCGATAATGGAAATAAGCCATCCTTCAAAAATAAATATATTTCTGATCAGGTTGTTATCAGCTCCTAGACTTTTAAGAATTTCAATATCACGTTCTTTTTCAATAATCAACATTGTAAGTGAAGCAATAATATTGAATGATGCAATTATCAGGATCAGTGAGAGGATAAAGAAAATGGCAAGTCTTTCAGATCGCATTACCTTGTAGAATATTTCCTGCTGTTCGTACCGGTTCTGGACAATAAATCCGGCTGAGAAAATATTTTTAACATTTTTCTGCACACTTGTTACCTCTGCATCAGGTTTTATTTTTATTTCAATAGAAGTTACACCTGAATCTTTTTCAATCAATTCTCTTGCAAAAGCAATCGGGACAAAGACATATTTTGAATCATACTCCTGTTCAACCTGAAAAATGCCAAACGGGACAATGAATTTTTTGATGATAACATCTTCAGGATTAAGATTATTCCCTGTACTTCTTCGGGGAATAACTATCTTGAGAGGAGCTATAAAGTTTACTCTCATACTCAGATATTGTGCAATACCCAAACCTGCTATTGCATAAGGACGGCCTTTGTCGGAGGTAAGTACAAATTCTCCTTCATACATGGAACTATCGATATTTGAAACCGAAGAGTAAAAATCATCAACACCTTTAATGGTTGCAAACACCTGTCTGTCGCCATATTCGAGCAGAGCGTTCTCTTCAACAGTGAGAGAATAGCAGGAGACTCCATCGACTCTTGAAAGCAATATTAATTTTGAGGTATCAGAATTAAAAGTCTTGCCTTCGGCTGAGGTTATCTTAAGATCCGGATCAAAGGTGTTAAAAATAGCGCTGACCATGGTTTCAAGACCATTAAAAACCGACAGCACTATTATCAGAGCCATTGAGCCAACAGTCACTCCCGCAACTGATACGGCTGAAATTACATTAATTGCATTTCGCGACTTTTTCGCGAACAGGTACCTTTTTGCTATGTAAAGAGAGAGCTTCAACTTATTATTTTGCTAGCTGAAACGAGTAATCCTGTTCCGGTTTTATGCGTTAAACGAATATCGCATATGTTAAGTATAAGGGAAACAGGGAAAAATATCAGGTAATAAAATGGCAGTATAATGAAGAACAGATATGATTTATTGAGCATCTTAACAGGATACTTCATTGATAATCTCCAGGATATATTCCCTGGTATTCCATAAGTGTAAGTTGCCCGGATCTCATTAAACCCCGATTCTGTGAGCTTTTCGGTAATATCTTTTATACTATATCCATCCCTTACATGTTCATCTATAAATGACTTGTCATGATCGGTATGCACATCAGAGCCTCCTTTGTCGGAAGGAGTTGAAATTAATAATATTCCTTTGTCTTTAAGTGCATTGTAGAAATGTTTGAAAACAGATACATCATCTTTAATATGTTCCATAACATCAACAGACAATATAAGATTATAATTATCCTCTGAATTTAATTTAGTAAGGTCTGCTTCACGGAAACGGACCCTTTCAGATAATCCTGATTTTGTAAAAAAAGCTGTACAATCTTCAACCTGTTCGCGGTTAATATCAATAGCATCAATTTTCCATCCTTTATTCATCCTGCACATACGCCAGGTGTATTGTCCGAAACCCGACCCTGCGTCCAGTACAGTAGAATCTCCTGGAAGATTCAATGCCATCTTTTTTAAGGATTTCTTTACATGCCATGTACGAAGCAGAAGTACATCGAGCAGAAAATAGAGAGTCTTCCTCATAAATATAGTCCTGCGGAAGAACCGGCCAAGTGACTCTTTAATTGGTTCGTACTGCATATTTATCAGGATTTCAGAAGCTTGTCTATTTTGTCGATATAATCAAGACTATCATCAATATGAAATGCTAAATCAGGTACAATCCGCAGTTGGGATCTAACTTTATGTCCAAGGTCGAATCTGATTTTTGAGGTATGATCCTGAATCGATTGAAGAATTTTATCCTGATCAGTTGCAGGAAATATGCTGATATAAATTTTTGCAAAAGAGAGATCGGGGCTTATTCTTACTCTTGTGATTGAGACCATTTTCCCTGGTGCAATTTCACCACTCTTCCTGAGAAATATATCGGCCAGCTCCTTCTGGATCAGTCGAGATACTTTTTTCTGTCTTGTCGATTCCATGGCCAATTTTATTTTATCAGGCAAAGGTAATAAAAAAGGTGTAACGGTTTAGTAGCTTAATCGTTTTAGAGATTGCTGGAGTTGTTGCCAAGTTTTGCCATAATGCCTTTTTTATTAGCTTTGCGGGAATATTTATTAAAAGCAGAATGGATACAGTTGTCAGTGGAATAAGATCGACAGGGAACCTACACCTTGGAAACTATTTTGGAGCGGTAAGTAATTTTCTCAAAATGCAGAAAGAAAACAGATGTTTTTTCTTTATTGCAGATTACCATGCTCTCACAACTCATCCAAAACCCGGGGATCTGCATGGAAATATTAAGCAGGTTCTGGCGGAGTATCTTGCCTGTGGCATTGATCCCGGGATTGCAACCGTTTTCATACAGAGCGATGTGCCGGAAGTATCTGAGTTATACCTTTTACTCAATATGAATGCCTATGTTGGAGAACTTGAAAGAACAACTTCCTTCAAAGAAAAAATCAGACAACAACCTGATAATATTAATGCAGGACTCTTAACTTATCCTGTACTTATGGCTGCCGACATTATCATTCACAAAGCTAATAAAGTCCCCGTCGGGAAAGACCAGGAACAACATCTTGAAATGACAAGAAGGTTCGCCAGACGATTCAATCAGATGTATGATGTTAATTATTTTCCTGAACCTGATGCTTATAATTTTGGGAAACAGTTACTCAAAATTCCGGGGTTAGACGGTACAGGTAAGATGGGAAAAAGTGAAGGGAACGGCATATTTCTTGCCGATACTCCCCAAGAGATAAGAAAAAAGGTTATGCGGGCAGTAACCGACGCCGGACCCTCCAGTCCAGGCGAGAAACCATCTGAACCTGTTCAGAACCTGTTTACAATAATGAATGTTGTTTCAGATCCATCAACTGTTAGTTATTTCACAGATAAACATGCTGCCTGCGAAATAAGGTATGGTGATATGAAAAAACAGCTAGCTGAAGATATTATTAAAGTCACAGAACCTATCAGAAAAAGAATTCTTGATATTCTTGCTGATAAAAAATACCTCGCGCGAATTGCATCGGAGGGATCAGAAAAAGCAAGAGAAAGCGCCTCTAAAACCGTAAGGGAAGTACGGGAGATTATTGGATACAGATCGTTCTGATTTTTAAAGTAAAAGCCAGGCCTGAGACCTGGCTGCCCTGAAGGATCAGGGATATGTTTGAGATTGCCTGTTGAACAACATAACTCAAAATCTGTGCCAAACTAGAATAAATAGAATCTTTTTCCTTTATCCGGTATTGATAAAACTTACTACTGTGGCTAAAGCCGAACAGGCTAAAAAAAAATAAAATATTTGTTCAATTAATTTATCAGGTTGTTTTGTCTGAACCATAATTATTGAAACACCTGAAGTTGATACTGGTTAAGTTATATCTTTTATTTCTTAAATTTGAGTTGTTAAAATAAATTTGCCAGGTGTGGGAAAACGAGTTGCAATTATTCTAATAGCGGTGCTTGTAACAGGTCTAATTGTTCTTGGATATTTCCTGCAGCAAAGCAGACAACATTTTTTAACAGACCCATATAAAACAGTCACTCCCGGATCCTGTTTTATTATTGAACCAGCTGATATTCAGAATTTTGTGAGCACCCTGACTACGGGGCAGGGAATATTTGGAGAGCTATTGAATATCAAGGAGTTGGATGACTTTAATAAAAGCTTGAAATTTCTTTCAGAACAGCTCAATAAGGAGGAATTAAAAGATATATTAACAGGGAGTAAAGCTATCTTATCCTTTTACCCGGCCGGACATGGTAACCTCACATCACTTCTCTCAATGACCATTCCGCCAGGTATGAGAGCCAGGCAGGTTAAAGAATTATTAAACCTTTCAGGAATAAAAAAAATAATTGAAAAGAAGAGTTCAGGAAATACTCTTTTTGAATTGCCATACCTTATCAATGACAGAATAGATACTGCCTACATCTCATTTATATCAGGGTTGCTTTTATGCAGCTCTTCACAAAAGGTTATTGAAGAAGCGATTATTCAGACCAGCAGGGAAAATGATATAAGAAATGTCCCAGGCTTTTCAAGAATTCTGCTGGCATCAGGTAAAAATGAAGACAAACTATTTATTGTTTTCGCAAATCTTTCAAAATTGATTGAACCTGCATTTAATAATGATTTTTCTGTCCTGGCAGAAAAGATCTCTATTTTATCCGGAATTGCAGGATCGGATATTTTTATAAATGAGGCAGGGCTTATTCTCAGCGGATATAATGAAAGCTCTGATTCAGCACAATTTCTGCACAAGTATAAATCAGCTATTCCCGGAACATTGCATACTTATAAGGTACTTCCCTCTTCAACTGCCCTTTTTGAGACGCTAGTTAATCCGGTTATTTATCCGGGTAAATCAAACGATAGCACTATTTCCGGTGAAACGTTTGCAAGGTCTGTAAAATTATCTGAATGTACGGGCGAGGAGATTACACGAGCCTATATTGATATAAAAGAGCGGCCTGTTAAGGATAATACAATATTTATTTATGAATTAAAAAACCGTATCCAGGCAGAACAAATATTTATTGAAGAATTTGAACCTGAGAACAATAAGAATAATATTCTCTATTTCCAGCCTGATGACCAGGTAAAGATCCCTGTTTACATGATCCCTGGAAAAGGGCTTCTTTCCCTTATATCACCAGGCTATATGCCAGCAAATGGCAGTTACTTTGTTGCTTTTTATGATAATTTTATGGTAGCAGGAAGTTCTTTTGTAACTATCTCAAGATTCCTTTATGATAATCTGCTTAATAAGACTCTTGCAAATGACCTTACATACCGTGATTTTGAAAACACACTGCCCACCAGAGCAGTATATTTTTTCTATTGTGTTCCTTCACGTATTACTGAGTATCTGTCTGAATTTCTTAGCGGTGAACTTGTTGAGAAAATCAAGTCAAATAAAGGGTCAATCAATAAAGTTCAGGCTTTAGGTTACCAGTTTACCCCGAGTAATGGCATGATATATAATAGTTTATCTGTTATTTTCAAAGAGGAAGTTAAAGAGGAATCAACAACAGAATGGGAAACACTTCTTGACACTATTGCTGGTATTAAACCTTTCTTTTTTACCAACCATACCACAGGTGGAAAAGAGATATTTATTCAGGACTTAAAGAATAATGTTTATCTCATAAACAGTGCAGGTCGTGTGTTATGGAAGGTCCCCCTGAATGAAAAGATTAATGGTTCTGTTTATGTGATAGATTATTTCAGGAATGGGAAGTACCAGCTATTGTTTGCCGGAAAAAACAATCTTCACCTTCTCGACAGGAACGGAAATTATGTTGAAAGATATCCTGTAAGATTAAGGTCACGGGCAACAAATTCTCTTGCTGTATTTGATTATGATAATAATCTTAATTACCGTCTTATGATTGCCGGAGAAGATAAAATGATCTACTCATATGATAAAACCGGTAATATTGTGAAGGGATGGAAACCTTTCAAGACTTCCGGATTAGTTCGGTCAGAAGTCAGTTATTTCAGGGTTTCAGGCAAGGATTATCTGGTAGCATCTGATGAATCAGGAATATATTTTCTTGACCGCTCCGGAAACATAAGGATTAACCTCAGGGAACCTGTTGTCAGGGCTATTGGTTCTGCTATGAGATTAATTCCGGGGTCTGAGCCATCAATTGTCTGTTCTGCAACTGATGGGACAGTTCAGAATATTTATTTTGACGGAAGTGTCAGAAAATTTAGTTTTAAACAATTTTCAGGCAACCATTTCTTTGATATTTTTGACATAGATGGGGATAGCTTTGATGAATATATTTTTATTGACAATGGTATATTGTATCTTTATGACAATAATAAGACACCGTTATTTTCAAGGCAATTTGGCTCAGAGGAGCTGGGCGGACCGATAAATTTCATATTCTCGGCTTCTGACAGGAAAGTTGGCGTATTTGATAACAATAAGAAACTTATATATTTGATTGGAAAAGACGGAGAAACAATGAATGGGTTTCCATTAAAAGGAGCCTCAATGTTCTCAATAGGGAAACTGTCGGAAAAAACCGGGTGGCATCTTATTGTAGGTGGTACTGACCGATTCCTTTATAATTATAAACTCGAAATGCGATAAAATGATTTAGGTATGATAAAGAAATTGATTTTATTTGGATCCATTTTGCTTATGTTGGTACAGGGAGGATGTATGAAAGATACTTACGAAATGAAAAGACTTTCGCCAAAGGTTCAGCTCTCGCCTTCAATGGTAATCTCTGCAGTAAAGGGTAATGTAACATTTGCTGACATGGTAAAAGCAAATGATACAGTTGTTTTTAATAACGACAAATCAGTAAAAATCGTTTTCAGAAAAGAGTCAATCATCGATTTTAAGTTAGCCGATTTTTATAATCTTACTGATATGATCACTTATAGTAAGTCTTATGCAGTAGGAGAGATGGATATTGCTCCATTTTACCAGACTCTGAATTTTACATTGGCATCAATAAGTGCACGGTTTACCACTACATTGAGAAACCAGTTTATCTCTTTAAATTATACAACCAGTATTTTCCCCCCGTTTCCTTCGACTAACCTTCAGGACAATATTTTTCCTTCAATACCAAATCTTGAATATGCTACATTTTCATCAGGAGCGATAGACATTACTGTCAAGAATAACCTGAGAGTACTGCTTAATAGTGGAGCAAGCATTTCTTTATTTAACGCTACAGGCCGCACACCTATTGGAACAGCAGCAATTTTCCCTGCTATTCCTGCAGGGGAGGTCAGAACGGTAACTATCGATCTGGCAAATAAGTATGTTACAAATAATGTTATTGCTGCTATAATTCTGCCCGGTACTCCCGGTTCATCGCCTAATCCGGTTTATATAGATCTTAATGGTAGCGGAGTGGAAATAGGTATAAGGGGCAGGGACATGAAGGTAAAATCCGGAAAAGTCAAAATACCACTTCAGAAAGTAACATCAATTACTAGTAATGAAGTGCTGGATTTCAATCCAGGCAGTGGAGTGGAGATTGAAAGAGTTAAAATTACTAATGGGAACCTTTCCTTCAAAATCCAGTCAGCATTTCCTAACACAGCTACATTAGGTATTACTTTACCAACTGCATTAAGGACTAATGGAGACACTCTCAAAGCGACAATGAATTTAAATAATGGTTCAAATATCAGTGGATCAATTTCTGTAAGTAATACGATTTTCAATCTGAGTTCATTTACTCAACAGCCCTATAACCGAATGCCTGTTCAGTATAATATCAGTTTAACCACAAACAATTCTTTTGTGATCTTCAGCAAAGACGATTTAATAAAAATTGACCTGGAGATTCTAAATCCTGAATTTGATTATGTTAAAGGATATTTTGGCAAGCAAACAGAGTCAATAGGTCCTGATTCATTAGATCTCGACATTGCTGATATTTTAAGTCATGTTGCCGGTAGCTTTAGTGTTTCAAGTCCTTCAATAAAACTGAACTATTCCAATTCTTTTCCAATTCCCATTGAAGTAACTCTGCAGGCTTTAGGTAAAAGAGAAAATAAACCTGATGTTAATCTGAACCTAACGCCTCCCGTTATTCAGATTGCTTATCCTGTTTATCCAACCAGCAGAGATGCATCATCGAGCATCACAATTGACAAGACCAACTCAAAAATATCTGAACTCATCTCCATGATACCGGAAAAAATCCGTTTTTCAGGTTCGGCTGTAATTAATCCGGCAGCAACACCTGGAGTAAGGAACAATTATGTTTTCGGAGAGAGTCGTTTCCTTGGCACTCTTGAAGTTGAGGTCCCAATGGAATTCAGAATAAATAATCTTCAGTTTAAGGATACTGTCGATAATTTCCTGAAAGATGAAAGCTCCGATAGTGATAATCCCATTAAACCGGAAAACTTCGACTCACTTCAAATCAACATAGTGGCTGAGAACGGTTTCCCGATGGGAGTCTCCGTGAGCATGGGTCTATATAATTCTACAACACATGCTATCGATTCCGTTTCTGCAGCTTCACTTCTTTTGCCGGCTCAGGTAGGAACCAATGGAAAAACAACTCCGGTAGAAAGTACAACTGAATTAAAATTCACAAAAAAGTTTTTTAATTCGATTAAGAGTGCTGACAAGATTATAATCCGGTTCAAGCTTAACACTACTGATAGCAATACCAAAGATGTTAAGTTTTATTCAGATTATGGGATAAAATATAATGTTACCGTGGTCGCAAAACCTCATATCATCTTTGACCTGAATTAACCTCATGATTGAAAAATATATGATCCGAAACGCCAAATATTCACTGATTCTGATATTGTCAGTGACCATTTTTTCTGCCAGAGCTCAGAATAGCCAGGTTCTTTACAATATGAACCTGCCTCAAAAACATCTCCTGAATCCTGCTATGCGATCAACAAATGCAGTTTACATTGGCTTACCTGGCTTATCAGGGATAAATATTAATATTAATAATAACTTCATTAATTTTTCAGATGTATTCATAAAGGGTCGTTCTGATTCTGTTTTTTCATTTCTTCATCCTGACTATGATGCTGATTTATTTCTCAAAAAGATAAATGACAAAAACTCGATTGAACCTGAATTAACTGTTCCTATTTTTGGTCTGGGCTTCTCGGCTGGGAAAGACATGTATATTTTCCTTGATATAAATGAACGTGCTGAAGCAAATGCTGTATTACCCGGAGATATCATCAAGCTTGCTCTGAAAGGAAATGAACAGTTCCTTGGGTCAGGTATAGATCTTTCTTCCCTGAGAGGGGATATGAAATATTACAGGGAGGTGGGTTTAGGTTTCTCCAAGAACTTTACAAATAAGCTAAGGATTGGGTTCAAAGGAAAACTTTTATTTGGTATAGCCTCATCTTCCATTGATAACAGATCGCTCGGAATTATTATAAACGATGACTTCACTCATACACTTAATGCCGATCTGACTCTCAATTTCAGTGCTCCTGTTAAGGCCTACAGTACAAATAATAAACTTGACAGTCTCATTTTTGATGACACCAGATTCGAAGAAACTTCCGGGATATTGGATTTTCTGTTTAATACAAAAAACGTGGGATTTGGTTTTGATTTGGGTGCAACATATAATATTACTGATAAATTTATTGTTTCAGCTGCTGTTACCGACATTGGGTATATTAAATGGAAAACAGATGTTACCAATTTAAAGGCTAAGAGTAATTTTAAATTCAGTGGATTTAACATGGTAGATGTTATAAACGGAACTATGACATTTGATTCGCTTGTTAATGAGATGGCTGACTCATTGAAGAACTCTCTTGAGGTTGATGACACCAAGGATCCTTTTACTACTTATATGCCTTATGGGATAACTCTTGGTGGTAGTTATAATCTGACAAAGAACTTTTCAGTCGGATTATTGTCTTATAGCAGGATTATAGGAAAGCAGATAAGAGAATCACTTACATTATCAGCAAATTTAAACCTTGGAAATTCTTTATCAGCAAGCCTGGCATATACTGCTGCAAATCACAGGTATGATAACCTGGGAGCCGGTTTGGCTTTTAGAGCAGGATTCTTCCAGTTTTTTACAATCGTTGACAGGATTCCTGTAACATGGAATAAAGTAGTTACAGAAAATGGTGATACTTATCCGGTTCCTTTAAGCTGGAATGCTATAAATGCGAGAATAGGTTTTAATTTTGTATTTGGAAATAAGATCAAGAAGAAGGATGATAAACCAATGGTGGTTGTCGAATAATGTCAGATAAGAGATGATTTTAATACGTTTTTTTTTAATAGGACTAATTATATTTCTGATATTCAGATCTTTTGCAAGAATTACAGGGGGATCGGCAAATGAAAACCCTAATCCTGAGCCAGATAAGAAAAGTAAAAAGGTGGTTAAAGGAGTACCAAAAGAATTAGGGGAATATGTAGACTATGAAGAGGTTGACTAATTGAAATAACCTGGCTCAGGTTGATGATCTTAATTGTTTGGCAAGCGAATTAGCAAAAACAAAATCATTAAGAGGTTCACAATCAGAATGAAGGATATTGTCCTTACTACCCTCCCAGCATTTTACTCCATCGCAAATTAAAATTACTTTTTCTCCGATCTCCATTACTGAATTCATATCATGGGTATTTACTATAGTTGTCATTGAATACTCTTCAGTCAACTCTTTTATCAGTTCATCAATTAGGATTGCTGTTATAGGATCAAGTCCTGAATTAGGCTCATCACAAAAAAGATATTTGGGATTTAGTGCGATAGCCCTGGCTATTGCAACTCTTTTTTTCATACCTCCTGACAGTTCAGAAGGGAAAAGAGTGTTGGCATTTATTATGTCTACTCTGTTAAGACAGAAGTTAACTCTTTCAATCCTTTCCTCCATGGTCATTTCAGTGAACATGTCGAGAGGGAATCGGACATTTTGTTCTACTGTCATGGAATCAAATAGAGCACTTCCCTGAAAGAGCATTCCCATCTCTTTCCGGATCTCCTTTTTAGCTTTGAAATCGAGTTTGTTAAAAAGAACATCCTCAAACCAGATCTCTCCTGACTCAACCTCATGGAGCCCAACAATTGATTTAAGCAGTACTGTTTTTCCTGATCCGCTTCTTCCGATAATTAGATTGGTCTTACCAGTTTCAAAAGTTACTGAAACGTCATCCAGTACAATCTTATCATTAAATGATTTTGAAAGATTTTGAACTCTTATCATGAAAGGAGGAGTTGGGTGAGGATAACATTAAACAGTAAAATAACAACGCTGCTATAGACAACAGCTTTTGTACTGGCACGGCCAACTTCGAGAGATCCGCCATCAACATAGTAGCCCTGAAATGAAGAGACACTTGTTATTATGAATGCAAAGAAGACTGTCTTTATCAATGAGTAGGTGATGTAGTAGGGAATGAATGCATACTGGATACCATAGATGAAATTTTCTGAAGTAATCACACCTGAGAGTGTTCCTGCAACCCATCCTCCAAATATTCCTTCGATGATGCAGATAAGTGTAAGGATTGGATTAAAAATCAGGGTTGCAATTATTTTAGGAAGAATGAGGTAAGAGGCAGAATTGACCCCCATCATTTCAAGCGCATCAATTTGCTCCGTAACTCTCATGGTTCCAAGTTCCGATGCAATATTCGAACCTACTTTACCTGCAAGTATCAGTGCGGCAACAGTGGATGAAAACTCAAGGATGATGGAGTCGCGGCAACCCAGTCCGATCAGATAAGTAGGATATATAGGATTTTCCATATTATAAGCTGTTTGCAGGGTAATCACTGCACCCATAAAAAAGGAAATAATGGATAGGATCCCAATAGAATTTATACCCAGAAACATTAACTCGCGCATTGTCTGCTTGTAGTATATATAAGGTTTTTCGGGTTTTGAAAAGACCTTTTTTAACAGGAGAAAATAGAGTCCGAGTTGAGTCAGAAACCTAATCATGCGGATATTATAAGAGGTTCAAAATTACAAAAAATTGCTGTATTTCCTTCATCCCCGGTTTTAAAAGGGTAATAGATATTAATTAATTTTATATTTGCATTTTATATTCTGATTTAATAATTATCTAATGGACAACAGGTATGTAATTATTATGGCAGGAGGTGTAGGCAGTCGCTTCTGGCCGCTGAGCCGACGTGAAAGACCGAAGCAATTTCTGGATATTCTCGGAACCGGGGAGACTCTTATTCAATTGACCTACAGGCGGTTTAAATCGACATGCCGGAAGGAGAATATTTTTGTTGTTACAAGTGCCGACCACAAAGATCTTGTTCTTGAACAGCTGGAAATTGATCCTTCCAATGTTCTTACTGAACCTTTCAGGAGGAATACAGCACCTTGTCTTGCTTATGGAACCTTCAGAATACTTCAGGAAAACCCTGATGCGGTCATAGCTGTGACTCCGTCGGACCACTTAATAGTCAAGGAAGATAAATTTTGTGAAGTAATTCAGAAATGTTTCGATTTTGCAAAAGATAATGATTCACTCATAACCCTAGGTATAAAACCGGATAAACCGGAAACAGGATACGGCTACATACAGGCCGATCAAAAAAGACCAGTTATCGGATATGATGGTCTGCTAAAGGTTAAGACATTTACTGAAAAACCTGATATTGACCTTGCAAAAGTTTTTATCGAAAGTGGTGACTTCTACTGGAATTCAGGCATTTTTATCTGGAGTATAAAATCGATACTGAAAGCATTTGAAAGGCATCTTCCCGACATGTATTCTGCTTTTGATGAGGGGAGGAAATTATATGGCACAAAGCAGGAATCAAAATTTATTAATAAAACATATATCGAATGCAAAAGTATTTCAATAGATTATGGTATTATGGAAAAGGCTGGTAATGTATATGTTATGTGTACAGACATCGGATGGTCAGATCTCGGAACGTGGAGTTCTCTTTATGAACATACGAAGCTTGATAATGAGGGTAATGCCATTGTAAAAGGGAATATTTTTTCATATGACAATGTTGGAAATATAATCAACATATCTCCCGGAAAGGTAGCTGTTATTCAAGGTCTTAAAGATTATATCGTTGTAGAATCGGAAGATGTTCTGCTAATTGTTAAAAAGGAAGAAGAACAAAATATAAAGAATTATCTGGAAGATGTAAAAAAGCAGGCAAAAGATAAATATCTCTAATCTATGGAATAAAAAAAGAGGCTGTTACTTAACAACCTCTTTTTTTATTTATGTATACTCACATATTAATATTCCCAAAGATCATGTTCGTAGTTGAACAGATCATTTTTTATCCGTTCGGCTTCAAACAGAGCAGCTTTCCCGGTAACATATTGATTTATCTGTCTGTCATTATAAACATTTGACTCTCCGTAAATGATACTACCGAATCTTCTTTGCATGAACAGATCATCAAATGAGATACGCTGAGCATCATTATTAGTCATGAAAACCTCATTTTTGGCGAGTACATCTCTTATATCGTCAAATTTAACCCAGAAGAGACCTTTGCGGCTAACCCTACCAAGCTGATTATCGTAAGCCATATAAAAAGGTTCAATTGAAATGATTCTTACATCGAGTTTTGATAATTTCTTGTCAAAATACCATTCTTCATAAATTAGCAGTTGTTTTACTTCTTCCGGTTTAGAAGCTTCAATTATAGTTGTATCCTTGGTTGCTCCTGCAGCGTTTATCTGCAATGATTCTATCCTGGAAGTGGCTCCCATATTATTCTCGATATCAGCATAAGTAGTAGGTACCTTAGGGTCAAGGGTTGAATAAGCATTGATTCTGCCAGCTTTGATCTCCTCAAGTAATATGCTAAGAAAATTCTTTCTTCCATCTGCTGTAGGTATCGTAGGATAATAAAGAGGTTGATTAATTTTTTCCCTCAGATCGATCAGGCGATACATTGGCTTTGCGTACATAACATCAGCTTCCCGGAGGTATGGGTAGTTAATTTTTTTCGCTTCGTGGATCGATTTTGGGTAAATATCGCCAAATGCCTGAGCATTTGCCATCCCTGTTATTGTAAGAGCGATAATTACTAAAAGAAATTTCTTATTCATAGTGATATAATTATTGAGCACTAAATTATCTTTAAAATTATTGGGGGAAGATCTTTAACTCTGCCATCAGGGCCTTTTGCCCGGATATCTTTAATAAAGAGATTTTTGCCTCTTGTTAATCTGTTGATCAGGTTCTTTTGAGCCGGAGTAAGATTACTTGTTGCGCTTTTTTCTTCGAAATCTTCCCCTCTGTCTGACGTGAGAACTGTAAAACCTGTTACCTCATAAACAAGTTGGAAATCGAAGTCGGGAAGAGTTGCAAAGACACCTTGTTGTGAAATTGCTGTATTTTTGCTTACTTCTCCTCCGCTTTTGTTTGCAAAGATCGCAACAGGTATTGGAAGAGGTTTCACTCTGAATTCAGAAGGTTTAAACTGCATAGGTTTTCCATTAATATCTGCAGTTACATATACCTGAACGTTTTGTCCCGGGGCATCGGGTTTAATTATCCAGTTACCTCCGAAAAATTGTCCTGATGGATTTTTAACCCTTCCGGTTGTCAATGTACCGTTTGTTACTCGGAGTTTTATTTTATCAGGTCCTACCCCTGGTACTGAAACATCTATTGGGTTCTCGATACCTGTATAGAGAACATTCATTCCTGTTGGTGCAACAACTACATTGGGTTCCCCGACAGAATAAGTTGCCTGGAAGGGATAGTTTTTTGTTGTACCGTCAGGTGCTTTCAGTGAAATAACGCCACCCCAGTTTTTTGTTCCTATTGTTGTTGCCTTGGCTGTATAAATTCCTTTTCCTGTTTCATCAAGAGGGAGCGTAATGTCCCCGACCTTAATAATAGGTTCCTGAGTAGTATCTGTTGCTGAAATGAAAACCTGGGCCTGATAGTCGCTTCCCTGTTGAATATAGTTTGAATTTGGTATGACAATAGCGTTAAGCTTATTGAATTTGAACGAAGAAGCATCAATCTGAGTAAAAAGGTGGTTAAGAACCTCTGTCTCGGCGTTTCTTACATCAACCTGTATCTTTGACAATATAGTAACAACAGCAACAAGTGGAAGTGCCTGGAAAGTTAGGTTTTCCCAACGTTCTGTTTCCCCGTCCTCATTTTTGGAATCGTCTGTATTGAGGCTTGATCTCAGTGTATTTTCAGCATTGGGGTTTTTGCCATCAAGAGTGGTGATAAGAAAATCACGGTATTCATTAATAAGAGCTTTAAGTGAATTTGCTTTTCCGTTCTCATTGGCTCCAATAAGAATTTGAGAGGGAATATTGTTTTCATCAATTCTTTTAACCTCTTCGATAAGAACTTCTTTCCCCTTTATTGCAGGAGATTCGGGACCCTCGGCAGTAGTGATAATTTCGATCTTTAGCTCATTGATATAATCAAATATTTCATTTGCCCTTGCTTTGACTTCAAAAGCAGCATTTTTATATTTTCCTGCTTTTTCAGGATTTTCAGCAGCGGCTCTGTCAAACTGTTCGTAAATGAGGTTATTTTTTAAAGCATAATTTTTAACTGTCAGAGTAAGACCTTTATCAACTTTTTTAAATGCTTCAACGGCCTCTTTTGAAACGTTAAGTGCAAGCATGGCGGTAAGCACCAGGTACATCATACCGATCATCTTTTGCCGCGGTGATAGCCTTTCGTGAGCCATTTTGTTGTTAGTTTAGTTAGGTAAATAAAATGTCGTGCTATTTAACATTCATTGCAGCAAGCATATTCCCATAAACATTATTTAATGCTGACAGATTGTCGTTGAGTTTTGAAATTTGTTCGCGGTACTTTTTAGCATCTCCGGCTGATTCTGACAGATCTTTCATCAGTCCCTGAACTCCTTTATAGAGTGTCTCTGATTCTTTGATATGATCATCTGCTCCTTTGCGTTGTAATTCATATACAGCATTCAGTGCCGATAGGTTCTTATTAAGTGATTCCAGTTGCTGCTGGTAAGATTTGCCTCCAGCTTCGATAACTGAAAATGATTCAGCCATATTACGGTAAGTAGAACCTGATTCGTTTATTACTTTTGTAGTAGCCACATAAGATTCAGACAATTTTCCAAGTGATTCATTGGCTGTATTTATTGTGCTCATATACTTTGTTGATGCAGCTGATACATCGCCCATTGAATTAAGGTTAGCTGTGGTATCACCAAGTTTTTTCATACCGACACCCAGTTTCTGGAACAGGTCAGGAGTGATTTCTGCTTTTTCAAGCATCTCATCAAATTTAGCCAGAGCAACCGAACCGGCTCCGCCACTAATTCCGCCACCGCCTGATACTACTCCATGGTACTTACCATGAGATGGAAGTTCACCTGCTCCCTCTTCAGGAATTCCTGCTAATTCAGGATAAACCAGAGACCAGTCAACTTCTTCATGTAATGGTTCGAAAGCAGAGAAGAAGAAGATTAGTGCTTCTGTTAGAAGACCAATTGTTAACATGGTTCCTGCCAGTGGCCAGTGCTGTATTTTAAATAATGCACCAATGATAACGACGGAAGCACCTAAACCATATAATTTGGCGATGAAGTTCTTCCACCCGCTGCTTTGTACTAATTCTGCTAGGCTCATATACCTGATAATTTTAGGGTTATTTCAATATTTAGTTTACGCCGATATAAGCTCTTACATTACGGAATCCGACAAATGGTTTTGTTGAATCCTGATATTCATAATCTCTTGAACCTGTCTGAAGGAAAAATGCTATATCTTTCCATGATCCGCCACGGATAACCTTAAGTTTCATAACCGGAGGATCCTGAGGTGTTGCATCATATTCAAAATTTGGTTGCAAGTCGTGCTGGAATATGTATGCAGATTTATGGTAAGCACCGCGGGTCCATTCCGAAACGTTTCCCGACATATCATACAATCCGTATTCATTTGGTTCATATGATCCCACTTTTCCCGCATAGACATTACCGTCATCAACATAATTTCCACGCAAAGGTTTGAAATTAGCCAGAAAACAACCCTTGTTGTTACGGGTGTAGGGACCGCCCCATGGGTACATTGAAAGGTCCAGCCCACCTCTGGCAGCATATTCCCATTGTGTTTCAAGAGGAAGCTCGTAGGATTGAACATCGGGTATTCCCTGTTTCCTAAGAGCAGTATTCATGTAATCAGTCCTCCAGATACTGAAAGCTTTTGCCTGAACCCACGATACTCCGACAACAGGATAGTCGTCAAAGGATGGATGCCAGAAATAGAGTGATGCCTGGGGATCGTTGAATGAATAGGTAAAGTCTCTGATCCAGCAAAGTGTATCCGGATATACATTAATGATGCTGTGTTTTATGAATGAAGAACGATTGGTAATATCGGTTCGTGTACCATCGAGATTGGTAACCTGGCCTTCATATTTCCCTGTGTTATTCTGATAATCAAAAACGTATCTTGATTTTGCAGCTTGTTGATAATCAACCCAGTAATATGAATAATTGAGTTTTCTTGTATCTGTTTGCTTGTTGCCGTTAAATCTCTCTTCAGGCGGGTAATACATCTCTTCCAAAGTGGTTTTTGTAGTCTCCTCCTCAGGATCGATTTTTTCATCCCAGTTTATTACGTTGGGTTCAATAACATTTCCTTCATCATCAACCATAAAGTATTCCCTGTCTGCAATTCCTGCATTTCCAAGTTTTGTTCTCAGGATAGAGTCACGGACATAATATACAAACTGACGGTACTTGTTATTTGTTATCTCAGTCTGATCCATCCAGAAAGCATCTACGGTTACTGTTTTTGCAAGGCTGTTATTTGCAAATGAGGCATCCTGATCACTTGGGCCCATTGTAAAACTCCCGGCCGGAATGAAAGCCATCTCGAGAGGTTCAGGCTCAAAAAACTTTTTTCTTCCCAGAACACCGGTTAACTCTCCACTATTTGAAGAACCACAACCTGTTAGCAAGATTATCAATATGAGTGCAGAAAGGATTACCTTTTTCATACTTATTAAGAATTTTGTAATGCAAGTAAGTTATTTTTTTTTACAAATCATAAAAATCTAATACTTTTATATTTCATGGAACTTTTTCCCAGTCCAAGTTCAAAGCAATAGTTAACCATGAATTCATGAGACCCACTTGTGTTTTTCCTTATATCTGAGATTGGAAAATCATAAGCATAGCCTATTCTTAAACCGTTATAAAGTTCAAAACCTAACATTCCGATAAGAGCATCTCCGGCCCTGTATGAAACGCCGCCCCATACTTTTTTATTATATCTTACCAGACTATTAATTGTAAATTGAGTTACTTTTCCATCGCTGAATGCAAAAACTGAAGGCAATAATTCGAGTGATGGATTTGGTAATTGAACCAGGTAGCCAGCTGTAATGTAGAAATGTCTGCTGATGTATGGTGTTCCTTTTGTGAATTTGATCTTGGGTTTATTCAGGTGTGTAACTGAAATCCCTGCATAATATTTATCTGTCGTATAATAGAGCCCCATACCTGCATCAAATGCAACAATGCTCTCTTTGTTCTCAGGAATAAGCGGGTCTCCTGAGGCGGGTGTAAAATCATCACCTGCTGGTATTTTCCATTCAGGAGTGAGTGATTTATTCAGGACTCCCAGATTAATTCCTATTCCAAGTTTCCCCTGGCCCAGGCTTGTCAGGTATGAATAGGCAGCTGAAAAATTAATGTCTTTGTCAAATCCAATATTATCGCTCTTGACGAGTAAGCCTATTCCGCTACTGATCTTAAAGGGAGCGAAGGGAGTACTAATATTGAAAACAGTTGTTGCAGGAGCTCCTTTAAAACCGATCCATTGCTGCCTGTTAAGCGCTGTGGCGCACACCTTCCCTGAAATACCAGCAATACCCGGATTGTAAGTCAGTGTATTAAACATATAATGACTTGACAATGGGTCTTGTTGAGACAGCACCTGCTGAAATATCAAAACTAAAAACAGAAATAGGATATTTAGTCTTTTCATTTCTCAATTAATAGATACTTTCCTCTTCAGATTAACAGGTAAAATAAGTAAAAAACTTGAACCTAAACAAATATACTTTTTCAAACGCTAAAAAAAACTGCAAATTGACATTGTTGTCCGGTAAAACATCAATTAAATTATTCATATAATATTACTCTGCTCTGCAGCTTTGATACATCCGTGCAATTACCTCACTACAAATATTTTGTTACTTTGCAGCATATTTAAGCGGCAGCGCCGCAGAAATATTTGTAGAAATCAGGGAAATCGCAAAAAAATAAGCTCTGTAGAACCTGCCCCGCATAGGCGGGGGGGGCGCAATATTCGTTAACGATTTAAATATTGTTGTGTTCAAACGATTGGAAAATATTTTACCGGTCACCAATGATAAATTTAGAATTATTAAACTCATAAAAAGCTTAAATAGTATGTTTATGAGACAAAAACCGTAAGATTATACAGATCTTAACCTATCAACAGCCTTAACCCACCTCTCGGGTACTTCATTTTGGTTTGCCTTGAGATAATCTTCATGGGAACATGCAACGTATTGGTTATGATCACTTTCAGAAGGCAACTCAATCCACCATCTTTCAGTGAAATTACTTTTCACAAAGATCAGATCGTCGGGAAGATCTGTTATTCTCACGTGATATTTTGTGAATCGGCCGGAGTTGCTGCTCCCCAGAGCTGGTGTTTCATATTGTTTCTGTGAAAATCCTTCAAGAAAAAACCATAATATCTGGGCTGAAAGAGCGGATGTCTGAAACCTGATATCCAAATCCGGATTAACATCAAATAATCCGAATATTTTGAGTTTATCGGATATCCCTGCATATCTTGCCAGAAGACAAATCTCCTCCCCATAAAAGCCATTAGGTGAAGGAGATGCAGTTCCGGGAGCATCTGATTGCCTGACAGCAGATATATCAAATACCACCATATCAGAATCTCTGAAAAGGGGCTCAGTAAGGTATATAGCCTGTCTTACATCTCCGATCCTTACCAATTCCGACCTGCGTTTCAGAAACCGGTTTATAACCTGCTGGTCATTAAGATAGGTCTGGTAACCAATATTAATATATTGATCAAAAGTATTCTTACTATTATGAATTATGTTATTCAGGTAATTAAATGAATCGGGTTCTTTTCTATCATTACTGAAATCTATCCTTGGATCAACCGCAAGCATTGAGTACCTAGTTTTTAAACCAGTAAAGGCTTTATTGATAGCGGTTATCAGGGCGCTGCTACCTCCTATTATTACCGGGATAATATTTTGCTCCAATAACAGAGTAACAACATCAGAGAGTCCGGCAATGGTATCATTAAATGTTACACCCTGTTTCATATTTCCCAGGTCGATTATTTTTAAGCGGCCTGGAATCTTTGCGAGATTGTAAAGCTGACCTCTTATTGCATCAGGCCCCTTTAATGAACCGATATTGATAGAATTTCGTCCTTCAGGCACTCCTAACAGAGCTATTTTATATTTACCAAGATCACTGGGAGGTGAGTTTTCAGTATGTATTGTAATATTATGTGAGAAACCTGCCTGACCTGGCAGATGTTCAAATGGCTCTTTTTCTAAACTTACGGGATTGAAGTAATCATTAAGGTCTACCATAATTAATTATGTTGAGCTCTTTTTTGATTTATCATTATTTTCTATAATCCTGAGGCACTCTTCTTTAGTCAGTTTTTCAGAATCAGTACCTTTGGGCAGTCTGAAGTTCTGTTTGTCTTTGACCAGATATGGTCCATACCTGCCATTAAGTACTTTGATATCATCAAAGTCGTGGATTACTTTTTTCTTATCGGTTTCATTCTTTTCAAGAACTATTTCAACAGCTCTTTCAAGAGTTACTGTATACGGATCGTCGATTCCTTTTTTAAGTGAGAAGAATTTACTTTTATACCTGATATAGGGACCAAATCTTCCAATTCCTACAGTCATTTCATTACCTTCATATTCACCAATCTGCCGAGGAAGCCTGAAGAGATTTAAAGCTTCATCAAGTGTTATGGTCTCAAGAAGCTGGTTTTTAGCCAGGCTTGCAAATTTTGCTTTCTTTTCATCTCCTGATTCGCCTATCTGGGCCAATGGTCCAAATCTTCCCATCCTGACAGATACCGGTTCCCCTGTTTCAGGATGATTACCCAGTAATCTGATCCCTGTTTTTCTGTCCTTTTTCTCAAGTGTATTTTCAACTGTTTTATGGAAAGGAGAATAAAATTTTTTAAGCATTCCGGTCCATACAAGATTACCCTCGGCAATCTCATCAAACTGTTCTTCTACTTCAGCTGTGAAATGATAATCAACGATCTCTGAAAAATTTTCCATAAGGAAATCATTAACAATCATTCCAATATCCTGTGGAAAGAGTTTTGATTTTTCTTTACCTGTAACCTCAGTTTTTGATGTTGAGGTTATTTTTCCATTGAGAAGCGTAATTATTGCAATCTCTCTCTTTTCTCCAGGCCTGTCTTCGCGTGTAACATAGCCTCTGTTCTGAATAGTCGAAATAGTCGGGGCGTATGTTGATGGCCGTCCTATCCCAAGTTCCTCAAGTTTTTTTACAAGACTTGCTTCAGTATATCTCGGGGGTGGTAATGTAAATTTTTGAGTAGCTGTAATAGTTTCATAAGATAAAGGTATTCCTTTCTTTACTTTAGGAAGGATATATCTTTCATCATCAATATTCTCCTGATCTGTTGATTCAGTATATACTTTCAGGAAGCCATCGAACATAATAACCTCTCCATTAGCCACAAAAGTTACAGGAGAGTTATTCATATCGATTGTTATAGTTGTTTTCTCGATCTCTGCATCTGACATCTGTGAAGCGACACTCCTTTTCCAGATCAGTTCGTAAAGTCTCTTTTCATTCTGATTGCCGGTTACTGTTGATTGCTCAACGTAAGCAGGACGTATTGCCTCATGTGCTTCCTGTGCACCTTTTGATTTGGTTTTAAACTGACGCGTTTTTGAATATTTTTCACCATATTCAGATACTACCAACTCACGCAGCTTTGTAAGGGCCAGGTTAGAAAGGTTAGTAGAATCGGTTCTCATATAAGTTATTTTACCTGCTTCGTAAAGCTTTTGAGCGACAGCCATTGTTTGCGCAACAGAGAAGCCAAGTTTTCTATAAGCTTCCTGCTGAAGTGTGGACGTTGTAAATGGGGGAGCCGGTGATCTTGTTCCGGGTTTAATGCTTGTATTACCAACTTTATATACTGAGCTGCTACATACTTCAAGAAACTTCAACGCCTCTTTCTTATCAGGAAACCTTTTAGAAGCTTCTGCCTTTATAATGTTAGCACCTTCGCCGGAAGATGGATCCACCCTGAAATTTGCATTTACACGGTAGGCTGATTCCGACCGGAATGAAATAATCTCCCTCTCCCTTTCAACAATTAAACGTACTGCAACAGACTGAACCCTGCCAGCTGATAATGAGGGTTGGACTTTTTTCCATAATACAGGTGATATCTCAAATCCGACAAGCCTGTCAAGAATTCGGCGGGCCTGTTGTGAATTGACAAGATTCATATCAACCTGACGCGGAGTTTTTATAGCATTTGAAATTGCTTCTTTTGTAATCTCATGAAATACTATTCTCTTGGTAGTCGCCAGATTAAGTTTCAGAACATTAACCAGATGCCAAGCAATTGCCTCTCCTTCACGGTCCTCATCAGAAGCTATCCAGACAACATTTGCTTCAGCAGCTGCTTTCCTCAATTCACTCACAACTTTTGCTTTTTCTTTAGGAACTTCGTAATCAGGAGCAAAATTATTTTCTATATCGATACCCAGATTTTTTTTTGCCAGGTCCCTGATATGTCCAAAGCTTGAGACAACACGGAAATCTTTCCCCAGGAACTTCTCTATGGTTTTTGCTTTTGCAGGAGACTCAACAATAACAAGATTTTCGATCATGGCAGCTGAATTACTTTCTTATGAAAAACACGGCAAAGTAAATCATTTAGCTGCCAAACTTCAAAATAACCGTTAAGATTCTTTATAATTTACTATTTTTGAGACAAACTTTCGAGGATAATGAAAGGTAATTCTGACAACAAAAAATATCTGATATGGTTTTGGGCAATATTTATTTTTCCCCTCGCTGTAATCATTACAATATTTATTTTGATATCCAAAGAGAAGCTCGGTCCGATGCCGACTTTCAGTGAACTTGAAAATCCGGAATTAAACCTGGCTGCCGAGGTATGGTCTGATGATGGGGTTCTTCTTGGAAAAATTAGCCTTGAGAACAGGACTTGGGCTGAATTTAAAGGATTGTCTCCTTATCTGATTGATGCTCTAATTGCCACAGAGGATATAAGGTATTACCGTCATTCTGGTATCGATATCAGAGGATTAGGAAGAGCTGTTTTCCGTACAATTCTCATGGGACAGAATACCGGAGGCGGCAGCACTATAACACAGCAGCTTGCAAAGCAGCTTTACCCCAGGGATACAGCAAAGGTTTCTTTAATTACCCGAAAAATAAGACTTGGTGTTACCAAATTCAAAGAGTGGCAGACGGCAGTAAAGCTTGAAAAAAGCTATACTAAAGAAGAGATCATAACAATGTATCTGAATATTTTTGATTTCAATTACAATGCCAGGGGAATAAGATCCGCAGCAAAAGTATATTTTAATACAACTCCTGACTCACTTAATTTACAGCAATCAGCTGTTCTGATAGGGATGCTTAAAGCATCAACACGATATAATCCAAAGAGGAACTATGATCTGATGTTTCAAAGGAGGAATGTAGTTATTTCGCAAATGGCAAAATATGGCTACCTAACACCATCGGTGGCAGATTCGGTAAAAAAACTGCCTATTGTGACCGATTTCAGGATTGAGGATCACAATACGGGTCTTGCTACCTATTTGCGGGAATATCTGAGGAATATTATGAGAAGACCTGAACCTGACAGGAGTAAATATATCAGGGAAACCTCATTCGAAGATGCTCTATGGGAATGGGAAAACAATCCTTTATACGGCTGGTGTAATAAGAATAAGAAACCGGATGGGACTTACTACGATGTGCATAAGGATGGGCTTAAAATTTATACAACTATAAATTCCAGGATGCAGAAGTATGCTGAGGAAGCCCTGGCCGAGCATCTTTCCCTGGAGGTTCAGCCCGATTTTAATAAGAGGGCAAAAACATTTAAAAATCCTCCATACTCAGATGATCTGTCAAAGAAAGAGATCGATGAGCTTCTGATGAAATCGGTACAGCAGAGTGACAGGTATTATACTATGAGAGCAAGAAGAGTGCCTGAAGACTCCATAATGCTTGCATTTAATACTAAAGTAAACATGAAAGTATTTTCCTGGAAAGGAGAGATCGATACATTAATGTCACCATATGACTCAATAAGATATTATAAATATTTTATAAGGTCAGCTTTCATGGTTGAAGATCCTCATAACGGATATGTGAAAGCATATGTGGGAGGACCTGATTTCAGGTACTTTAAGTGGGATGCCATAACACAACAGAGAAAACAGGTTGGAAGTACAATTAAGCCATTTCTCTATACGATAGCTATGCAAAACGGATATTCTCCATGTTACCAGGTTGAAAACATCCCAAGGTCTTTCGATGTGGGTGATTCGATTCCATGGACTCCAAAAAGCTCGGGACCAAAAGAGTTTCACGGGAAATATGTAACCCTAAGCTGGGGACTGGCACAATCTGAAAACTATATTTCAGCATGGCTGATGGAACAGTTCAGGCCAACCTCTGTTGCCGACCTGATGCATAAGATGGGAGTAAGAAGTTTTATTGATCCTGTTCCTTCAATATTTCTCGGCACATCGGATATTAAGCTTGAAGAGATGGTAGGGGCGTATGGAACATTTGCCAATAAAGGGGTCTATACCCGTCCAATGTATGTTACACGTATTGAAGACAAAAACGGGAATGTGATCTCAAAGTTTTCCGTCAAAATTGAGGAAGTATTAAGCGAACAGACAGCTTACCTGATGCTTAATCTTCTTCAGAATGTTGTGATATCAGGTTCAGGAAGAAGGATGAGAGTTGAACCATATAATCTCATGAACCAGATCGGAGGCAAAACAGGAACCACTCAGAACCATTCAAATGGTTGGTTCATGGGTGTTACACCAAATCTTGTGGGGGGAGTATGGAGCGGATGGGAGGATCAATCAATCCATTTTGAGACCCTGGGTGAGGGGCAGGGAGCAAATATGGCACTTCCTGTTATGGCAATATTCCTGAAAAAAGTATATAACGATCCCACATTTGGTATTATGGAAGCAGATGAGTTTGAACGCCCTGCCGGATTCAATGTAGAACTCGACTGCAATAAAGTAAAAAGAGAAACATCCAGGAGGGATACTTATTCGAGGAGAAGATATTAAATTGTTTAAGGCTTCCGGCAACCTGATAAGGAAGAAACTCTTGTTTATTTATAACTAAACCCTTTCATCACATTTTGTTATCAGGGTATCGTGAATGATATTCTTCTTAGCTGAACAGCGATTTTACAAGGTTCTCAATTTTCCCTACCTGAACAACCTCTATATCGAGTCCCTTTACAGATAGATTTTTATGGAATCTGGAGATGTAAATTTTTTTGAATCCCATTTTCGAGGCTTCCCTGATTCGTTGTTCAATTCGTGAAACAGGTCTGATTTCACCTGACAACCCAGTTTCTCCGGTAAAGCAGATCTCCCTCCCGATAGGGATATCAAGGTTGGAGGAGAGGACAGAGCTTATTATTGCCAGGTCTATTGCAGGGTCATTAACTTTTATACCACCGGTAATGTTCAGGAATACATCTTTAATACCAAGTCTGAAACCAGCCCGTTTTTCAAGGACTGCGAGTAGCATGTTAAGGCGACGGATGTCAAAACCGGTGGAACTTCGCTGAGGTGTACCATAGACTGCACTGCTTACAAGAGCCTGTGTCTCTATCAAAAATGGGCGTAATCCGTCTACTGTGGCAGCAATAGAGATCCCGCTCAGCGAATCATCGTGCTGGTTTATAAATAATTCGGATGGGTTGGAAACCTCCCTTAGTCCTGTCTCTGTCATCTGGAAAATTCCGAGTTCAGCTGTTGAGCCAAAACGGTTCTTAACTGATCGCAATATTCTGTAAACATAATTATTGTCGCCCTCAAAATAGAGAACAACATCAACAATATGTTCGAGAACTTTGGGGCCGGCTAATGTTCCATCTTTTGTAATATGGCCTATAAGGACAACAGGTATTCCTGTTAACTTGGAATATTTTAGAAGCTGGGCAGCACATTCTCTTACCTGTGAAACCGAACCGGCTGATGACTCAAGCATTCCTGTCTGAATTGTCTGGATAGAGTCGATAATTATCAATCCGGGTTTTATATTTTCAGCCTGTGTAAGGATGCTTTCCAGTTCTGTTTCACTGAAAATGTAGCATGATTGATTTGTTTTTTTTATTCTTTGTGCTCTCAGGCTTATCTGCTCCTCACTCTCTTCTCCCGATACATAGAGTATAATGGTTTCTTTCAGTGAAAGAGCAAGCTGAAGTGCAAGAGTTGATTTCCCAACACCGGGTTCCCCACCCAGGAGTATGAGAGAACCTTTTACCATTCCTCCCCCAAGAATCCTGTCAAGCTCATTTATACCTGTCTTTCTGCGATCATGCTCATCTGCTTTAATATTATCGAGAAGTTCAGGCTTCCTCCTCTCATGATCAGAAACGAAAGCCGTATCACGTGTTGCGACAGGTGCAATGATCTCTTCATGATAGGTGTTCCACTCCTTACAGGAAGGACACCTTCCAATCCATTTAGCCGATTCTGCGCCACAATTCTGGCAAACAAATACTGTTTTACTCTTTACCATTTAAAAATTTGAGAAGCAAATGAGTTATTTACAAAAAACAACTATCATATTATTTCTACGAATACTTCATGCCAATGCTTCTGGATAGTTATGTTTTTTAAAGTTATAAGCACGAAGGACTCAAGATAGTACCAAGATAATAATAATTGAGATTATGAGTATCAGGACTCTTTTTCTTTTCCGTTATGGTGAAAGATCATAAAAAAGGAGATTGCACCGATTATAACAACAAAGATGAGTTGTGATTCGTGAGACAGCAAAGCATAAACCAGACCATCTTCAATTTTCACACCCTCAACAAAAGCCAGCCCCCTGGATATAATATAATGAAAAGCCCCCATCCCGCTTTGCACTGGCGCTGACATTGCCAATCCGCCAATTACCAGGAGAAAGATACTGTTGCCAAAAGTAAGATGCGAGGTGCTCTCAAGGGCAAATACAACAACCCAGGTCATCAGAGCATAATTGAGCCATATGAAAATTGTATGAAATACAAACTCCCACTTTCTTCTGAGGTTAGTGATGGTCTTAAGGCCATTGATAATTCCTCTGGCGAGTCCGAACATCTTTGCAAAAAACCTTATTTTCTTCAGATTCTTCTTATAGCGGATCAGAAGGAAAAGAACCAGGGCAGAAAAGGTAATCAGGATTACCCAGAGTATCCAGACGGATCCAAATAAAGAAAAAACTTTCTCCTGAAGAGGTATAAGTATGCTCTCCTTAAAAAACTGACTTATAAGATCGCCGCTTGTAAATAGCATGATAACCATTATAATAAGCAGAGAAATAAAATCAATGGTTCTCTCAATTACAACAGTACCAACAAGCTGATCAACAGGTATTTTTTCTTTTTTCCCAAGTGCAACACAGCGAGTTATTTCTCCAACTCTAGGTAAGGCCAGATTAGCAAGATATCCTGTCATCAGAGCAAAAAATGAGTTTATGAGGGAGGGATTATAACCAAGAGGATTGATGAGTATAACCCATCGGCGGGCACGACTGACAAAGGCAAAAAAGCCGAATAATACTGATAGGAGCAACCACCAGTAGTTGGCATTTTTAAGACCTTCAGCCAGATTCTTTATATTAATATTGCGGAAGGCAAACCATAAGAGGAGAATCCCCACAGCCAGAAAAGCAAAGAATTTAAGTGTATTTAAAATACCTTTTCTCAAGATCAGATTAGTTTATTCGTTTTTGTGTCGGGAAAGATAACCGAAGGCTTGAATGATTTTGCATCTTCAAAATCCATAGAAGCAAATGACATGATTAATAGTATATCGCCCACAATTACTTTTCGTGCAGCAGCTCCGTTAAGACAAATCTCTCCCGATCCTCTTTCACCTTTGATAACATAAGTTTCCAGACGTTCCCCGTTATTTACATCTAAAACCTGAACCTTTTCATTTTCAATGATATTGGCAGCATTCATCAGGTTTTCATCTATTGAAATACTTCCTATATAGTTAAGGTTAGCCCCGGTAACAGTTACTCTGTGAATTTTAGATTTTAATACCTCGATGAACATTTTTCAATATGGCTGATGAATATTCGCGCAAAGTTAAACATCATTTTGATTCATTACAACTGAAATTCGATATTATCTATCAACCTTATCTTGCCTGCTCTCAGGGCAATGCATCCGAAGTAATGTTTCCCCTGTATCAATCCGCTTTTTTTTTCAACAGGAATAAGCTCCCGGTCATCAACTATTTCAAAATATTCGATACTGAATCCTTTTATCCCTTCAATTGTTTTTATGATCCACGTTTTAAGTTCAGGAATATCCATATAAGCTAACATTTCAGTTGCTGAGGATAACGTCTTAAAGATAATGCCAGCAGACTCTCTTATTTCTGGTTCAAGAAAACGATTTCGGCTGCTCATTGCCAGACCGTCAGGCTCGCGGACAATAGGATTGCTGATGATTGAGACTTTATCACCTGTCTGGCGCACGAGTTCCCTGACAACCGCAAGCTGTTGAAAATCCTTTATCCCAAAGAAAGCATAATCAGGATTAACAATCTCAAAAAGTCTGCTAACCACTTTTGCGACTCCGTTAAAATGACCGGGCCGGTGAAGGGCTTCCATAACTTGATCAAGATTTCCAAAACTGAAGATTCTCTTATCAACCTCCGGGTAAATTTCGGAATCATCAGGTGTAAAGATGATATCATTTTGCCTGAGTACTCCTTTAAGTAATATCTCGTCCTGATCTAATGTTCTGGGGTAGTTTTTAAGGTCCTCTTTGTCATTAAACTGTGTTGGATTGATATAGATGCTGACCACTACAAGGGGACAATGTTTAATCCCATTTTCAACCAGCGAGAGATGTCCTTTATGCAGAGCTCCCATTGTCGGAATAAAGCCTAAGGGGGAAAGTTTCAGGTCACTAATCTGTTTCTGTAATTCGTTAATTGTACGTATTACCTTCATTAATTAAGGATATAAGAAATACAAACGTACTTGAATTTAATTGAACAAAAGTAATTCGGGGTAATTTATTATCAGCGCTAACCAACTTTGATATAGTATATTGATTAAGTGAGCTTATTCATTGTAATGACATATCATTATTTTTTTACTATCTTTGCACCTTATTACGAAATGGTATATCCAGGCAGGTACATGGAAAGCAGGAAGGTATTATTCATTTCTCAGGAGATCACTCCTTATCTGGGTGAAACAAAACTATCGAAAATAGGCAGATATCTCCCTCAGGGCATTCAGGAGCGGGGGAAGGAGATTCGTACCTTCATGCCAAGATATGGCTGTATTAATGAAAGAAGAAATCAACTGCACGAAGTGATTCGTTTATCCGGAATGAATCTTATAATCGACGATACGGATCATCCGCTAATAATTAAAGTTGCTTCAATACAGTCGGCCAGGATGCAGGTATATTTTATTGACAATGATGATTATTTTCAGAGAAAGCATATTGTTACCGACTCTTCCGGAAAGGAATTTGAAGATAATGATGAGAGAGCACTCTTTTTTGCTCGGGGAGTAATTGAAACTGTTAAGAAACTCAGATGGGCTCCCGATATTGTTCACTGTCATGGATGGATGTCAGCACTTGTTCCTGTTTACCTTAGGAGTATTTATGGTGATGACCCACTCTTTCATAATTATAAGATAATCTATTCTATTTACAATAATGATTTCAAAACACCGTTTAGATCAACATTCGCCGATAAACTTCGTTTTGATGGAATAGATATTGAAAATCTTAAACTTGTTAAAAAGCCAGATTTCGTTAATGTGTCAAAACTGGCTATTAAATATTCTGACGGAATTATTATCGGCAGCGAAACAATAAATGAAGAATTAAACAAATATGTCAAAACAATTGACAAACCGGTGCTTTCATTTAAAAATGAAGCCGAATATGTTGATGCCTATAATGATTTTTATGACAAGATTTTATCATAGTAGTATACTTTCATACAGAGTAAAATCTGTAAATAGTTATTTTCTTAAATCTTCTTATCTGACACTCCTCACACTATTAATGTTTATTTTTAATTCTTGTGAGGAAGGCTCTTCACCTATTGGTGCAGAAATCCTGCCTAAAGATGATTTTGTAGCTATCGGATCAATAGAGGATAAAAATATATCTTCATATACTTATTATGATAATTCTGTAAGATCTGATAACCAGTCTAATTCATTTCTGGGAACCATTTATGATCCCTATTTCGGGTTGACAACTGCAGGTTTTGTAACACAACTGCGACTTCAGATGCCCTGGGACCCTGACATAAATGCTTTCGCAATTGATTCAGTCAGGTTAAAGCTTTACTTACTGGATGTGAAAGGTGATTATGACGGGGTAAATTATTTAAGACTTTCAGAAATTGATGAACAGTTAAATATAGATTCAATATATTATTCAAACAAGCAGGTTCCATTAAACGGTTATGTTGTCCCTGACATTAAACTACCCAAACTTAAGGCTGATTCAGCTAATTATATTGAGGTTGAAGTCTCAGAAGAGTTTGGATATCATCTTCTTTCTGACACTTCAAAATTATTTCATGATAATTCAAGACCTGATTTCAGATCTTATTTCAAGGGATTGAAGTTCAGCCTTATCTCAGAAGGAGATCCTCTTTTTCTTACTTTAAGTCTTGCCCCGCCTGACTACCTTGGAGGGCATGTTAATTACTTCACTTTATATATGACGGATGGGAGTGGAATTCCTTTTGAATATCAATTTATTCTGGATGCCAAAAGCAAGAATGCCCGCTTCAATACATACAGCCATGATTTTACTGTTGCCAGTCCGGAAAAGAGAATAATGCATATTGGTGATGGTGTTAAAGACAATCTTTCTTATATTCAAGGGCTTAATGGCGTATTTACAAGAATTTTGTTACCGGAACTGGAAAGAATTAAAAAGGATCCTTTAATGAAAGACATTGCTGTGAACAAAGCCAGACTTATTGTCCCGGTTTATTCAGATGGTGATAAATACAAAGCTTCCACAATGCCAACGCAGCTCTTCCTCAGATATACAACTTCCACCGGAGAGAAGTATCTGGTTCCTGATTACAATCCAAATAATACTTTTTTTGATGGTAAGATAGACACTGTTGCGATGGTTTATAAATTTAATATTGCCACTTTTGCACAAGGTTATCTTGAAGATACTAAGGATATTATTAAACCTGAACTGGAGGTAATCCTGTCATCAGGTAATACGAAAAATGTTATTCTTAATGCCAACAGCACTACTACTCCGATAAAATTTGAATTTACTTATACAAAGTACTAGAATAGTACTATCTTCCTGAATACATAGAATTGTAATAATTTTCATAGTCACCTGAAAGAACATTCTCAAGCCAGGCTGTGTTTGAGAGATACCAGTCGACTGTTTTTTCGAGACCTACTTCAAATTCCGGAATAGGTGACCACCCCAGTTCATTTTGTATCTTGGATGAATCAATTGCATATCTCAGGTCGTGACCCGGCCTGTCTTTTACAAAATTGATTAGTCTCTCTGATGTTCCTGCACTGCACCCCAGCTTTTTATCCATAATTTTGCAGAGAAGTTTGATAAGATCAATATTTTTCCACTCATTATTTCCGCCGATATTATATGTTTCTCCTGTTTTTCCACGATGGAAAATCAGATCAATAGCAGAAGCGTGATCTTCGACATACAGCCAGTCACGAATATTATCTCCTTTTCCATATACCGGAATCGGTTTGTTGTTTTTTATATTGTTTATAACAAGGGGGATCAGTTTTTCCGGGAATTGATTTGGACCATAATTGTTTGAACAATTAGATATTACTACAGGAATCCCGAAAGTATGATGATATGCTCTTACCATGTGATCAGAACTAGCTTTTGATGCTGAGTAAGGACTCCTGGGATCATATGAAGTTTTTTCAGTAAATAATCCCTCTTTCCCAAGAGAACCATAAACTTCGTCTGTGGAGATATGATAAAAGAGTTTCCCATCAAGGTTTTTCTTCCATTTATTAAGAGCAGCATTAAGAAGATTTACAGTACCAACAATATTTGTAAACACAAATTCATCAGGACTTGTAATTGACCTGTCAACATGAGATTCGGCTGCAAGATGTATAATCCCGGTGAAGTTGTATTTTTCAAACAGATCAGAAACAGATTTTTTATCTACAATATCTGTTTTTATAAATAGATAATTTTCACTTCTTTCGATGTCTGAAAGATTCTCGAGGTTCCCGGCATAAGTTAGCTTATCAGCATTGATGATAAGGTAATCGGGATATCTGGTCACAAATCTTCTTACCACATGAGAACCAATGAAACCGGCTCCACCTGTTATAAGGATTCCATTTCTTGTCATAATGTCTGTTTTGACTTATTTCTGATTTTCTTTTCCCATTCCCAGGCTGTTCTCATAGCTTCATCAAGTGAGCTAAGCGTTTTCCACCCAAGCTCAGTGTTGGCAAATGTTGGATCAGCCCAGATTTTTTCAATATCCCCGGGGCGTCTACCGGTGATCTTGTATTTCAGCTTAATGCCTGTTACTTTCTCAAAAGAATTTATTGCCTCAAGTACAGAAACTCCAATGCCTGTGCCAAGGTTAAATACCTCATATCTGCTCCTGGTTTTTCCTTCAGTGAGTCTACTAACTGCTATAACATGGGCTTTTGCAAGGTCTACAACGTGAAGATAATCCCTGATGCATGACCCATCAGGAGTGTTATAGTCATCGCCAAATACTTTTAGTTCATCTCTTAATCCGTATGCTGTCTGGGTGATGTAGGGAACAAGGTTCTCGGGCACCCCTCTCGGAAGCTCTCCTATAAGAGCTGAAGGATGAGCTCCAATGGGATTAAAATAACGGAGTGAAATAGCCTTAAAATTTTTATCACTTATTGTGGTATCTTTTATTATTTCTTCCCCTACCTGTTTGGTGTTACCGTACGGAGATGTCGGTAATTGCATAGGAGCATCTTCAGTAACAGGAAGCTTCTCAGGTTGTCCGTAGACAGTGCATGATGAAGAAAAAACAATATCACGGATGCCAAACTGTTTCATTGAATCGAGAAGATAGATAAGCGATACAAGATTATTCCTGTAATAATCCAGCGGTTTGCTAACAGACTCGTTAACAGCTTTATATGCAGCAAAATGAATAGCTGCCGCTATATCTTTATTTTCAATAAAAAAGGAGTTAAGTTTTTCCCGGTCGCAAATGTCAAATATATATAGAGCAGGCTTCACTCCTGTGATTTGCCGGATACGATCAACAACCTCCTCTTCTGAGTTATAAAGGTTGTCTATTATAACAACATCGAATCCCTCCTGAATCAGTTCTACGGTTGTATGTGAACCTATATAACCTAATCCTCCGGTAACCAGAATTTTCTTTTTCATTTACAGGGTTTAGTTAAATAATACAAAATTATTTCTTTTTTAACAGGGGATGGTAATCGCCTGTAAGACCGACCGGTTTGGCATTTCTTATGATATATGCTGTTTCAACTGATTGGCGGGCTTCCTGAAGAGAGAATCCTTTTCCAGCGAGTATTTCCTTATAGCTCATTGTATGCAGATCAGTAAATCCTTCACTGAATTCTATCTCCTCCCCTTCAACTGTGATTGATCTGAAAGTTCTCTGTCCACACTCTTTCACGCTATTTGGGATATCATTGTAATCGAGGCTGAGGAACCATCTTATCCTGGCATTTTTTAGTTCGAGGTATCCGGCAGCTTTATTTGGCTCAGAAAGATGAACGACATTTTTTACTGGTTCTCCGAATATCCAGCAAAGCATATCAAAAAAGTGAATTCCGATATTTGTTGCCACTCCACCCGATTTCTGGATATCCCCTTTCCATGAAACACGATACCAGTGCCCGCGGCTTGTAATATATGTCATATCAATATCATATACTTTATTCTCAGGGCCATTAAGGATCTTATTTCTCAACTCGATAATTTTAGGATGGAGCCGCAATTGAAGAATGGTATTGATCTTTCGGTTAGTTTCATTCTCTATTTCCTGCAGTGCCTCAATATTCCATGGGTTAAGCACAATAGGTTTCTCGCAGATAGCTTCTGCCTGTTGTCTGAGAGCAAAACGGATATGGGAATCATGCAGATAATTCGGGGAACAGATACTTACATAATCAATTTTTGTACCGTTACGCTTTAGTTTATCAAAATGCCTGTCAAATCTTTCAAATTCTACAAAAAAATCACTCTCAGGGAAATAGCTGTCAATACGACCCACGCTGTCAAACTTGTCAAGGCTGGCAAGAAGATTGTTTCCTGTATCTTTTATTGCTTTAAGATGTTTTACAGCAATAAATCCGGCCACACCAATAATTCCAAAATTTTTAGGTGTATTATCCATTTTATAATTTTACTTATTGTTATAAAACTATTAAATTATTTTAGTTACTGTGCCATTGGTGAGGCGGTATCTCTCGCCACTTTCGGGACATATTGCCATTCCAAGATTATCGAAAAATAATTTGTGTCCGTACTCGCTCATCCATCCTGTTTGCCGGGCTGGATTTCCAACAACAAGAGCATAGGGTTTAACATCTTTTGTAACAACAGAACCTGCGCCGACAAATGCATACCGGCCAATAATATTACCGCATACAATGGTTGAATTAGCACCTATTGAGGCACCTTTTTCGACAATTGTATCCAGGTAACTGTCTTTGCGGATTATAGCACTTCTTGGATTTATGACATTTGTAAATACCATTGATGGCCCCAGGAAGACATCATCATCACAAAGGACACCTGTATAGATCGAGACGTTATTCTGGACCTTAACATTATTACCCAGCTTCACTCCGGCTGAAACAACAACGTTCTGACCGATATTACAGTTCTCCCCAATCTCAGAACCTGACATAATATGGCTGAAATGCCATATTTTAGTTCCCCTTCCAATCTGGCAATCCTCATCAATAACTGCCGTTTCATGGGCAAAATACATCTTATCCATATCTATTGTTTTTCAAAGAAATTTAATAAGTTGAGTGCAATATAATCAAGTTGCTCCTGATCGAAGTCAGGGTGAATGGGAAGTGAAAGAACTTCGCTGCAAAGTCTGGTTGTTATAGGAAACTCTGATTCTCTGAATCCCAAATATCTGTACGCATCCTGGATGTGTAAGGGAACAGGGTAATATATCATTGCAGGTATATTCTTTGATTCAAGAAACTTTTTCAATTCATCTCTTTTTCCATTCTTTACCTTTATTGTATATTGATGAAATATGTGTGAAGAGTTGCTTACTCTCTCAGGAATTGCTATACCCTCACATCCTGCGAATGACTCATCATAGAAATCAGCAACCGACCTTCTTGCTTCATTATAGTGTGCCAGGTTTTTAAGTTTGATTCTCAGTATTGCAGCCTGAATGGTGTCGAGCCTTGAATTTACACCTATCTCACTGTGATAGTACCTTACTTTCATGCCATGATTAGCAATAATTCTTATTTTTTTTGCAAGTTCATCATTGTCTGTAAACAGGGCACCTCCGTCACCATAACAACCAAGGTTTTTGGAGGGAAAGAATGAAGTTGTTCCAATATGACCAATGGTACCAGCTTTCTTAACAGACCCATCTGAGAAAATATAATCGCTTCCTGTAGCCTGAGCGGTATCCTCGATGACAAATATATTATGTTCTTTTGCAAGCTTCATAATATTTTCCATATCAGCACATTGCCCGAATAAATGTACAGGAACAATAGCCCTGGTACGAGAGGTTATAGCTTTTTTAATAGTTTTGGCAGAGATATTAAAGCTTACAGGATCTGGATCTACCAGGACAAGTTTTAGTCCTAACAGGGCAACTACTTCAACAGTTGCCACAAAAGTAAAGTTGGTTGTAATTACTTCGTCACCAGGTTTTAGTCCGAGCGCCATCAGTGCCATCTGCAAGGCATCGGTGCCATTTGCACAGGAAATGACATTCCCGACACCAAGAAACTTAGCAAGCTCTCCTTCAAAAAGCGTTACGTCAGGACCTTTTATAAATGTTGCAGATTCAAGTACAGATTTTATTGCATCATCAATTTCAGAGGCTATTTTTGTATATTGACTCTTTAAGTCAACCATCTGAATATCTTTCATTATATACTAAGTTTATAAACTACGAAGATAATATTTTTAGAATATCATTTGAAATCAAAAAACTACAGAGTTCGCAAACCATGCCAACACAATACATTTATAAAAACCAGAAAAACATCATATTACATAAAAAATTTAGGGATCTTTGCTTTCAATTCTGTTATTTTTTACGATTTTTTCAATTACTGCATCAAATTTTCTTAAATTTGTGCTTATTAAGATAAAGCAAATTGGATATTACAGCTTATTTACGGGAATTATTATTTGGGCACGATTGTGTTATTGTTCCCGGATTTGGCGGTTTTATTGGAAACTACACTCCTGCGCGGATTGATAGTCATTCAGGAACATTTTATCCTCCTGTGAAGCTGATTTCATTCAACAGGAATTTAAACAACAATGACGGGCTGCTGATCGGAAAAATCTCGGAATCTGCTAAAGTAACATACGGGGATGCCAGAAATATTGTAGAAAATTTCGTCATCGATCTGAGAAGGAGACTCGATAATGGAGGTAAGGTTGTTTTTGAAAAGATTGGTTCATTTGTTAATAATAAGGAGGGAAATGTTCTTTTTGAGCCCGACAGGGATATTAACTACCTGCTTGACTCTTATGGGCTGGAACCATTTCAATATTTGCCGCTGGAAGGATATGATGTCAGGAAAAGGGCAATAGGACAACCACAAAAAGATCCTGTGAAGCAAGCTACCATGAGGAGGCTAATATGGAGGGCTGCTGTTGTAATACCTTTGATTTCGGTGTTGATCGCAGTTCCTTTAAAGAGAGACCTTTTTAAAGCAAAAGTTGAGACCTCTTCTATGAATCCTCTTGTCACCGCTGAGTTTGAAAGTAACAAAATTGCCGTGGATAATGAAAAAGGTGAAGCATCAACTGCCACTTATAAAATGGATGGAGCGGACATGGTTAATCCACCTGTCAGTGAAGTTTCTGTACCGGAAACTGCGGGAGATGAAATTTTCTGCATTATTACCGGAAGTTTCAAGTCAGAGGAAAATGCAGTTTCACAGGTTAATAATCTGAAAAATGAGGGATTTACTCCTGAAATTATAAAAGCTCCCAATGGGTTTTTCAGGGTAAGTGCTTTGAGATGCAACGGACTTAATACGGCCTTAACAACCAAAGATAGTATTTCCAAAAAATTTCCCGGCAGCTGGGTAAAGAAGATCAGGTAAAAAGAATAATATATTAAAGCTATCCTTTTATTTAATCATACTTCCGTTATTCACTTTTTCACAGGGAGTTACCATCACCAGTTTCCCGTCTTTATCTTCTGCCATCAGAATCATTCCCTGTGACTCAATTCCCTTTATCTTTCTTGGTTCAAGATTGGCGACTATTGATATCTGACGACCTATTATCGCAGAGGGTTCATAATACTCGGCAATACCGGAAACAATTGTCCTTATATCAATTCCTGTGTCAATTCTGAGCTTAAGCAATTTAGTCGTTTTCGGGACCTTTTCTGCTTCCAGGATTGTTGCACTCCTGATATCAATCTTCGAAAAGTCATCAAATGATACAGGTTCTTTTGAAGGTGTCGTTTTTGACAGGATTGCTTCATTTGATTTTTTTGTAGCAAGCAGTTTATCAACCTGCCGGTTAATCTCCTCATCTTCTATCTTTTCAAATAGAAGTGAAGGTTTGCTGATAAAATGTCCATGTATCAGGATATCAGTTCTGCCTGCATCATTCCAGGTCAGCGGACCAATATTCAGCCACATCCTTAGTCTCTTCATTGAGAATGGCAGAAATGGTTCAAGTATTATTGTAAGGTTTGCAGTTATCTGAAGGGCAATATTCATAATTGTTTTAACCCTTTCCGGATCGCTTTTTATTACCTTCCATGGTTCAGCATCAGCAAGATATTTATTTCCCAACCGGGCCAGATTCATACCTTCTTTAAGTGCTTCACGGAACCTGTATGACTCCAGACTGGTCTCCACATTACTCTTGATCAGGGCTATTTCTTTCAGAACAGCTTCATCATCCTTGATGGTTTGCCCTCTTTCTGGTGTTATTCCGTTATAATAATTATTTGTCAGAACCAGGGTTCTGTTTACAAAATTACCAAGGATCGCTACCAGTTCATTATTGTTACGGGCCTGAAAGTCTTTCCAGGTAAAATCATTATCTTTTGTCTCAGGAGAGTTAGCGCAGAGAGCATACCTCAGAACATCCTGTTTCCCGGGGAAATCTTCAAGATATTCATGAAGCCATACTGCCCAGTTCCTGGAAGTTGAAATCTTATCATTCTCAAGATTAAGGAATTCATTTGCCGGAACATTATCGGGAAGGATGAAACTACCTTCAGCTTTCAGCATTGCAGGAAATATGATACAATGAAAAACTATATTGTCTTTTCCAATAAAATGGACCAACTTGGTTTCCTTGTCTTTCCAGTATTTTTCCCAATCGGGGGTAAGTTCTTTTGTTGCAGAAATATAGCCAATAGGGGCATCAAACCAGACATAAAGTACTTTACCTTTGGCTCCGTCAACCGGTACAGGGATTCCCCAGTCAAGATCGCGGCTGACAGCCCTGGGTTGAAGCCCCTGATCTATCCACGACTTACACTGGCCGTAAACATTTGTTTTCCATTCTTTATGTTCCTGAAGGATCCATTGTTTCAGCCATGGTTCATATTTATCGAGTGGAAGATACCAGTGAAGAGTTTCCCGTAAAACCGGTTTACTGCCACTTACTGTGGAGTGAGGATTTATCAGGTCGGAGGGGCTTAACGAGGTCCCGCATTTTTCACACTGGTCACCATATGCACTTTCATTGCCACAATGCGGACATGTTCCCATTATGTACCTGTCGGCCAGGAAACAACCGGCCTCTTCATCATAATATTGTTCAGAACACTTTTCGGAGAATTCACCGTTTTTATAGAGCTTCAGAAAGAAGTCCGATGCAGTTTCATAATGAACTTTATTTGATGTTCTGGAATAAATATCAAAGGCAATTCCAAAATCCTCAAAAGCTTTTTTATTTATTGCATGATACCTGTCAACAATTTCCTGAGGTGTTACTCCTTCCTTGCGGGCCTTTAGTGTTATAGGAACTCCATGCTCATCAGAACCGCACACTGAAATAACATCTTCACCCCGCATCCTTAGATATCTTGTATAAATATCGGATGGTACATAAACTCCTGCAAGGTGTCCAATATGTATCGGTCCGTTGGCATAAGGCAGAGCTGAGGTGACAAGGTATCTTTTAAATTTCTTCATATTATTGATAATGAACCTGAAACAATTTGATTTTTTTTACAAATATAATAATTAACCTCTGATTTTGTGAGATAATCAATTTATCGGCACTATGTTTACAGGAGCTTTTTATCCTTGATACTATTTCTACTTGCCAGCATGTTTAATAAGTACAGCTTTTTGCAGAGAAAATCCAAAGTTAAGGATGCAATATTGTAAAACGTAACAATATGGATTATTTTTACGTATAATATTATTTATATGCCTGCAATAAAGAATCAACCAGAATTTCTGAAGCCGGGAGATGAAGTAGCTATTATTTCACCGTCATTTTATATTGATGAAGCAATTATTGAAAAGGCTGTTAAGTTTCTGGAAAGCTGGGAATTAAAAGTATTATTAGGGAAGAATGTTTGTAAAAGAGATGGGCCATTTGCAGGTTCTTCTGCAGAGAGGTTATCTGATTTTCAGGAAATGACAGACAATACAAACATCAGGGCAATATTCTGTTCAAGAGGAGGTTATGGGATTATGAAGATCATCGATAAAATTGATTTTTCATCATTGGTCAAATGCCCCAAATGGTATGTGGGTTTCAGCGATATAACAGTACTTCATTTATGGCTGAGTGAAAAATGGGATACGATTTCCATCCATGGTGAGATGCCTCTTAATTATTCTAACCCGGAAAAGAGTGAGGCAACATTTAGTACTTTACATGGTTCCTTATTTGGAGATTTTAAACCAATTGTATGGTCAGGAGATTGTATGAGACCTGGAATTGCAAAAGGGGAGGTCACAGGAGGTAACCTATCCCTTCTGTATAGTCTGATTGGTACTCCGGCTGAGCCGGACACAGATGGTAAAATATTGTTTATTGAGGAGGTAGGGGAGTATTATTACCATCTCGACAGGATGATGACCTCTATCAAACTAGCAGGCAGGCTGGATAAGTTATCGGCTTTGATATTAGGAGGACTCAATAATATGGGCGAGGCAAAATTACAATGGGGGAAGAGCGCTGAAGAGACGATATCCGATATCGTATCAGATTATAATTATCCTGTTTTTTTTAATTTTCCGGCAGGACATACACCGGATAACCGTGCTTTTTACATAGGGAAAGAGGCAACAGTAGAAATAAAAGGAGGTAAGTCAATACTTAAATATATCTGATCAGAATGCAGAGATAAGGAGGTCGAGATCTTTTGAAATGATCCCGAATTTCTGGCCAAGTGTTTCATTTGTTAGCATGCCATTATACAGGTATGCACCATTCCTGACTCCCGAATCGTATTTAAGCAGGTGAGTTATTCCTCCTGCATCGGCCATGCTTTGAAGCAACGGGGTAAAGATGTTACTGAGTGCAATAGAGGCTGTTCTGGCAACCCGCGAAGGAAGGTTCCATGCTGAAAAATGAATAACCCCATATTTTTCATATACAGGATCGTGCAGTGCTCTGCATTCAGTTGTTTCAATACATCCGCCCCTGTCAATGCTAAGGTCGATAACGACAGCTCCTTTTTTCATATTACGGATCATCTCCTCAGTAATATAATACCAGGGACGTAAATCTTCAAGTTCAATGGCTCCGATAAGAACGTCGGCAGATTTCAGTGCCTTTTTCAGTACCTGAGGATGGAAAACAGAGGTTTGAAGTCTTTGTCCGATAAGATTTTGAAAATGTCTGAGTTTGTGAAGTGAATTATCGAAAATTCTTACCTGGGAGCCAAGTCCAATCGCAGCCCGGGCAGCATATTCACCTGCAGTATTTGCCCCTATTATAACTACTTCAGTTGGAGTAACACCTGTAATTCCCCCCAGCATAACACCTTTACCTCCGTGGTGATTACTGAGATAATCAGAAGCAATCAGGATAGACGTAACTCCTGTAATTTCACTCATCGATTCAACTACAGGCATAACACCATTACTGTCACGGATTTTTTCGAAAGCTAATGCTGTGACTTTTTTCCTGATAAGTTTCCCAAGCGTCTCTTCCTGAAGTTTGAGAACATTCAGATACGACATAACTACCTGGTTCCCCTTTAGAAAGTCAGTCTCTTTCTCGGTGAACGGGGCAACTTTTATAACTACGTCAGCATTATAAACTTTTGAAGGAGAGTCGGTAAGTATTGCTCCGTTTTCGCTGTAATCCTTATCTGTATAATTTGCACCAAGTCCGGCACCTTTCTGTACAATTACCTCATTATCGCTTTCGACAAGAATGTTAACTGATTCAGGAGTAAGAGCTACTCTTTTTTCATCATCCTTTGCGTCGGAAGGAATTCCAATTGTGATCCTTCTGTTTCTTACTGTAGTTTCAAGGTGTTCTTCTTTTGGCATAAATGCAGTATTGCTGAAACTGACTTTGCCACTCTTACCTTTTTCGTTCATTTGCAGAAAGGGTTATTTCTTCAAAGGTAAAAAATTTGTACAATTGCAGCAATACGAGAGATAGTTATCCTATTTCAAGTATACGTTCTTCTTTCTCTCCAACACTTATTCTGACCTTAACTGTTTCAGGAGGAAGGATCTCCTCAACAAGTTCAGGCCATTCCATAAAACAGTATGATCCGCTCGAAAGATATTCTTCTATCCCAAAATCAAACACTTCATCACGTTTCTTTATTCTGTAAAAATCAATATGATAAAGTGGCTCCCCGGTAGCTGACCGGTATTCGTTTATAAGAGTAAATGTTGGACTGCTAACAATATCAGGAGAACCAAGTGCTTCGCAGACTGATTTTATAAAGGTTGTTTTCCCGGCACCCATCGATCCGTAAAATGCAAATAATCTATTGCCGGAAACAGTTTCCAGGAATTTTTCTGCAGCTGAATGCAGATGATGTTTATCTTTTATTAAGATCGTCATAAATCATTAAGTTTTCAGGAAACAGGTTCAAGCAAAACAAGAGGTAACATAATCTCCTGCATCGAAATACCGCCATGCTGAAACGTATCTTTGTAATATCCTGAATAGTAATTATAATTATTCTGATAAATCAGGAAGTCTTTGTTGAGAGCAAAAATATATCTTGAACTGATGTTTGATTTAGGTAACATGGCATTTTCAGGATTTTTAATCTCGAAGACCTTCTTAGGATCATAATCAAGGTTTCTTCCCATCTTATATCTGAGGTTGGAGGTGGTCTTTCTGTCTCCGATCACTTTGATTGGATTTTGTACCCTGATTGTGCCATGATCAGTACTGAAGATAATTCTTACATTATGTCCGGCCAGGATCTTTAACATCTCAAACAAGGGTGAATGAATGAACCAGGAACGCGTCAGACTTCGGTATGCAGCTTCATCGTTTGCCAGATCCCTGATTAGCCCCGACTCTGTCCTTGCATGGGAGAGCATATCCACAAAATTGTATACCAGAATGTTGATATCATTATCAAGCATCATCCTTATCTTTTCATTTACTTTTTTCCCTTCAGGATTACTGCTGATCTTATTATATGACCATTTGTATTTCAGGCCTTTACGGGCCAGATGCCGTTTAAAAAATTCTTCTTCATAATTATTCTTTCCTTCATCTTCATTTTCATCAATCCATAATTCAGGCATTGTATCTGCAATAACGGAAGGCATCAATCCGGCAAAGATGGCGTTCCTGCTGAACTGTGTAGCGGAAGGGATTATGCTGAAATATATCTCTTCCTCAATGATCCTGTAGATGCCGGTCATTTCAGCTGAAATCGTTTTCCACTGATCAAACCTGAGATTGTCAATCAAAATAAAAAACAGAGGTTTCTTTTCCTGAATATTAGGGAATATTTTTTTTGCGAACAAATCGAGAGAGAGAAGCGGTCTGCCGGAATAGCCGGGATTGAGCCATTTAAGATAATTATGTATGAAAAATCTCGAAAAAAGATTGTTGGCTTCATTTTCCTGCATCATAAGTATCTCATTCATACCGCTGTCGGTAGATTTTTCAAGTTCAGATTCCCAAAAGACAATTTTTCTATATAGTTCAGTCCAGTCATTGAAGGTCGAAGCTGCGGAAATCATATTCCCGATACGGCTAAATTCCTGTCTGTAGTCAGTGGTTGTTTTCTCTGTTACAAGCCTGCGCTGGTCAAGTATCTTTTTTATTACAAGAAGAATCTGTGTTGGTTTTACAGGTTTAATAAGATAATCAGCAATTTCTGAACCAATAGCTGCTTCCATTAAATCCTCTTCTTCACTTTTTGTGATCATCACAACAGGTATTTCGGTTCTGACCTCTTTGATCAGGCGGAGAGTCTCCATACCGCTAAGTCCAGGCATATTTTCATCGAGGAAGATAAGGTCATATTGATTTTGCCTGACAAGGTCAATCGAATCATTGCCGTTTGAGCAGGTATCTATATCATAACCTTTTTCAGTAAGGAAAAATATATGAGGTTTAAGGGCTTCAACCTCATCATCAGTCCAGAGGATCCTAATCTTTCTCATTTCCGGAATTCCCTTTCACGGGAATGATTATATCAATATTATTATTTTTCCTCAATAAAATATTTTTCATTGAAGAACAGACGGTATCGTTCAGGATTTTTATCATTATTTAGAACCTTCAGGTTGTCATTACTTATAAGTACTGGATACATCTTTGCACCGGTGGGATTTCTTACATGCTTTTCTGCGCTGAAAGCTGAAAAGTATTCAAATGATTTTTGATAGTTGGTAAAGCCAGTGACTGTAATCAGAATATACTTGTTGTCGACCAGAGACCCTTCGGAACGGTAGTTATTATTTGTGTAATTATCAATATTATAGCTAATTATATCAAATGTTGCCAGGTTGAGATTAAAAGATGGTTCCGTTATTATCAGTGCAAAAACGTGTGAAGCAGTTGTGTCAGCAACATATAATTCTGCAGCGATCTGTTTGTCTTCTTCAACTTTAAGTTCCGGCACCTTCTGGTTAAGGAAAGCGATTATTTCCCCTGCTTTTTTGCTTTCTTCACTCTCTGGCCATGCTTTAATAAGAACATTAAGTTCCTCTTTAAACTTTCTTTCATCGCTTATTTTTGCTATTGAATAAGCTTTCAGAAGCATGAATTTTGGAGCAAGAATGTCCTTGCCATATTTATTCAATGTTTCATTGCAAAGAGATATTGCTTCTTCAAATTTTTCGCTTTTATAACTATTATATGCCTCCTGATAAATTTTTTCGGTCAATTTCAGTGTTGCCAGTTTTTTGTTATAGTACTCGGGATCTGATAATATTTTTGCAAACTCACTATCGGGATATTTTTCAAGGAGTCGCTGCCTGTAAGTTTCAGACCTGGAGTTATTATCCTGTTTTCCAATTTTATAAAGAGTGTATAGAGCTTCTGAAACAAGGTCACTTGAGGGATATCTTGTAATCAAACCCTCCAGTATCTCTGTTGCTTTCGGGTTATCGGCTATTTTTTCAGAGTATGCTTTACCTGCATTTAAATATGCATTAGCTATTTTCTCATTCGATATTGTACGAAGGGAATCGTTTAATGGCAGATTCTTCAGGTAGAATTCGGGTTTCTTGTAATCAAGTAAAGCAGTTGAGGTATCTTTGTTTTTAAGAGTCAAAAGTTCATCGGGTGAAGTTCCCGGCGAGGTGGTTAATCTTGCTTTATTTGATCTCCTCCAGTTATCTTCAAGTTTTCTTTCTCCCCAGCGTCTGCGGAATTCAGTTCGTCCAAATGTAAGAGCTGTCTGATTATAAAAATACCATTTTCCCTCCTTTTCAATATTATTCTGGAAACGTCTCTCATTTTCATAATACTGACCAAGGTTATGCTGGTCTGCGTAAATAGAAGTTTTTCCTTCACTTTCTGCTTTAATTATATCAGCTATAATTGTTGATATAAGGGCGTTCCTTTCCGGTTCAGGCATCATTGCCACTTTTTGCAAACTATCTTCAGTCTGGATAATTTTTAATTGGGATACAAGTGTATTAAGATTCTGGGATTTTGCTTTAAGCAACTGGTAATCGGGATATTTCTGGTCGAGGAAGAATACAGAACTGTCATAAAACTTTCCAGCCTCCATATAATCGGGCTTAGTATAATAATAATTGGCGAGTGCAAGATAAGACCTTCCTTTCTGATTCTGATTCATCGAATTAGCTGTTGCCGATTTTCTGAAGTAATCAATTGCTTTTTTTTCATCACCTTCTCTCATCGACAAGTTCCCAAGTGCAAAATAAATTTGATCCTGAAAGTCTTTGTTTTTAGAATCTTTCAGCATTTTTTCAAGTTCTTTCCTTATTTCTGATGTATTTCCTGTATTTACATCAAAAACACCGGCAATATTAATTCTTGCATTAAATTCAACTTCATAAGGAGGATTCATGTTAGCCACATCCCGGTATAATTTTGTTGCCCTTCCAGGATCTCCTGCTTGCTCATACAACTGTGCGAGGAGATAGGTCAACCTGATTTTTGTTCTCTTTCCTGATATAAAGTCTAACGATTTTCCAAGTGCGTCGGCAGCTTCAGAGTACTTCTTTTGTTTTATAAAAAGGTCAGCCAGTGTGGTTTGATACATTGCATTTAATGACTTGTTAACCAGAGCTGAAGGATCAAGTTCATTAAGCAATCGTAGTGATTCACCATAATTTCCTGTCTCATTATAAATTCTCGCAAGCCAGATGACTGATTCTGTTCTTAATGAGGGGTCATTGGCCGAGGTGAGCGTGTAGTTGAAGAGAGAAGAAGATTCATTAAATTCATGCTTATAGAAACGTGCTTTGGCGATCAGAAGGTAGCTGTCGTCGATCCATTCATTATATTCCTTCCGGTCATAAAGTTCCTGATCTTTTTCTGATGGTTGTCCCTTGGTTTTTATTTCAGGTTTTGCTGTAATAGATTTCAGCGTTATGACTTTAGAAGCTTTCTGGATAGCTTTTTCCATATCGGACGAACAGCGGGAGGAGCTTGCAGGGTCACTATATTCAAAAACTTTAAGCAGGTCTCCATAATCATCGGTATTACTACTGGTAATCTTTTCCAGTCCAGCTTTAAAGCTCTCATATCCGTTAAAATAGATATTATACCTTGATGTAAGGCTATGATAAAACCTGGTTGAGCCTGTGTTTTTCTCAACCGAACAGTTTGTCAGGACTAAAAATAATCCTAAAAAAACCAGAATCTTATATAATGGTTTGTATGAAGCCAATAAGCGACTTTTAATACTATAAACTGACTTAACCTGTATATAGTATTTCAAAGTTAATTAAAATTGGTATGCTGCGCTTTTTCAGGCAGAAATAACTTGAGTTATTTCCGGGACCTCCTTCATAATTGCCTGCTCAACACCAGCTTTTAAAGTCTGCATACTATACGGGCACCCTTTGCATGCACCTGTGAGTTTCACCTTTACAATGAAATCATCCGTAACTTCTACAAGGTCAATATCTCCGCCATCTGACTGAAGATATGGTCTTACTCTATCCAGGGCCTTGGCAACCCTTTCTTTAATAGTGTTAGTTTGTGTCATATGAATCTGAAATTTATTTATTTATCTGAAGTTTCACAGTTGGTTTCTCTTCCCTGTTCCTGATATTGACTTTTTCAATTAGCTCATCTGCCAGGGAGAGAAATGATTTTCCCGCTACAGAATCTTCAAGTGCAACAGGCTGGCCATTATCACTACTTTCACAGATACTTTGGACAAGCGGTATCTGACCAAGAAGGGGCACACCCATTTTTTCAGAAAGAGATTTACATCCTCCCTTGCCAAAGATGTAATACTTGTTTCCTGGTAATTCGGCAGGAGTAAACCATGACATATTTTCAACGAGCCCCAGGACAGGTACATTTATTTTCTCACTCCTGAACATTGCTATTCCTTTTACAGCATCTGCAAGGGCAACCTCCTGTGGAGTGCTCACAACTATTGCCCCGGTAACGGGTACTTCCTGGACAAGAGTCAGGTGTATGTCACTTGTTCCCGGAGGAAGATCAACCAGGAGATAGTCAAGCTGGCCCCAATCTCCCTGGGTGATAAGTTGTTTTAAAAAGCCTGATGCCATTGGTCCTCTCCAGACAACTGCATCAGCAGGATCAACAAAAAACCCAGTTGACAATACTTTAACTCCGTATTTTATTACAGGAACTATATGATCAATGTTGTTTTCCCTTCTGACTTCCGGCTTCTCTTTTTCTAACCCTAACATTTTTGGGACAGAGGGGCCATAAACATCTGCATCCAGTAACCCGACCTTTAATTGTTTACGTGAAAGAGCAATTGCAAGATTTACAGCTATTGTGGATTTTCCAACACCTCCCTTACCGGAGGAGACGGCTATAATATTTGTCACACCAGGTAATACTTCCCTGGGCTTCTCAACCTGCTTTCCAACTACTATTTTTGGTTTTACAACGATTTCTGTTACAACGGCATCAGGACCAAGGAGCTCTTTAATCCGCTTTACAATTGTGCTTTTTACAGAGGAGATGAAAGGGTCATTAGATTTTTCAGGAGTAATAGTAATATTTATACCGGTTTCATCTGATACAATTTCCCCAACCATATTGAGGGAAACTATATCTTTCCCTTTCTCAGGATGAATTACCTTTTTTAATGCAGTAAGGATTTGATCTTTCGTAAACATGCTGACTTATATATGTTGTTGTGAAATCATTTTATTATTTTGTCTCTGAGACTCACTGATTATTAAGCGGACTTGTTTTGATACTCTTCAGGGATAAAATGTTCTTATTTTTATTTAATTTAAATATAAACAAGCTGTAAAATTGTATATTTTTTTTGTGATACCAAAATTTTCATTGTAGTTCGGTTGAGGGATCCCAGAATTTTTCGCTGAAATTTACTATCTGGTCATTCTCAACGATGATACCTTCATTTTCGAGTAGTTGTTTCATAGTTGTTGAATTGCCGAAATGAAATTTACCTGTCAGCAGGCCATTTCTGTTAACGACCCGGTGAGCCGGGATAAATTCTGCATTATTGTGACAGACGTTCAGTGCCCAGCCAACCATTCGTGCTGATCTGCCCGATCCTAGGAAGCATGCAATAGCGCCATAGGAAGTAACTCTTCCGAAAGGAATTAAACTTGTGACATCGTATACCCTGGTAAAAAAATCATTTTTCCTGTTAATTTTTTTCCTGGCCATACGTAATATTTTTTTCCTTATCTGGTCTGAAGGAAAGATATTTTATTTTTAATCCTTCTTCCAGAAAGATTGTTTCATAATGGGTTTTGATTGAAAGAGTGTCGTTCAGCAGGGTTTCAGAATAAAGGTCACTTGTTGAGAAGAGAATTTCAAGTTTATTTTTGTCAACAACTCTTTTTGTATATTCATAAAGTTCTTTATTGTCTGTTTTCAAATGAATTATACCTGTATGCTTCATTATTTTACCATATATATTCAGGAACCAGGGACAAGTAAGCCTTTTATTGGAGTTATTCTTTCCCGGATGAGGATCAGGGAATGTTAACCAGATCTCATCAATTTCATTATCAGAAAAGAATGAGGCGATAAATTCAATTCTTGTCCGGAGAAACGCAACATTGGGATGGTTATTTTCATGTGCAGTTTTTGCACCTCGCCACAAACGCGCCCCTTTTATATCAACACCGATATAATTGTTCTGAGGAAACTTTGATGATAAACCTATTGTATATTCTCCTTTGCCACAGCCAAGTTCAAGAATTATGGGATTATTATTTCTGAATATTTCTGTATTCCAGCAGCCTTTTATGGGTTGCCCTTTTCCCAACTCAATACCATATTTTGGCTGGATGACATTTTTGAATGTTCCGAGTTCTTCGAATCTTTCAAGTTTATGTTTTCCCACTTTCTGAAACTTATTTTCTGTACTTTTCCACTCTCAGTCCGATATCATATACACCTTTAAGATCTTCAATACGCATACCATGCTGAATTTTAAACTGATAGGTGCCTTTCCTGGGGAAGTAGACATTTAATTTATATGGCAGGTTGAGTGCATGGATGTCACCGAATCCTTTTCCATACCAGTTGCCTTTTTCATCGGCAATATTGTACTGGAGTGTATCGGTTAATGTTTTCCCATCAGGAGTGGACGCGGTTACAAAGAGATAAATATTACGGAGTGGGTACGATGATCCTGTTCGCAGCATAAACTTTATATCATGTGTTATAAGAGTGTCAGTAACAGGAACTTCAAAAGAAGGAATAAAGGATAAGCTCCATGTATGTTCCGGAATCTCTACCGAGTCTGTATATACAACATCGCTGTTGCATGATACCGGTATAATAAAAGAAAATAATATCAGAATGAATGAATGCCTATTTTTCCTTTTTGTCATTGAATCTCCTGTTTTTTCTTTTATGTGGAGGCCGTGGTCCCTTATTTTTATTTGCAGGGGGATCGAACCTTGTGAGGCTGTTATTTTTAAGAAGATCCTCAGATACAGGTGTAAGATCAAATGATTCAGAAATTTCGAGGAGCCTGTTGGCCTTTAACCCTTTTCTGTTCATCGCCTGTATCTCCTTTACTCTTTGCACAGGAATGGCAACGAGATTAGCTGAAGTGTGGGGATCAGTCGAGTACCAGTATATTCCTTTATGCACCTCCATCTTCTGAAACCAGGCAGTAGACTCTTTTGATTCGAGAGGAACATCCTTAGGAGGGAATGATTTTTGTGCATCGAAATAGCAATCGAATTCAAAGTTAAGGCAACATTTCAGTTTACTGCATTGACCGGCAAGTTTCTGGGGATTCAAAGATAACTCCTGGTATTTTGCATGAGTTGTTGTAACAGAAATAAAATTAGTGATATAAGTTGAGCAACAAAGTTCTCTGCCACATGAACCAATACCTCCTATTCTCCCTGCTTCCTGGCGTGCCCCGATCTGGCGCATTTCAATTCTAACACGGAATTCTTCAGCCAATACTCTTATAAGCTGGCGAAAGTCTACTCTTTCATCAGCAATATAATAGAACATAGCTTTAGTCTTATCACCCTGATATTCAACGTCACCTATCTTCATATTAAGCTTAAGTTCTTCCGCTATTTTCCTAGAGCGGAGCATAGTAGGAGTTTCAAGTTTTTTTGCTTCTTCCCACTTTTGAATATCCACTGCTTTTGCTTTCCGGTACACTTTTTTAAGGTCATCGGGAAGTGGTTGGGCCTTGAGTTTTTTCAGCTGTTCATTTATAAGAGGGCCTACCATTGAGACCCTCCCGATATCGTGTCCGGGAGAAGCTTCAACTGCCACAACATCACCTACATCCAGCCTAAGGGCATTTACATTTCGGTAAAAACCTTTACGAGTATTTTTAAAACGGATCTCAATAATGTCATCCTCTTTTGCAAAAACAGGCAGGTCGTTTAGCCAGTTAAAGGAATCAAGTTTATTATTTCCTGGTTTATATGTAATGTCGGGCATACGGATCTCTTCTCCGGGCTGTCCTGTTAATTCATCATTCTCAGTCATGTAATACTTATTTCTCAGAATTTAAACTGCAAAAATAGTGAATAAATGCGTTAAATTCAATATCCGGTAAAACCATCAGCGTATATGACGGGTAACTTTTAATGCAAGATCGAGAAAGATGATTTTTGCATTACCGTTTGCTTCAATATGAGAGTGAACCAGGTTAAATTCTTCAGTTAATGTGTAAATATTTTCCTGATTGATAAATGGATGAAAATTATTTGAGAATGCAGCTTCTTCACCGGAAAGAAATACTAGTTTGTTCTTAAGTTGGTTTAGTGAAAGCATAAGGTTTTCGCGCAGCAGCCTCAATGAAAATAAAATAAAATTCTTCTGGGCTTCACGGCCTGTTGCAGCCATCTCCTCTGACCATGAAATTATAGAAACTATATCCCGTTTCCAGGCGAATCTCATCAGGCTTTTAAACCGCACAAGATTCCGGATTGATGATTCTTCATCTTCACATAATCCTATTGCTCTTATTATATTGCCATTTGCCACATGTCCAATGTCAGCCGCTTTACCTGCACTAATACCAAAACGAAGTATAAGATAACTCTCAATTTCCTGATCACTGAAGGCAGGGATCTTTATCAGCTGGCATCTCGAAAGTATTGTTGGAATCAATTTATCATATTCTTCTGAAACCAGAAGGAAGAGCGTCTTCTCAGGAGGTTCTTCAATCATTTTCAATAATTTGTTGGCAGTTGACTGGTGCATTTTTTCAGGCAGCCAGATAATCATTATTTTGAAATCCGACTCGAATGATTTGAGACTCAGTTTTTTAATTATTTCGGAGGCCTCAGAAGCAAAAATTCCACCCTGGGCATTTCCAACATCGAGGATATCAAGCCAGTGATTAATTGAAAAAAATGCTCCTTTCCTGACAAATTCTCTCCATTCTTCGATATAATTTTCACTTACAGGATCTGTGACTTTTTTCCCTTTTACAACCGGAAAGACAAAGTGCAGGTCAGGATGGATCATTTTTTCATATTTCACACATGATTTGCAGATACCGCATGAATCTGAATCAGAGCGGTTTTCACAGCTGATGTACTTGGCATAAGCAAGGGCAAGAGCAAGATTACCGCAGCCTTCCGGACCTGTAAATAACTGGGCATGACTTACCCTCTCCTCCTTTACCGATCGTATAAGTCTGGTAATAACATCTTTGTGTCCGGGAAACTGTGCGAAATTCATTTTATTGCCGATAGAGCTGAATCATAATCCGGTTCCTCAACAATTTCCGGAACAAGCTGGGTATGTATTACAGTCCCGCTTTCATCAATAACAACTATACTTCTTGCATAGAGGCCGGCCAAAGGTCCGTCAACAATATCAATACCATAGGCTTTCCCAAAATCTTTGTCACGAAATCCGGAAAGGGTTACAACATTTGTAATACCTTCTGTCGAACAGAATCTTCCATGAGCAAAAGGAAGATCTTTTGAGATAGCGAGTACTGCCAGATTTGCTTTTCCTGCAGCTAACTGGTTGAATTTACGTACAGAAGTGGCACAGACAGATGTATCGAGGCTTGGGAATATATTCAGGACAACTTTTTTACCTTTGAGTTCTGGAAGTGAAAGATTTCCAAGATCAGATTTTACTAGTGTAAATTCAGGTGCTTTAGTACCTTTTAGCGGGAGGTTTCCTGATGTATTCACGGGGTTTCCCTTCAGAGTGATTTTTGCCATAGCTTTTTTTTCAAATTTAATTAAACTTTATAGAACTTGAAACATATGAAATCACGATTGGTTCAGTTTATTTTTTAAAATAAAATTGCGACTCCGGGTTTTTGTATGGAATCAGGGAATATAATTATTAATGAGTATCTGGAATGAATAATAACTGAAATGGAATTAATTCATACTATTAAAATAGGTGAGGGGGATTTCTCGCTGGCGCTACTAATGACAATATTTTGCTATGCACTGAATAAGAGAATGTTG
>CAZXFB010000028.1:0-59579 GCA_964639725.1 uncultured Rikenellaceae bacterium
GGAAGAATCTTTTGCAGCTCTTTGACGGAGGAAGAAAAAAATCTGATTTTTTATGATAATGCCCGAAAGCTTCTGGGTCTATAATAGTTTATTATTAATGCTTTTAAACTCCGGAACAAAACGTTTTTCCAACTTAGGCTCATGGGAATTAAACCACAGTAGACCATCGTCGCGGAATTTTTGCCAGGATTAAATAGTTTGGATAATGTATGGTGACCAGCTATTCGCTTAAATAATCAAAACAGCAGAAGTTACTATCTGAATAACTAAACGATTGTAAAATTGATAAATAAAATTGTAGTTATGAGAATAGATGCATTTTCTAAAGAGAAATATAACTCACGAATATTCAATTACTTTCTGTTATTATTTCTGCTTCTTTCAAATTCATGCAGCGATAAATCAGTTGCTGATCTCCGGTTTGCATTCATCGGGGATATTCATTATTCGATATCTGATAATCACAAGACAGAGTCACTTGTAAAATCATTGGCAGATGAATTAGACAGCCTCGAACCAAAGCCTGGATTTATTATTCAAACCGGAGATTTTTTTCATGGAGGCAGAGGAGAAGATATTGAATCAGAAGCATCGTTCGCTTTCAAGCATTTTGGTAGAATTTTTGCCATTCCCTTTTTTATTGCGAAAGGCAATCACGATGTAAGAAATGTTTATGAAAAAAATGCACTTCCTGCTTTTTCAAGCAACCTTGGACAGGAGGTTTCAAAGTCATTCTACTCTTTTAATAAGGCAAACTGCCACTTTATTGTTCTTGACTGCACTGCTGATCCATTAAACGAGCAATTATCATGGTTGGAAAAAGATCTTGAGATTGCCAGGTCCGACTCAAGAACCGATCATATTTTTGTTGCAGGTCATTATCCTTTATGGATTGTTGCACGTGCTGGTTTCAACAGATCGGAATATTCAGTTAATGTAGCTTCTCTGCTTGCAAAATATAAGGTTGATGCCTATTTCTGCGGACATACACATAATAAAACAGCTACGGTAAAGTTAATCAATGGGCAACCGCTTACTCAAATAATGGATGCAGCAGTTGTTGAGGAAGGCAGGTTGTTTAACCTTGCTCCTTTTCTTCAACATGTCAGGAGTAAACCAGATAACCTTGCAAAACCCGGAGTTCTGCCCCTAGATGAAGTGCACCAGATTTTTATACCAGAATCTGAACTAAAATACTACTGGGGATACCAGGAAGGAAGCACAACAAGTTATTATATCTTTACTGTCAAAGGTAAAAGTGTAAAAGCTGACTGGCACATACTTGGCCAGGGTGTAAAGCGTTCATTTAAATGGGATGAGCCAGGCAAACTGGCAGATATCAAATCTCCGGTAGCTTCATATGGGAACCTGATAACTGAAAACGATCTGCAACATATTGAAAAAGCATGGATTTATGCAGCACCATGGACAAATGAGGATTCAGTTAATACCCCTATCATTATTAACAATGTTCCTGCAGGTATAATACAAATAAACCGTGCTAAGATTGCAGGATCACCTTTCTGGAATAAAATTGAAGTAGCGATCGATAGCTCAGCATTAGGAGCAATAAGAATGAATAATGAAGTAATTTTTGCTAACCCCGGTAAAGCCAGATTCGGCCTTGCACACATTTTCCTTTTTGCTCAGTTTAAAGATGGAAGTTTTGCCAGGAGCAATCTCTCAAAAAAAGTATTAACATCTTTTTTGCCATCGGGAGTAGAGTATCCTAATTTTCCAGCTTCAGAACTTATCGAACCGGTTGATACATCTAGTCTTTATCTGGAAAAGATTATTTTAAAATTTGACAGGTTCTACAAATATCAACAAGAATGAAAATTCTTATCAATAAGAAATATTAAAGGTTTAGATACTATGCTGTGGAAGTAGCAAAAAATGAATTGCCGTTTACTTTACCTCATTGAGGTTTAAGTCCTGATAATTCTTCAGAGAATTAGACCTTCAATTAAAAAAGAAATTGTATTTTTCATAATAAATGCACCTTATACTTCCGGATATAAAAACAACTATAATAAATTTATTAACCTTTGTCCATATACCGGATCAAATCGGTGTAAATAAATAAGATCAGCTATTAATTGCATAATAAATAATGAAATTCATGTATAGAATATTTACATATTTGATATTAATTGAATTGCTCATCGGAGCAAAGCATTCAGGTCCTCTGTTTGGTCAGGCAGATATGACCAGACAGGAGTATCTGAGGCAATTGATGAAAGTACTTCCTGAAGACAAGACCACAGCAGCAGGGGATCAATTGCCCGGTACTCCACCTGCACATATCTCGCCCCAGGATCTTTTATGGAAAGATTGGCTTAAACGTACTGGTGAACTACCACCGGATTTTGATGAGTTGCCATCCTTACCTTTTCTGCCTGATCCATTGGTCATTGACGAGGGTGGAAAGAACATTCCGGTGGAGACTATATCTCAATGGTATACAAAACGAGCTCAAATGATACAACTTGCTCAGCATTGGATAACAGGCACACTCCCACCACCACCTGATAATATGAAAGTGGAGGTTCTGGAAGAGAAAAGGCTGGGGCAGATAAGAGAGAAGCATCTGTTATTAAGGTTTGGTCCGGGACTCAAGGCACAACTGCATGTTACATTACTTATTCCGCCAGGTGATGGTCCGTTTCCTGTATTTATCTGTTCGTGGATAAAAGATAGATACGACTGGGTACAGGCAGCAGTACGACGGGGCTATATAGGATGCCGCTTTACAGCAACAGATCCCAAATATGGTTATCCGGATGACAGCGAAGAATATGAAAAAATCTGGTGGCCAGAATATGATTTCAGTACCGTTATGCGTTGGGGGTGGGCTGCCTCAAGAGCCATTGATTATCTGTATACTCTCGATTATGTAAATAAGGAACATATAGCTCTTACAGGACTCTCAAGAAACGGAAAGATGGCACTATGGGCTGCAGCTTTTGATGAGCGTATCAAAGCTGTTGTCCCTATCAGCGGGGGCACCGGCGGGGAGAATCCATTTCGTTACACAACAGATAAATACAATAATGAGACGATGCAATTGTTAACCTGGGCTCGCCCCCATTGGTTGCATCCACGGCTACGGCTTTTTACTGGCTGGGAGAGCAAATTGCCTGTTGATCAGAACTCTTTAATGGCATTAGTAGCCCCACGTGGTCTCATGTTAACCTCATCTATCACAGAGTCGGCAGGAAATCCTTGGGGCATTGAACAGGCTTATCTTTCAGCCCGTAAAGCATATGAATTCCTGGGGGCCGGCGATAAGATTGCACTCGATCTACGCTATGGACTCCACGCTCCTGCTGCAAGAGATGTGGAAAGATACCTGGATTTCTTTGACTATGTGTTTGACCGTGGCGATATCAAACCTGAAAACAACCTCATTTATAATTACACCTTTTCGAAATGGTTGGGACTCAGTGGTGAGGTTATTGATCCTCAATTGTTTCCGGAAAAAGGGATAGATGATCTGCTTATTGACCATCAGGGTAAGGTTATTAAAAATTCATCAGAATGGGAGAAAAAAGTTCCCGATATCCGAAAGAGGATTAATTGGGGATTAGGGAATGAGCCTCCTTCTGTTGGACCCGGTCCGCAAACGGATTATCTCCAGGAAGTAGTGGGTCTGCCTAGGCTAAGTCCGAAAACTGGAAGTCAACCTTTATTATTCGGTCAACTCTATTATCCTTCAGGTTATCCGGGTGATGGAAAGCTCAGTAAGTTGCCCGTAGTCATCTATCTGCACGAATACGCATATTCTACCGGGATTGCCCAGGCAGGTAATATTATTTCAAAATTTGTTAATGCGGGATATGCTGTATATACATACGATCAGATTGGATTCGGACACAGGAGTGTTGAAGAGAGCAAACTATTCTATGAACGGTTTCCAAACTGGTCAAAAATGGGACGCATGGTTGCTGATGTCCGCTGGGCTGCTGATGCACTTTCGGAAATCTCATTTTTAGATTCAAAGCGAATCTTTATCGCTGGTTATTCGCTCGGAGCAGCAGTTGGCCTATACAGCGCAGCATTGGATGAACGGATTGCTGGAATAATATCTGTATGCGGTTTTACACCGATGCGACTCAACACAGCCGGGAAAACCGCAGAAGGAATTTATGAATATTCTCATCTCCACGGACTCTTGCCCCGGCTGGGTTTCTTTATAAAAAATGAAACTCATATTCCATACGATTTTCATGAAATTCTAGCTGCTATCGCACCAAGGCCACTTCTGATTGTGGCACCCACCTGGGACCAGTATGCCAGCATTAAGGATGTGAAAGAGTGTGTGAACGAAGTCCGAAAAGTATATGAACAATACAAAGCAGATCAGAACCTTACATTAATCACACCGGAAGATTATAATCGCTTCTCACCTGAAATGCAGGAGGAAGTCGTTAAGTGGCTGGGAGAACATTAATCTGTCACAAAAATTATTTCTTATAAAAACCAGTTGTGATCAGCTATCATTATTCAATAAAGATTTTTTCTAAAGGCAAAAGTCAGATGGTTAAAATTATGAAGCATAAATTATCAAATGCAGCAATAACACTCAGTTGTTGTGTTTCCACAACAGGAATATATGGATGTCAGAAAGAAGTTGTCGATAAACCAAACATTATTCTGGTTATGGCTGACGATCAGGGTTGGGGAGATATGGCGTACAATGGGCATCCGGTTCTTAAAACCCCAAACTTTGACAACATGGCTGAATCCGGTTTGCGCTTCGACCACTTCTATGCAGCAGCTCCGGTAAGTTCACCTACACGTGGAAGTGTTTTAACTGGTCGCAATCCAAACCGTTTTGGTTGTTTCAGTTTTGGATTACCTCTTCGTCCACAGGAGATCACCATTGCCGAAGCTCTTAAAACAGCTGGTTACATAACTGGACATTTTGGGAAATGGCACCTTGGTTCAGTAAGAAAAGGGAGTCCTGTAAATCCAGGTGCCAGTGGATTTGATGAATGGTTCTCGTCACCTAACTTCTTTGACAATAATCCCAAATTAAGCCGCGAAGGCAAAGCTCTACAGACTTACGGTGAAAGCTCCATGGTCACTGTCGATGCAGCAATTGAATTTATACGTAAACATTCGAATAAAAAAGAGCCCTTTTTAGCTTTAGTCTGGTTCGGCTCACCACACAATCCGCATATTGCGGCGGAGGAAGATCGTAAACAATACCCTGATCAGAATGAGAAATTACAGAACTATTATGGAGAAATTACAGGAATGGATCGTGCTTTTGGAAAGTTAAGGCAGGAGTTAAAAACATTAGGTATAAATAAAAATACAATACTCTGGTTTTGCAGTGACAATGGAGGACAACATAGTGATTATTCCAGAACAGGAGGACGTGGATATAAAGGTCAGATCTACGAAGGGGGGATTCGTGTTCCGGCAATTCTTGAATGGCCTGCCCATATTCCTAAACACAGAATAACTAATGTCCCATGCAATACTTTTGATTTCTATCCGACACTTCTGGAAATTGCAGGCGTGAGTATGGCAAATCAACCCCCTCTTGATGGAATTAGTTTATTGCCATTGATTGACAATAAAATACAAAACAGGAATAAACCTATGGGATTCTGGCAATGGCCTGGTGGTGGAAAGATTGTACCTGCTGAGAAGCTAATGGCAGATCTACTCAAGGAGCAGGAAAGCGGAATAACAGATAGTGATACAGCTTTGCTCGATCTGAAATCCGGCCAGATCTCTACTAGATACAGAGAAGATGTTTTCACCGGTCATTCAGCATGGCTTGACTGGCCTTATAAACTTCACCTGATCCAATCTAAGAAGGACAGTATAACTTATGAGCTTTATAACCTTGAACTTGATGCTGATGAAAAGAATAACCTTTCTGTGTCATATTCAGCAAAAGCTGAATCGATGGCATTACAACTTAATGAGTGGCTTAAATCTGTAATTAAGAGCCTTAATGGTGAAGATTACAATTAAGAAAAATATAGACTGGAAATCATAAGCTCATTGTCTATTAAGGTTTAACCTTAAAAATATCTCATCCATGAACGTTGTATAATCTACTAAAAATATAATCTTACTTTAAACTCTAATTACCTGTAAACTTATGAGATTCACTACAAACCAATCGTGGTCATCTTTAGGTGTCGGATTAGGCACCATTTTTCTTCCATCTGTTCTATCAGGCTCTTCCTGGGAAAAATCAAATTCAGAAAACATTAAACCTAATTTCATTGTAATAATTGCAGATGATCTGGGTTGGAATGATATTGGTTATCATGGCTCGGAAATTAAGACCCCGGTTATCGACAGGTTAGCACACGAAGGTATTGAGTTTAATAGATTTTACGTTTGCTCTGTGTCCTCTCCTACCCGCGCCTCATTATTAACTGGAAAATATCCTAGCAGATATGGTATTCTGGCACCTCTGGGTGATGAAGCCGGACTGCCGGCTGGTACCTTAACAATAGCTGCACTTTTGAAAAAAAATGGTTATGACACCGGAATATCAGGTAAATGGCACCTTGGAACTGTTCCCAACGCAAGGCCTATGAATTACGGTTTTAACGAATCATATGGTTACCTGAGGGGACAAATCGATCCTTATACTCATTTGTATAAAGATATGAGTAAGACCTGGCATCGTAATGATATACTTACAGATGAGGAAGGTCATGCCACTGATCTGATAACAGCAGAAGCTATAAGATTCCTAAACAAAAATCGCGAAAAGGGGACACCCTTCTTTCTATATGTTGCTTATAGTGTTCCACATTACCCTCTTGATGAACCTACGGAATGGACCGATATTTACCTAGAAAGTATAAAAAATGAATCCCGGAGAAAAAATGCGGCATCAGTAACGCATATGGACAATTCAATTGGTAAGATCCTGGAAGCTCTCAACAAAAGGGGAATTACAAATAACACAGTTGTGATATTCCTGAGCGATAACGGAGGACAAATAAGCTGGTCGTCCAAAACTGAATATAACGGAAAATTCAAACCTCATGATGTATTGGGAGACAACAGGCCGTTACGTGACTGGAAAACTTCCCTTTATGATGGAGCCCTTAGGGTTCCGGCTGTTATGGTATGGCCTGGAAAACTTAAGCACATGAAAATTGAAGAGGCATTAAATGTTACAGATATCTATCCTACTCTGGCTTACCTTGCAGGAGCAAACATCCCTTCAGAACATAATATTGATGGTATCAGTTTTTGGCCTCTGATTAATGGTAAACCAGCTAAAAAAGACCGTACAATGTACTGGAAGTCTAATACTGGCACAGCTGTTAAAAAGGGAGACTGGAAACTGATTCACCTGGGAAGAAATATTGAAAAGGGGAGTGACGAATTATATAATATTAAACTTGATCCATACGAAACCATTGATGTTTCAAAAGATAATCCTGATAAGGTCAATGAACTAAGAAGAGAAATTCAGACTCATTTGTCATTGGATAATGATCCTGATATCGTTTTGACTAAATAAAAGTAGGAAGTATCTGGACATGTTTAACATGCAAAGAGACTTTTATCAATTATTTGAGTACAGCTTTAATGATAGACTATGAATAAGATAAAATCAAATATTTAACCTGAAAAGTTCTTTTCGGAAAAATTCATATATACATAATGAATGTTTTTACTAACAAGTTGGTTTCCTATTTGTTGCCTGTTCCTTTTTACTTCATGATAAACATTATGGTTAATCTACAAGAAAAATATGACAACAATTGGACAGAGAAAGTCCATATTTTTCCCAAAAAAATATAAAACACCACTAATTTATTTACAACATTATTTCAGAAATATTTATACTGAATCTTCTTTAATTTACATGATTGTCCCAATCCCGCATCTCTGAATGAATCCAACTATTAATTCACCCGTTATTATCTGTAATATATATATATATATATATATCAGCCATTTATGAAAAAAGTCATTTTTAAATACATTTTATCAAATTTTATTATATATTTTTGATATTCACTTACCTGACAACTAAGCATTTAACATTTAAACATAATATAAATACCTTATTATTAATCTATTAATTACCAAAATAAATATTCCGCCTATGAAACATCAATCTGACTTTTATTCAGTAAATACTTCTATGGTTGCTGCAAATAGTCCCTTAACCTGAATTATATTAATTTTGGTTATAGATATTACAGCTAATATTTTTTAATTGCATAAAACCAAAAAAATGCTAAAATGAAAGAACTCAATTTTCAACAAACTTTTCTCGAAAGAGTTTGTACAAAAAAAATCCTCAGTATTATTAAAAAAATTATGTTTCTCCTGATAGTAGTTAACTTTAATGTTTCAGGAGTTGCTGAGGGACAACAACAGAAAAGGGTAACAGGCACAGTTACAGATTCCAAAACAGGTAGCGCTCTTCCAGGGGTAAACATCTCAATACAAGGAACTACTACTGGAACAATCTCTGACATTAGTGGAAAGTATTTCATTGATGTACCAAATGCAAATTCAGTAATTGTATTTTCATTCATAGGTTATGTCAGTCAGTCAATTTCTGTTGGAGGCATGTCCACAATAGATGTTTCTCTTATTGAAGAACTGACAAAACTAGAAGAGGTAGTTGTAGTTGGATATGGAACACAGCGTAAAGTTACCTCAACCGGATCAATTGCAGCTATTAAAAGTGAAGAATTGGTACGAAGCCCGGTTATTGGTGTGTCTAATTCTCTTGCCGGATTACTGCCAGGGGTTATAACCTTAAACCGTTCAGGAGAACCAGGAAGAGATGTGTCTACAATACTTATTCGCGGAATGAGTACAACTGGTACAACGACCCCCCTGGTTGTTGTTGATGGTATGCAAGGTTATTCTGGTTGGGAGAGAATTAATCCCGATGACATCGAATCTATTTCAGTATTAAAGGATGCATCTGCAGCTATATATGGGGCACGTGCTGCTAACGGGGTTATTCTTATAACTACAAAAAGAGGAGTTGCAGGTAAACCTTCTGTCAGTTATTCATTCAGCGAAGGGATCAGTCAGCCAACCAGGGTTCCGGAAATGGCAAGTTCCGCCCTATTTGCCGAATTCGTAAATGACAGGCTTATAATGAGTAATGCTCAACCTAAATATACAGCGGAAGAAATTCAAAAATTTAAAGACGGGAGCGATCCTATAAACTATCCAAATACCGACTGGTACGGAGCAGTATTGAAAAAATCAAGTCTCCAGAGTCTGCATAATCTTAAAATGTCTGGTGGTACTGAAGCTTTAAAATATCTTGTTTCAGGGTCTTATTCAAATCAGGATGGCATATTTAAAAATGGAAGTACTAATTTCAAAACCTACTCTCTGCTTGGCAGATTTGATGGACAGATAAACAAAAGTATAAAGGTTGGATTTGACATGAATGCAGCATTAGATAATGGCAATTATCCTGCTTTCAGCACTGCATCAACATTCCAGTTTCTCGGTATGAATCTTCCGACCGAACCTGTTTTTTGGCCTAATGGAAATCCTTCTGCTGGTGTATCATATGGTAACAACCCGGCAATTATGTGTACAGATGCAACTGGGAACAATAATAGCAGAGTACAAAGATATACAGCAAAAGCCTCATTTGATATATCCATTCCATGGGTTAATGGACTAGGTATTGATGGGTATTTAACCTATAGTAACACTACTGCAATAGGTAAAAACTGGCAAAAAACTTGGAATACTTATGCTTATAATAAAACTACCGATACATATGCACTAGTATTAGGTGGTGGTATTTTGCTACCACAACTGACCGAAACCACAAACAGCGACAGAGGAAATTTAATTAACCTCAGGATTAAATATGCAAAACAGTTTAATGACCACAATATAAGTACGTTTTTAGCAATGGAGCAATCTGAAGGACAAAGTAATAATTTTTCCGCATTCCGTAAAGATTTTTCATCTGCCGCACTTGACCAGTTGAATGTCGGAAGTCTAACAGGAATGACTGCTAATGGGTCAGCGTCAGAGAGCGGAAGGAAAAACTTTTTTGGCCGTGTCAGCTATGGTTTCAGGGAAAAATACCTGCTTGATTTCAATTTCAGGTATGATGGTTCATCCAACTTTCCTGAAGATAAAAGATGGGGGTTTTTCCCAGGAGCATCTGTAGCATGGCGGATCGCTGAAGAAAATTTTATTAAAAACAATCTGAGTTTTCTTAATAGCCTGAAGTTAAGAGCATCCTACGGGCAGATCGGAAATGACCAAGTTTCATCTTTCCAATGGCTTTCACTTTATACTCTTGGCAGCACAGGCTATTCCTTCGGCCAATCTCCTGTAACATCATTGGGTCTTGTTGCTGGTGTTACTCCCAATCCAAATATCACCTGGGAAGTAGCAGAGATTTCGAATATTGGCCTGGATGGAACATTATGGAGAGGACTATTAGGATTTAACATTGATCTGTTTAAGCAAAGACGATCAAACATATTAGCTAAAAGAGACCTTGCTGTTCCGGCAAATACCGGGCTGACTCTACCTAATGAAAATATAGGTATTGTGGAAAACAAAGGTATTGAAATAGAACTTAACCATTCAAAAGTTTTTGGCGACATCTCTTACAGAGTTGCAGGGAATGTGGCTTTTGCTAAGAATGAAGTGATTGATATAAGTGAACCTCAAAATGTTCCCGAATGGCAAAAGGCAGAAGGTCATGTTATTGGCGCAGATAGGTTTTACAAAGCCCTGGGGATAATCAGAACTCAGGAGGAACTTGCCTCAATTCCGATAATGGGAGGAACAAAGGTTGGTGATCTCAAATATGAGGATGTGAACGATGATGACAAAATTACTGATGCAGATATGGTAAGGCTTGACAAAACCAATACTCCGCAGGTAACATTTGGGCTTAATCTATCAATGAGTTATAAGAACTTTTCCTTGTGGGCTAATTTTGCAGGGCAAACCAAAGTTTGGCAGTATTTTCACAAATATTCCAAGGAGGGTGGATACAATGCACTTAAAGACCTATTGGAAAACCGTTACACAACTGGAAGCATGGACTCTAAGTATCCTATAATCCCCTCTAGTGAGACTGAAACTATGGATGTAAGCGGATTCCATTCTACTTTTTGGCTCGAAGATGCAAGCTTTGTCAGGTTAAAAACCCTGGAACTGGCATATGTCATTCCAGAAAACTTGTTGTCGAAAGTTAATATTCAGTCTATGAGGGTCTTTATAAATGGGAACAACCTGTTTACATTAGATAAACTGAAATGGTATGACCCCGAAGGTAATAGTACAGGAGGGGATTTTTACCCTCAGAGTAAAATTTATAATATCGGAATTAACGTCAGTTTTTAATTACTATTACTATGAAAAGGATATACAATCATTTAAATAAAACAACAAAGCTTGCTTTTATTTATAAAATAGTGCTCATATTTTCGCTGGCATTCATTTCATCATGCACTAAGGATGTTTTAGAAAAGATACCTCTAACTAGCTATTCAGATGCAACTGTATGGAAGGATCAATCTTTGATAGACGCATTTATAAGTAACACCTACAGAGTATTTCCTATAGGTTGGAGCATGTTGGCGAATCTAAGCGATGAATGTAACAGGAGAAATAATGTAGGTTATGCTACCATTAACGCAGGAAATCTTACTCCCGCAAGTGCTTCTTTTGTTAATTTCTGGAGCAATACACACGCTAATGGGGGTGATGGTTATACAGCCAGTGGATATTATGACGTCATCAAAAGGTGCAATATTTTTCTTGAAAATATCAGCCAGGCTACATTTAGTGAAACAATTAAAAACAGAATGATCGGCGAAATGAAGTTTTTCAGAGGTTACTCGTATTTCAGACTTGCCACATTTTATAATGGGGTCCCGTTAATTTCAAAAACCTTTGAATTAACGGATGACTTTTACCTGCCCAGAAATACTTATGACGAATGCATGGATTTTTCACTGAAGGAATTAGAAGATGCTATAAGTTTATTACCTCTTGAAACTGATGCAGCAAATAAAGGTAGGATAACAAAAGGAACAGCAATGGCTGCTAAAGCAAGAGCTCTTCTATATATGGCCAGCCCGTTAAATAATCCATCAAATGACCTGGCAAAATGGCAAAAAGCTGCCGATGCTGCCAAGGCCATAATAGATCTGAAAAAATATTCATTATCCCCTAATTATAAAACCTCATATACAGATGCAGCTATATATAATTCTGAAATAATATGGGAAAGGTTGTATAATAACAAACTTTACCCGGAGATCAGTATTGAACAAAGCTATATGCCCAATGGATATTATGGATATGGCCAGGTTCATCCTTTACAAAACATAGTTGATGATTATGAAATGATTAGCGGCAAACTTCCTAAGGATGATCCAACATATGATCCGCAAAACCCTTACGTAAATCGTGATCCAAGGTTCTATGATTGTATTTTATATGATGGTGCTATGTTTCAGGGACGCGCCGTTGAAACTTTTGTTCCAAAAGGACAGGATTCATATGAGGGGACAATTACCAACTGGAATGCTACTAACACAGGTTACTATCCAAGAAAATTTATTAATGAAACAATTATTGTGCCTGGGGGAACAAATAGTGGTAACACACCCTGGCCATTTTTTCGCTACAATGAAGTATTACTTAATTATGCTGAAGCAAAATATTTTCTTGGCGACGAAACAACTTGTAGGGAGTATATAAATATGATACGAAGTAGGCCAAGTGTGAATATGCCTCCTGTAACAGAGACTGGGACTCTACTTCTGGAAAGACTCAGGCATGAGCGCAGAATAGAACTATTTATGGAAGAACATCGTTGGTTTGATGTACGCCGTTGGAAAATTGCCGCAGATATACTTAATCAGCAGGCAAGGAAAGTGGATATAGTAAAAAATCTTACTACAGGGAAAAAAACCTATACTTATTCAGACCTGAAAATCTCAGGTATGTCTAAAAGTTTCCCCGAAAAGATGTACTATTTGCCAATACCTCAGACAGAGATGGACAAAAATTCCAAATTGGTTCAAAATCCCGGATATTAAAAGGGATATAATATATGTTAAGGGTAAGGCTGATACTGATCAGCCTTACCCTGATTTATATTTCATGAGAGTACTTAAAATGAATAATTTGAAAAGTCTCAAACTGGAAAAATATTTTTGGCAACAATTTTATTAATGTAAGGAGAACTTAATTCCAGAAATAAATGGGAACCAATCGTAGAAAATTTCTAAAATTAACCAGCTTAACAGGTATCGGCTTAGCCAGTACCGGCATAATTCCTACTTATTGTGCTCAACCCTTAGCAGCTTCTTTAACATCAGAACAAGATTCCATTACTAAGCTCATCCCGCTCAACCGTTTCCCCCGGATGGCTCAGGAGTACTTTGTTGAACGGGTACGTCAGGTGGAACAACGTTCAGAAAAAAGACGCTCCCTTTTGCGGTCAAAGAAGGATGCAGAAGCCTATGTTCATGAAGTACAGGCTAAGATCAGACAGTGCTTTGGCCCATGGCCAGGTAAGACGCCATTAAATGCCACTGTTACCGGTATACTTGAACGTGACACGTATAATGTTGAGAAAGTAATTTTCGAGAGTCGGCCAGGATTTCCGGTTACAGCAAACCTGTACATCCCCAAAGGACGAAAATTTCCGTTGCCCGCAGTAGTCGGCACCTGTGGCCACAGCGATAATGGAAAAGCCTCTCCTCCCTACCAGTCTTTTGCACAAGGTCTTGTAAAAATGGGTTACGTAGTGCTTATTTTTGATCCTCTAGGACAGGGGGAAAGGCTACAATACTTCAATAATGATTTAAAACCGCGTCACGGTATTGGAGTACTGGAACATATATATGCTGGTAACCAGATGGTACTGACAGGTGAATCTTTAAGCGCATGGTTTGCGTGGGATGGCATTCGTGCTCTTGACTACCTGCTCACCAGGCCTGAAGTAGACTCAAAGCATGTTGGAGTTACAGGAAATTCAGGGGGAGGGACCCAAACAACTTGGTTGTGCGGTGTTGAACCTCGTTTTACAATGGCTGCTCCAAGCTGTTTTGTGACCACTTTCCGTCGTAATATGGAGAATGAACTACCAGCTGATAGTGAGCAGTATCCACCACAGGCACTTGCACTAGAGCTTGATCATTCAGACTTTATAGCTGCTTTGGCTCCTAAACCCGTTATCCTGCTTGGACAGCAGAAAGATTTCTTTGATGCCCGTGGATTGGAAGAGTCATTTACCAGATTGAAGCATCTTTATAAGTTGCTTGGCGCAGAACATAATATACAGTTGTTTATTGGACCAGATTATCATGGTTATTCACAATTAAATCGTGAGGCAATGTACAGATGGTTCAATAAGGTGACAGAAATTTCTGATTTAGATTCAGAGCCCTCATTAACCTTAGAAAAAGATGAAGATCTTTTTTGTACACCACATGGTCAGACCGGTGAGTTTAAACCAAATACTGTTTTTTATTATACACATAATAAATCTTATGAACTTAAGAATAAACGTAGTAATCTAAGTGGTGATGCAATAAAAGCTGCTGTAGTTAATGCTTTGAAACTTCCTAAATACGACGGAATTGCAGACTTCCGTATTTTAAGGTCTGGAACAAATCGTCATTATCCAAAGAAATACTCAGGGAATTATCTGGTAGAAACAGAGCCATATATTACTATACCAGTATACAGGCTGGATGACAATGTACTCCTGTCCCGCCCTCCAGCAGGGTATACCCGGGCCCTTTTATATATCTCGCATATGTCAGCAGACAATGAGCTGCGTAAGGAAACATTTCTTCACGAATTGATCAAAAGTGAGCCCAACTCGGCTGTTTTTGCATGTGATGTCCGGGGTACAGGTGAATCTTTGCCAAATACATGCAATAATAACTTCCCCGGTCCATATGATAATGACTATTTCTATGCTGGTTACAGCATCATGTTTGATTATCCATATGTAGGGCAGAAAACATTCGATGTTCTTCGTGTCATCAATTGGTTAGGTTCTTACGGACACACAGAAATCCACTTGGTTGGCAATGGTTTTGGAGCAATTCCTGCAACATTTGCTGCTTTGTTATCTGATCTCGTGTTACAGATAACCTTAAAAAATGCTCTCACTGGCTATTGCGATATTGCTGAAAATGAAGATTATAACTGGCCTTTGGCTTCATTACTGCCGGGTGTGTTAAAAACCTTCGATCTGCCTGATTGTTACGCAGCTCTTGCTAAGAAAAATTTGCGCCAGATAGAACCATGGAACGCACAGGCCGGGAAATTTTAGTTTAGTTATTTCTGTTTTAAAGATTTTTTGAGATAACTTTTTAAAAATAAAATAAATATGGAGGTTTAATTATGTGTAATCAATGTTGTAACGAATATCACGAAATGCCTCGTAGAGATTTTATCAAAACAGTGGGTGTTTCAGTGGCAGGTGTCTCTCTGGGGGCAGGTGGAATAGTGAGTTCAGAAGGAATGATCAGCTCTTCAGTAGTTGATAAAAAAATCCCCGACATACGTGGTGCTTTCCTGTATCCCCCGAGTAAAACTTTGGATGAAGAGGGCTATTATAGCTGGCCGGGAGCCGACTTTGATGCCGAAGGACGTCAAATACAATACATGAATCGTATAAAGGAAATTGAAAGCAAACTCACAATGCGTATTGAAATGGATCAGGATCCACTCGATATGGTCTCAGAAGTTGATAGATTCATTACCGGAATAAAAACCACAAAGCCAGATGGTCTTCTCTTAATCCCATTTAAGAAGTTGCCCTCCTGGGATTATATAGTAAGAATAGTTGAAGAGACACAGATTCCGACTGTTATTCTGGCAAGTCTGGGAATTCTCCAGGGTTCCATGGTAAGGCAATTGATAGATCGCCCAAGGGTTTATGTGATCAATTCCCTTGATAATTTTGATGCAGTTGAGGAGGGGTTAAAAATGATTAAAACAGGTGTCTGGATGCGCAATGCCACGATTGTTAATATCAATGGGAATGAGGTCGAGCAAAAGAAGTTGCCGTTTATTGGAACTACGGTAAAAAGAATTCCACACCAGCGATTTTATGATGGATTTGCGCAAGCCAGAGTTACTAATGAAGTAAGTGCATTGGCGAAGCGTTATACCACTGACTCAATTAAAATTGTACAACCAACAAAAGATGATATTATAGAAGCAGCAAAGACCTATTTTGTTTTCAAAAAGATCCTTGCTGAGGAAAATGGGGATGCCTTGATGATGAATTGTCTGGCAGGTCTACGCAAGCCACATAAGCATGTTCCTCCATGTATGGGTTTCATGAGTTTGTTGGATGAAGGTGTTCCCATGGGCTGCGAGGCTGATCTTGATGGAACGCTTACCCTGATGATGCTGCAGAATTTGTGCGGTAAACCCGGATTTCTTCATAATTCAGCACTTGATACCGAAAATAATCACTACTGGGGTGCTCACTGTACTTCGCCTTCCAGGATGAATGGCGTAACCGGACCGGCAGAATCATACGAGCTGATGAGCCATTGTGAATCTGGTTGGGGTACCGTCCCACGGGTGCTGTTTAAAGAAGGTCAGGAAGTGACACTTACAAGATACCTTTCATGGCCACCTGAACCAATCAGTGCACCAACAATTGAAGCACGCGCCCTGCGCTCAAAGAAAGTTGCCAGTCAGAAACCACAACTGCTTCTTTATTCGGGAGAAATCATAGGATGTTCACCAATTCCCCAAACAGGAGGCTGCAGAACGAATGTGGAGATTGCAATTAATGAAATTGAAAGGGTTACTGACCTCATTGGAAATCATATGGTAATGATGTATGGTAATAATGTGAAACAAATCAAGCAATTCTGTCAGTTATGTGATATTGAAGTTGTTGTTTAAATCACACATATTCAATGAATTATTGAATTTTTAACTGAAACAAAATGGATAAAAACAGACGGGACTTTCTAAAAATAGCCGGTTTGGCAGGTATTGGTTTTGCCGGTGCAGGAATTATTCCTGCACAAGATAATAAAGCAATATCAAAGCTTACTCAGGTAACAGAACCTGATAACACTTCACCACTCCCACCTTTGAACCGTTTTCCACGTATGGTTCAGGAATATTTTGTTGGATGTGTCCGCCAGGTAGAACAAGCTGGTATCATCCGTCGTTCATCTCTTCGCACGAAAAGCGATGCTGAAAAATATGTCCGCGAGGTACAGGCAAAAATTCAACAATGTTTTGGTCCATGGCCTGACAAGACACCATTGAATACAAAGGTTACCGGAATAATTGAGCGTGATATTTATAATATTGAGAAAGTAATTTTTGAGAGCCGGCCTGGTTTTCCGGTTACTGCGAACCTCTATGTTCCAAAAGGTAGAAAATTCCCCTTGCCAGCCATTATTGGATCATGCGGCCATTCAGTACCAGGAAAATCAACACCATATAATCAATCGTTTGCCCAAGGACTTGCCCGTCAGGGCTACATTGTATTAATTATCGATCCTATTGGTCAAGGCGAACGACTACAATATCTCACCGGAGATCTCAAACCGCGTCATGGTGTTAGTGTTATGGAGCATATATATGCAGGCAATCAGATGATACTTTCAGGCCAATTTTTTAGTTCCTGGCGTACATGGGATGCAATCAGGGCAATCGATTATTTGCAAACAAGGAAAGAAGTCGATATGAAACACATAGGTATGACGGGTGCTTCCGGTGGCGGTACAATGACAACCTGGGTATGCGGAACAGAGCCGCGGTTGACCATGGCAGCTCCATGCTGTTTTGTGACTACATTCCGTCGAAACATAGAAAACGAACTCCCGGCCGATAGTGAGCAGTATCCGCCTCGCGTCCTTGCAATGGGGCTCGATCACTCGGATTTTATCGCAGCAATGGCTCCTAAACCGGTAATCCTATTAGGAGAACAAAAGGATTATTTTGATGCAAGAGGACTGGAAGAATCATTTGCCAGGCTAAAACATCTCTACAAGTTACTTGGAGCCGAACAAAATATTCAGCTTCATATTGGCCAGGATTATCACAGCTATTCGCAGTCAGGTCGTGAGGCAATGTACAGATGGTTCAACAAGATAACTAAAGTTTCGGACATGATATCAGAACCTTCATTGACTCTGGAAAATGAAGAAGCCCTTTGGTGTACACCACATGGTCAGGTAGGTGAATTTAAACCAGCTACTGTTTTTTCTTTTACCAGCCAATTATCTGCAGAACTTAAAAACAAACGCGGCAATCTTACTGGCGATTTGTTAAAAAATGCTGTTATTGATGTATTGAAACTACCTTCATATCAGGGAGTTCCTGACTTCCGTATTTTACGCCAGGTAACAAACCGGCTCTATCCCAAAAAATTTGCCGGTACATATATAGTTGAAACTGAGCGGAATATTTCAATTCCGGTCTACCGGTTAGATGACAATGTTCTGCTTTCCCGTCCACCAGCAGGGTTTAAGAGGGCTATTCTCTATATCTCAAATATGTCAGCAGATGCCGAGTTGCGGCAGGAGAAATTTCTTCGGGATTTGATCATTAATGAAAAAGACTCGGCATTTTTTGCATGTGATGTCCGGGGTATAGGTGAATCTCTGCCGAATACATGCAGTAATAACTTTCTGGGAGCTTATGATAACGACTATTTCTATGCCGGTCACAGTATCATGCTTGATTATCCTTATGCAGGACAGAAAACGTATGATGTTCTTAAGGTCATTAACCTGCTGAGATCATACGGTCACGAAGAGATACACCTGGTTGGAAATGGATTGGGATCTATACCTGCAACCTATGCTGCACTCTTATCAGACAGCGTATCGCAGATAACACTAAAGAATGCACTGACCAGTTATAGCGATATTGCTGATAATGAAGATTATAACTGGCCTTTGGCTTCATTACTGCCAGGCGTATTAAAAACCTTCGATCTGCCTGATTGTTACAATGCCCTTGCTAAGAAAAAATTACATCAGATAGAACCATGGAACCAGCTTGCCGGTCAGGTGTAACATTTTTTTGACCTTTTTTCCCGAGCCAATCAATTCATTATTTAGAATCTTAGAGTATCATGTTCATAAATAATAAAATACCATATAGCAAGTGAAAAAAGTACCATATGGAAAATGCATTTCTAAACTTTAAAACATAACCACAAATATAAATTGGAGGAACAAACAATGAGCAAAAGAAAAATAACCCGTAACCAGTTTTTAGGAACCACCCTTGGATTGTCAGTTTTCTCTGCAACCAGCCTCAAAGGGAGTTCATTATTAAAACTAATAGAACCAAAAATGGAAGAATTCCAGATGAATGAACAAATCAAATCAAGTTATGAAGTGGCTTTAAATATTTTGAAACCATCCAAATCGCAGCTGGAGCACGGACTTGAACTGCACAGAAACTCCGTTGTGTTCGATACTTATGGTTTTATGCCTTCTGCTGCTGTTAATGGTGCTGCCATTGTTGCCGCAATGAAAAATAATGCTTCTCAACTTGAATTGCAGGATATGCGGGAAGATATGTCGATGACACGCTTTGTTGAGAATGAGAGAGAGCGTAAAGAATTCGAAAATGCATGGAAAGCTTCAGGGGTTACCTGTGTATTCCAAAATTCCGGACAGGAAGGGAATGCTGTTGACAGGTTGATTAAGCGTCTAGCCCGGTTTACTTATTCTACGGATATGATGAGTGGCTTTGTCAGGAAAGCAGTTACTCCTGATGATATTGTCCTGGCTAAAAAGGAAAACAGACATGCTCTCTATTTCACTGGAAACGGTGTCCCATTACCTCAGGACTGGGTTTCGGTTGAAGAAGAACTGCGCTTTATCAGGGTTTTCTACCAACTGGGGATACGTATGATGCATCTGACTTATAACCGTCGAAATATGATTGGAGATGGTTGCGGCGAACCAGGGAATGCCGGACTTAGTGATTTTGGACGTGCAGTAGTGAAAGAGATGAACAAGGTTGGGGTCATAGTAGATATTTCTCATTCCGGTTGGCAGACCAGTTTTGAAGCAGCTAAGGCTTCAGAAAAACCAATGGTTGCGAGTCACAGCTGTATTACTGCAATTAATAAGGTTATTCGCTCTAAACCCGACAATGTGATAAAAGCCATTGCTGACACAGATGGATACATCGGAATTTGCTGTGTTCCACGTTTTCTAGGTGGTACCGGTGATATTGCAGCCTTAATGAAACAGATTGATTATGTTGTAAAAAAGTTCGGCTATGAACGTGTAACAATAGGAACTGATCATGGTTATTCATCGCAATTTTCCGGTGAAGAAAATAAGATAATAGCGTCATCGGGAATAAGGCAGGGCAGCAGGTCAGGATGGGAAATGCTTTGGCCACCTGAGGGTGATTTTCAACTTAAACCGGAAATGCAGCAGAGTATGGCCTGGACAAACTGGCCGCTCTTTACGGTGGGAATGGTTCAGATGGGATATTCTGACGAAAATATCCAGAAGATACTCAGCGGTAATGCCCTCCGGGTTACACGGGCAGCACTAACTTTATGAGTAATCATTTTATTTATTTGTTCCATAGTTACTTAAATTCAGAGTTAATTAGTATTGGTAAAAAAATCTTAAATCAAACTAAAATAAGGAATACTCATGTTCATCAAAACTTTAGGAATCAGGTCCGTTTGCATATTCTGCATTCTTTTTACAATACCATCTTTCTCATATTCTATTGTGTCATCATTTAATATCAAAGATTATGGAGCAAAAGGTGATGGAGCAACACTAAATACAAAACTTATACAATCTGCCATAGACGACTGCTCTAAAGCAGGTGGAGGAACTGTCTATTTCCCTGCCGGAAGATTTGTTTCAGGTACCCTTTTCCTGAAAAGTCACGTTACTCTTTTTCTGGATGCAGGAGCAGTGCTTGAAGGAAGTAAAAACATTAAGGACTATCCGGTTACAGTCTCAAAGATTCGATCATATACCGACAACTATACAAATAAAAGTTTGATTTATGGTGAAGGATTGGAAAACATCGCTATCACGGGTCAGGGGAAACTGGATGGAAACGGGGCTGCCTTTAAATTTTCTGAAGAATTCATGAGAGAAGATCGTTTTACATGGTATAAAGCCAGACCTTACATGATCAGGATTATAAACTGCAAAAATATTCTGATAAGAGATGTGACAATAATAAACTCACCAATGTGGGTGCAGCATTACCTTTTATGCGAAGATCTAAATATAGAAGGAATAAGTGTTAACAGCCGCGTGAACAATAACAATGATGGCATTGATATTGACGGATGCAATAGAGTTCGGATTTCAAATTGTGACATTATAAGCGGAGATGATGCAATTGTTTTGAAAAGTACAACGGACATACCATGCAGAAATATTACAATTACAAATTGCAATATCAGCTCAAATTGCAGTGCATTTAAATTAGGTACAGAAACGAATGGGGGCTTTGAAAATATTACTTTTAGTAATAGCAATATTTATGATACCAAAATTTCAGGTATTACCTTGCAAATGGTCGATGGCGGATCAATGGAGCGTGTCAGCATTTCAAATATTACTATGAATAATGTTAGTGGTGCAATTTTTATAAGGCTTGGTAACAGGGCAAGGCCATACCTTGAAAATGATGAGAAGGCTTATACCAACAGGTCAGTGGCAAAAAATGATCTGCCAAAACCAGGTATGGGAAGAATGTCGGATATTATTATCAGTAATGTTCAGGGAGACAGTATTGGTAATACCGGATGTTCCATTACCGGCTTACCCTCTTATCCTGTGAAAAATATAACACTGGAGAATATCCGGCTTACATTTAACGGTGGGGGTACAAAGGATCTCGCAGATCGTGAAATACCTGAAAATCCGGATAAATATCCTGAACAAAACATGTTTGGTAAATTACCTGCTTACGGATTCTATTGCAGGCATCTCGAGAATATTACTTTTAATGATATTGAACTTGATTTTATAAATCATGATCTAAGACCTGCAATTGTATGTGACGACATCACAGGATTGGAATTATATAAGATAAAAGCAAGAATAGCCGGAAATGAACCGCTTATAAAATGCAAGAATGTAAAAAATATGTTTGTACAATCCTGCATTGCTCCACCGGGTATTGAAACATTTTTACAGATTAGCGGACCAGAGAGTGATCATATTACTTTATCAGGAAACGATTTAAGTGGCGCTAAGAGTGCTGTTAAGAAGGATGACAGTATCGATATATATTTAGAATCCAATCGTATGAAATAATATCAGGGAAACAATATCTCAGGAAAAAAGTTTTGCTGGTTTGAGGTCTGAGGAAACCTTCAATGATTCAATTGATGCTGTAGTTAATAAATACAGGAAGGTTACAGGAAATAGTTTTACTTGATTTCCAGTATCCTTGTTTTCTCAATTCTTTAATTATTTCTGTCTGCAGTAAATTACTCTTATAATAAATGCCTGATGAAAACAATCTCCTTAAAAAGCGGATAAATCTTTTTGATGGGATCTCATTTGTTGCCGGCCCCATGATTGGTTCCGGAATCTTCATTGTCAGTGCCGATATTGCAAGGAGTGTCGGTTCACCCGGATGGTTAATGATTGTATGGCTGATAACAGGTATAATTACCATTATTTGTGCTTTAAGCTATGGAGAACTTGCCAGGATGATGCCAAGTTTCGGTGGTCAGTATGTTTATCTTCGTGAGTCATACCACCCAGTTGTCGGATTCCTACTTGGATGGACTACATTCCTTGTTATACAATGTGGCTTCTGTTGCAGTTGCTTTCGCTAAATTCAGCGGCGTGCTCTTCCCCTGGGTTTCAGAAAATAATATTCTGTTCGGGATAGGCCCTTTAAAGGATAACACAACTCAGATCATTGGAATTGGAACAATAATATTTCAAACCTGGCTTAACACACGCGGGATTGTCACTGGAAAAATTGTCCAGAATATTTTTACATCCACCAAGGTCATAGCTCTTTTTGGTTTTATCATCATCGGATTGCTAGTTACAAGAACTTTAGGTTCATACGAATTAAATAAGGAAATTTTCTGGGAAGCCAGCAGGAAAGGTTCAGATAATCAAATTTTTCCGATTACAGGATTTGTATTAATTTCAGCAATTGGTACAGCTCTGGTGGGATCTCTCTTTGCAGCAGATGCCTGGTATAACCTAACATTCATATCCGGAGAAGTGATAAATCCGAAACGTACAGTTCCTCTTAGTTTGTTTTTCGGAACACTTATAATATCTGTCATTTATTTACTTGCAAACTTTGTTCTTATCAGAGTACTCCTACTTCATGGATCTCCAGATGGAGATACAGCTATCGCAAGAGGTATCCAGTTTGCAACCGACGACAGGGTTGCCACAGCTGCAATGAGCGTAGTTAGTGGTGATTATGCTGCTATTATCATGGCAGTGTTTATTATGATAAGCACTTTCGGGGCAAACCATGGTCTTATTATTGCCGGTCCAAGGGTATATTATGCAATGGCTAAAGATGGATTGTTTTTCAGGAAGGTTGGGAGCTTAAATAAAAATGGAGTTCCAGGCTTCTCAATAATTATTCAGGGTGTCTGGTCTGTTCTTTTATGTCTATCAGGCACTTACAGCAATCTGCTTGATTATGTGATCTTTGCTGTTTTAGTCTTCTTTACCCTGACAATTATGTCAATATTTATTCTCAGGATAAAAAGACCTGGTATTGAAAGGCCTTATAAAGCATTTGGATATCCTGTCATTCCTGCAATATATATTCTTGCTACAGTTACCATAATGGGTATTCTTTTGATCTACAAACCAAATTATACATTTCCGGGTCTGGGTATCATTCTGTTAGGTATTCCGGTGTTTTTTATCTGGAGAAAATACAACAAGGAAATACCAGCGTCGACTGAGGTTGAAAAATGAATTTGACTTTACTCCAGGAGATTGCTTCTATTAAACAAATATCAGATAACCACACTGAATGATCAAATCCTCTCAAACCCAAAGCCCGGTCCATTCGTAGGACTAAGTTCGCCATTAATCAGAGAAAATCCACCGGTAACAATATCTTCAGCTAAAGTAAGGCTGCCATCCAGGTCTAAATAACGTGTTGTCGGGCAGGAGAATGCAGCATGCAATGCAGCTGAAATACTGATTATACTTTCATCATAACATCCCCAGAAAAGTTCTGTACCGGTAGCCTGGGCAACCGTAGCAATCTCAAAGGCTCCAAGTAAACCGCCACATTTCATTAGTTTGATGTTAAAGATTCCGCATGCTTCCGGATCAGATGACAGATAAATGGCCGAATTGACATTTTTAAGCGACTCATCACAGGCGATAACCTTGCGTACCTCAGCAGGAAGAGCTTTCATTTCTGATTCAGCCCCCACCCTCATAGGCTGTTCAATTAGCTCAAGTCCTAATGATCTTGTTGCTTTAAAAAAAGCTATAGTCTGGGAAGAATCATATCCCTGGTTGGCATCGACCCGGATTTTAAAATAAGTGCCAAATCTTTCAATTAGTTTTACACAACGCTCTATATCTTCTTCAATGTTAAGACCAATTTTTATCTTAAGAATCTTAAAACCCTGATCCTTATATTCTGATGCTTCCCGAAGAGTCTCATCCACACTTGAGATCCCGATTGTGATTGATGTTGGTAAACTACCATGTTTTCTTCCATAAAAATCAACAACCGGAATACCCAGATATTTACCGAAAGCATCATGCAATGCTATATCTATTGCAGTTCTTGTAGCTGAATGCTTAGGAAACAATGAACCAGACTCTGAAATAATAGAACGAAAATGCCTGATATCTTTCCCCACCAATCTTTGAACAGCATCAGATTGAAGATTGAGAATAGTGTCTTCAAGTTTCTCACCAAAAACAAATTCGGAGGCTGCTGCAGAACCATAGCCTGTTAATCCGTTCTCCAGCTCAATTTCCAGAAACGCATTTACCACCTCAGAAGTTTCTTTGTAGGCAATAGTATAAGGTTTTGTAAGGTGTAAATCTTTCTTATATGCTCTAATATTCTTTATTTTCATATTCTAATTTCTTAAGTGTCGGTATAAGCGTATCAACTCCCTCTTCAAGTGGCAGAATTACCGGAATACCCAGCTCTTCAGCATATGATTTTTTAAATAAAACTGCTTCTTCATCAGTCAAACCATTTGTATTCAGCATCAAAGCAATGACTTCAGAGCCATAGCATTGAATCAATTTAATCTCTTCTTTCACTGATGGAATTTTTCCCCAGGATGGATCGTGGTCATAATAGATCCTTTTGGGTTCGTGCACCAGTATGGTTCTTTTTGCATTTCCCGATATAAAGTATTCTGAACCGCATGGGCCACTTGGATTTCTGAGTGATGACTGACCTTCAAGAAAAATAATATCAGGACTCTCGTTCTTATATGCACTTATAATTGCGTTTGCAAGTTCACCACCAACAAAATCATTAATTGTTGAGTCAAGAATAAAACCATATCTGGATCCCTGCATCCATCCGGTCTGTCCTGTATAAATCATCTCGACCTTCATACCTGCTTTTTCACATGCCAGTTTGAGAAACATTGTAGTTGTCCTTTTGCCTATTGCGCAATCCATTCCCAAAACAGCAACCACAGGGCATTTGACATCAAATATCTCAGTAGTCCAGAATTTCAGATCTTTATAATGTTTAGGTCTCCGGACATCAATCAATTTTGCACCATTTTTCTTTGCAAGTTCAACCATTTCGGGCTGGTCAGTGAGAAGATGGTGCAAGCCGTTAACAATTGAGATCCCGTTGTTTAAAGCCCCTTTAATAACATCTACCAGACCCAGAGGGAGCACACCTCCAATTGTAGCCACACCGATTATGCAAAAAGCGGGTTTCCCAACTTTATTAATGGCTTCATCAAGTGTCCCATATACAGGAATATTCCGGAAAGTACCATCCAGTAACTCTCCTGCATCCTTACCAGCCGACAAGGTATCAATCACAGCTGAAATCTTAAACCTGGTTGAGTAACGGATCAGGCCATGTGAGGTCTTGGCATTCATTTTATGCAGAACGCTGTCACTTAAAAGAAAGGCGCTTCCGCTCACCTCATAATTTGAAGTACTCATCATTAGTAATTAATTAATTCATAAGTTTTTACGATGCAATATATATATAACTGCCATCAATTATTCATGAAAAGAGTTTTAGAATCGTTCCTCAGGTTTTAGAAATGATGTTTTACTGCATTCTGAATTGAATATTCTTATTAAATCAAAAACATCAGGAATCTGTTTTCTGAGACGTGAAACAATCTCATTATTAGTACTCCGCCTGCTAACAGGTACTTGTTTTGTATCATAAAACCAATTTTCTTCCCTGTTGTATTTATAATCATAATTAAACCTTTTCAGTGAATCGGTTTGAATCTCAGGGTTATTGTCATCTGGCACACTGATGTAAAACTCACTACTTCTGATATCTCCACTTTTATTCAGAAGGTCTGCTAAAACCAGGTATTCATAAACCTCCTTTGCTGTGTTTTCTGCCGGGTCGATCAGTTCAACCTTTTCGCATAATACGTCTCTGTAAATGTACTTTTCATTAATTTTCAGATTATATAATTCAGATAAATATTCTTCTATGAAGGAAGAAAAATATGGATAGTGAGTGCAACCAAGTATAAGCGTTTTTAATGGTTTGACAACTGGCTTTGTTCTCAACTTCTCACAAAGGGATACCAGATAATACCTTAAATAATTCTCAGGGCTGTTAAGCTGGATTTCAACGCATTGTTTATCATTATACTGACGGAGTAAAGAGTTTTCAGTTGTGTCAAAATTATATATATTGAGGAAATCTTTCCGGATAGTCAGACTCTGATTTGTAAATGAAGGGCCCTTATATTCTTTTCTTGGCTTAAGAATATGCCGGGCAATAAAATCCGGATCCTCATCTATTGCTTCTGCAATACCAGCACCTGCCTGCTGTATGAACTCAATATTACCTTTATAGCCAGAACTTGCTTTAAGAGAATTGAAAGTATTAAAATAACCATTGGAGGATACAGTTCCTGCCGTTGCCATAACTGCAATGGTACCGTCTTCGGCCCTGTCAAAACTTGCTAAAGCCCCCCGCACACCGGCATCAATAACTCCGATTACTTTTACTTTACTGCCTCCTTCAGATAACATCTCTTCAACATCTTTCTTCCCGTATGCTGTTGCTGTATTACAGGCAATAATAATTATTTTAACTGGTTGCTTATCCCTCCGAAAAAATTTGTCATCAGATGTCCTGAAGTACTTATCGCCCAATAAAAAAAGAGCATCCTTTAATATAAGTTCCTTTAGAAATCCGGTTTTATTTACTTCCGGGTAGTTCCCGTATGGCATATTCGCCTGGTCACCAAAATAAACAAATTTTTCATTGCTAAAATCCTTTTTACCGTCGCCACCTTTCAATGGCTTACCATCTGAATTATTGAAACAGTCAAAATCAATTACTGCACGAAGTACAGTAAGTCCTCCTGTACCGGAATCAAACATTCCAATAGGAAGATCTGCAGACACATCTGCCGAAGCCGTTAAGTTAACGTGGAAAAAATCCGCAGTATCATTAAAAATACGGGATAGAAATTGGTTATGGTGAATAACTGTGTGTTTCTGGGATGAATTGCTATGGCATTCAACCATTAATAATCCTGTAATACAGATCAGTATCATATACGCCTTTACAATAAAATTCTTCATTGCAGAACCTAATTTATTTTACCAAACTAACCCTTGAGAGTAAAAACTTTTTTACACGAATTCAAATAATTTTATTTTAAATATAATTAATAACCTGTGGTAATATACAAAAGGATGAAATATAACTTCCAGCCTCGACGAGTTACATGACCCGGATTTCTAAACATTTGATACTTTCTGTTAAAACTATTTATATTAAATTTCAGACACTTGGTTATCGGTTATTATCATGCAGGTTATTAACAAATGAAAATAAATACAACTTGAAATATAAGAAATAAACAACAATTTTATAATCTTAATTAAAACACTTCAGGAAATGGATTGAATGTTGTATGGATTGAATCTCTGCCATTTCAGCTTAAGGGATATTCAATATCAGTTATAAAGAGTACCCATACTGATGGTTACAACTTATTCGGACATAGATAAAAGATCAAAATGCAGCTCTTATGTCAGCCAATGAATTAGATTCAAAGGAATTTCTGACCGGATAAGCTCTTTTCATGAAAATAATTATCTTGTAAAAGAATTGTTTGGTATTAATTGATTCTATTTTCCTTGAAATTCATGCTAATAAACATAATAATGAGATGCAAATCATTGAAAGTATTTGTACTGTTTGCTTCTATAATTGTCTTAACTGACTGTAAAACCAGAAATGAAACAAAAAAAGTATCTGGAACCGTTGTTTCAAATGAAGTTAAAAAATCCGACTCCGGGGAAAATAATTCTCTTTCTGAAGCGGCATTCAATGGTCATTTAGAAGAAGTTATGAAGCTTCTGGACAAGGGAATTGACGTTAATATTAAAGACCAGGATGGAAGGACAGCTTTAATGTATGCTGCATTTAACGGACATACCTTTGTCATGCAAAAACTTTTAGCCAAAGGTGCTCTTGTAAATTTATGTGACACTAATGGCAGGACTGCTTTAATGCTGGCTTCTTCCGGCCCTTTCCCTGCATCAGTGAAACTTCTTCTTGACTATAAGGCTGATCCGAATATGTATGATAAAGCGGAGCTCTTCACTGCATTGATGTACGCTGCAGCAGAAGGACATCTTGACATAGTAAAGATGTTAATTAACCATAAAGCGGATCCGGCACGAAAAGATATTGATGGAGATAATGCATTGACTTTCGCACAGAATAATGGTCATAAGGAGATTGTCAACCTCCTTAAACCATTGCTAAATAAATAACAATAAAAATCAATTTTCAGATAAATGGCCTGAAAAAAGAAGTATTGGAACAGAGGCAAAATATATATTTGTATTTTACATTAATGAATAAATAGAAAAAAAATGAATGCAAGTGCAATTGACTTAGCGATTATCGCAGGCTATATTATAATAGTTATCGGGTATGGGATCTATAAATCAAGGAATGTAAAGGATAGTGATGGATTTCTGGTTGCAGGACGTAGCCTGGGATTATTTGTTCTTGTTGCAACCATAGTAATGTGTGAATTCAATACAGCAACTATGGTTGGTTATTCAAGCTTCGGATATCAGGCTGGTTTTTATTCTCAACTTATGCTGTTGTCAATGTTTATCGGTTTTGTATGTTATACATTTATTGTGGCAAAAAGATGGAAAAGGATCAATGCAACATCAATAATTGAGATGTTTGAAATAAGGTATAATAAGAGTTTCAGACTATTAACCACTTTTATGATTCTTGCGTTATTAATATTGTTTTCACCTGCCTACTTAAGAGCAGTATCGCTGATTTTTTCTTCAACCCTTGGTATTTCCTTAAATGCCACAGTAGTGATTATTTCGGTTACAGTACTTCTTTTTAGTGTTGTGGGAGGACTAACTTCAGTTGCCCACACCAACACATTTTCATTTATAATTACTCTCGTAGCTCTTCCCTTAATGTGGTATTTTGCACGTTCCAATGCGATTGATCTGGGCGGATTAGAACAGGTTTTTCCTAAACAGTATCTTACTCCGAATCCGGTTGGCATGTGGAATGATCCGGTTATGCCTTTCAGCTTTATATTTGCGACATATTTTTTATTATTCCTTATTTATATGCAAGCTCCATGGTATGCTCAACTTATGTCTGCCGCTAAAAATGAAAAAATAGCTTATGGAAGCATGATGATAGGCACAGTTCTCATTGTAGTATTTTATGGATTTTCTATTCAGACTGCAGCCTATGTGAGAGTAGGATTTCCTGACCTTAAAGATCCGCAGCAAGCACTTGCAATGGCCATTAACAACTGGATTCCGATCGGTATTAAAGGGCTGACATTGGCTGTAATTTTTGCAATCGGCCAAACTACAATGAGCACAATATGGAATAACATTGTATCTATAGCAACTACAGATGTTTTTAGCCGCATTATTGATACTAAAGCCTCTGAAAAGAAACTTTTGCGCGTTTCCAGAGTGGTTACAATTGCAATCGCATTGATAACCATTATAATTTCTGTTACAGTTGTTGACCAGGTAATAAATACCCTTTTTGTTGCAAATATTTTTATGGCATCATTGTTTTTCCCTACACTGGGAGGGTTCTTGTGGTGGAAGACAGGTGAAAAGGCTGTATGGATCTCAACGGTTATTTCAATTGTTGCTGGTTTTGCAACATTTATCTGGTTTAATAATGCTGAAAAGTTTGATATTAATAGCTGGATGTTTCTCTATTATGTCATACTAAGCCCGGTAATCATTCTGATAGGAATTATTATTTCCTATATTGAAAAACCAACCAGTAACTACATGATGAAAAGGGCCAGCTTTTTTGACAAGGTCGGGGCACCCTGGTTCGACAAAAAAGCTTATCTGGAATACAAGAAAAACAATGCTTTATAATTTTCATTTAAATTCAGAAGTTTTGTACTTTTTAATAATTAAGTATTGGATTAACTTAAAATCTTGCCCTCCCTAGTGATTTTTGACCCAGCAAGATATTGGTAAATTGAAGATTATTCTAACAACGATAAAATGACAAAAAGAAGAGATTTCATCAGGAAAAGCTTATTAGGGACCACCGGCATTGCAATGGGAGGTATCAATATTGGCTCAGACTCACTTGATTCAATTTTCAGAGCTAATGACATTATGCCAGCCTCAGTTAACAATACCAGTCAAATGTCTCCTGTGCAAACCAAACTTCCCCGTCCTGTTGTGCCAATGACAGAAAAAAAATTAGGGCGAAAGCCTTTAAATCTCTATGGTTCTTTGGAAGAAACGATGCAAAAAATGCGTTCATACCGGCCTCTCGATCTAAATGCTGCGACTTGGAAGAAAGCGAATCCCGGAGGAAACTTCAGGGAGTGGTCTCAGAAAGCAAGAGCTTGCCTGATGGACAAACTACACTATAATCTTCCTCCTGCAGAACTAAATCCCATTACCATTGAAAGAGTTGAAACAGATTCCTTTATTCGTGAAAAAATCGAATTCAATACTACACCATGGTTCAGGGTACCAGGCTATTTCTATATTCCAAAAAACGTCCCCCTTCCCGCTCCTGCACTTGTAGTACTGCACGAATGGGGTGGCCCGATGCTATTCGGTGCTGATCGTATATGCGGTGAACCCGTACACCCTGCAATTACCCGACACCGTGCCGGAAGTACAAGTGGACGTGCACTGGCAGACTGGTATGCTTCACAGGGATATGCAGTAATTGTTATTGATGCATATCATTTTGGTAATCGTTCACCACGTGGCATTGGCGGTCTTCCTGAATCATTTGACGCTTCAACACTAGATGAACCCACCTTTGCAAAATATGAAGCCATCACAAGAGAAGCTCTTTATCTAGGGGTACGGCAATTAAACTGGGCTGGAACTACCTGGGCTGGTTTGAATTATGGTGACGATAGCCGCTGCGTCGATTATTTGCTCACCCGAAAAGAAGTTGACGGAACCCGTATAGGATGCACAGGACTATCGGGAGGCGGGTGGCGGACAAATATAATTGCTGCCCTTGAATCCAGGATAAAAGCAACCGTTACTGTTGGATGGATGACCACAGGTGACACACAGCAAGCCTATAATCTTGGTGGTGCAGTTGGCACTTTTTGCCTGTTACCAGGTGCCTGGGACAGACTTGATATACCCGATCTGATTTCAATGGGAGCTCCCAAAGCATGCATGGTAGTAAGTGGAACAGCTGATATGCTCTTTCCTCCCCTTGGACAACAGGAGGCCGCACAACAAATAGAAGAAGCCTTCTCTTGGGCAGGGTGTCCCGACCTGTTCATGAATTATACACCAGCAAAACCCCACTGTTACGATCAGGAAATACAGGAGGAGGCATTGAAATGGTTTAACAGGCACTTGAAACAAGTAAAAAAATAGGATCCTCTTTTAAGCTCAATAAAAAGGTAAGTAATTCCGTGTAAGTTTTATCATCCTTATCAGATTACAATATTCTGATTAAATTTTACTATGAAAATTAAATACTTATGAAACGGCGGACATTTATTATAAAAACAGGCCTGTCAGCAGGAGGTCTGGGATTAATCTCAAAAAATGGCTTATTTGACCAATCAATAAAATCCTGCAAAATACAAAAGCTCTCCCCTTCCGGTAAAAACCATTTCTTCGGATATTATGGAATCAATACATGGGATAAATCAAAAAGATATCACCTTTCTCTTGAAACTGATTTTGATGACAGAGTACCTTCCTTTTCTGATGTTGCAAAAGTAGGTTTGATCGACTCTAAAAGTAACCGGTTTATCTCTTTTGCTGAGACTGCAGCTTTCAATTTCCAGCAGGGTTCTATGATGCACTGGATAGATGCAGGTTTTGGAGAAGAGTTTATTTATAACGCTTTCGAGGAAAAATCACTGATTTCTTTTACTGTTAATCCCATATCAGGTAAAAAACGAAAAATTAAAGCTCCGGTTGCTGCTCTGTCACCTAATGGAAGAGATGCAATCGGGCTAAACTATATCCGCATGTGGTATTGCCGTAAAGAAGTTGGTTATATTGCTGATATAGAAAACTATGAAACAAAAAATATTCCAGAGGATGATGGACTCTTTACAGTTAACCTAAATACAGGTGAAAAGCAGCTATTTTTACCCTTCACAGAAATAGTAAAACACCCTGATTTTAACATTCCTGTCAATGGATTATTATGGTTCAACCATGTGCTGTTTAATCCTTCAGGAAGCCGGATGCTTTTCTTTTGCAGGGTCAAAACAGAGAAAAGCTGGGAAACATCTCTGTGGACTATTAACAGCAACGGCACAGAATTGCAGTGTCAGATACCTTTCGGGCATTGGGTTTCGCATTTTGATTGGAAAGATGACAATATAATTTTATTTACTTCAGATATTCTCGGAAGCAGAAATTTTATTGAATTTACTGACGGAAAGAAAAATTTTCATGTTGTTGGCAAAGAGATATTGACCAGAGATGGCCATTGTTCATATTCTCCTGACAGACAATGGATATTAAGCGATGCTCAGATTGGAGGAAGAGATAATCCCCAGGCGGAAATATTTCTTTTCAACACAAAAACAAATGAAAAGACCCAATTAGGGATTTTTAACCAGGATATTAAACGGGCAAACGTAATTCGTTGTGATCTGCATCCAAGATTTTCTTCAGATGGAAAAACGATTACCTTCGATTCTGTTCATGAAGGTGAAAGACAGATTTACATGATTAATATTTGATTAACTCCAGAATCCTCAACCTCCAAATTTCAGACAGACAATAAATATCCAGTAGTTGCTACATCAGTTGGAAATTAGATCATAGTTACTTTAAATCCCAACATGTAACGATTGGTATTTTTCTATTTCATTCCCCAACTCGATGAATGATTGTATGTTAACTTTGAAACAATGAATAAAAGTTATTAAGTAATGCATGATATTAAACATCATATTTTAAAACAGGAAGATTAAAATCAGAAAACTCAATAAAATTTTCCGGACACAATTTAATATCTTAAATTGCATACAGCTTAATACTTTGGATCTTATCGCAATTCATAAACAGTATTGTCAAAATAAAATCCATACCAATGAATAAAGGAAGATGTGCATTACATTGTAGTTGCGACGGAACTCATTTTGATCGTCGAAGTTTTATCCGAAATTCGTCAATCGCCTTTATGGGAGCATACTTAATGAACAGTTTTAAAATCCTTAAAGCTGAACATGCTACCAACTTTAATATAGAAAGCCTTGCGGGACCTGCGTCACAGTATGTTCCATCAGTGAAGGCAGCTTTTGTCCGACGGAAAGAGGATTACGGAATACTTTGGCCCGGGGCAATTTATGACGGAGAGGCAGCTTTAAAGCTGTACTCGGAACAATTTATTCAAACAGCTAATAATCTTGGATTTAAGTCCGATCTAAGAGAAATCCCACTTTATACTCCGGAAGAAGCTGACAATTGGCTCGCCGAAGTCAAGTCATCATCTCCTGACGGCATAGTTCTTATATTACTGGACAGGCAGGCACATGCATGGCCAACAGCAAAAAAAGTTACTGGAAGCGGAATTCCTACTGTCATCTTCTCCCCTCTGGGTACTTCATTTACTACCAATACCGAACCACTGGCTCTCATGCCTGGCTCTGTCATCTATTCCACAAATGATTTCAGGCAGGTTGAGTACGGAATGAAGATGATTCAGGCCGGAACGAAAATGCATCATTCTAAATGTGTTGTAATTCAAGGCAGTAAGCGATTTGAGCAATCTCTTGCTGACACTGGCATCAAACTTCAATATGTGCCAGCTGAAGTTTTCATGAATGAATATAATGCTTTGCCTGTTTCACCCGAGATTGAGGATATGGCTGATCAGTATATCAAAAGATCGAGACAGATACGGAATGCTACTAGAATGGATGTAATAAACGGGATTAAAAGTTATAAAGTTGCCGGAAATATTCTGGTTAAAGAACAGGCAGATGCAATCAGTATGGATTGTCTTGGTGCACTTGGGAAAACATCAATCAGTCTTCCATGTATTGCCTGGTCAAGAATGAATGATAATGGTATTCCTGCTGCATGTGAGGCTGATACCGGTGCAATAGCTGCTCATATTCTGGTCCAATACCTTTTTGAAAGGCCTGGTTTTCAGCAGGATCCTGTAGCCGACACCTCTGATGATACTATCATAGGTGCACACTGTTCCAGCCCTACACGGTTAAATGGCTTCAGAACCCCACCTGAACCTTTCGATCTTGTCCACCACCATGGTAACCGCGACGCTGTCCCGAAAACAATCTGGAAGTTGGGGCAAAAAATAACATGCCTCGATTTCATCCCCGGGAAGGATACAAATGATACTCCTTCAGAACTATTGATCTCAACAGGTACTGTTCTTGAAAATATGAACGTCCCCCCTTCTGGTGGTTGTGTTGTTTCAGTCAAGGTGAAAATGGATGATAAACATAATGTACTGACTTATCCAGGTTTTCACCAGTTGTTCTTCTATGGAGATTATAAAAAAGAATTAACTGAATTTGCTCAATTATATAAATTCAAAACAATTGTAGTCTGAAAAATTCACATAATTTTACCTGAATAATCCGAAATATTAAAGTGTTACTATTCCAGAACAGCTTTGACAGAAATGACAGATTACAGGCATTATACTTTTACATTCAGAGTTCGGGCTTCAGTGCTTCACAGTTCAAAATAAACAGAATATGAAAATTAGAAGCATTTTAATAGTAATTATTTCTGCATTATATCTGACAATACTATCCAATTGTAACAATAGAGGTAATGGCAGCGGCTCAACATCTTTGATAAAACTGCCTGAACGAGGTTTGTGTGCTCACAGGGGTGCAATGGCAACTCACCCTGAAAATACTTTATCTGCATTCAGGGAAGCAATTAAAGCTGGTGCACATATGATTGAATTTGATGTTTTCCTTACTAAAGATAATGAAATGGTTGTTATCCATGACCCTACTGTTGACCGGACAACAAATGGTTCAGGAAGGGTTGCTGATCTTACCATAAAGGAGATCAGAGAACTGGATGCAGGAAGCTGGAAATCATCTGAATTTAAAGGTGAAAAAATACCTGAGTTCCTTGAGGTACTGAAAATAATGCCTGTAAATATCTGGTTGAATATCCATGTAAAGGGCGAGGAGAGACTCCCTGTTCTTGTGGCAGAAACTTTGGCGAAAGAAAAACGACTGCTTCAATCCTTCATGGCATGCAGCGAAACTGCTGCCAAAAAGGCTAGGGAGATAGTTCCTGAAATAATGATATGTAATATGGACAGGAAAGAGTCAGATCAGGAGTACGTAAATGAGACTATCAGGATGAAGGCAGATTTTATCCAGCTTCGCGATACTATTTGTCAGGACTATAAAAAGTATGCCAGGGAATTAAAGGAAAAAGGTATAAGTGTTAATTATTATGGAACTGACTCTCCGGAAGATATTAAAAAGTTATTTGATTATGGAGTCGATTTTCCTCTGGTTAATGATATAATCAATACTATCCGTGTGGCTGAAGAATTGAATATTAAACCTGTACGAGCGGTCTATAATATAAATAAGTGAATTCTGTTGATTACTGACGATTTAGAATAAATTTTATCAACAAAAACATATCTGTCTAATAATTAAATGATAAACTAATGACAATAAAAGGAACATTCCGTTTTACATTTGGCCCTTGGAATATCCATGAGGGCGCTGATTCATTCGGACCATCTGTCCGCAGATCTTTCAGTTTAGGTGAAAAACTTAACATGTATAAAAATCTGGGATTCGATGGGATTCAGTTTCATGACGATGACGCTGTCCCGGATCTTAACAACCTTAATTATAACCAGATAATAAAAGAAGTAACTAAACTCAGGAAAATATTAGATGATCATGGACTGATTTCGGAATTTGTTGCTCCCAGGTTATGGGAAGATGAAAGAACAATTGATGGAGGGTATACTTCAAATAGTCCGCTTTGCAGAAAGTACGCTATCGACCGTACAAAAAAAGCAATTGATATTGCCAATGCTCTGGGAACTGATCTTCTTGTCCTATGGCTTGCAAGGGAAGGCACATATATCAGGGAAGCGAAAGACAGTAAGATCTCAACAGAAATGATAATTGATGCAATAAACCAGATGCTTGGTTATGATCCGAAAATAAGAGTCTGTATTGAACCAAAACCCAATGAACCTATGGACCATACCTACATCCCCACAACTGGGCATGCATTGGCTTTGGCACAATTAACAGTTGATCCTGTAAGAGTCGGTGTGAATATTGAAAGTGCACATGCTATCCTGGCCGGTCTTGATCCTTCCGATGAAATGGGCTATGCCCTTGCCTTCAATAAACTATGGACAGTACATCTCAATGATCAGAATGGATTAAAATTTGACCAGGATAAATCATTTGGATCTGTTGATCTGCGAAGGGCATTTAATCAGGTCAGAATTCTTGATAAGCATGGATATGGCAACAATGGTGAATGGGTAGGTCTTGATGTTAAAACAATGAGAACTCAAAAGCAGGATGTCTCAACCAAACATCTAAGCAACAGTAAAAACACCTTCTTAAAGCTTCTTGAATTGTCAAGAAGTCTTGATGAAAAGAGAATTGAAACTTTAATAGCTGACAGAGATTATGAAGAACTTGATATTTTAATTATAAATCACCTGCTGGCATAATTTAAAAACCATAAGCCACAAAGGAATTTAATTTTAACCGGAGCTAAGATCTGGGTTTCATTTCAATTCATTTCGCCTGTTGCACTATACCCCTACTCCACGGCTTGTGAGCCCCAGGTAAGTTTATGATTGCCATCCTTAACTATTTTATTATGATCGAGCAACCAGCGCAGAACCTTAACTACTTTTTTTTCAGGATAATCAATTGATCTGACTAGCTCTACAGCATCAGGATTCTTCTCCCCGAGCACACATTTAATTTCCTCAAGTATTAAATCGAATTCATATTTACTCAGATCCAGCTCATTCCTGTCACGGCATACATCACAAACTCCGCAACGGTCCGACTCTTCCCCAAAATAGTCGAGAAGTGTAACTGATCTGCATCTGGTTTCGCTATCTGCATAATCAATTATCCTGTTTAACCTGAGTATATATTTTTCTTTAACGTCCAGGTAATTCTCAGGTGAGATCAATAATGCTTTACGTACTAACCGTTCTTCGGTAAAGATCACCAGGGCGGATTTTTTACCCGGAATGTACCGGATGATATTCATTGATGAGAGCTTTACAAGATAATGATAGACAGTATCTCTTGATATGGCAGCTTTTTTCGCGAGTACTTCTTCATTAACCGGGACAAACTCTGAAAACATGCCGGTATATGATCTTAAAAGAAGTTTGATGAAACTGTCAAATGATTCATTTGCAACCTGAAATTTATACAGATCATCGCGACCAACTACAAAATGGACCCTTGAGGGATTATTTATCTCCTCTGTAAACTCCACATATCCTTCCCTTTGAAGGAATGAGAGACTATTGTATGTTTCTATTACAGGCAGACGATATTTAGATACAAAATCTGCCATGTTAAAGTCAAAAACATTATCCTTACCTGATCCTTGTGGTACCTGAAGGTGGTTGCATAAAGCTTCGTAGACATCCTTAATTTTTTCAACAGGAGGAAATTTTTGCCTCAGAGAATCATTGAGTCTCTTCTTATCAGCCGGGGAGTATAAAAGAACAGCATAAGCTGGTTTATTATCCCGGCCTGCCCGACCACTCTCCTGAAAGTAATTTTCAATCGAATCAGGAACATCCCAATGTATGACAAACCGCACTTCAGCTTTATCAATACCCATCCCAAAAGCGTTAGTTGAAACAATAACTCTTGTTTCGCCCCGGGTCCAGGCACTCTGCTTTTTATCCCTCAACTCTTCGGGCAACCCTGCATGGTAAAAATCTGAACTAATACCATTCACTAAAAGCAATTCCGCAACCTCCCTGCAACGCTTCCTGCTTCTCACATAAACTATTCCACTGCCACTGATTTTTTTTATAGTCTTGACCAGGTATGATCCCTTATCCTCAACTTTTCTGACCAGGTAGGAAATATTTTTTCTTTCGAAACTGGTTCTGAAGAGATTCTTCCCTTTAAAACCAAGTTTATTCATAATATCATCTGCTACAATGGGTGTTGCAGAAGCTGTGAGTGCAAGAAATGGAATTTTATCAGAAATAAAATCCCGAAGTGAGGCAATCTTTAAATAAGAGGGTCTGAAGTCATATCCCCATTGTGAAATACAATGTGCTTCATCAATGGCTACCAGGGAGAGATTGAGTTTATGTGCCCTGGCCTGAAAGAGTTTTGTAGATAATCTCTCAGGTGAAATGTAAAGAAATTTATAATCACCATAAATACAGTTCTCCAGAGCAATATCTATTTCCTCTGCCGACATTCCGGAATGAATTGCCATTGCTTTTATTTCAAGACTAATAAGACGGTTAACCTGATCTTTCATCAAAGCTATCAGAGGAGTGATAACAAGACATATCCCTTCATGAGCCATACCGGGCACCTGGAATGTCAAAGATTTGCCACCTCCCGTCGGCATCAGCCCGAGAGTATCCTTTCCTTCTGCAATGGACCTGATGATATCTTCCTGCAGTGGTTTAAAGGAAGTGAATCCCCAGTACTTTGTTAAAATCTGGTTGTATAGATCAAAATTCATCAAAGAAGTTTATAAAAAGATATTTTGCCAGGAGCAAACCACTCTATCGTGTTAGTAAAATTTGTTTCCCGGAAGCACTTATACAAATGTAATAACTGTAATTCAATTTTTTATGATGTCTAATAATTATGAGATGTTTTAAGAGTCCTGTTTTTTTTGTAATTTGCGCCAACAAAATATTTAATATTCATCCGATGTCATTTTTAAAGGATAAGATATTATATGAAGGCTTAACATTTGATGATGTTCTGTTGGTTCCTTCATATTCTGAAGTACTTCCTCGCGAAGTTGATCTCAGCTCAATGTTCACCAGAAATATCGGGATAAATACTCCTATTGTTTCAGCTGCAATGGATACTGTAACTGAAGATGAACTCGCGATAGCCATAGCAAGGGAAGGAGGAATAGGCGTGATCCATAAGAATATGTCGATTGAAAAACAGGCTTTACAGGTAAAACGTGTCAAGAGGGCTGAAAATGTTATGATCTTCGACCCGATTACAATTAATCTTGATGCCACAGTTGCAGAAGCAATGAATCTTATGAGTGAGTACAAGATCGGTGGCATTCCTGTTGTTGATATGAATGGTATACTTAAAGGCATTGTCACAAACAGGGATCTGAGGTTTGAAAACAACCGGAGCAGGAAGATCACAGAAGTTATGACGTCAAATCTTATTACAACCAACCATCAGACTAATCTGGAAGCAGCTGCGAGGATTCTTCAGAAGCATAAGATTGAGAAGCTACCAATGATAGATGAAACCGGTAAGCTGATCGGATTAATTACTTATAAAGACATCACCAAGACTAAAGACAGGCCTAATTCTTGCAAGGATGATAAAGGAAGACTTAGAGTTGCCGGAGCCGTCGGGATAGCTTCAGACACTCTGGAAAGAGTCGAAGCATTGATAAATGCGAGCGTTGATGCAATATCAATAGATACAGCGCATGCTCACACAAAGAGTGTAATAAATATCCTGAGAGAGATAAAAAGGAGTTATCCAGCCATTGATGTCATCGCTGGAAATATCGGTACCGCTGAAGCCGCAAGAAAATTAGCTGATGAAGGTGCCGATGCATTAAAAGTTGGTATTGGACCAGGATCAATATGTACTACAAGAATAATTGCCGGAGTTGGAATACCACAGCTCTCAGCAATATACAATGTATCTAAGGCAGTTGAGGGTTCGGGAATTCCCGTGATAGCTGACGGAGGAATAAGATACTCTGGTGATATTATTAAGGCATTAGCCGCAGGTGCAGACTCGATTATGGCAGGATCGCTCTTTGCCGGAGTTGAGGAATCTCCGGGGGAAACAATTATCTATAATGGTCGCAAATTTAAGTCATACAGGGGTATGGGTTCTATTGAGGCAATGCAGCAGGGTTCAAAAGACCGGTATTTTCAGGATATTGAAGATGATATTAAAAAGCTTGTTCCGGAAGGAATTGCAGCAAGAGTTCCGTTTAAAGGAAATCTTTCTGAAGTCATATACCAGATGACCGGAGGTTTAAGGGCAGGAATGGGATACCTTGGAGCCAGGAATATCAGTATCCTCAAAAAAGATGGCAAATTCGTCAGAATTACTAATTCGGGTATCATTGAAAGCCATCCGCATGATGTCTCAATAACAAGAGAAGCGCCTAACTATAGCAGAAAATCGTTTGAATAACAGGTATCAGTTTATCCTGATGAAAGCAAGAACTCTGCAAACAATTACCATGATATTTCTCTTATCTGTTGTGTGTCAGGCACAGAACCTGAATGATAAAGTAATGCTTACTGTGGCAGGAAAAAATACAGAAACAGGAGAGTTCATCAGAATGTATAATAAAAGCATTGAACCTGGAAAAACTTTAGACATTGATGCCTATCTTCAGCAGTTTATCATATTCAAACTTAAAGTTGCTGATGCAATGAATGAGGGATACGATACCACAAAAGCATTTAAAAGCGAATTAAACGGCTATAGAAATCAGCTAGCACAAAATTATCTAACCGATCCCCAGGCAAAAGAAAAACTACTGCAGAAAGCATATCAAAGGTCTCTCACAGAAATTAATGGCTGGCATATCCTGATTGCCTTTCCACAGGAAGCTTCCCCCGATGATACACTTAAAGCATGGGAAAAGGCATCTGACATTAGAGAAAGAATTATCAACGGAGAACCTTTTGAACAGGTAGCGCGGAGCAGCTCTGATGATAAATCAGTTATTGTTAATGGAGGAAATCTTGGATATTTTACCGTTTTTCAGATGATTATGCCATTTGAAGATGCTGCTTATAATCTTAAAAAGGGTGCAATATCAGACCCTGTAAGAACTCCATATGGGTATCATATCATCAAAGTGGCAGATAAACGTCCGTCAAAAGGAAGAATAAAAGTCGCCCATATCATGAAAGCAGTACCTCCGGGTACAGGAGAAAAAGAAGCAAAAAATGCCGAGGATGAGATCAACAGGATTTATTCAGAACTACTTGGGGGAACTTCTTTCAGTGAACTGGCTAAAAAGTATTCTGACCATAAAGAATCTGCAGGCAATGGAGGTGAACTAAACTGGTTCGGAACAGGGGAAATAATCTCTGATTTTTCAGAAATTGCATTTAGTCTTAATGACACAGGCACCGTATCAAAACCTGTAAAAACACACTACGGATGGCATATTATTAAACTTCTCGGGAAAAAAGCTCCCGGCTCATTTGAAGAATCAAGATCATTTCTTGAAAGCAAAATAAACCAGTCATATCTCAATTCAATCAGTAAAAAATCATTGATTGAAAAACTTAAAAAAGAGTATAAATTTAATATAAACCAGGTTGCATATAAATGGTTTATTGAGAATACTGATACATTAATTATTCAGGGATTAGCTGGCTACAGAAAGGATTCAATTCCTTCAGGAAACTTATATACTTTTGCTAAGCAGCGCTTTACAACAAATGAATTCGCAAAATATGTTGAAAAAAGAGGATCCATGATTGTCACACGTGATCCGACTTACTTTATTGACCATTCTATAGATACAAGAGTTTCTGACCAGATAATCGCTTATGAGAACTCAATTCTGGAGAAAAAATATCCTGAGTTCAGATATTTGATGAACGAATTTCACGATGGAATACTTCTTTTTGAAATTTCAGGAAAAAAGGTCTGGAACAGAATTAAAGAAGATTCGCTTGGGCTACTCCAATTCTATGAGAATAATAAAAACAACTATCTTTCCCGCAAAGGTATCACAGCTAAAATATATATTTTAAAAACGACTGATGGAGGGAAAAAACTTTCTTCAGCTTTTAAAAAATTCTCCGGCAAACCCGATATTGACAGGCTGTTAAGTCAGAAGTTCAATCGCAGAAATGATACAACTCTTATCATTAAAGAGGGTACCTGGTTTGAAGGGGAAGATAATCAGATAGATAAAATCCCATGGATCGTGGGTATCCATGTTAATAGAATGTCAGATTATCCTTCAATATGCGAGATTAAAAAGATTATAGAACCTGTACCTCTATCATTTGCTGAAATAAAGGCTGAAATGATGACAGGATATCAGGATTTTCTTGAGACTTTATGGATAAGACAATTAAAGGAAAAATATAGCGTTAAAATTGATAGCAGTATTCTTGAAGAAGTTAAGAAGAAATATTAAGATGAACAGATTATTTATAATTCTTTTTGCCACTTTAATCTTCTCCGGTTGCCAGAACTTTAACAAACCGGTAAAGAGAACTGCTGTCGCAAAAGTTGGAGATGCTATACTATATTACGACGAGATCCCGCAAATTTTTCATGGCGGATCTTCAGAAACTGACAGTATGGCAATTATTCAGAATTATATTAACAAATGGGCAAAGAAGGAACTTCTTCTTCAGAAAGCCGAAGAAAATCTTTCAGCGGAATTAAAAAGTGAAATAGGAAAACAAATTGAAGAGACAAAATCCAACCTGGTTATATATCAGTATCAGAGACAAATGATGCTTGAAAAGATGGATACAGTTGTGACTGAAGAAGAACTTGAGAATTATTATATTACAAATGAAAAGAGTTTTATCCTGAATTCAAATATTGTAAAAGCACTTTTTATAAAGCTGCCCGTTGAAACTCCTGATATTGATAAGATAAGAATCCTTTCCAGATCAAATGACCAGAAAGATCTTCAGCAACTTGAAAATTACTGTTTCCAGTTTGCTGAAAAGTTTGATGATTTTAATGAAAAATGGGTTACAATGGACAGACTTCTGGTTGAATTAAAAGAAGATTTTGGCAATCAGGAATACTTTCTTAAAAGAAACACATATTTTGAAACGAGTGACTCCTCTTCGGTCTATATGATAACCATCAGGGATTACAGATTAAGATCATCTCTTGCCCCTTATGAATACATCAAAGACGATATTAAAAGAATTATATGGAATAATCGCAGATTTCAATTTATTCAGTCTCTTGAGAATGGAATATTCAATGATGCGCTTAAGGAAAATGTTTTTAAGATTTATTAAACTATTATGATGAAAAGAAATTTGAGGATTATTTTAATGCTTGCCGGGTTATTCCTTTCTGTAACCTTTAATGCTACTTCTCAGGCATTGGTCGAATCTGTTGCAGCAATTGTCGGAAATGAAATCATCTACCTCTCGGATATTGAGAATGTGATAACAGATCTCAGAAGAAATGGAAACAAGCTTCCAATAGATCAGCTCAGATGCAATGTTCTTGAACAGATGCTTGTCTCTAAACTATTTCTCGATCAGGCAAGAATTGATAGTGTTATTGTGACCGATGACGCAGTTGAAGGCAATCTGAACATGAAAATGAATGATGCAATAAGGCAGACAGGAAGTGAAAAAGCTCTTGAAGAATATTTTAAAAAGAGCCTGGTAGAAATCCGGAGAGATATAAGAAAAACAATGCTTGAACAGGAAACTATCAGCGAAGTGCAATCAAAAATTGCAGCTAATATTACAATTACCCCAGCTGCATTAAAGAGATATTATGCAAGTATTCCAAAAGATTCTCTTCCTGTAATACCATCAAGAGTAGAAATAAGTATCATCCAACTTGATCCTCCAGCCAACGAGGAGAATAAAGCTGAAGCCAGACAAAAACTTCTTGATATAAGAAGTGAAATCCTTGCCGGAAAAAGTTTTAACGTCGAATCAATCATGTACTCAGAAGATACCGAATCTGCAAAAAGCGGTGGTGAAATTGGATACCTTACACGTGGAGAACTTGAAAAAGAGTATGCAGATGCTGCCTTTGGTCTTACAAAAAATACTGTTTCTAAAATTGTTGAAACAAAATATGGATTTCACATTATTCAGCTCATTGACAGAAAGGGCGATATGGTTAATACCCGTCATATCCTGATAAGGCCAAAAGTAAAACCCGAGGAAGCTGTACTGGCAATCACCAAACTCGATAGTATCGCTGATAAGATAAGAACAGACACTATTAAATTTGAATTGGCCGCCAGGAGATTCTCAAGCCACAAAGACAGCAGGATTAATGGTGGAAAGTTTGTAAGTACTAATCCTTCAGAAAGAGTCACATGGTTTACTCTTGAGGAACTAAATCCTGATATGTATGCCAAAGTCAGAGATCTGAAAGTTGGTGAGATATCTGAGCCATTCAGGACTACTGATGAAAATGCAAATGTTGTGTTCAGAATCGTTAAACTTGATAAAGAATTGCCGGCACACAGAGCCGATCTGAAAAATGACTATCAAAACCTTTATAATGATGCCCTGATGCAGGAACGGACAAAAACCTACGATACCTGGGTAAAAAAGAAAATCGAGGTTACATATATTAAAGTATGTGAAGAGTTAAAATCTTGCAACTTTTTGTCAAAAGGATGGCTGAAATAAATCACCATCGATGCAAATTGCGTTCATTAACAATCAGAATAACCCTTTTTATACTGATCCTTATTCTTTTTCCAGTTAAACTTAATTGCCAGAATAATCCTTCAAATAAAACCGGGAAAAAATATATTGAAGTTATTCATGCTGATGAAGGAATAGATGAGACCGATAAGTCATCCGGAAACAGAATTTCCAGGCTTCTGGGGAATGTAAAGCTAAAACATATTGAAACTTTTATGTCGTGCGACAGTGCCCACTTTTTTCCTGTCGTAAACCAGGTAAGGGCATTTAGAAAGATCCATATAGAACAAGGTGATACACTTGATCTTTATGGGGATAACCTGTTTTATGACGGGGCCACTGAGACTGCCTCAGTCGATGGTAATGTAGAACTAATTGATAAAGAGACCCACCTCTATACTAACTCACTTAAATATGATGTAGCCAACAAAATTGCCCGCTATAACGACCATGGAAGAATAATTAACGGAGACAATAGACTTACCAGCATTGTCGGAGTATATTTCGTATCAAAAAACCTTTTTCATTTTAAAGATAGTGTTAAAATCGTAAATCCTGATTATGTGATGACTGCTGATACAATGGATTACAACACTGAATCGGAAACAGCTATTTTTACAGGACCTTCAGAGTTAAATGGTGACAGTATATACGTATATTGTGAAAGAGGCTGGTACGATACAAAAACCGAAGCCACCCGTATCTGGAAAAATGCAGTTATTGATAACAGGCAACAGATCATTCATGGAGATTCTCTTTTCTATGACAGAAGAACAGGATATGGTCAATCATTTGGTAATGTAACTATTACTGACACTACTAACCAGATTATGGTAGCCGGCAATTACGCATGGTATTATAAGGATCCCGAAAGATTTATTGTCACTGACAGTGCCATGTTTATCCAATTCTCTGGTGGTGATTCACTTTTTCTTCATGCCGATACTATCAGTGCTATTACTGTTGCTGATACATCCCTAAAAGGTTACAGGTTAATGAGAGCCTATCGAGGATGCAAAATATTCAGTAAAGATCTGCAGTCTAAATGCGACTCCCTCTCATATTCTTTTCAGGATTCAGTAATCAGATTCTATTATAAACCCGTAATCTGGTCAGAGGAAAACCAGCTGACATCCGATTCGATGGCAATATTTACAAAAAACCGTCAGACAGACAGGATGGAACTTTATAATTCTGCATTCGTTACAAGCCAGGTCGACACATCCAGATTTAACCAGATCAAGGGAAGATCACTTACAGGATACTTTGAAAAGAATAAGTTATATAAGATCAATGTCGACGGAAACGGAGAATCAATATACTATCTTATTGACGGTGAGAGCATTGCTGGCGTTAATAAAGCAAAGTGTGCACGTATTGAAATACATATCAAAGATGGAACAATTACTGACATTTTTCAATACGAAAACCCTGAAGGAATAATTGATCCTCCTGATCTGGCTTCTTCGAAACCATTAAGGCTCGAAGGATTCAACTGGTTAGATAATTTAAGACCCAAGAAGAAATCTGATATTTTTATAAAAAAATAGGGCATAAAGTTATATGCCCTATTTTTAATATTCATCCTCATTGAAAAAAAAGTCATCCTTGCTTGGATAATCAGGCCATATATCTTCAATACTTTCATATATATCTCCTTCATCCTCAATTTCCTGTAGGTTTTCAATAACTTCCATAGGGGCACCTGACCTAATGGCGAAATCAATCAGCTCATCTTTTGTTGCAGGCCATGGAGCATCCTCAAGTTTTGATGCCAATTCAAGTGTCCAGTACATAATTTTTTTATCTGTAAACTTTAAACAAAGTTTGCAAATATAAATATTTTTTTATTTAAAAAACAATAGCCTTTTTTTAAGTTTGATAATAAATCATATCGACCACTTAATCTCTTCTATATCAAGCTCTGAAGCTATTTTTCTTGACAAAACAAAAAGAAAATCTGAAAGTCTGTTCAGAAATTTCAGTACTATTTCAGAAGTCTTTTCTGTTTCATTCAGTCTTAACACTGCCCTTTCTGCCCGTCGGCATACACATCGGGCTATATGACAATAAGATACAAGCAAATGACCTCCGGGGAGAAGAAAATTACTGAGAAGAGGGATGCTTTCCTCCATGATATCAATCTCTTTCTCAAGTATTGAAATACAATCTGAATCAGGGATGTATTGTTTACCCTTTTTATCTTCAGGATCAGAAGCGAGCGAAGCTGCACATTTCATAAGCTGGTCCTGAATATAGATGAGCAATTCCTTACGTTTGGTGTTGATACAATGATCCCTTAAAAGGCCAATCCACGCAATTAACTCATCAACAGAACCGTACGCCTCAACACGATTATGATGCTTGGGAACCCGCCTTCCCCCGGATAGAGAAGTTGTCCCATCGTCACCTGTACGGGTATATATTTTCATGCCCGAAGAAAATATTCATTTTTATGTTAAGCTATCCTTAAAAAACTTCAGACATTAATAATATGTTCATTCTTATAATCCTGAGATACCTCTCCGTCAAGAAGTCTTATAATCCTGTGTGCATGCCTTGCAATGTCTTCTTCATGTGTTACAAGAATAACAGTATTCCCCTTTTTGTGAATGACATCAAGCAATCCCATTATATCGAGAGATGTTTTACTGTCGAGGTTCCCGGTTGGTTCATCTGCAAGGATAATAGAAGGTTTATTGACCAAAGCTCTGGCAATTGCAACCCGCTGACGCTGACCTCCCGATAATTCGTTTGGCTTATGAGTCATCCTGTCACCCAATCCTACCTGCTGAAGTGTTTCAATTGCCTGCTTTTCCCTGTCAACTTTCTGAATACCTGCATAAATCAGGGGTAATGTGACATTCTCAAGAGCAGAATAACGGGGAAGTAGATTAAAAGTCTGAAATACAAACCCAATCTCCTTGTTTCTTATCTCTGCTAGAAAATCATCTTCCATCTTACTCACATCAGTTCCATTAAGAATATATGTTCCGCTTGTCGGAGTATCGAGACAACCCATAAGATTCATAAGAGTTGATTTTCCTGATCCTGAAGGACCCATGATAGCAACATATTCGCCACGTTCAATTTCTACAGTGACCGATCTTAAAGCCCTGACAATCACTGAACCAACCTGATAATTTTTAACAATATCGTGAATCTCAATAACTTTGTCCATAATATTTAATTTTTGAATTTTCGAAATTATATTAATTTTAGTCAAATATGAAATAATACTACCTTAATTATTGTTAATACCTTATTATGTAATCAAATGAGGTTAATCCTTCCCTGAAAAAAACCAGTCCCATTCTCCATATATCAATAGTAGATGTTACTTTTTCATGAAGTTTTATTATTTCCCATGCCTCTTCCATTTCCCTAGAATAATGTATATCATCTATAATTATCACAGTACTATGGTCCGATATCTCAGTCATCTGGTTAAAATAGTTAATTAACGGATCTTTCCTGTGGTTCCCGTCAATGAAGATCAACCCCGGGTTCCCTGTTATTTTTTTTATTGAAGGTATCAGATCATCAAATGACCCTTCAAGTAACCTTATGTTTTTCAATTCTGCAATATTAAAATTCGCATCTGCAATTTCTGCAACAGCAGTAGATCCTTCCATTGTATATACCAGTGAATCTGGACAAGAGCCTGCCATATACATTGTACTGATGCCAAATGAAGTTCCAAACTCAATCATATATGGCTCACCAAATTCTGATGCCAGATTTGAAAGTAGAACTCCATATTTTTCCGGAACTGGTGAGTAACGTGCAATATGTGACACACTTCTTAATCTGTTCTTGGTTTTCTCTGATCCGGATCCTAAATCATTAACTGCTAACACTCTGTTGTCTGATTTCAATTTCGCTCTTATACATTCTATCTTACAGACAATATCATTATCAGTTTTATTCCTGAAGAACCTTGATACAAGATCAAAAATAAAGGGACTATGAATTCCATGACCATTGTAATGCCCTGAAAAAAGAAAATAACGTAAATATCTTGCAGCTCTGAAAAAAATCATTTCACAATTGTTATTATTAATTGGTAGGGATTTCAAAAATACTTATTTTCGGTAATCTATTCTATCCTCAATTCACCAATAATGTTTGTTCAGGATTATCTCGATACTAATATTACCTATCTTACAGGTGTTGGTCCCAAAAGGGCGGAATTACTTAATAAAGAATTAAATATAAATACCTTTCGTGATCTTTTATATTACTTTCCCTATAAATATATCGACAGGACTCGTTTCTACAAAATTTCTGAGCTTGACCCTGACCTGCCTTTTGTTCAGATTAAAGGTGTAATAAAGGGATATATATCTGAAGGGCATGGTGCAGGTAAAAGACTTGTTGCAGATTTTCAGGATGAAACAGGTACCATAAAACTGGTATGGTTTAAAGGGACCAAATGGATTACGGGAAATTTCAGAGCTGATACTGAACTGATAGTTTTCGGAAAACCCGGTGTATTCAATGGAATGATAAATATTATTCATCCTGAAATTGAAACTTCCGGCAACCGGGAAGAGAAGTTGAACTCTGCACTTCAGGCTCAATATAGTACCACGGAAAAACTAAAGAATCAGTTTGTTACATCAAAGACGATCAGCAAACTTATCAGTAATCTCCTTAGATATTTAAAGGCCAGGATACCTGAAACCTTACCGGCTTATCTTATTTCAAAGTATAAATTAATGGATCTGCATGATTCACTTCATAAGATCCACTTTCCGTCTGATAATGAAGAACTTGAAAAGGCAAGGTATCGCCTGAAGTTTGAGGAATTGTTTTATATCCAGCTAAATCTCCTTAAGTTTAAAACAACCAGGAACCGGAAGATCAAAGGATTTGTATTTTCAAGTGTCGGTGAAAACTTTAATAATTTTTATTTTAATAACCTTCCATTCGTTCTTACAGAAGCCCAGAAAAGGGTTATGAAAGAGATAAGGAAAGATCTTGGGTCGGGGAAACAAATGAATCGGTTACTTCAGGGTGATGTTGGCAGCGGAAAGACACTGGTTGCCCTGATGAGCATGCTGATTGCGCTTGATAACGGCTATCAGGCATGTCTGATGGCTCCAACTGAGATACTTGCAGGTCAGCATTATAAAACAATCAGCAAATTACTTGAAGGAATCAATATTAAAGTTGAGTTACTTACAGGTTCTTCAAAAAAAAGCCTTCGCAAATCTATTGATGAATCCCTTAATGACAGGTCCCTGAATATACTAATTGGTACTCATGCCCTGATTGAAGAGAGCATACAATTTGGGAACCTTGGACTCGTCATTATTGATGAACAGCATCGTTTTGGTGTCGCCCAAAGAGCCAGGTTATGGCAAAAAAATACCAATCCTCCACATGTGCTGGTAATGACTGCCACACCAATACCCCGAACACTTGCAATGACCCTCTATGGTGACCTGGATGTTTCAGTTATTGATGAACTGCCACCCGGAAGGATCCCCATTAAAACTATGCATTTTACTGATCCGGAAAGAAACAAAGTATTCGGCTTTATAAGAAATCAGATTTCAGAAGGACGACAGATATATATTGTTTATCCCCTTATTAAGGAATCTGAAAAAATGGATTATAAGAATCTGGAAGATGGCTGGGACACAGTAACAAGGATATTTCCTGCACCTAAATATTGTGTTAGTGTAGTCCATGGAAAGATGACACCAGCAAATAAAGAAGGGTCAATGAAACTTTTTAAGGATGGACATGCCCATATACTTATTGCCACAACAGTAATTGAGGTTGGTGTTGATATTCCAAATGCAACAGTAATGATCATCGAAAGTGCTGAACGATTTGGCCTTTCCCAATTGCATCAGTTAAGGGGAAGAGTTGGAAGAGGTGCCAATCAGTCATACTGCATTCTTATGAGTACTGATAGATTATCGAAGGAGGCAGCAAAACGGATTGAGGTAATGATAAAAACTAGTGATGGTTTTGAAATTGCTGAAATGGATCTACAACTGAGAGGACCAGGTGATATCGAGGGTACTCTTCAGAGCGGTATTCCATTTGACCTGAAGATAGCTAATCTTGGAAAAGACGGGCAGTTGATCGAATATGTAAGGAATATTGCTGATAACATCCTGACTGACGATCCATTGGTTGAACAGGACAAAAATAGTATATTGAAGTCCGAATTGAAAAGACTCTACAGCCAGAAACAATCATGGAGCAGTATAAGTTAAACACAATAAATTAGAACCATTTTAAATAATAACAGTTAATTTAAAACCTGATAAAAAGCAGGGTATGTAAGCCAAGTAATTATAAATTTGCGTTCAAATTTTTTTATGTTTTTTATGAAACCATCATTAAATCCCAGGGTAATTCAACACGACGGGATTGTCCAAAGCATAGGGAAAGATAAAGTAACCGTCAGGATTTCTTCATCATCTGCATGTTCGGGTTGTCATGCTGAAGGAACCTGTTCATTATCCGGAAAGGAAGAAAAAATTATTGATGTATCAGGAAACTATTCTGTGAATGAGGGTGATTCTGTAGTTATTTTGATGAATCAGGCAATGGGTTATAATGCTTTGATACTAGGTTATTTAATGCCATTATTAGCAGTTATGACAATGTTAATAATACTTGTCTCATTTTCTATATCTGAGTTAAATGCGGGTCTTTTTTCTCTGGCAATACTAATTCCGTATTACCTGACACTTTATTTTTTCAGGAACCGTATAAATAAGAAGTTTACGTTTACATTAAAAGGTTAAACAATGAGTCTTACTGTAATAATCACTATCATAAGTCTTAGTATAATAGCCCTAATTTCGGCAGTAATTCTGTATTTTGTTGCGCAGAAATTTATGGTGTTTGAAGATCCGCGAATTGATGAGATACAGGCTGTACTTCCAGCTGCTAACTGTGGTGGATGTGGCTTTGCAGGCTGTCGTAATTTTGCGGAAGCACTTGTAAAAGCAGAAACTTTTGATGGGCTTAACTGCCCTGTTGGAGGAGGCGAAGTGATGGGACTGGTCTCAGGTATTTTAGGGAAAGTGGCTCCTGCAGTCGATCCTAAAATAGCCGTGTTGTTATGTAATGGTACTCCTCAACACCGGCCCCACACCTCAAAATATGACGGAGTTCCTGATTGCAGAATTTCCCACACTCTGTATATCGGGGAAACTGACTGCAGCTATGGCTGCCTTGGCAATGGTGATTGTGTCAGGGCATGCACTTTTAATGCTATGTACATGAATTCTGAAACCGGATTACCGGTAATCATAGATGAAAAATGTGTAGCATGTGGCGCCTGTGTCAAAGCTTGTCCACGCTCTATTATTGAACTCAGAAAAAAGGCAAAAAAGGAGAGAAAGATTTATGTTGCTTGCTCCAGCTGCGAAAAAGGTGCCCCTGCCAGAAGAGCCTGTAAAGTTGCATGTATTGCCTGTGGAAAGTGTGTCAAAGTTTGTGAATTCGACGCAATCACCATTGAAAATAACCTTGCCTATATTGATGCTGCAAAATGTACTTTCTGCAGGAAATGTGTTACGGAATGTCCGACAAATTCAATAATTGAATCAAACTTTGCTCCCAGAAAGTTAAAAGTTGAAGTTCAGACTGAAATAGTTAACTGATGATTCATATGTTTAATATTAAAAATATACAAGCGTGCTGAAAACATTTCCCACAGGAGGTGTTCATCCACCTGAAAACAAACTCACTACCAATGCAGATATTGAATATCTTGCTCTGCCTGAGAGTGTTATAATACCTGTATCTCAACATATTGGTACTCCCGCAACAATTATCGTCGCTAAAGGAGATAAAGTAAAAACCGGACAGCTTATTGCAACAAGCAAAGGCTATATTTCATCCAATATTCACTCTTCAGTTTCAGGTACTGTTAATAAGATAGACTCTGTAATTGATAGTACCGGATATAAACAGAGTGCTATTTTTATTGATGTTCAGGGTGATGAATGGTTAGATACTATTGACAGAAGTAAAGAAATAAAAAAGGATATTCTTTTATCAGCTGCAGATATTACGGCAAGATGTCTTGAATCGGGAATTGTAGGTCTCGGAGGCGCAACATTCCCTTCACATATAAAACTAGCAGTTCCATCAAATAAAAAATGTAATGTACTTATTATTAATGGAGTTGAATGTGAACCATATCTCACTTCAGATCATCGTTTAATGATTGAAAGAGGTGAAGAGATACTGATCGGTATTACCGCTCTTATGAAAGCTCTGAAGGTTGAGAAAGCAATGATTGGTATTGAAAATAATAAGCCTGATGCAATTGAAATTCTTACAAAATTATCATCCGCATATAAGGGAATAAGTGTCCACGCACTTAAAGTGAAATATCCACAGGGTGCTGAAAAACAACTTATCAAGGCTCTTATTGACAGAGAAGTCCCTTCTGGCCGCCTTCCAATAGATGTTGGTGCTGTAGTACATAATGTAGGAACTGCATTTGCTGTGTATGAAGCTGTTCAAAAAAACAAACCACTGTTCGAAAGAGTTGTAACAATAACAGGAAAACTGGTCAATAAACCCGGAAACTTCTTCGTTAGAACTGGGACACCTGTAAAAAAACTTATTGAGGCAGCTGGTGGAATGCCAGATGATACAGGGAAAATTGTGTCCGGCGGACCAATGATGGGAAAAGCAATTATTAACACCGATGTTCCTGTTGTTAAGGGAACATCAGGAATAATTCTGTTTCCAAAAAGTGAATCTCAGAGGATAGCTGTTAATCCATGCATAAGATGTGCAAAGTGTGTTTCAGTCTGTGCTCTCAACCTGGAGCCATTTCTTTTAATGTCACTTTCGGAAAAAGGAATGTTTGAAAAAGCCGGATCAGAAAGAATTACCGATTGTATGGAATGTGGATCATGCAGTTATACATGTCCTGCAGGAAGGCCATTGCTTGATTATATAAGGTTGGGTAAATCAACTGTTCAAAAAATGGCTCGGGAAAAAAATGTTAAATAAGAAGAAAAATATAGTATCATCCCTATGAGTAATCTGCTTAATGTATCCCCGTCACCTCAGACGCATGGAACAGAAACTACAAGAAAACTGATGTTCGGAGTGGTGCTTGCACTTGTACCGGCCTTTTTAACCTCAGTATTCTATTTTGGTATTGGAGCTATAGTGGTAACAGTAACTTCTATATCATCCTGTATTATTTTTGAATTCATTATCCAGAAATTTGTTTTCAAAAAGCCCACTTCCATAACTGATGGTTCAGCAATAGTGACAGGCCTGCTTCTTGCCTTTAATCTGCCATCAAACTTACCTGTTTTTGTGATTATAATTGGCAGTTTTGTTTCAATAGCAATTGCAAAAATGACCTTCGGCGGCCTTGGAAACAATCCATTTAATCCGGCACTTGTTGGTCGTGTTTTCATGCTGATATCTTTTCCTGTTCAAATGACAAGCTGGCCGGTTCCTTCAGGTTTTAAAACAGGATATCTTGATGCATTAACTGGAGCTACTCCACTGGCAATAGTAAAGGAGGGGTTGAAAAATGGTGAAGAACTTTCAAAACTGATATCTAAAATTCCTTCCCCGGCACAGATGTTCTTTGGTAATATGGGCGGGTCAATTGGTGAAGTTGCCGGAGTGGCACTTCTGATAGGATTTCTCTATATGCTTATAAAAAAGATAATTACCTGGCATATACCTGTTGCTGTTATTGGAAGTGTATTACTATTCACAACAATTTTATGGCAGGTAAATCCTGAAAAAAATGCCGATCCGATGTTTCATATCCTCACGGGTGGAATATTACTGGGAGCAATTTTTATGGCAACTGATTATGTCACTTCACCAATGAACCCGAAAGCTATGATAATTTATGGTTGTGGAATAGGGATACTTACTGTAATAATCAGGGTGTGGGGTGCATATCCGGAGGGTGTATCTTTTGCAATACTTATTATGAATGCTTTTGTACCGTTAATGAACGCATACATTAAACCAAAACGTTTTGGTGAGGAGGTAATAAATGGCTAAAACAGAATCGACTTTCAAAAATATGGTGTTGTCACTCACACTTATTTCTCTGGGAGCAGCAACATGCCTGGGATTTGTCTATGAAATGACTAAGGAGCCTATTGCTATGTCTGCGCTGAACAAAAAACTTGAAGCAATAAGGCAGGTCGTTCCCGCATTTACAAATAATCCCAACAATGAAATGTTCAGGTTGCCTACCGGTGATGGCGACTCTCTCGACATCTATCCCGCCAAGAATGATAATAATGTGGTTGGATATGCGATAAATACTTATACTAAGAATGGATTCAGCGGTAACATTACTCTTATGGCCGGATTCAAACCCGATGGTACTATAATAGACATTACAGTTCTTGAACAGAAAGAGACTCCTGGTCTTGGAACAAAAATGACAGAACCAAAATTTAAGGAACAGTTTAACGATAAGAATCCTGCAGATTTCATCTTGAAAGTTAAGAAAGATGGTGGGCCAGTTGATGCCATCACTGCAGCCACAATAAGTTCAAGGGCATTCTGCGATGCAGTTCAGCGGGCATATACTACTTTAAATAAAGGAGGTTTGAAATGAATCAGGCACAAAACTTTACAAAAGGATTTTTAAAAGAAAATCCGATACTGGTACTGGTTTTAGGTACCTGCCCTACTCTTGCAACAACTTCTTCATCACTTAACGGATTAGGAATGGGTATTGCAACAACATTTGTGCTTATCGGATCAAATGTTGTAGTTTCATTACTTGCAAATGTGATTCCTGATAAGGTCAGGATTCCTGCCTTTGTTGTCATTATTGCATCATTTGTTACAGTTGTTGATCTTATCATGCAGGCTTATGTACCGGGGCTATACGACAAACTTGGGATATTTATTCCTCTTATAGTAGTAAACTGTATTGTTCTTGGCCGGGCTGAAGCCTTTGCAAGTAAAAACTCAGTATTATCATCTCTTTTGGATGGAGCAGGCATGGGTCTTGGTTTTACAATGGCCCTTGGAATTCTCGGTGCATTCCGTGAACTGGTAGGTAGCGGTGCAATATTCGGATATAAGTTTATTCAGGGTGATGGCATCCTTGTATTTATACTTGCACCAGGTGCTTTCATTGCTTTAGGATATATGATTGCATTGATTAACCGGATTAAGAAAACTTAAACTTCACAATAATGGAATATATTTTAATAATAATATCTGCAGTATTTATCAATAATGTTGTTCTCGCACAGTTTCTGGGAATTTGTCCATTCCTAGGAGTATCAAACAAGGTAAATACAGCTCTTGGGATGGCAGGTGCCGTTACTTTTGTAATTGTACTTGCCACAATGGTAACATATCTTATCCAGATCTATGTTCTTGATAAACTTGGAATAGGATTTATGCAGACTATAACATTTATCCTGGTAATTGCAGCCCTTGTGCAGATGGTAGAGATAATACTCAAGAAGATAAGTCAGCCTCTTTATCAGGCATTAGGTATATTTCTGCCCCTGATAACAACCAACTGTGCTGTTCTGGGTGTTGCAATACTGGTTATTAAGAAAAATTATAACCTGCTGGAGGGAGTCGTTTTCGGGGCATCAACAGCTATTGGTTTCGGACTCGCATTAACAATACTTGCAGGTATCAGGGAACAATTCGAGCTAACTGATATCCCAAAAGGGATGAAAGGTGTTCCGATATCATTGGTAACAGCAGGAATTCTTGCACTTGCCTTCATGGGATTCACCGGAATAGTAAAATAAATATTTTTACTGATCCATTTCAACAGGATATTAAAAATACAACAATATAACCTGGTATTAATTTCTTAAAATGAATTTTATTTACATCCACCAAAAATGACTGTAAATGATTATTTTGAAATTCTGGGAATACCTTCTACTTCATCTTTAAATGATATTAAGCGAGCTTACAGGAATAAAGCCCGTTTATACCATCCTGATATTAATAGGTCAAAAGAGGCAAACGACCTGTTTATCAGAGCTACTGAAGCCTATGAGTTTCTCCTGGCTAATTCTGAAAAGATCTTAAATAATGACGAAGCTTATCAAGAGGCAATAGAGAACTGGAGAAAATACCGTCAGGACAGATCAAAACAAAGAGCAAGAGCTTACGCACGTGCACCATATGTACGATTTAAACAAACCAGGTTATATAAAACAACCCGGATCTTTGATGGTACTACAATCATTTTCAGCCTTGCCATATCAATTATAGTGTTGATTTACACTGTATTCGGGTATATTTACCGGCTTAATCACCCAATTCCTGGCATTAAGAACCCATCTGTTCTTGTATTTATATTATTCCTGATTCTTGGTATGACATTTTTTACGATCTCATTTATCTACCTCAAGGCATTTAATCAAACCAGGAAGAAAAATCATTAGTAATGGCATGATTTTTGGGTAAAATAATGGTGTTATACTATTTATAAAAACAGTAAAATATCAATTGTAGAAATAACTATCCAAAATGCATTGACTATGAAAAAAGGGATGAATATAATAATGTTTACTCTGTTCATGATTATCTCGTCAATTCTATCATCATGTAATAAAACAGAAAATGAGATATTACCTAAGGAACCTGTAAAGATTGATCTTACTGCTGATCAGGTTAAGCTGATCGGATCAGAGAACGCATTTGCATTTGACCTGTTCAAAGGAGTATTGAATAATGCTGATGTAAATGAAAATATTATAATATCCCCTTTAAGTATCTCTTTTGCATTATCAATGACACTCAACGGCGCAACAGGATCTACCCGGGATGCCATACTTGAAGCCCTTAGGGTTAACGGATTAACTCCGGAAACGATTAACAATTCCTGCAAAAATCTCTCAGAGGCACTTCTTTCTGTTGATAAACGAGTTCTTATTTCTATCGCCAACTCGGTATGGACAGAGAAAAATTTTGTAGTAAAAAACCCTTTCAGAGAAATTCTAACTGGTTATTATAAAGCTGAAGCAAAGTCATTTGATATTAATGACTCGCAGGCTCCCAGGGTTATCAACACCTGGATTGAAGAAAAAACGAATGGCCTGATAAAAAATATGGTTGACAAGTTGAACTATAATACAGTTATGCTATTGATCAATGCAATCTATTTTAAAGGAAAATGGAATTCATCTTTTGATAAAACCAATAGTATACCCAGCTCATTTTATAAACCGGGTGGGGCAGCAATTGAAGTACCCATGATGAAGCAAAAATCTGATTTTAAAATATTTCAAGGTGATGGGTTCATACTGGCTGAATTTCCGTACGGGCAGGGTAATTTTGTTATGGATATATTGCTTCCAGATGACAACAATGGTTTGAACAGTGTGATAAAATCAATGACAGATAATAATTTCAAAGTATGGATATCAAATATGAGTGAACTGGAGACTTACCTTTCATTTCCTCGTTTTAAATACGGCTATAAAAAGCAACTAAAAGATATTCTTTCTGATATGGGTATGGGCGTCGCCTTTAGCGATAATGCTGATTTTTCAAATATTTCAGATATCGACCTTCTTATAAATGATGTTACCCATCAGGCATTTATTGAAACAAATGAGGAAGGAACTGAAGCTGCTGCTGCAACCATTGTTGATATAGGAGTTACATCTGTTCCGCTAACTCCTTTTATACTGAACATTAACCACTCATTCATCTATATTATAAGAGAGATTACTACCAGTTCCATACTCTTCATGGGGAGAGTTGCTGACCCTCTGGCAAGTTAAATATTTCCTGCAAAAACCGGGCTGTTTTTGAATTCAACCGATATTTCAGAAAAATGACTCTGATATCATTTCGTCTTAATAAAATTAAAAGGGACATCAAGTACAGAAGAGAAGTATTCTCCGCGTTCGAGGATATCTTCATCACCCTCTTCATAATACCAGTTAAAAATAAATTTTTTGTGTTTCAATGCAACATAAGTAATCTTCTGCAAAAGGTGTATAAACACTTTAGCACTGGCACTATTAAAATATTCCAGGTTTATATTAACACATGTTATATCGGCAGGATCAAGTAAATATCCTGTTATCCAATCTTCAACCGGTGCAAAAAAATCAATCACATTTTCATGAATGGATCGTCCTCTGATCTTAAAATTTCCGTCAGGGCTCATAATGATCTCAGGCGAGTTCTTAGTCGGTGAAATCTTCAGTTCATCCATTATCAAAAAATTTCTCGAAATTTATAAAAAATAATATGACTATCGGTTATGATTAATAATGTTTTGATAATTTGTAGTAACACAGGCG
>CAZXFB010000029.1:0-57133 GCA_964639725.1 uncultured Rikenellaceae bacterium
AATATTTTCCTATAATATAATCATTTAGTTATCATTCCCGACACTCATATAATATATTAATTATCTGATCTGAAGCTACGGGTCATTTCCCGAAATTCAGCAGTTAGTCTGAAAAAATAAGTACCTATTCAGTTTGCTCAATCATAATTTTTTTCACGATCCTTGTCCCTTCACTGAATACAATTGTTACAAGATACATACCCCTTCTGGGATTGTTTAGCAATATTTTTGTTACTGACTGTGGATTGTTATATTGTGCTCTGAAAATATCCTGGCCAATGATATTTGTGATCTTAACTGACGATACCTCTCTGTCGGTTCTGATTGTAAAGCTATTTTCCCTCACAGGTACAGGATAAATGCTTACATTGATTGTTGAAACATCTCTTGTATCCTTCTGTGTTGCAGAAAAAACATCAGCAGTATCTTTCTGTGCCTGCACAGAAAGTGTAAAAATCAATATAAATGATAAGAGTAAACTCTTCTTCATATTTGCTGCTTTATTTCTTACCTATCAAAAATTGTGCTAAAGTTAATAATTTAGATATATATTTAATCCATCAATGATTTTGCCTTCTCAAGATCCTCTGGTGTATCGATGCCAATACTCTCCCATTTGGTAACAGCAACTTTTATATTAAATCCATTTTCGATCCACCTGTTTTGTTCAAGCGATTCTGCAATCTCAAGTGGGCTACGGCTTAATTTAGTGATCAGTTTAAGAGTTTCTGTCCTGTAAGCATATAGGCCAATATGTTTGTAGAAAGTATATTTTTCAGACCAATCAGCCGGATTGGTATCTCTTATATAGGGTATTGCTGCCCTGCTGAAATAAATTGCATTGCTTTTTGAGTCGATAATTACCTTTGGCTGATTAGGGTTGAAAACATCTTCTCCGGGTTCAGTTTTCCTCACCAGGGTTGCTATCTCAACACTCCTTTCGGAGAATGATGAAACAAGAAGTTCTATCTGCTCAGGCCTGATAAAAGGTTCATCACCCTGGATGTTTATCACCACGTCTATAGTGTCATTACCAGCTTCTGTTATTTTTTGAACAGCTTCAGCACACCTGTCAGTTCCACTTAGATGGTAAGGTGATGTCATAATCGCGGTTCCTCCAAAACTGAGAACTGAATTGAATATCCTTTCATCATCGGTGGCAACATAAACCTTTTCGAGCGATTTACTTGCCTGTTCCCATACTCTCTGAATCATGGTTTTATTACCAATCATAGCCAGTGGTTTACCAGGAAAGCGCATTGATGCAAAGCGCGCAGGAATAATGCCTGCAAAATGATATTCTGAACCTGTTATCATGCTGCAAATTTACACAAAATCGATTTCCCAATGATTTAAAAAAATGTTAAATTCGCAGCATCTTTAGAAAGTATATGAAGGATCTGCAAAACATTAAACAAAGATTTGGGATTATTGGAAATTTTGACGCTCTGAATCGTGCCATAGATATTGCTGTTCAGGTTGCACCTACTGACCTGTCTGTACTTATTACGGGTGAAAGCGGTACAGGGAAAGAGGTTTTTCCACAGGTAATTCATAGTAACAGTGCCAGAAAACATGGTCCATATATAGCAGTTAACTGTGGAGCCATACCTGAAGGGACAATTGATTCAGAATTGTTTGGACATGAAAAGGGCTCTTTTACAGGTGCAACTGATAGCAGAAAGGGCTACTTTGAGGTGGCCGACGGAGGAACAATTTTTCTTGATGAAGTTGGAGAACTGCCTTTATCAACACAGGTCCGACTTCTCAGGGTACTCGAAACAGGTGAATATATCAGGGTTGGTTCATCAAAGTCCCAGAAAACAAATGTACGTGTAATTGCCGCCAGTAATGTTGAGATACCCAAAGCTATTGATAATGGCAAATTCAGGGAGGATCTTTTTTACAGACTTAACACAGTTCCAATAAGGATACCTTCATTGAAAGAGCGTGGAGAAGATATATTTCTTCTCTTCCGTAAGTTTGCAGTTGATTTTGCAGAAAAATACAGGATGCCTTCAATCAGGCTCGATTCAGATGCAAAAGATCTCCTTCTTAAATACTCATGGCCAGGGAATGTAAGGCAACTGAAGAATATAACAGAGCAGATATCAATAATTGAACAGGAAAGGGAGATAAAAGTGGAAACACTTAAAGCATATCTTCCCGATTATGATGGAATAAAACTTCCTGCCATTATAAAAAAAGACCAGGAGAATGCTTTTTCTTCAGAAAGAGAGATATTGTATAAGATTTTATTTGACATGAAAAGTGACATGAACGATCTCAAGAAGCTGGTTTTTGATCTTATACAGCGGGGAGAAGCAGATGTAACGTTTCATGAGACCAATTCAAGGGCAATAAAAAATCTTTTCAGAGATGCCAACCTTGAAGAGGCAGGTATGGAAGTTACTGAAACACCGGCTTCTGACTTTTCTTCACGACAACCTAACAGTAATATTCTGGATACTGAAGAGATTGTTGAGGAATCACTATCTCTTTCCGATAAGGAGGTTGAAATGATAAAGAGGGCTCTTTCAAAGTATAATGGCAAAAGGAAGATGGCAGCACAGGAGCTTGGGATATCCGAAAGAACTCTCTATCGTAAAATAAAAGAGTATGGTATCGAAATGTAAAATAAATTCCTGCCTGGAAGGGAAGATAGCGTGGTTTATTGCGGTTATTCTGGTAATGATTATTTATGGATGCACAATGAAATATTCATTTACCGGAGCCAGTATATCACCACTGGTTAAGACAATTAGCATTCAGTATTTTCAAAACAGGGCAAGTCTTGTTCAACCAGGTCTCAGTCAATACATTACAGATGCACTTATTGACAAGTGCAAATCACAGACAAATCTGAAGTTTGTTAATGAAATAGGAGATGCAAATTTTGAAGGAGAGATATCAGACTATAATACAAGGCCTTTAACTGTTGCAGCTGATGCAAGGGCAGCAACCAACAGGTTTACTATTACTGTCAAAGTAAAATTCACAAACGCTGTTGACCCGGACCTGAGCTTTGAACAACAATTCACCAGATATGAAGATTATGACAGTAACCTTGATCTCAGCCAGGTTGAAAAAGAGCTTTCTGACAAAATCATAGAATTGATTATTGAGGATATTTTCAATAAAGCTTTTGTCAATTGGTAAGTAATAATGAACCGAAACGATTTTTTCAGATTGATGAACGATCCCTCACCTTTGGACCGTCAGGTTATTGGTGAGATAAGTGAATTAATCGAGATTTTCCCATATTTTCAAACCGCACACATGTTATTGCTGAAAGGGCTTCATGGTACGGCCGATGTGAAATTCGAAAAACAATTGAACAGATCGGCAATTCACATTGCTGACAGAGAGGTTCTATATTACCTTCTTAAACCTGATTCTGGCTCTTTGGAAGGAGAAAAATCCAATCTTCAGAATTCTGTGACTGTTGAAAAAGAAATAACTGATAACCAGCAAACAGTTATTGAATCAGCAAAAAGCAGTGACGATTATATCAACGAAATAGAAAAGGGCTCAATATCGGGGTTGACAGCGGATCAGAATGATATCAACCAGCAGGATATAAGCCATTCGATCCTGGTTTCAACTGAATCTGAGCAGGATGAAATGGGTAGTGTGATGTTTATAATTGATGAGGAACAGGGCCCCATAGATGAAAAGATAAATTATATGGACCCCGGGTTTTCATTTCCTGAAAGGCAGGACTTACTGGAGCTTGATCTTGATACTACAAAAGAGATAATGCCGGAAACAGTCTCAGAAGATCAGGATAAGATAACCCCTGAAATAAGTGATTCCAGGAAAATGCCACAGGCTGACCTGATTGATATGTTCATACTTGCAAATCCCAAAATAGGGCCTGTCAGAGAAAAATCAAATCTCCCGGCTGAAGATCTTTCAAAACCTTATGTTGAGGAGCAGGGGAGGTTTGTAACAGAAACTCTTGCTAAAATCTATATTAAGCAGGGCTATTATTCTAAGGCAATAGATATTTATGAAAAATTATGTTTGAAATTTCCGGAAAAAAGTAGTTACTTTGCATCTCAAATTGAAAAAGTGCAGGAGTTAATCAAAAAGTGATCAGATGGGAATATATATTTTTGTTTCGGTATTAATTATTGTTGCATGCTTTCTTCAGATCCTGATTGTTCTGGTTCAGAACTCTAAAGGAGGAGGACTTGCAGCCAATTTTACATCAGCAGGACAAACTATGGGAATCAGAAAAACTGCTGATTTTCTTGAAAAAGCAACATGGACACTTGCCGCAGCAATTCTCTTACTTTGTGTTGTTGCCACTGCTACCATTCCGCGAGGATCTCAATCAGGTCGTTCCAGGATAGAGAGCCAGATACAGAATGCAGTTGATCCAAATGCAATTCCAACTCTGCCTACAGCTGTTCCTCCAAGTTCAACAACACCTCCATCTCCAGTTCAGCAAACTCCTCAGAATTAATCATTACACTGTGTACAATATTTCAAAAGTGTCAGTTTGTCACATACTGACACTTTTTTATTTGTTTTCAATGATTTGTATTACAGATGTTTATGTAAACCAAAAGCAAATATTCTGAAATAATTGACAGTTAGACTCTGTAAATATGTCGCTGAAAAATCCAAAATGTCATTATTTCCTGTTTGGCATAAATTATGTAAAGAAATGAAGTCGTAAATTGATGTTTAACTTTAAAACTAAATAAAATGGCACAATTAAAAGGAAAAGTACTGGCTGGAAAGGTTCTTGTAAAACCTAATGAAGCTGAAGAAAAAACTGCAAGTGGAATTATTATTCCTGATTCTGCAAAAGAGAAGCCTCGTCAGGGAAAAATTGTTCTTGTTGGCGCACCAAAAAAAGATGAACCAATGGAAGTAAAAAAGGGAGATGTAGTCCTTTATGGAAAATATGCAGGACAGGAACTCTCGATAGATGGTGAAGACTATCTTCTTATTTCCCAGTCAGATATACTTTTCATTGACTAATTATAAACCTATAAATTTATAAATAATATGGCAAAAGAGATTAAATTCAACATCGATGCACGCGCCCTCCTGAAGGAAGGTGTTGATCAATTGGCAGATGCAGTTAAGGTAACCCTTGGTCCTAAAGGACGTCATGTAGTTCTGGAGAAAAAATTCGGAGCACCTCAGATAACCAAGGATGGTGTAACAGTTGCTAAAGATATCGAATTGTCTGATCCATATAGGAATATGGGTGCTCAGATGGTTAAAGAAGTAGCTTCCAAAACAGGTGATATAGCAGGTGACGGTACTACAACTGCAACAGTTCTGGCACAGTCAATAATCAATGTCGGGCTTAAAAACATTACTGCCGGTGCAAATCCTATGGATGTTAAAAGGGGTATTGACAAAGCGGTTGAGAAAGTTGTTAAGCATATTGCTTCACAGGCAAAAGTAATTGGTGATGATCTTAAGAAGATTGAGCAGGTAGCAAGAATTTCTGCCAATGATGATGAAGAGATTGGGAAGCTCATTGCAGAAGCTATGAGCAAAGTTCATAAAGAAGGTGTAATAACTGTTGAGGAATCAAAGGGTACTACAACATCTGTTGAAGTAGTTGAAGGGATGCAATTCGACCGTGGTTATATCTCAGCTTACTTTGTGACCAATGCTGAAAAAATGGAAGCCGACCTCGAAAATCCGTTTATCCTTATTTATGATAAGAAAATATCATCAATGAAAGATATGCTCCCAGTTCTTGAGGCAACCGCACAAACAGGACGTCCACTTTTGATAATTTCAGAAGATGTTGAAGGAGAAGCTCTTGCAACGCTTGTTGTTAACCGTCTTCGTGGTTCATTAAAAGTATGTGCAGTAAAAGCTCCTGGTTTTGGTGACAGAAGGAAAGAGATGCTTGAGGATATTGCTATTCTTACAGGCGGTACAGTTATTTCCGAGGAGAAAGGACTTAAATTAGAGCATGCAACCCTTGACCTTCTTGGAACTGCAGAAAAAGTCTCTGTTAATAAGGAAAACACAACTATAGTTGATGGCGCAGGTGATAAGGAAATGATAAAAGCCCGCGTTGCTCAGATCAAACAGCAGATGACAACCACAACTTCTGATTATGATAAGGAGAAGCTGCAGGAGCGTCTTGCAAAACTGGCAGGAGGTGTAGCTGTTCTTTATATAGGTGCAGCTTCTGAAGTTGAGATGAAAGAGAAGAAAGACCGCGTTGATGATTCATTACATGCAACCCGTGCTGCCATTGAAGAAGGTATTGTACCAGGTGGTGGTGTTGCTTATATTCGTGCAATAGCTGCACTTGAAGGACTTAAAGGTGATAATGAAGATCAGACAACAGGTATTGAGATTGTTAAACGTGCAATTGAAGAACCTTTACGTCAGATTGCTATTAATGCAGGAAAAGAAGGCGCTGTTGTAGCTCAGAATGTTAAAGCTGGTAAAGGTGACTATGGTTACAATGCTCAGACCGATACATATGAGAAATTATACACAACAGGTGTTATTGATCCTGCTAAAGTTACCCGGGTTGCACTTGAGAATGCAGCTTCTGTAGCCGGTATGTTCCTGACAACTGAAGCAGTTGTTGTTGAGGAAAAAGATAAAAATCCTCCTATGCCACCTCAGGGAATGGGCGGAGGAATGCCAGGTATGATGTAACCAAATTTTAACCTCATACTGTGCCCTTCATCAAACTGATGAAGGGCACTTTTTTTGTCAGATGGTAACTATATTTTTATATATTTGCACCTGATTATAAGTCAGTTTATTAAATGGACAATATTCGGAATTTCTGCATAATAGCTCATATTGATCATGGCAAGAGTACTCTTGCCGACAGGTTACTTGAAACAACCAATACAATAACAGAAAGGGAATTTCAGGCACAGATCCTTGATGATATGGACCTTGAAAGGGAGCGTGGCATTACTATAAAAAGTCATGCAATTCAAATGGAGTATATACACAGAGGTAAGAAATATTTTCTGAACCTTATTGATACTCCAGGGCATGTTGATTTTTCTTATGAAGTTTCAAGATCTATTGCAGCATGCGAAGGGGCCCTTCTTGTTATAGATGCCACGCAGGGAATTCAGGCCCAGACAATCTCCAACCTTTATATGGCTATTGATCACGATCTTGAAATTATTCCTGTATTGAATAAAATGGACATGGCAAATGCCATGCCTGAGGAGGTAAAAGATCAGATTGTGGATCTTGTTGGATGTCATCGGGACGACATAATAGAAGCAAGTGCAAAAACAGGATTGGGAGTTGATAGGATTCTGGATGATATTATTAGCAAGATCCCTCCACCAGCAGGTGATCCTGACGCTCCGTTGCAGGCTCTGATTTTCGATTCTATATTTAATTCCTTCAGAGGGATTATTGCTTACTTCAAAATCATTAACGGGACAATCCAAAAGGGAGACAGGGTAAAGTTTGTCAGCACCGATCATGAATATAATGCTGAGGAGATTGGGGTACTTAAATTGAAACAGTCTCCGCGCGATAAACTAAGTGTTGGCGACGTAGGCTATATTATATCAGGAATAAAAAACTCCACTGAAGTAAAAGTGGGGGATACAATTACAAGGGTAAAGGATCCGTGCGACAAAGCCATTTCCGGCTTTGAAGATGTAAAACCAATGGTTTTTGCGGGAATTTATCCTGTTGATGCTGATGAATATGAAGATCTGAGAAATTCAATTGAAAAACTCCAGTTGAATGATGCTTCTCTCTCTTTCATACCTGAATCATCAGCGGCCCTGGGATTTGGTTTCAGATGTGGCTTTCTTGGATTGCTTCATATGGAAATCATCCAGGAACGTCTCGACAGGGAGTTTGATATGGATGTGATCACAACTGTTCCAAACGTCTCTTATAAAGTATATACCACAAAAGGGGAGGAGATCGATGTTCATAATCCTTCCGGTTTACCAATTGTAAACTATATCGACCATATTGAAGAACCATATATCGTTGCCCAGGTAATAACTTTGTCGGAGTATGTCGGATCGATAATGAACCTCTGCATTGACAAAAGAGGAGTACTGAAAAATCAGGTTTATCTGACAAGAGACAGAGTCGAACTGACATTCGAAATGCCCCTGGCGGAAATTGTCTTTGATTTTTATGATAAACTTAAAAGTATTTCAAAGGGTTATGCATCATTTGATTACTATTATTCAACATATCAGAGAGCAGATCTGGTACGTCTCGATATTCTGTTGAACGGGGAGATGGTTGATGCACTTTCTACACTTATTCACAGAGGTCACGCTAGTGATTTCGGGCGGAAAATGTGTGTTAAACTCAAAGAACTTATTCCCCGGCAACAATTCGATATTGCAATACAGGCAGCCATTGGCGCAAAAATTATTTCCCGCGAGACTGTAAAAGCTGTACGAAAAGATGTTACTGCAAAATGTTATGGCGGTGATATTACCAGGAAAAGAAAACTTCTTGAAAAACAGAAGAAAGGTAAAAAACGGATGCGTCAGGTAGGTAATGTTGAGGTTCCGCAGCAAGCATTCCTGGCTGTTTTGAAACTTGACTGATATCAAAGAAAGAATACAATATTTCCACGCTGGTGTGAGTACGATATCTTGATAAACTCTCAGGAGATAAGCTTATAGCCTCTGCCATGCACATTAAGGATCTTAACTGACGGATCTTTCTTGAGGTATTTTCTTAATCGCGTTATATACACATCCATGCTTCGGGCATTAAAATAATTATCATCAATCCATATAGTCCTAAGGGCAAAATTTCGTTCAAGAATTTCATTTTCTTGCTGACATAAGAGCTCAAGTAATTCAGATTCCTTAGTAGTAAGTTTAATAGATTGTTCTTTAAAAAACAGTAGTTGATTCAGAGGATGAAATGAGTATTCCCCTATTTTGTATGAGTCAGGTCTCTTGACAGGAGGGGTGTTTTTTGTTCTTCTCAGTATTGCTTCAATACGATAGATAAGTTCCTCCATAGAAAAAGGTTTTGTAATGTAATCGTCAGCTCCCGACATAAAGCCCTCTATAACATCCTCTTTCTGGTTCTTTGCAGTAAGAAAAATGACAGGCATCTCCGGACTGATTTTCCTGATCTCCCTGGCAAGAGTCAACCCATCCATTTCAGGCATCATAATATCGAGTATACAGAGACTGAATGATCTTACTGAAAAAGTTTCAAGTGCCAGAAGACCATTTGTAACCAGTGTAGTCTCATAGTTTTTTGCTGTGAGATAGCTTCTTAACAATGTTCCGAGATTGCTGTCATCCTCAGCAAGAAGGATTCTGATATTGCTCATGATATTTTATTTTGCGGAATGGTGAGAGTAAATTTTGTGCCTTTATTTATCTGGCTTTCAACTTTTATTGTTCCGTTATGTTCATCAATCACCTTCTTTACATAGCTTAAACCCAGTCCAAAACCTTTTACGTTATGAACATTTCCTGAATGAACGCGATAGAATTTGTCATAAATTCTTTTCAGTTCCTCTTTTTTTATACCTATTCCCTTGTCTTCAATGGTTATGATGATACCTTTTTTGGTATTTCTTGTAGAGACTTTTATTTCAGGTGATCCTTTTGAATACTTTATTGCATTATCGATCAGATTGGAAATCGCATTCAGGAAATGTACTTCATCAAGCATCGCAACTGAAAAAAGAGCCTGATAATCTTTGCTGAAAGAACCATTCCGGTTTCCAATCTGAAGTGAGAAATTCTCTGCAACTTTATCAATAATACCATGTACATCAAGTTCAACAAAGCTGAGTCTTATTTTCATTTTTTCAAAAATTGCCAACTGAAGCACTTTTTCAACCTGAAATTTTAGTCTCATGCTTTCATCAGAAATTACTTTTGCCAGTGAATCGATATTTTTTTTCTGGTCTGGTATTGTTTTATCAGCCAGCATCTGAGATGCCAGACTTATTGTTGAAATCGGAGTCTTTAGTTCATGTGTCATATTATTAATAAAATCGCTTCGGATCTCCGACATCTTTTTTTGTCTGAAAATTACAATAAATGTCCCGGTCGAAAGTATGAGGAGCAGAGAGGTGAACAACAAAGAAAGAAAGCCCAGACTTCCGATTTTTTCAAATTTATATTGTTGTTCCTGCAGACAGTATAAGACAATCTGATTCTGGCTGGGTACCGGATCATTTGGAAAAAGTTGTATTATGAATTTGTTGGTTCCGGGCTTGTTGGTAAACCCTGGTGTTTTCCAGATTATACCCGATTGCCCGGATCGTATTGAAAACTCAAAATTCAGGTTTATCCCGGCGCTGTAGAGTGCTGCCCTGAGTTGTTGCTGTAGACTTTCAAAATCAATACGTTCCCTAATATCCGGAGTATTGCGCAGGATTTTTTCCATTATCTTCTCAAGAAATACAATTTTATTACTGACCCTTCCGGAAACAGCTGCACTTATATTCTGTTCAGTAGGTTCAGGCAATTCCTCAATAGGAAAGGGTGAAATATCCTCAGCCGATATAAAGATTTTCTGACCAGTACTTGTTATTGCAATAGGTTCTTCAGGATTATTAAGTCCATACAACTCCAGGAGCTTTGAATTGGGCTGATAACCCTGTAATTTGCGAGCCAGGGGAGAGTTGGGAGGAACAATTGCTGTTACCGAATCGGGCGATGCGGATCCTATTTCTCTGATAATACTGGAAATCAGTTCTTTTTCTTCAAGATCAAGAACAACAGATTCAAGGGCTTTGTTGGCGAAGTAGCGGAATTGCTGATCTGTTATGTTAATAGCATTTTGGATCCAGTATAATTGTATAAGAATTAATCCTGAAATTGCCAGGAAAAAAAATATGGCAAGCAATACAATATTTTTCTTCTTCATTACAATGCAAAAATACTTGGTTAAATTCTTATAACCCCATTCTTTAACTTTCTTTAACAACTTGATCGCTCAGTAACTGCAATTCTCAAGTACAGGATTTTCATTCAAATAAAATATTTTAACAAATCATTAAAGTATTGTTAATTTTCACTTATACAGATAAAAATATTTTTTCGTTCCAATAACATCATTTATCTTTGTATAGGATTTGGCATGATATTTGGTTCTTAATATACAGAGGTTTTTTTCATAGGTTAGGTTAGTTTTAGGGTTATCAAAAAAGTGAGCCGCTCTCCCCGAGCGGCTCACCTTATTTTAAACCGTTGCCTCTCTTAGAGTTTTATGGTAATAAAAGAAGCAATATTTAACAAAATATAAGTTTATTTTGACAGATTCATGACCTTGACTACATTCAGATTTTTTCCTTTTGCCGCATAGTATATATGCTTTCTGATAATGCTCGATTTTTTTCTTTGCAGCCAGGTAAGATCAATTACAAAGGAGGAGCCATCTTTAAATAAGAGTTTTGCTTTTTTTTGTTTATGAGGCATTATAAGCTCTTGTATATCAAGCCATTTAAAGCTATGCTTTTTAGGACTTATTATCCCATACCTGAATTCGATCTTATTATCATCAATAGTAAAAAACAGGTCTTTCCTTTTAAAAGTAGCCAGTGCTGAAATAACTGAAACAACTAAACTTATTCCAAAAGGAGCAATAGAAAGAACAGGTTTAATAGAGTGTTTTCCAAAGACCAGGCTGATAAGAAGGACATATACACCTGCAAGGAAGAATATAGCGGCAAATATCCATAGCAGAATCTTTCTGCTTTTTGAAAATTCCTCTTCTGAGAGATTATAGTACAGATTTTCCATAATCTAATGGATTAAGTATTGCAGATTCTTATCTTTAATAGTATCAGTATTGATATTGAATATAGCGGTTATTGAATTGATTTCTTTAAGGATGGAAGTTATCAAACTGATATTGATTTCCCCATCATGATTTTGTACCTGAAATATATAATCAACATTTTTAAGCTTTTTCAGCAGAAAATTTTTTCCTGTTCTGTTTGAGATAAGATTAAATATAGTGTCGGGTGATCTGCCTGAGGAAGAAAACCGACTGAATATCAATTCATTTCCTGCCTCTTCAGAAATAGTTATTGGTGATATATTTCTTAATGAGATTCCGAATCTTTCATTTAATGTAAGGGAGAGTTTGTAATCGGGTTCTGAGGAGACTAATCCAAGCATAGCAACCTCTTCATTTTGATTGAGTTTTAGTTGCACCCTTGTGATTTTCTTTATGCTTTTCATTTTTAATCACCTAATCTGTTAAAGGTAGAAAAAATATTATACACTAAGTAAAATCCCGTGCATTATCTTTGAGTCTTGACCATGCCTGGCTGGCAGCCTCCTGTTCGGCTTCTTTTTTTGATGCTCCATGGCCATTCCCCAACTCCTCTTTATCTATTATCAGCGTTGTTGAGAAGATTGATTTTTTTAAGTTAAAATCGTACTCTTCGTTATATGTGAAGATGAGGTTGTTTTTATGTTTTTGTACCCATTCAAAAACAAGACTTTTGTAATCTGTGTCAGTATTTACTATCACGTTTAAGTCAAGGTATTTATTAAAAACTTTATTTATAAAGAGCTTTTTTGTTTTTTTGAATCCCTTATCCAGGAATATGGATCCTATTAACGCTTCAAGAGCGTCGCCATAAAGGTTTCTGGTTGGATAGGCTGAATTGACATTACTTACCAGGATTTTATTGATCCCCATTGAAACAGCTAACTGGTTAAGGACCTCCCTGTTCACGATCCTTGACCTGATTTTGGTCATGAATCCTTCGCTGGCATCAGGGAACTTTTCAAACAGGTAATCGGAGAGAATAGCATCAAGTACTGCATCGCCCAGATACTCCAGCCGCTCATTATTAACTCTTTTACCATCAGGAAGTGTAAAAGATGCTGAACGGTGGATAAAAGCTACTTCATAAAGCCGGAGGTTTCCAGGACTAAATCCCAATAGCTTTTTCAAACGGGTTCCGAACTCCCGTTTATCGAGAATATATGTGCCATTTATTCGTTTCCGGAAAAGGAACACTAATAATCAGCTTTTTTAATGACAACAGAAGCATTATGCCCTCCAAATCCAAATGTATTGCTGATAGCATAATTGATTCTTCTGTTCTGTGCTTTATTAAGAGTAAGGTTAAGGTTCTGGTCAATGTCAGAATCAGGGACCTTGAAATTGATAGTAGGAGGAACAATATCATGTACAACAGCCATGATAGCTGCAATTGCTTCTATTGCTCCGGCTGCTCCCAGAAGGTGGCCTGTCATTGATTTTGTGGAACTTATGTTAAGCTTATAAGCATGCTCACCGAAAACATTAACAATAGCTTTGGTTTCGGAAATATCACCAAGAGGAGTGGCAGTGCCATGAACATTAATGTAATCAATATCTTCAGGTTTAAGACCGGCTTCGTTTACAGCTAGTTTCATTACATTACGTGCTCCAAGGCCTTCAGGATGGGGAGCTGTAAGATGATAAGCATCGGCAGTCATTCCTGTACCAACCAGTTCGGCATAGATTTTTGCACCTCTTGCTTTGGCATGTTCATATTCTTCAACAATGAGAGCTCCTGCACCTTCTCCTAAAACAAAACCATCACGGGTTTTGTCAAATGGTCTTGACGCTGACAGAAACTCATCATTATTGGTAGAAAGAGCCTGAAGTGCATTAAATCCACCAATGCCCGGCTCATTGACAGATGCTTCTGAGCCACCGGTAACAAATATATCTGCTTTACCCCAGCGGATATAGTTGAAAGCATCAATTATCGCATTTGTTGATGATGCGCATGCTGATACAGTTGCAAAGTTAGGTCCTCTGAAGCCATGTTTAATAGAGATTGATCCAGCTGCAATATCGGCTATCATTTTGGGGATAAAGAAGGGACTGAATCGAGGTGTCCCATCTCCTTCAACATACCCTTTTATTGCCAGAAAAAAGGTTTCAAGGCCTCCGATCCCTGAAGACCAGATGACTCCAACCCTGTCTTTATCAACCAGATCAAGATTTAATCCGGAGTCGGCTAACGCTTCATCAACTGCAATATGAGCATATTGAGCATAAGGATCAAGCTTGTTGGCCTCTTTTCTGTCAAAATATTTGGCAGAGTCGTAATTTTTTAATTCACAGGCAAATTTGGTCTTGAACTTTTCGGTATTAAAACGGGTGATCATAACTGAACCGCTTACACCATTTTTAAGTCCTTCCCAGTATTCGTGCAAATTATTACCCAAAGGAGTTAATGCTCCCAGACCAGTAACTACAACTCTTCTCATAAATGGATTATTAACTATGCAAAATTATTTTGCATTCTCCTCAATGTACTTGATAGCATCGCCAACTGTACCGATACTTTCTGCCTGATCGTCAGGAATTCCAATATTAAATTCCTTCTCAAACTCCATGATTAACTCAACAGTGTCAAGAGAGTCTGCACCTAAATCGTTTGTGAAACTGGCTTCAGGAGTTACTTCTGATTCGTCAACTCCAAGTTTGTCAACTATGATCTCTTTTACTCTTGCGGCAATGTCAGACATAATGATAAATTTAAATTAATAATAGTTTAGAACCATGCAAAGAAATATATTTGTACCATATTATTCAAGAGATTTGATGTTTTTTTATTTGGTGTATGTATTAATAGTCTGATAGGTAACTATATAAACTTGTCCACGCGAAATATCAGCATTTTATGTGAAATGTTATAATAGTCAATAAATGAGGAATATAGCAATTTTTGCCTCTGGTTCAGGGACCAATGCTGAAAACATTATTAAATATTTTTCGACCAAAAATACAGTAAAAGTGAGTATTGTTTTGTCGAATAAGCGGGAAGCCTATGTTTTAAAAAGGGCATCCATGCATAATATTCCTACTGTATTTTTCGACCGTAATGAATTTTATGCAACCGGGAAGGTACTTGGATACCTTTTGGAAAACAAAATTGATTTCATTGTCCTTGCCGGATTTTTATGGCTTGTACCCGGGAATATCCTTAATATTTATAATAATCGTATAATAAACATTCATCCGGCTTTACTACCGGCATACGGAGGAAAAGGGATGTACGGCGAAAAGGTTCATAAGTGTATTATTGAGAATCATGAAAAGGTATCAGGGATTACAATACATTATGTTAATCAGCAATATGATGAGGGAGACATTATTTTTCAGGCCCGATGCAAAATCGAAGAAACTGATACCCCGGAATCTCTCGCCTTGAAAATTCATACACTTGAGCATAAGCATTATCCTAAGGTTATTGAGGAGCTGGTAAGTGACCTTCATGAACTTAGTTTATAGTAGCCAGGAGACTTAGCACAGCTGTTTTAATCATTTCAAACCTGGCTCTGTTTGATTCCGACACAGGGTCAGCTGATGGGGCATCAACTTTCAAAGGGTCAACAGGATATCCGTTCCTGTAAAACCTGAAATCCAGATGTGGACCTGTTGAAAGGCCACTGTTCCCGACATAACCGATCTTTTGGCCTTGTTTTACATAAACACCTGATTCAATTCCTGGTTCAAACCTGCTTAAATGGAGGTAAGCTGTTGAGTAGACACTGTTATGTCTTATCCTGATGATCTTTCCTGAACCGTTTTCTGATCCTGCCTCTGTTACCCTGCCATCACCAATTGCCAGAACAGGTGTTCCAACAGAAGCAGCATAATCAATACCATGGTGTGGTCTTACTATTTTCAGAATCGGATGAAGACGTGCACCTGAGTAACGTGAACTGATGCGTGAGAAACGAAGAGGAGCTTTCAGAAATGCTTTCTTCAGATTGGTTCCAGTAGTATCAAAGAAGCTTCCTGAACTATCCTGAACAAAAGGTATTGCATAGATGGAGGCTCCTGCATGCTCAAAAAGAGCTGCATAAATAGTGCTTAGCCCGACCGATTTTTCACCAATATACTCTTCCTCATAAATGACTTTAAACCTGTCTCCGGTTTGTAGTCCGAAAAAATCTATTGTCCAGGCATAGATCTCTGAAAGCTCTGCAGCAAGATTTGGATTGAGCCCGTTTTCAACGGTGGCATCCCAGAGTGAAGTTTTTATTGTTCCTGTAGAAAACCTGAGCACCCTGCTCACTTCAATGTTATGCTTATGGATCTTAAGTGAGTCTTTGAGAGAGAAAATATACTTTACAAAAGGGTCATGATCATAAATAAAGTAATCAGCCCTGCTTAAAGTATCTTTTGTAATAAATACTGAATAGCCGCTTCCTTTTTTTACTTTACGCGGATCAAATGTATCCCTGTTCTCTTTTAACAACTGATCTATTTTATTCCATGGAACACCATAAGAGGCAAGTAAGGAAGAGATGAATTGATTATTGCGGATCTGTCCATTTACTATGTTGTAGGAATCAACAGGAATTCCGAATAATAAATTACCATTGTATAAAGTTGAGTCACCAGTAGTAACCGAATCACTATTCTGCGAATCTTCTAAAGGTTGGTTTATACTTATTCTGCCACATGAAGTAAGAATAAGAAGTGTTGAAAAAGCAAGAATTAACTTAAGTTTACCTGGTCCCATCATCAGATAACAATATTGACTATTCTGTTAGGAACAACAATTATTCTTGGTATCGCTTCTCCGATCCATTTTTTTGCTCTCTCATCTCCGAGTACTATTTTTTTTACTTCATCATCAGGAAGGTTCACAGGAAGTTCAATTTTAAAACGCATTTTCCCGTTAACTGAAACAGGACACTCAAATTTTTCCTCTACCAGGTATTTCTCATCAAATTCCGGCCATGGCTCATAAGAAAGAGTTTTGTTATTACCAAGTAGCTGCCACAACTCTTCTGCCATATGGGGTGCAAAAGGTGCAACTATCTTTGAAAATGTCAAGGCACTCTCTTTTGTTACCTTACCTTTTTTTGTAACAAGATTAAGAAATATCATCATTGCAGAGATACCGGTATTGAACCTCAGGTTTTCGATATCTCCTTCAACTTTCTTAATTGTCTGGTGAATTCCTTTTAGTATCTCGGGATCCTCCACCCCTTCAACAATATTTTCAGGATTGGAAAAGAATCTGAATGCTCTTCCCAGGAAACCATAAACACCCTTAACCCCTTTGTCATCCCATGGCTTTGTGACATCAAGGGGTCCCATAAACATCTCATATAATCTCAGAGAATCGGCTCCGTATTTTGAAACAACATCATCGGGGTTGACGACATTTTTAAGTGATTTCGACATTTTTGCAACAATCTGTTTCAGTTCGGCACCTGTCTCTTTGTGAAAGTATTTTCCTTCACGCTCAGTAACATTATCACCCGAAATCTTTGCGCCAGATTCAGTTTCATAGGCAAAAGCAAGTATCATTCCCTGGTTGAAAAGCCTTTGATAAGGTTCCTCTGTTGAGACTATTCCAAGATCAAATAAAACTTTATGCCAGAACCGGCTGTAAAGCAGGTGAAGTACAGCATGTTCTGCACCTCCTATATACAGATCAACCGGCATCCAGTACTTTTCTTTTACCGGATCAAATATCAGTTTGTCATTTCCAGGGTCAATATAACGCAGATAATACCAGCAGGATCCTGCCCATTGAGGCATTGTATTGGTTTCCCTTCTGCCCCTGCGGCCATTTCTATCAGTAACGTTCAGCCATTCATCCGAATTGGAAAGAGGCGATTCTCCAGATTCTCCCGGGAGATATTTGTCAAGTTCAGGTAATTCGAGAGGGAGCTCATTATCATTCAGCAGCGATACTTCTCCATCCTCCCAATGTATTACAGGGAATGGTTCTCCCCAGTATCTCTGTCTGCTGAAGAGCCAGTCGCGAAGTTTATAATTTACCTTCGCCTTACCCAGATCATTTGACTCAAGCCATTTTGTTATCCTGTCAATTCCGGACTCTTTATTCAGGTCATTGATATCTATTCCTGTCTCTTTATCGGCTGAATTTATGTATCTGCCATCCTCAGTCCAGCACTCTTTTCCTTCAGTTATCCTCTTTTTCTGTTCAGGATCAGAAACATCCGGATCCTGGATGCAAACAATAGGGAGATCGAATTTGACTGCAAACTCAAAATCACGTGTATCATGAGCAGGGACCGCCATTATTGCCCCTGTGCCATAACCTGTAAGAACATAATCAGCCACCCATATAGGTATCTGTTTTTTATTTACAGGATTAATAGCATATCTGCCTGTAAAGACACCTGTTTTTTCCTTTGAAAGATCAGTTCTGTCGAGGTCCGATTTAAGTGATGTGGCCTTAATATAGCCGGCCACAATATCTCTGTGCTCATAAGTCGTAATAAGATCCGTAAGAGGGTGTTCAGGCGCAATGACCATATAGGTGGCTCCGAATAGTGTATCTGGTCTTGTTGTAAATACTGTCAGTATTTCATTCAGCCCTTCAATACTGAAATCAACTTCAGCACCAGTAGAGCGTCCAATCCAGTTGCGCTGCATATCTTTAATACCGTCAGGCCAATCAAGATTGTCAATACCTTTAAGAAGTCTTTCAGCATAAAGGGGAATCCTTAGCATCCATTGTTTAAGATTTTTCTTTTCAACCCTGTTCCCGCATTTTTCATGTGAACCATCAGTGAGCACCTCTTCATTTGAACAGACTATACGACAGCTTGGGCACCACCATACCTGGGCATTTGCATAATATGCAAGTCTTTGTGAATCAATATACTTTTTTACTTCTTCATTGCCAAGCAGGGAGATCCTTTCTGGAATAATTAAATCAGAAACAGGTCTCCCTTTCTGAAGTTGATGATCGAACCATGTGTTATAAAGCCGGATGAATATCCATTGTGTCCATTTAAAATAACCCGGATCGGTGGTATTAATTTCTTTGTCCCAGTCATAACTAAGACCAAGCTCTCTAATCTGTCTTCTGAAAGTATCACAATTATTCTTTGTTGTTATTGATGGATGTGTTCCTGTTTGAATTGCATACTGTTCAGCCGGAAGACCGAAAGCGTCCCATCCCATAGGGTGGAGAACGTTAAATCCTTTCATTCTCTTGTACCTGCTGAAGATATCAGTTGCCGTATATCCTTCAGGGTGACCAACATGAAGTCCTGCTCCGGAAGGGTATGGGAACATATCAAGAATATAACATTTCTTCGGATTTGTTAAATCTTCCGGGGTTTTAAATGTTTTATTATCCTCCCAGTATTTCTGCCACTTTTTTTCAATTTCGTGAAAATTGTAATCCATCTTGTTGTTTACTTATAAGTTATAATCCGGATTTTAAGAGGGCAAAAGTAAAAAATCTTTGGCAGATATCATTGCAGTGAGAAAGCATTTGGAGAGAGTGTTCCATCTTAACCCCGGAGTTGTACAGAGTAACTACGAAGTAACACTGTTTTATTCTCTAAAATTAGAATTATCAATTTCATATGAGAATACCTATTAATCATTACTCTGTGTAGCTCTGTGATAACTCCGTAGCACTCCGAGGTAATTGGATTTCATTTTAATTTTTTCAATTAGTTGTAAAACCGGGCTTTTGGTTATATTTTTGCGGTATTGATCCGGTCCCGTAGTTCAATGGATAGAATGACAGATTCCGGTTCTGTTGGTTGGGCGTTCGAGTCGCCCCGGGATCACATATAGAAAACAGAAAACGCTGTAATTCAATCGAATACAGCGTTTTTGTTTGTCATTACATACGTATTTACATACAGTATTGAGCTTAAACCCCCTCTTTTTGTACTATATTTCAAATATCACTTCGGCCGGTAAATTGTATCCTTTAGCGTTTTCCTCACACTGTTGTTTCAGAACATCACTTGTAAGTGCTGAATCAATTAATTCTTTAAACTGCAACTTTGTTTCTTCTGTACAATTATTCAGATAGAATTTTATTTTCTCCTGATCTGTCTCAAGTCTATCAGCTTCCTGATCCTGCACACGAGTTGAATGATTACGGAGAAAATCGAGCTTATCAGCATCCGTTGTAATATCAACAAAAATAAACTTCTTATCATAATCAACTGTTGCGATCCTCTGTCCTAACAATTTTTCACCTGATCTGATAGTATATAGCTTGGCGGGTTGCCCTGCCTGATTACAGAATACGATATCAGGCTCATCGAAGGATCCTTTGATGCTCATGTGTCCACCATTAACAAAATAGTGCTTCATCGCCGGGATAGTAGTCACTCCATTCGGGAAGTATGTGAACCCTCTGTCATTCTCAATTTGATATTGACAACCATATTTACTATTTCTTACTTTAACTTTCATAGTTGAATAAATTTTATTTGTTCTGCCAGTGATATGTTATTGATTACAAACTTTCCTTCAGCTTGCTGCAATTTTAGAGCCTTGCTAATCTGATCCCGGCTTGCGGATCCTAAAGGATATTTTTTATTGTGAGCGTTCAAAATGTTGCAAACTGATTGCCAATGATTATATAAATCAATTTGATCCTGGCTTTCAGCATAGACGTTAAAAGTGTCAGAAAACTCATTAATCGCATTATTATTGAGTTGAAAAAATCCATTTACAAAAAGAAGATATGAGGCAAATTGATTGTATTCAGCATTGTATTTAATGCGACTGACTTTAATAGATTGTGTTTTTTTAGCACAGTCTGGACAATCCGCATCTATGACGGTACCACTTTGTCCTATTGCTGCCAAATATCCTGGCCTGTCAATCTGAAACAGAGAGGAGAGCACAGCCGGATCCGGTTGTTTATTACCTTTTGCCTTAATATCAATATTCTGAAGTATTGTTTTATCAAACATTCCAAGCGGATCAGAAAAAAGCTCCTCAAAGTCCTGCAAAGTATTTATTATCGTAAAATCCTGATATGAATTATAAGCCTGGATTAATTTATTTGAACTTAGCATTATGTCATTCACTGACCTAATAAAATCATTCCTTTTGCCGGAATCACTGTAAATTAAAATTCTGTTTTTCATATAACTTTGTTTTTTGTTTTATTTGCTGAAGTATTTATTGTAACGAGCTTTCCGTATTCACCAAGCGGATTAATAGCTTTCCACTCATCAGGAGTTATCCGATTACCTTTATAGTCAAATTTTCCATCAGATCCAATGATAGCCATATCAGGCAAAGTGTACTTTGATACAATCTTTGTTATCGGGTCACCTGTATCATGTGCCTCTTTAAGGATCATTGCTTTTTGACCCTTACCCATGTTTGTAAAAACTTCCTTATTCATAATGATAATTTGTTAATTATTTTATCTAAATCTTCCTCACTCAATGCTTCAAAATTTATGTCGATATCCTTCTTTGTTACCAGTTTTCCATAGGCACGATCTAAAAGCAATTCGCACGCCCGGACATCACCGGATGCAGCTTTCTTTCTCAATGCTATCAGGATCACTTTTAAGGCCTCTTTGCCCTTCATATCTTCACCAAGTACATCTATAAGTAATGAATCCAAATCAGGTAACTTTAATGGTCTGCCAGCTCTATTTATGCGTGGATCTCCTTTTTTGAATGGCACACCGTCCGCACCTGTTATTTTTCCCTTACCTCCTGCCATTTTCGTCTGTTTTTCGTGTGTTATTAATTTCTGTTTTTTAAATCAGCTATCTTCAACCTCTGCAATATATCATCTGGTAATTTACTTGTTTTTAAACAATGTTCCGCTTCCTCTGGAGACAGTATCCCATACTTCACACAATGGAACAATAAAATAGATATTGTTTTTTTTTTAGTTTTTGAGTCAAATATATTTTTCATCATTTATTTGATTAATATTCAATTAATTACAGAGAATTTCAACATCATAATGGTAGGGTTCTTGCTCCCTTCCTCCTCCCTTCCTATTTCTGTATTGTATTTCATAGCTAAATAGTTGAATTTGAGGTTAAAAAATGCGGTCGGCTAAAATCTTCCACTTTCAAAACAGGAGTCATCCCGACAAACTTAGTCAGCTCCTCAGTCATTACATTGCTGACAGTCTCAATATCATCAGTAGCAATGGACGTGCAAACACTATCATAAATAGGAGTTGCTACCATGTCCGGGTGTTCATCATTCAACCGCTTAATAATTACATCGAGTACAACATGGCTCTCCATCCGTTGAAGACTGTTAACAAAATTTTTATAGTTATCCATTTTGAGAACGGAGAACGCTTTCTCCACACCGGGAAATAATTCAAAGAAGATTCGTTTCTCTTTACTGGTATGATGATTCTTATCAAATAGGATCTGGAATACTTTAGACTTTAATTCATCAATTCCCTTCTCCTTATCTCTTATGTAGAAAAGGCCACGTTTATTAAATTCAGTCTCCAGATATTTATAAAATTCAGCTTTAGAAGTCAATAAGAGGAATCTTTTAACGTCCTGTTGTTCAGTTAGTCGTAAACATTTCAACTTCATTAAAGGATATTCACCAGGAAAAAATTCCTTTGCTCCTTCAGGATCAGTAAAATATTTAGTGGCAATGTATGGTTGACTATTGCAAATATCAATACCGGAAAGATATTTACCCATAATCTTAATTAGCCATTTTAAAAACTTTGGAAGATTAGTTAAAGGAGTATGATAGCGATTGCCTGTATCATCAACTTTATGATAAAATTCTCTGTTGTGGATTCGTGTAATTGCACCAACAGCGTAATTGAGTTTATTAACCTGATCTATATCCGGGAATTTTTCTTTTGATAACCTTATGGCATTATCAAAATCAATAGTCATACTCTTTATTTGTTGATTCTGTTTAGGATATTGCCGTTTATCTTTTCTCCCTGCATCAGAATTGACTTTAGTAATCTTCCGTAACAACTTTTGATTTTTCAATTCAGTGGTTACATACGGACTTTGATAAGAAGAAGTAAATCGATATTTATAAGCATTGACTTCTGGTTTGTACCCTCCAATTCTTTCTATGATACCGGCACTAATCAATAAATGAATATATTTTTCGGCGTTCCAAACTTTATTTCTTAAAAACTTCATCTTAAGTTGTGCATAGATATTACCCTTATCATCTTTCCGTAAATGCGTGCAAATAATTGATATGATTAATAGAAGGTCGTCAATATGGAAATTCTTAAAAGGAGGGTTCCTTTCCCATATTTGCAGAATTTCAGTAATCTTCTCCGGCCGTTGTAGATGATATGTTTTCGCCTGATTCACTTCACCAACTTTATAAAATCATCAAAAGTCATCGCCACGACTGCCCCTCTGTTATTCTTTTTGTGGATCACAATGTTTGTGTTCTTATCCTGTCTCATCTTTGCGAGAATCTCATGGTAACCAGGTGACAACTTTTCGACTGCTTTCAACTGAATATTGAATCCGGGGGTACCTGTCAGATCAATACCATTATAGTCATCCCAGGCACACCCCATAAATCGGCTGGTATAACAGGCAGGCCAAAGTTTTTCCCTGAGGATGGCTGCCATTTGCCGCTCAAATTGATTGCCTTTTTGTTTAGAGTTCATTACCTTTTCAATCCTTTTAAAACTTCTGATTCGAGAAAGAAAATTTTACGGCCGTCCTGATAGCGATTAAACTTTTTTGAACGTGCAATTTTTACAGCGGTCGGCTCGCTGCAATGAACAAACTTTGCAAGTCCCTGAATACCGTAAATTCTTTGATCCTGTTTTTCGGGTTTAGGTTCCGGCTGGAGTAGCATGGCACCTCTGACAGATGACTCAATTAAGTCCGTTAATTCTGTCAATGTGATAGGAGAGAGAATGACTTGTTCCATATTGCATTTATTAATTTAATTTCAACTTGATTTGTCAAAATTAAATCCAATGCAATTACTTGTCTGGAAAGAAAAAAGGCTATTATTTAAGTTATTATTTTCCGGCTGGGAATGAATGAATTACCTTATAAAAGGGATTTGATTTTTTGAATTAAATAATCTCTGTATGTTGGATTGTTTAAATGTGAGTTGTAAAACTCATTTTCCTCCATATAGATCCCGGCTGCAACAAAACACAAACCGGTAAACTCATATAGATCATTATCACTATCGAATAGAGCCATATATGTCTCTTTGATTTTTTTAGCACAATATTTTTGTTGGCGTGTTTCTGGTTCCACACCTTTAGGACGTCCTTTTGTTTTTTGCTCTATTTTCGGTTTAGGGAACGATTTAAGACACTCATATATTTTCCTTACAACTGCATCAGATATTAAATGAACGTCGCCAGGAACGGACTTTCCTGTCGCCTTTAATGAAATTTCTAAAGTATCTATTGATCCGGTTTCGATTTTATTAATAAGATTGGCTATATCAGAAAGTTCTTTTTTTACTTCTGCCTTTCTTCTTTCTGCTCCATACCCATCATTTAACATTGGAACTTTGACAAAGAATATTACACAATTTATCGCATCAATTATTTTTGATTCCGGTATGTTCCACTTGTCAGCAATTATTTTTGTGTATTCTTTTACCCGCCCTTTATCCTTCAAATGATCCGATGCATATTTTAATTGACTTTTATCGGTATCCTGGCCTTTCAGTTTACCGGAGTATGAAAGAATAGAATCAAAAATATTCTGGACACTTTTATCATCATTTAAAAGCGGTATCAACTTGCTTTCTATTTTATATCCTGACTTGAGTTTTCTTGCATCCATGTTACTACTTTTTAAATACATTCATTCCTTCTTGCTTTTGTTTATCAGTAATATCGTAGTATCTGCCAAAGGATTTACTGTCTTTTGTGTGACCTGATATTGACTTTATAACTTCCGTCCTTATTTCCTTTTCAATACTTAATCCTATAAAATTACGGCGTGCCATGTGAGAGGCAGCAACTTCATGGAGAGCCTTAAATTCTGGTGTCGATATATTATTTTTTTTGGTAACTACCATCACTTGCCGATTGAGTTTAGCCTCCTTAAATAAAATTTTTAGTGATACATTGAACGGCTGGTTCGCCATACGTGGCAATGGTCTGTCCGGTGATAGGTCTTTGTACTTCTCTTTAAGCTCTAAAGTAAATTCATTGTATGGAACCGTAACAGGCTTGTTAGTTTTACCCTGAATATACTCAATACAATCATCTTTTAGATTTTCTTTTTTTAAGTTATACAAATCATCGTATCTCATTGCTGTCATTGATTGGAAAATAAAAATATCTCTTACTTTCTGTAAATGTTCATTTTCAATTTTAGCATTATAGAGTTGCATAAATTCATTCCAAGTTAAGTATATAACTGGAGATTCATATTTTTCACTTGCAGTAAAACTTTTCCATTCAAAATTCTTGTTATTTTTTTTCTTATCTGTTACATAATTCAGGAATTTTTTGAATCGCTTAATGGTTCCAGCAAAAGAATTATCAGTATTTTCCAAATCATCGAGAAAGTAATCTCTGAATCTGTCAAAGAATATTCCATTAATACCGGAATAAGATAGAGATATATTTTTTGCTTTAGCAAAATTCTCAACATGCTGCTTAGTCGATTTGAGTTGTTTTATATAACCAGGTGAGAATTTCTTTTTTTGCTCTGCAATAAATTCATCAAAGAGTTTTAATAATGTCACCTCCTTTTCTTTTGGCGGATTCTTTAACTGCTCTTTGACTAACCGCTCTTTAAGTTGCTCCTTAAGATAAGCAACTGATGGTTGCAACTCCAATGCTTTAGATTCTTTATAAACCTTTACTATTATAGCTTCGATGTTAGTTAAATGCTCATTGATATCGGTTGAAGTGTACCTTTTCTTATTTACATTATTTCTTTTTACTCGCTGGCTTTCTGAATCCCATTTTTTGAGGTCAATTCGTCTGCCTGTATAGAATTGCATCCGCTTACCATCAAAGGAGAAAAAAAGATTTATCGCCATATCTTTATCAATAAGATTCCCGCTTTCATCTTTACGTTTCTCCAGGTAGAAATTTACTGTATATTCCATGTTTGTATGTATTAAAAAAATATACATACAAAACTACATACAAATATTGATTAAATCAAATTAAATTTGTTTGCATCAATTTAATTGCTATATTTGTGTTAGCGTCCATATATCGAAGTTTGCGGTATTGTTATTTGAATTTCGTTAAATCCGTTTTTGTGTGAAATGTAATCGCCCCGGGATCACAAAGAAGGTTGCCAGGTGCAACCTTCTTTTTAAGGGAAAGTTTATAAAGAAGACTTAAGTGGCCACGAGAACGAAGGGATGGAGTGTTCGAACCGGGGAGAGGAGCGACGAGCTCTTAAGCAGGCCTCGCGCTAGCCTTTTGTTTGATTGTGTATTTAACCTTTACAGAAATTCAATTAAATCTGAACTTTTTTGTCCGGATTTCAGGGATGAGTTGCTACCGGTCCCCTGTTTTCCCGAAACTTTCCTTTATTGGTTTAAACGGCTTAATTTAAGAAGAATGTTATATTCGTTGAAATACCCTGTTTCCCCAATAGTTCTGCAATTATTCTTAATCATAGCGGTTCAGTATACCCTATGTTCTAAGTATCTCAATCATTTCGGTTATTGCCTCAGCATCAATTGTGTCCTTTACTGGAGATAATCCTAAAAGAGGCCTGACCTTATTGAGGTCATCTGCAGTAATATAATCTTTTCCAATAATAATGTTGTAAAGTAATGCTGATTTCAGGGTATTGGATTTAACCCTGAAAGTATGCGGGCTGTTACGTGCAGGAAAGATATGAACAAACCTCAGGTTATTGTCATGATATTTCAGAGTCCATTGAGATCCGTCAGATAAGGATTTTATCCTGAAGTCATCTATTGTTTTACCTGTCCATAATGAATATGATTCAATCTCTGATATATTTTTCTGTTTAAGGAATTCTTTGACCTCACTGAGAATAGCTTCAATTGATAATGAACCGGAATAGATATCCATCACTGATGTTCCAAGATGCCTCAATTCTTTTATGAGTCTGTTTTTATCATTATTTAATGCAGCTTCTGTTTTGATACTTATGAATTCTCTTATAAATCCGAGATGATGCTTTAGTGCATTGAATAAAAAAGGTTCCGGTATCCGATAATCAGATGTCATTTTAATGATAAAAAGATAAAAGTAAAAAGAAAAAATCAAAGGATATCTTAAAAATAAAACAATTCTAACTGAAAGTGAGGTAACAAAATATGCAGAAAAAATTATCTTTAGCATCTTAAAAGGATTGAAAAATATTATCAAATGAAAACAACTTCAAAGGAGAATTTCATCAGGACAATAAATCATCAGCAACCTGATAAAGTAGTAGTAGATTTTGGATCAACCGCTGTGACAGGTATTCATGTTCTGATTGTGGAAAAGCTTCGTGAATATTATGGTCTTGAAAAAAGGCCGGTAAAAGTAATAGAGCCTTACCAGATGCTTGGAGAAATTGACTCAGAGTTGATTAATCTGATGGAGATAGATGTAATAGGATTAGTATCTGCAAAAAATATGTTTGGGGTGCCCAATGAAGGATGGAAAGTGCATAAAACTCTCTGGGGACAGGAAGTGCTTTTTCCATGCAATTTTAATTATACATATAACAGTAACGGGGATATCCTGATGTATCCCGAAGGAGATACTTCACAGCCACCCAGCGGAATGATGCCAAAATCGGGCTACTTTTTTGATGCTCTTAACCGTCAGGGGCCTATTGATGATTCCAATCTGAAAATAGAAGATAATCTTGAGGAATTTGGACATATCACAAAAGAAGATCTGGCCTACTGGAAGAAGCAGATAAACTCTCTTGAAGATAATTCAAAAGGAGTAGTGGCATCACCAGGAGGTACAGCACTGGGAGATATTGCTCTTGTCCCCGCTATCGGAATGAAAAACGTGAAAGGTATAAGGGGTGTTGAAGAGTGGTACATTTCAACCCTCATAAGGGAAGATTTTGTTAAAGAGTTATATGACAGGCAGACTGATATAGCCATTGAGAATATGAAGTTGCTTTTTGATGTTATTGGTAATAAAATTGATGTTGCGTTTATTTGCGGGACTGATTTTGGAACACAGAATTCAACTTTCTGTGCTCCGGAAACTTATGCAAGAGTATGGATGCCATATTATAAAAAGATAAATAACTGGATACACCAGAACACAACCTGGAAAACATTCAAACACTCATGCGGTGCTGTTGAATCTTTAATGAATCATTTCATTGAATCGGGATTTGATATTATTAATCCGGTCCAGATCAATGCATCAGATATGGATCCAAGGAAACTAAAGAAAAAATATGGTGACAAACTTGTTTTCTGGGGTGGCGGTGTTGATACCCAGGGTGCTTTTGCCTTCGGAACTCCTGACCAGGTTAAAGAACAGGTTAAATCTCAGTGTGAAATACTTAACAATAATGGTGGTTTTGTTTTCAATACAATTCATAATATTCAGGCAAATGTCCCCTTCCGTAATGTTGTTGCAATGCTTGAGGCTTTAAAAGAACTCTGATTAAAACAGTATCCAAAATATCCAGAATACGATTATGAGTGATGTTAAATATAACTGGAATTACCTTTTGGGTATTTCCCTTGTCTCCGCCCTGGGAGGACTTCTTTTCGGTTACGATTATGTTGTTATCGGAGGTGCCAAACCATTCTATGAACCATTCTTTGGTATTACAGGTCATGCTTTTTTACAGGGTTGGGCAATGAGTTGCGCTTTAATTGGTTGTCTGGGGGGAGCTATGATCTCAGGATGGCTAAGCGACAGATATGGCAGGAAAAAACTATTAATCCTTTCAGCAGTTCTTTTTGTTTCAGCCTCACTGGGAACGGGTGCAGCCGGATCCTTTACTATGTTTGTGTTATTCAGGGTGTTAGGAGGTATCGGAATCGGACTTGCGTCAAATCTTTCACCAATGTATATAGCTGAGATCACCCCTGGAAATGTGCGAGGAAGGTTTGTTTCATTAAACCAGTTGACAATTGTGATCGGGATTCTTGCTGCTCAGTTTGTGAACTGGAGAATAGCCCAACCTGTTCCGACCGGAGCAACCACCAATGATATTCTTGTTTCATGGAATGGACAAATAGGGTGGCGATGGATGTTTTATGCATGCACAATACCAGCAGGCTTCTTTTTTATTCTCATGTGGTTTGTACCTGAAAGCCCGAGATGGCTGGCAAAAAACAGGATAAATCATGATAAAGTGCAAAGAATCCTTGCACGAATAGGTGGTAATGAATATGCAGTTAATGAACTGAAAGAGATAGAAGAGACTTTGATATCCTCCTCTGAGAAAACTGATGTCAGTTTATTAAAACAGCCAGGTGTAAAGAAATTGCTTATTCTGGGAATTATAATCGCAGTATTCCAGCAATGGTGCGGTATAAATGTTATTTTCAATTATGCACAGGAGGTTTTCTCAAGTGCAGGATACAGTGTTTCAGATATCCTGTTCAATATTGTGATAACCGGTAGTGTCAATCTGGTTTTTACTTTTATCGGGATATTTACTGTTGATAAGCTTGGCCGCAAAATACTGATGCTCATTGGTGCGGGAGGCCTGGCAGGGATCTTCTTAACATTAGGGACAATGTACTTTTTCCATTTACAGGGACTCCCTTTACTAATAATGGTAGTAGCTGCTATAGCTTGTTTTGCAATGTCTCTGGGGCCTGTTACATGGGTAGTCCTGTCTGAGATTTTTCCAAACCGCATACGCGGCATTGCGATGTCGATTGCAACATTTGCTCTCTGGTCCGGATGTTTTGTTCTTACATATACGTTCCCTCTGCTGAACAAATGGCTTAATGCTTCAGGCACATTCTGGCTCTATGGGACAATTTGTATCCTTGGCTTCTGGTACATATTTAAAAAACTTCCTGAAACAAAGGGAAAATCACTGGAAGAGATTGAGAGGGAACTTATTTAAGAAGCAGAGCCCGGCATCCGGTAAAATGTAACAAGGTAGAAAGCATATTTTTGAAAAGTTGATTTTCTTTAAATATATCTTTCTGAAAACATTTTAATTAGAAGAAAAGTGAAAAAATTAGTTTTTCTGATTCTTGTTGTCTCCGGATGCAACATTCATGATAATGATCTGCAAAACAGGATATCTCTTGCCGGTGAGTGGCAATTCAGAATAGATTCTCTTGATCAGGGTATAGCGAACGGATGGTATGGTGAGCCGGCAGGTGAAACTATCATTCTTCCGGGTTCAATGGCAGAAAATGGTAAGGGGAATGAGGTTACTGTAAATACTGAGTGGACAGGTGGTATTGTTGACACATCATATTTTACAGAAAAGAAATATGAAAAATTCCGTCAGCCAGGGAACATCAAAATACCATTCTGGCTCAAGCCATTGAAATATTATAAAGGAGTCTCCTGGTATCTGAAGGAGTTCGACTTACCTTCCGGGTGGGCAGGGAAGAACATTTTTCTGTTCCTTGAGAGGCCTCATTGGGAATCAACACTATTTATAAATGGCAAAAAGGCAGGAAGTGAGAATAGTCTGGCTGTACCTCATCAATATGATATTACAGGGATGATAGTTGCTGGAAAAAACCGTATAGCTATCAGGATCGATAACAGGGTAATTATTCCGGTAGGAATCAATTCTCACAGTATCAGTGACCATACACAATCGAACTGGAACGGAATCACCGGTGATATAAGTCTGAGAACAGCTTCAAAAGTATTTATCAGGGATATAAAGGTGTTCCCTGATATTTCAGCAAAAAAGACTAAAATAATTGTGGCTATATCCAATAAATCCGGAACATTGTTTAAGGGGAAAGTGCTGCTTCAGGCTGAAAGTTTCAACAGCGATATTTCTCAAAAACTAACGACCAGAATCAAAAAAATAAATACCAGTTCGACTGATCTGCAACTGATTATAGATTATCCGATGGGGAACAAGATGCAATTATGGAGTGAGTTCTCCCCCTCATTATATAAACTGACAGCAAAACTTAAAGCAGCAAATGGTGATATAATTGACTTAAAGTCAGAGGATTTTGGTATGCGTGAATTCATAGCGAAAGGTACTCGCTTTGAAGTAAACGGTAAGCAGGTTTTTTTACGGGGAACAACAGAATGCTGCATCTTTCCACTGACAGGATATCCTCCAACCGATGTTCAATCGTGGGAGAAAGTACTCGGTACCTGTAAAGAATATGGACTAAATCACATCAGGTTCCACTCGTGGTGTCCTCCTGAGGCAGCCTTTATTGCTGCTGACAAATGTGGAGTTTATTTTCAGATTGAATGTTCTTCCTGGGCTAACCAGGGAACCACTATTGGAGATGGGAGTACTGTTGATAAATTTATTTATGATGAGGGAGATAAAATACTGAATGAGTATGGAAATCACCCCTCATTTTGTATGCTTGCTTATGGTAATGAACCTGCAGGCAGAAACCAGAATGAGTATCTGGGTAAACTTCTGACTTACTGGAAATCAAAAGATAAAAGAAGGGTTTATACCTCAGCTGCAAGCTATCCGATAATCCCACAGAATGATTTCAACCTTAAATCTGAACCCAGGATCCAACATTGGGGAGAAGGCTTAAAAAGTATTATCAATGCAAAACCTCCAGAGACCTTGTTTGATTTCCGGGATTATGTTTCCAGGTTCTCCATCCCGACAGTGAGTCACGAGATAGGGCAATGGTGCGTCTATCCTGATTTTAAGGAGATAGTAAAATATAGAGGTGTATTTAGAGCAACGAACTTTGAGATATTCAGAGAGACTCTTGCTGAGAATGGGATGGGCAATCAGGCAGAGGATTTTCTTATGGCTTCAGGTAAGCTTCAGGCTTTATGCTATAAGTCTGAAATTGAAGCAGCTCTGAGGACACCCGGATTTGCGGGATTTCAATTATTGCAGTTGCATGATTTTCCGGGACAGGGAACAGCCCTGGTTGGGATCCTTAACCCATTCTTTGAACAAAAGGGTTATATAACACCTGAAGAGTTCAGGATGTTCTGCAGTGAAACAGTTCCTCTCGCCAGATTACAAAAGATGGTATACAGGAATAATGAAACGTTTAAAGCTGATATTGAATTGGCACATTTTGGGGAGAAACCAATAACTAAGGCAGTTATTAGTTGCAGGATTTTAAATTTTTCAGGGGACACAATTTTTAAGGAAAAGTTTAAAAAAGATGTTGTTGAAACAGGTAACTGCATCCCTGTGGGTTCAGTTTTTGCTGATCTGAAAAAAATCACAATGCCACAAAAACTCATTCTGGAGGTCGCTGTTGAAAACACCCATTACTTTAACAGATGGGATTTCTGGGTATATCCTGAATCTCAGCAAGTCAATCCAGGGAAAGTTTTAATAGCAGATAAGATTGACCGAAAAGCAGAGGATATTCTGAAAAATGGTGGTTCTGTATTGTTACTGACTTTCGGTAGAGTAAGTAAAGATAAAGGGGCACAGGTAGCAATCGGCTTTTCAAGTATTTTCTGGAACACTGCCTGGACCAATAACCAGGCACCACATACACTTGGAATTCTATGTAATCCTTTGCACCCTGCTTTTAATGATTTTCCGACGGAATATCATAGTAACTGGCAATGGTGGGATCCTGTATCACATTCCCAGGTAATGATAATAGATGATCTTCCTGTTACTCTTAAACCTTTAATTCAGCCTATTGATACATGGTTTGAAAACCGGCGCCTGGCTCTCGCTTTTGAAGCAAAGATCAATGGAGGGAAGCTGATGGTTTGCAGTATTGATTTAACAGATCTTACTGAAGATAGGATAGTATCTGAGCAACTACTTGTCTCAATACTGAGATATATGAACAGTGTTCATTTTAATCCGGAAGTTGAACTGGATATGAGTCAGATTTTAAAAATCACAGGATAACAGTTTTTCTGATTACCTTTGGACCGTTAATAAAGGATAATTTAACCATTAAAACGAAAAGATTATGTCAATTATTTTTATAGGAATAGTAGTCCTTGTAATAGGGATTGTTGCAGCAAAAGCTGACCCTCCCTTACGTAATTTCAGGACAATGATAAAAACAGCAGGAGTAATTGTTATTCTGGTAGGGATTTCAATGGCAAGTGTTGTTCAGGTAGAGCCAGGGCAGGTAGGAGTTCAAAAACTTTTTGGTAAGGTGAACAATAATATCCTTGAAAGCGGATTAAATGTAATTAATCCATTGGTACAGGTAGTTATGTTCGATATAAGGACTGAAAATTATACTATGTCAGGTATAACAGATGAAGGTTTGAAGATGGGAGATGATGCAATAAGGGTATTGTCAGCAGATGGGCTGGAAGTAATTGTCGACCTTACTGTTTTGTATAAAGTTATTCCTTCTGAAGCTCCCAGGATTCTTAAAGAGGTTGGGACAGATTACAGGAATGTTCTTGTTCGTCCGATATGCCGGACAAAGATCAGGGATAATGCCGTTTATTATGATGCAGTTGCTTTATACTCAACAAAAAGGGATGAATTTCAGGCCCGTATTTTTTCGACTATAGAATCAAATTTCAAAGATCGCGGATTGTTGCTGGAGCAGCTTCTAGTAAGGAACCTTACTTTACCTGCATCGGTTAAAGCTACAATTGAATCTAAAATTAATGCTGAGCAGGATGCACAAAAGATGACATTTGTTCTTCAGAAGGAGAGACAGGAAGCAGAGCGTAAAAGAGTTGAAGCACAAGGTATTGCTGACTATCAGAAAATATTAAGTACAGGTCTGAGCGATAAACTCTTACAGTATGAAATGATCAAAGCAATTTCTGCTTCTCCAAATGCAAAACTGATATTTATGACTAACGGGAAAAATCTTCCCATACTGGTGGATAGTAAATAAAACAGAGAGGTATTATTGATAACTCTAGTATTAACTCTGCAACTGTCTGATTAACCAATACTCTTTTATCCGGATAATTATCCCGGATTAACATTTGTCCTTTGATGAAAAGGGAGCGTTTATAGAACATCAGATGCTTCACTTCAACAGAGGTCAAATGTAGATCATTATATAGTACTAATTCTTGATTGATAATAATATTATATACTACAAGTTGTAAGTTAGTACATTATATATCAAATAGTTTTATTGTTCTACTAAAAGACAATATCAAAATCCGGCCACTCTTCAAAAACGATCGGGGCAGCATCTTTCCAGATTTCAAGTTTATTCAAATTTACTTCCTCGTCTGCACCGGAAATTACTTCCAGCACGCTTCTTAAAAAGCAAAGATGCTGTGGTATTACTTCTTTTTCGTTTTGAGTAACTATTCTATCCATCTCCCAATACATCTTGCTATCTGGCTGGTTTAGAATATACTTGAGGCAGCCAGGCCATTCTGTAAACTGCTCAGATCGTAGCATCTTTAAAAATATGATAAAGAATAATATTCTGGCCATTACATAAACAGGAGCTTCATGACGAAGGCGCCATGCATTTACAATGAATATCCCAGCCTGTGGTATATTGCCGCGCACCAGTTCTAATCGGACTAAATGAGTTAAAGTTCCGGGTAATTCAAATTTATAAACCAGCATTTTATGGTATACGGCTGATGCTTTATCCAATTCATTGTTGTCATAATAATCAAATGCCTGACTGCGGAGATTATGTCCTTCCTGCCCGGACAACTTATCAAAAGGTACTGGTAATTGCGAGATATTGAATCCGGATTTCAGAGACAATATTCCACCTTCATTCATGATTCGCGTAATTATATCTTTATAAGCATTTTCCAGACAGGCCGGGGATAAAGAATAATCAGGCTCACTTGATTTTATTAAACTATCAGTGTCAGAAACTTGTTGTTGTGTTTCATGAGACAGGTTATTGCTTTTGGAAAAAGTGGTTAATAATTTTTCGAGAATAAGCAGAACTGTTACTGATTCTTCTCTCTTTCCCAGCTTTAACAGAAGAAATAACAAGTTATAAAGAAGTAGTCCCCTTTCTTGGTTTGACTGGTTTTCTGAATCATGTTTTTGCAGGGAGTATTGAATTAATTCAATAAACTCTTCCGCCTGACCATTCTTCAGGACATATTCAGGATAGAAAATCAGGATACTTGTAACAATTGACAGTTCATTCTCAGATACCTTCATTCCAATAGCCCAGCGTTTAAGAATATCTGCATAGAAGGGTTGCCCTGAATTAAATACTGCAAACAAATCATCACGATTTCTATTATCAAAAAGCAGATCATCATAAAATAATTTCATTATCAAGAGATTATATGTTTTTTACTTTTTATCGTTCATAGTATTAATGGTACCGACTTGCTTACGCATAGCATAAGGGAGCATGTCAAAATATGTGTCAATTGTCTGGCCTAGTAAAACTTCAGTTTCAGGCGGAAACATAATTCCTGCCCTATCCAGTGTCCGGATGCTATAACGGTGCCGCGCTTCATCAAGTTGGGATTCGGAAAAATTTGAATACCCGACTAAATTAAGCTGCACCCTTTTTCCGGAAGCTTCTTTTTTTACCTCTTCAGGTATACAATAAGAGTCAGAAGCGATGATAGTTACCATTTTCTTGGCAAAAGGGATGGCCATACGAATCAATGCTCCCTTCCAGTCAGATAAATTAATTTTTAAGTTGTAATGATCATAATAGTAGGCTAATATTGTACGCATCCCGTAATCGGATAATATAGGGCAACTTTTATAATCAGTAGATTCCAGCCAGATAGCAGATTGTTTTGAGTTTATACATGGATTGCCAAACATAACTGTTCCATGGGTTCTTGACATCTCTGAAACCAGTAATTTAAGATGTGGTGGAGGAGCTATGTTCTCTTCAAATAATATGCTTGAAACAAAAATATCTCCCTTTTCACTTCTGATTCGATCAAATAACTCACAATCTTTTACAAAGTGTTCAAGCTCTGAACCAGCTGTGAAAAAACTCCATTTAGATGATGACAAATCAGAGTTTTCGGGAAAAATGAGTACAAATGGATCTGGATTTATACCATCCTGAATTGCATGATCCTGACCTGAAGCCAGTTTTGAAACATAAATTTTTCTTTCCCCGTGTATAAGTGATCTTATTGTTGATTTTACGTTAATTCCGCCTTCAAGAGATCCGTCAAAAGCTGATGAATCATGTTTCTGCTTCTGATTAATATTAGAAATTTCAGCAGCTTTGAAAGCAATTCCATAGATGAGCGATTCGCAAGGAGGCCAGATCCATGGATTGCCTTCACGGGGCAAGAAATATTTTTCTTTTTTATTCCATTTCCATTCCCAATATTCATTAATATCAGAGGGGTCAATATTCATATTATCAGGCTCACTTGAGAAAAAATTAATTTCATCGTTACAATCCTCTCTGCAACAATCATGGTTTTTGGCCTCAAAACGTATCTTTTTATTTTTATATCTTGGGTTGCTGACACTATTAGTACTTGAGACTTGCTGAATTAAGGGCAGGCCAGGAAAATCTTTTGAAGAAGCCCATTCAGGGGTTACTTCCATCATTTTTTGCGTCAGTAATCTTCCAAAGTTATTGTCCATCATAGCTTTTGCTGAAATCAGTAATGTTGCCATATCGGGGATTTTTCGCTGCCTGACGACCGATAGATTAAACAGGTACTGCTCATAGATACAGATTTTTGACCATGCCGCTGAACCAGACCTGGTAAATCCTGATGATTCCGAAAAGGACGTGTATTCATGGTATACTGAGTCAAGGCAACTACGAACCCTTATTTCTGGTTTCAGCAACCTGGATTTATTAATAGGGGAAACGGCAGGTTGCCTGGCCATTTCATAGTCAAATGTTATTTGTGGTAATATCTCCATTACGGGTGCAGCCAGAGAGGGATGTACAATTACCCTTCGAAACTCTGATTCACCGGGAATTTCATGCACAGGAAATGGAACCAGATGTTCATCATCCATCAAAGTGAGAATGCTTTGCCAATGTGCCATACCGCATATAAACAATACTTTCAGATGTCTTGTCAGGCAATATTTCAGTCCTGATGCCATAAACATTTCACGATTATAATCTATATGCATATCACGGCCTGCTCCGCAGTATTTCATAACTCTGTTTCCATATTCCTGTAAATCATTATGGGCGCTTGCCGGATCTTCAATACTGAAATTTTCAATCTTTGTACTGGCAAAATCGTTTAGATCAACTCCATAAACGGGTATATTCAATTCAATTGCGCATCGTACTGCTTCGATAATTGAATCTGCAGGAGAAATGAACAGGGTAGCCCATTTACTAAAGTTTAGTCTCGCCGCAAGGATATCATCCGGTATATTGTATAAGGGTGACCGGTATAATTTCTGGAGCAGTAAACTATTTTCATATTTATCTTTATGAATAAACCTGTTGCGCCTCATAATGCCAAGCATACAAGGGAGTGAATTCTTTTCCGGTTCGCCTTGTTTTAACTCTCTCAGGAAACTCACAAGTTCAAGCACTAATGAATGCCCTAGTTCAACAGCAACAGCATCAGGACGGTGGTGTTGGTCATGGCAGATATTATTCACCTGTTCTGCAAATGCTGTGTGATGATGTACTGAAGGTATAGTCATTAACAAGCTTTTATTATATCGATAGGCATGATAACTGTGTTTCATTTTTCCGGGTTATTAAGGAGAATTCGCTTAACACATCAGAATAGTTCCCAGATAGCTTTTTCAAGATGCTCACATTTAACTGATATCTGGGTATCGGTTGCATTAAGTGCCATTTCGTCTGATTTACCTTCAGTCCTGAGTTTTTCATTACCATTATACAATTCAAAGTCACTTATGCTGGAAGCCAGACTAAATGCAGCAATAGCATCACGTGGCGTCAACGGTGTTGCTGCAGAACCTTTTTTATCCCAGAGATACCAGAACTTTTCTACAAGTGCAGAGAGGTTTTCCATTCTGCCATTAAACTGCCGACGGATGATCTCTTCGATCTCCTGCCGGGGAGGATAACCTATTTTTATTACCGGCCTCATACGGGAGCGGATAAATTCAGGGAGCATAGAGACTTCCCCTGTATTGGTAGCTGCAATAAACCTGAAACCAGGGCGGGCAAATACCCTTTCACACAGCAAGGTTGAATCAATATATCTGCGTTCATCCAGGACACTTACCAGAAGAGCCAGTGCACGCGGTCGTATTTTTCCGATTTCGTCTAGAAAAAAGATGCCGCCCTTAAGCATTGCACAAACCAGCGGGGATAGCACGTATTCCATAAGGTTGGCAGTATCGTCGCTGAAACGCACAGTGCATGCCAGATCTTCAGCTGTAATATCTTCATGACCCTGAAAAAGGTATAAATCGCGACCTGTGAATCTGGCCAGTTCATACACTATCCTGTTTTTACCAACACCGGGTTCCCCAACTAAAACAGGGGACAAAGGAAGTGAATGTGTTCCGGCAATCCATGATGCCATAATCATTTCCATTTCCTTCTCTCTGCCTACGAACGCTGGCATCATAGCATTGTTGGGTTTATATGGCTCACTTGCCCAGACCAGCTTGTTGTTTAATTGAATTTTTTGTTTTTCCATATTGCTTTTACTTACTCTTTATAACAGGTTTTATTTATTCTTGAGATATCTGATAAAAACCTTTATTATCAGGTATACGGTCAGAGGAATCATTGCCATCATGACAAAAAAGATCTTTAAAATCCTTGAAATTGCATACTGTATTCACCAGATATTCAGAAAACTGGTCGTTTATCATTTTACTATCAACATTCCGAATGACCTGTATACTTGAAAGATCGGTTGCAAAGAATGAATTCGATTCAGGATTTAAAAAAGCATATGATTCACCTGAAAGAACCAGTTTTCCTTTCAGCTTGATACCTGGCAGGTTCTTAATATCATAAATCCAGATATCACCGTACTCTCCTCCGGTCATCAATAGATCATTAATGACACTTACTGTCCATAGTCGATCTCTGGTTACTTCAACTGATTCAAGTAATTCCAGATCGGGTAATTTCCATAATTTCATTGCGCCATCGAAACCAATGCTTATCAAAATTTCAGGTTTTTGCGGATGAACAAAAAGTTGTGCAATATCAAATCTGTGCGCCTTTCTCTTTTGAAGTATTTTCTGACCCGACATATCACATAAATAGATATTTCCTTCACCACCGCCTATTGCTATAAGATTGAAACCCGTTAACAGACTCAAGCACTGCAGATGATCGTAATAGTTGAATTCTGATAGCAAAATTCCTGTGTTGGAATCATAAATATCGAAACACCCGGTGTCAGAAACAACAAAGAGCCGGTTATCATAAACTTCACATGACCCGCATCTTCTCATAGAAAGATGTATACCTGGCAATTGCAGCGACTTTACCAGTTCACCATCAGACAACATCCACTTCCGTACTGTATTTGAAGTCAGTGCCGGGTTCTTATCTGAATCGTATGAATAGGAATAAACAAAATCATTGAGTGGCGAAATAGCTATCCAGGGGCAGCGGCCCATTTCTTTTTCAGTTAATCTCAATCGTAACTCCATTGATTCAAAACTGATGACACAAACGGTACCATCCCAACTTGCTGTCACAATCTCATGGTTGCACACCTGCACGCTTCTGACTGTTGTCCCATGATGGTCAAACCATCTGAGCTTTCCGGTTTCAAGATTGAGAATATGAACACGGTTACTGTATATATGTGTTATAATCAGCGAATGTTCTGCTTTATAATAATAGAGTGATCTTGTTCCGGCACTCCTTACATCATTCTTTATCGCAAAATGATACCCTTCACTCAATGTCTCTGCAAAGGATTTATAGCGTGAAATAACAGACTCCTGATTTGTGTTGGAAATAACTGGCAACATAATTTGTTCTCCTAATTTTTACTGGGTTTTATATCTGAAACCTGTGATTTTATTTTCAATATTTCTTTGATATCGTTTTGTATCTGAATGATCTGCTGGTCGATATAGTCCATCTGCTTTTGAAGAAAATGCTTATGAATATCGGTAAGATCATCATCCATAATAAATTTCATTTTGTAATCGGTTAAACTTTTCAGCCTGGATGACAACACTTTTGCATCCAGATTTCTCCTTATCAACTTAATATCATCCTTTGATAAAACCTCTTTCCAGCTGACTTCGGAAAATAACAGAAAGTTCTCAGAAATGTCATATCCATTAATCTTCCGGAAAATTACTGCCTCCGATAACAGAAGCATCATCTTCATGTACTGGAGCAAAGCTTCCGCCAAATTTGAAACAGGCTCAATATAAATTGAATTTGCCTCAAGGAATATGTTTGTTAATTCAGGGAAGCTCTTTTCACTATCCGGAACAGTATGAACTTCACAACAGTTTTTTGAAACATGCCTGTAAAGGAGTTTGGTTTTCTCCCTTATCTTCAATTTCCCAAAGGATGTTTCGGAAACAGGCTGGTCGCCGGTATGAACCTTTAATATATTTTGAGTAGTACGATTCAGTTTTTCTTCAAGCAATCTCTTGTACATTAATTCATCCAGTTCCTCCTCGGTATTGATATCGGGGAGAAGTGCAAGCACCAGTTTTCTCTGATAATGCGAAAAGGCTTCTTCCTTTATCCTTAGTTGTTGTGCAAATTCTTTAAATTTTTCAACATATATTGAATTGACCCTTTCAATGAATTCGTTTTCTCCAAGTGCCCGTTCACCCAGTTTGACCAGCTCTACTCGATGATACATCGCCTGTTCATTCATCAGAAACGACTCATTGTACAGCTTTATGTCACAGGAAGAGATTAATGAAACAGGAAACCTGATAATGTGATTAATTATAAGATTATGAATTAATAATTCAAATCTGATTTCAACAAGATCTGAATTAGTTTTCGCCAATACTGCCCATATCTGACTTAACCCGGGTTCATACTGAGATATGGTTTCATAAAAATCCAGAACCATCATCTCAGGTTTAGATTTAAAAAGGAGAGTACCCTCGCTGAACAACTGGTCGGGGCGAATATTATATGTCATCAGGATATGTCCCTCAAAAGCATTCTTTATCAATAAGATGAATGTCTGAAAAGTTGAGAATCCACATTTTAATGCAAGATCAGCCAACTCTCCTGAATTCATCACAGGATAAGATCCGGGAGATAGAGGTTCCGGTAAATCCCCGGATCTAAATAGTGGAAACTCAGAATACAAATCAGATGTTCTGTTTTTGATCTGGTCGGTAAGATCTTTATAGACCGGGTAGTAATCGCTTAGTTTTTTCATAATTATGGTTCCAATATTTTTCAGTACTTTCATGCTGATAAACCAGCAATGGATGCTTTACGAAATAGCATATTCCATGCCTTATTTTATAAGATTCAGATAACCAGGCATATATATAAAAAGAATAGTTGAGATAAATCAGTTGATTTAATAATAAACTGCATAAATTGAGTTGATAAAGCACAAATATTTTATGATAATTACCTTATGCAACTATTAATACATTCAAAAAGTAATTCTGACCAGTCGACACCTGAACTGGTATACTGGGACCCTGCCAAAAGCAAAAAGATGCCGGTTGAGATCACTCAAAATGGGACCATTTGCCTTACGACCGGATTAACCTATGAAACACTTCGCGGACAGATTGAAAAAGCAGGCTATTGCGATTGTGGTGAGAAAGGGGAGAAGATCAATCTTAAGCGGGCATTGAGGTTTGATGAAAAAAGAGAGAGGGATAAACCTAAAATGGTGGTGTTTAACAGTAACAGTGCCGGAGCTTTCAAACGAGGGTTATATGCATTCTATGAGAAGCATTATTCGGCTGATGACCCGCCCTGTCTGATCCTGATTCCAGACGCTATATTCGCGGCATTGATGAAGGGGGGAGGAGTAAAGCGATCAGGAAGAAAGAAAAATAAGTTTTCAATCAATGAGCAGGATCCGTTATTCCTTCTGATTAATGTACCTGAATCAAATGCTCTGGTAAAAAAACTTGAGACTGTTTATATAGGAACCTCAATAGAAGTAAAACAGACACGCGCTTTGATTTATCGTGCCTGCCAGTCAGATTCTCCGGTATTGATACTGGGTGAATCGGGTACCGGAAAAGATGTTATCGCAAACCAGATCTACGAGAATTCAAATACCTACAGGAAAGGATTCTTCAGAGTCAATTGTTCAGCCCTTCCCGAGTCGCTTCTGGAAGGGGAGTTGTTCGGCTATTTAAAGGGAAGCTTTACAGGTGCAACCAGTGATAAGACGGGTCTGTTTACTGCTGCAGAAAATGGTACAATTTTCCTCGATGAGATCGGCGATCTTTCCCTTGCTAACCAGGTTAAAATTCTACATGCGGTTGAAAACCATGGGATAAGACAGATAGGATCGAATAAAACAAGATCGGTAAATGTCAGGATAATTGCAGCCACCAACCGCAACCTTGATTCGATGATGTTGCAGGGGACCTTCCGTGAGGATCTCTACTACCGGATCAGTGCTTTCAGGATAAACTCTCCTCCGTTGCGTGAACATCCCGAAGATATACCGCTATTAGCCGAGGCTTATTGGGAAAGGAAGCAACGTACGAGTAAACTATCAAAGGAGTTTCTCGGATATCTCAAAACTTATCACTGGCCCGGGAATGTGAGGGAGTTGAATACTTTACTGAACACCCTTGTCGATTATTTCGGTGATGTACCGCCAAAGCCTGTGCATGTTGAAGCGATCCGAAAATCGAGACGGGAAGTTCTTGTACAGTCAAAAGCTGATGAAAAGGATGATCCGAACCAGTTTCTGAAGATAAAGAGTCAGAATGTCCTGATCTCCATACAGAATATTCTGCGTTCAGTTAAGATCGAGATGCGTCCGTTTATCTATGAGCATTCAGAGCTGATCAGCAATAATGATCAATCGGAAAATCTTATGAAATTTATCCGTGTTCAGGTTGTTAAGCTCAATGAACTATGCCTGGAGCCTGCCTACTTCAAAAGCTGGGATATTTTTAAGATGACGGCAAAATACAGGCATGTACTTGAAAATAGTGTGAAAAACTGGCCGGAGTCAAGTGGTAAGCTACCTACCGTCTGGAGAGAGGAACTGCAGAAGCTCGATGACGATATTAATCAGGGGATAATGGAATTGTTGTGGGGGAAGATTGATATGTGAGCTTCACTCAATCCAATTCTTCTGGTTTTGCATCACGCCATTCTGCGAAATCGTTAAGTTTTTCTATGTTAATACTATGGCTCAATACATCTACTAGGGTAGAAAGGAGTGTAAATTGTGATTCTTTGATTTGAGGTTCTATCTGCTCTAAAACCGGTTTCATCCTCCAATCCATAAAGGCATTTTTATCTTGAATAGTGTATTTAAATTTATTAATAAGAGACATGAAACCTTTATCATTGTTTTCGATTATAGAAAAAAAGAGCTGAAACCAAATAATACGAGGAATGACATACAATGGAGCTTCAGCACGATGATCCCAAGCAGCCATAACATGTGATTTTGCCTCTGAATTACGCTTGGTAATAATACAGACTCTGGCTAGATGGCAATATGTACCCGGAACTTCAAAGTTCACTTCAAGGACGCTATTAAGCAATTTCTCACAATAATTGTATTCTCCCATAGTTATGCAATCTGCAGCAATCACACGTCGTTCAAGTGCAGTTGAATCCGATGCTAAGCCACGAGCTAACATATATGGAGCCAAGAATTTCTTTGCTTCCTCTTTATGGTCTGTTAAAGCCAGGAAGTTACAATATCCTTCAACATTTCTATAGGTATCTCGATGTCCTTTGCCGAGAGTCTTTTCACTTCCAGATACCGCATGTAAAAAAAGTTTTTCTGCTTTCTCATATTCCTTTTTGGAAGTAAGCAAAACAGCCAGACAATGCTCAGCCATGAGCGTTCTCCAATGTAATTCACCATTAACACATAAATGCACTTCAAAGGCTTTACTTATTAGAAGTTCGGCTTCTTCTAATCTTCCTCGAGAGTACAAAAAATCGCCATAGTTAAAAAGTGTTTCAGCAACAGCTTCACTACTCTCTCCGCAAATTCGTTGACGACCATCCAGAGCCTCCTTATATAATTTCTCTTTTTCTTCATAGGCTGAAGAATCAAGCATTAAAGCGAGATCGTTTTTTGCAAGGAAGATTTCCGGATTGTCAATAGAGTATCTTTCCTTAGCCAATAATAAAACTTCTCGTTGAATGTCAACAGCTTTATAATTGTTCTGTCCAAGATAGTATAAAGCAAGCATTTTCATTAGTTCAATATTCCAATGGCTTCTATCAAGCAATAGCATTGCTTCCCATATTACCTCTGCATGAGCAATGAGTAACTGCCAATCCTGCCATGTTTCTGGACGATATGCTTCCTTGGGAGCATAATGAACAAGCAATTCTGCGGCAGCTTCAATTGTAGCTGCTTTTTCCTCAACTGGCATGCGTTCTCTTGTAATTTCCAATACTAGACGATGGAGACCAACACAAGATATTCCCTGCTCGTCAAATTTTTTTGTCATTGAATAGGCAATCAAATCACTTAGTGCTTCCTCAGAATCTATCTCCCCACCATCAAATGAAGTACGTTGTGCTACCTTACTTATAATATTTGATACATCTGGACCTGACAATATATCACGTGGAATGGGGTTTGGTGCATACCAGGCAAGGATACGAAATAATGCCATTGCTGCCGGTTCCAAAGCCTTCATAGTAGTTTCCCATGTTGCTGCAATACTATGTTCATAATGCATTAATCTTTTATCACAGTATGTACGTACTTGTGCTTTACCCTGACGCCAGCGATCAAGATAGTCACTTAGAGACAAACCACCTTCATGGTGTTGGATATATGCTCCTGCTTGTTCGAGAGCTAAAGCGAGACAGCCAAGTTCAGATGCAAGCTCTTTCGCAATAATCTCATCTTTAGGTGTCTTGCGGCGTTCTTCATTTGTACGTTCAAGTAGGAATATTGACGCTGCATCAGGTGGAAGAACATCAAGTTCACTTCGATTAACGCTCTTGCTCCACCTATTATTTCGAGAAGTAATGATTACATGGCCCCCCCGGAACTTTGGTAACAAATGTTCAACTGCATCAACTGCAGGTTGTTCGTCAGCATTATCGATTATCATTAACCAACCTGGATGCTCGTATAACCAACGAATCACTGCACCCATCCTAGTTTCTTCCTCGGGACATTTCCATTCGGGCAGGTTTAGTATTGTTGGATCTGTTAGTTCCGAAAGACTGCGTCGTAACTGTTCTCGTGAATCCGCGACTACAAACATAACCGCATTGTAATCATCAGCATAGGTCCAGGCATACTCAATGGCTAACCGAGTCTTTCCAATTCCTCCTAAGCCATGAATTACTTCACGTCGAATTTGAAAGTCGTTGGAGGCAGGTATGTTGTCATGAAACCTCTCATGAAGTAGTTTAACTGTCTTATTACGGCCTTTGAAGAGTTTACCTAATGAATCTGGTACTGACCATGGTTTCGCAACTAATACTGAGGACCCTTGCATTTTAATCTTTTCCTCTTTCATAAAAGGAATGCTTATTCCAGTAATTTTCTCTAGGTGACCAAACAATAGGTCCAGGTCCCGGATTACATCAAACTCTATTCCCTGCTTTGTGGCTAATTCTGCAATCCGAGAAGGAAAGGCCATTATAGGCAGTGGTTTCATACCATGGAGATACAGAGGAATCACATCAATATTATTTTGAAGGGCAGTTAAGATTTCATACGCAAGGACATCATCATTGCGATCAATTCTTCTCTGCCCGAATTCATCATACGACTTCAACCAGTTTTGACCAATTAGGACAAGAACAACCTTAGACTTAGTTATTGCAACCTCTATATCTTTCCTCCAATTATTACCCAGTTCTATCTTATAGCGGTCTAAAAATACAGCATCTTTGCCGAAAGCCTCGACAAGTTTTTCAGCAAGAACTATTGCCAGATCTCCTGCATCCTCTTTACGGTAACTTATGAATATCATAGATTTTGTTTTAAAAAATAGAACTCTGAGAGCAACGAATGAATCTAAAAGATTTTAATATTGATTTTAAGTTCATTGATACAACATTCCCTTCGTATTATATTTCTATTCATCATGTAAATATCTCATATAAATGTAAAATAATATGATGATAAGTACAATGGTTTATTAGAAATTTATAGTTTTTAGTTTCCTGATAACTATCCATATCATGATCCGAAAAGCAGTAACCACTATAATTAATATTATTTTTTTACGGGCATCATAAAATTTGATATTGAAGGAGCTGCACTCGGGGCATTGGGTCAGGTCGTTCATTTTGTTCTGATATTTTCGACAGAATACAACGGAAATACTTCAACGTTTCCATATGCAGAAAAATTCTCATTTGATATCCGGATACCTCTGCTTAGTTTTTTTTCCTGCAAAAACAAAAACAAGCTTTGCATCGCTCCTTTTGTTCCTGACTTGACCTCAACCGGGACGACTTCCTGCTGAATGGATATCACATAATCCACTTCGGCATTGCTGCTTTTTGCTTCCCTGTGCCAATAGTAGAGCGACGGATTCTGATAGCAGGATTCCGATTTGATCAGTTCCAAACCAACAAACTGCTCGGCAAGATTCCCTTTATTGATAGCATCAAATTTTTTGGAAAGCAGAAAATCACCCAGGTCAAGACCCATAATACGTTGAAAAATACCGGTATCATATATCAACATTTTTTGTTTATGCGGATTTGCCCCGGCTCCCAATGGCAAGCCATTCGATGAGCTGTGTGTAACAGGAATTGCAAGACCTGCAGTTATCAAAAGTTGCAAAGCTTCCTTAACCTGTTTATGACTGGCTTGTACACATGCTTTGGAATAGACGAACTTTTGTCCTGACTGGAATACAACGGACTGGAATACTTCATTCAATCGGGAACCTGGTATTCTCTTCCTGTATTTTGTAAAATCAGCCTGCATTGAAATAATCAAATCGTCGAGTAACTGTTGACAATGATTCAGATCGCCTGTTTCAAAGTAGGTTACGATAACTTCTGGCATGCCTCCAAGGCAAAGGAATTTCCGGGTATACTCAATCAACCTGTGGTGCAGCAAATCATTAACCGGACTGGCCGGATTTGCATTTCTGACTTTATCGAGTAATAATTGCTCTCCTGAACCTGCAAGGAATTCGGAAAAGCTTAAAGGATACATAAACATTGATCGTATCCTGCCTACTCCAAAAGTCGGAATTTCAGATAAGGCAAATTCGAGTAATGAACCGGCAGCAATAACATGCAATTCCGGCATCTTTTCGTAAAAGAAACGAAGCGAGGCAATGGCTTCCTGGCATTCCTGAATTTCATCAAGAAAAAGAAGTGTTTTGCCTGGTATAATACTGGTCTTGTAAATAGCGGCTATATTTTCGCAGATTGTTTCAGGTGATAGTTCTTCTGAAAAAAGTGATTTTAACCTGGGGCTTGCTTCAAAATTGATTTCAATAAAATTATCAAATATCTTCCCAAACTCCCTGATTGTTATTGTTTTTCCAACTTGCCTGGCACCCCTTACCAGAAGAGGTTTGTGTTTGGGTTCAGCCTTCCACTTTTCCAGTTCAATGTCTGCTTTTCGTAGAATGTACATGAAGATAAATCATAAATACAAGGCAATAGTACAATAATAATTGCATAAATACAACTCAATAATGTATTATAATCGATAAAAATACAAGGCAATGCTTAAAAGGATGGAGATTATGTTCAAACCATTAACCTGTCAACCATGAAAGAATCATTTTAAAACCAACTCAACCCTTGCATCTCAACGAAAAATCATGATATCCGTTTCATAATCAGTAATATACATATTTGGCATGGATTATGGATAGATCTATAAACACCAATAAACTGGGAAAGTTATGAACGATACTGAAAAACTAAATAAACTGGTACTGGCTCCATACATCATTAAAGCCACAGCTTTGATTGGCAGACAGAGAAATGTGGGAGGCAACCAGTTTCGCCATGCCATGGCCACATTGGCAATCCTGCTTGATTACAAGCTGTTTGACGATTATGTTTTACTGAAAGCCGCTGTCATACACGACCTGATTGAAGATGTGCCAGAAACAGATGAACATGAATTGAGAAAAATAGATACTCAGGCGAATGATGTAGTAAACCTTGTACTGGAAATTAGCAGGTCCAAAGGAGTGAACAAAGACATTTACCTGAAGAGGATCCTTGAACAAGGGTCACGTAACGCAAAGATCTTAAAAGTGGCAGACCGCATAAGCAACCTGACCGATCTTCACCGCGATCAATATTCTAAATCCCTTATGAACAGCTATTTAAATCAGACCGAAAAATATATTCTGCCTATGGCCCTTGAGGTGAATAGAGACATGGCAATCGAATTGAAGGACCTTATTAACAACAGAAGAAAACAGATGAATTACCTTAAATATCCTCGGTTTATAGTATTTTAAGATTCCCTGAATCGGGTATTTCAGTTTTATTAAACAGATAAACAATAAAATGATGTTAACTCCGGCAACCAATAAACTGCTCATTATAAATTCCTTTCTGCTGGTCCTGATTTTGACGTTATTGCTCGTTTTAAATTTCAGTAAGCTGAAAGATAAGTTTGTAAAGGATACAGATGACATTTATGAATCAAATATTTTAGATTATCCCGATATAAGGTATTACCCGGAACAGGATTCCCTGGAAGCTGATTTTACTTGTTTGAAGAATGACACCATTTCACTGCCAGATGAAATTATTGAGACAATTACAGCCGAACTGAATACTTTTAACTGGAATGATGAATTCCAGACTGAAAATCTTTATAACCTGTTTCATGAAACGGTTTTTGCACGGCAATTTTCTTTGGATCCAAAATCTTATAAAAGATTTATTGTTATCACATTTTCCAATCATGGTGGCAATCACTATCATGCAGCCAGGGGGGTGATAAGTATGTTCGAATTTCAGAAAGAGCATCAAAGCTGGATACTAACAAAAAAATATATTTCTTTCGGGTATGGAACTGAATACGGACTTGAGCCGCTCTGGTGTAAACTTGTACAAATTGGAGGCAACTACAAATATGCAGTGATTGTCCAGACGGATTATTCAGGCAATGGTGGTCATGAATTACAATCCCAGGCGGTTTATTCGGAAGTTGGATGTTCATTTGAGCTGGTTTTTGAGTTCATTAATTATGAGCATTATGAGGATTATCCAAAAGATATTGAATATACAGAGGGTTATTCAAATATGCGAATTCTGAAAAGCGATAAAGCCTGGTACGATATTGAGACAAAAAGTGAAGAAACAAAATGGAACGATAAAACGCCCGGGGCGGTTAAACGATTGGTTTTTAACGGGGAGGAGTATGTTGAGACTAACAGGAATATTCATTCTTATCTTAACTAATCACCTCCGGCAATAAACGGATTAAACTTCAATTTCTCACGGCATTTTGGGCAATTACTCAATAAGCCAGGATCTTCCCAAGCATCATCAGGTAATTCTAAGCAGGGAGATTGTTCGGGTCTTAGCCTTGCTGTCTTTGTAATATTTTCAATGGAATCTAATACTATTGTTGGTGGATTGAAGCGGTGGCCGCATAAAGTGCAATAAGCCAGTGGTTCGCTATATTTATTTAATTCATAATCCCATATTTGTTTAATTGTTGAAATAGCAATTCCCGGGAATAATAATTCTCTATTGGAATTTAAAATTACCACACCTCTATTGTGTCCGCCCAAAATTATGCCTTCCGGGGAGAATGTAGTTGCATAAATTTCAAATGATGTAACAAATCGGGCTAACGGTACGCCGGTTTCCAGGTTCCAAAGGATGCAAGTGTTGTTATTAGAACCGGAAAGTGCCCTTTTTCCGTCTGTGCTGGTTGAGACGGAATTGATCCAGGAAGTATGCCCTATAAGAGTTTGGACCGAATTCCCTGTTCGCAGGTCCCATAATATGCAGGTTTTATCATGGAAACCTGAGAGGACATTTTTGCCATCAGGGGTAATAGAAATGGCTTTGAACCTAAAATTATGCCCTGTAAGGATCCGAAGCACCTGTCCTGTTTCCAGGTCCCACAAAATACAGGTTTCATCATCGGAACTGGAGATTGCCCTTTTGCCATCAGGGGTAATTGAAACGACCCTGACACTAGCTGTATGACCTGTGAGTGTTTTGATTGCAAGCCCTGTTTCCAGATCCCAAAGGATGCAGGTCATATCACCTGAACAAGAGATTGCCCTTTTACCATCGGGTGTGATTGATACAGCATTGATCCATCGAATATGTCCTTTGAGAGTATGAACTACATGCCCCTTTTCCAGATCCCAGAGTATGCAGGTCATATCTCCTGAACAAGAGAGTGCTCTTTTTCCATCAGGTGTGAATGATACTGCCAGGATATATTTAGTATGACCTGTGAGAGTTTGAACTACTTGCCCCTTTTTTAGGTCCCAGAGTATGCAGGTCTTATCAGCGGAACCGGAGATAACCCTTTTACCATCAGTGGCGATAGCTACGGCTTTGACACTTGAAGTATGCCCAATAAGAGTTTGGACTGTCTGTACCTTTTCAAGATCCCACATGATGCAGGTATTATTAAGAGAACCAGAAAGAGCTCTTTTGCCATCAGGGGTGATTGAAACGGCAGAAACAAAAGCAGTATGCCCTTTGAGAGTTTGGATTGCCTGCCCCGTTTCCAGGTTCCACATGATGCAAGTTTGGTCAAAGTATCCGCAGAGTACAACTTTGCAATCAGGTGTCATTGAAATAGTCGTAATCCAGCGAGTATGTCCTATGAGAGTTTGGACCACCCTTCCTGTTTCCATATCCCACAAAATACAGGTTTCATCATCGGAACTGGAGATTGCCCTTTTGCCATCAGGGGTGATTGAAACGACCTTGACACTTGCAGTATGCCCGATGAGTGTTTTGACTGACTGCCCTGATTCAAGATCCCAAAGGATACAGGTCATATCACCTGAACAGGAGATTGCCCTTTTGCCATCTGGGGTGATTGATACAGCATAGATCTTGGAACTATGCCCTGTTAGAGTATGCACTGCCTGTCCCTTTTCCAGGTTCCAAACAATACAGGTCATATCACCTGAACAGGAGATTGCCCTTTTGCCATCTGGGGTGATTGAAACGCCTTCGATTGAGTTAGTATGACCTGTGAGAGTATGAACTACAAGCCCCTTTTCAAGGTCCCAGAGTATGCAGGTTTTATCAACGGAACCGGAGATTGCCCATTTGCCATCAGGGGTGATTGAAACGGAATTAACTTCAGCAGTATGACTTGTAAGAGTATGGATAACACGACCCGTTTCCAGGTCCCAAATTATGCATGTCTTATCACCTGAACCTGAGATTGCTCTTTTACCATCAGGGGTGCTCGAGATGGAGCTGATATAATTGGAATGAGCCGTGAGAGTCAAAAGTATATGGGGTAAAGGGTTCCAGGGTCGGCGGTTAGAAAGGGAACGGCATAGTAAATTTTTATATTTGTTGGGGTATCCTATTTCAGCTGCTTTTCCAACTGGTCCATCATTTGAAAAGTTCCATGCCTGCTGATGGGCAAAATTTGACAATTCATACGAATATTTCAGAAGGTTACCAGACTCCTGTCCAAGAAAATTCAGAAAATCTTTTAGTTTATCAGCTTTAGAAGGGTTAGTTTTTATTCTATCAATTTCTGAATTAATTTGTTCCTCTGACCAAGGGGGTATACTTTCCGGTATTTCAAGTTCCTCTATTGTTAAATCACCCTTGGCGCAGGCAATCAAGTCCTGAGTGTATTTATCCATCCTTGCTTGCCTTTCCTTTTCCTCTCGGATAGTTTCAGCATTATCGGGGATAACTTTCAGAACAGCATTAAAATCATTAACCAATTCATAAGTCATTTTAGCCGCTGCCTTTGCCTGGATAAAATCAAGGTTGCAAAGGGTCTCGGTTACCTCATCCCACATTTCTCCACTGGTTTGCTGCCAGGGTTGTTCAACAAGTTTGCGAGTGTTGGGAGTTTTTTGGGTAGGCTCATCGAGGTAAAGCGATTTGCTTACAAAATACTTTGCCAGGTTTTTATGATAAGATTTTGAATTTGCAGCCATAAGAAAGGTTATTGGAATAAGACATGGTTCAATTGAATTTTTTCCACCATGGTTTTTGAGTGTTCTTCTTCAATAATTCTTCGTTCCTTAAATGATCTATTCGGAGCTTTAACTTATCGGCAATAGATTTTGCCTTTTCGTCTGCACCCTTTTCCTGCAAAAGGCTTATTAAATTATTAATTCTGTTTATAATTTCAGAATTCTCTGTTAATAAGCAGTTAATCTGGCAAATAGCCATATTATACCTCATATAGTTTAAATCAAACTTTCCCTGCTGAACTAATTTTAAATACAAGTTGCTTGCATTTTCCCAATCATTTTCATTAAAAGCTTTCTCAGCCTCATCGTAAATTTTTTGATATTGGTTATCGCGTTCATTATAAGAGAGATATTCTCTGATACCTCCTTGTTCAGATCCGAAAAATGGGTTATATTTCAGCTTTTCATTGCATGATGGGCATTCTCCTAATAATTCCGGATTTTCCCAGGCTTCGTCAGGCAGTTCCAGGCAAGGTGATTGATCAGGAGTTATACAGGCTTCTGTTAATATTCTGAAAATTGTTTGAATAATTGCAATAGGCGGTTGAAAACAATGCCCACATAAAGGACAATAGATCAATGGTTCAGTAAAACTATTTAACTCAAAATCCCATATTTGTTTGATAGTTGCAACTGGTATTCCTGGACAAATGATTTCTCTTCCAGTATTCAGAACAAACAATTTTCTTGATTCTCCTCCTATACAGATTCCCTCACGTAATAAGGAGGAGGCATAAATATTAGAATCTGCAATAAAAATTGCTTTTGGATTACCATTCTGTAGTTCCCATATAATACAGCTCTTATCCCTAGAACAAGTGATAGCTCTATTGCTGTCATGACTAATTGCAGCACTAGTAACAAGATCACTATGACCAGTAAAAGAATTTATTGCCTGGCCAGTTTTTAAATTCCAAAGTAAACACGACTTATCCAAATAAGTTGATATTGCTTTTTTCCCTGTAGGCGATATTGAAAATCTGCCTACTTCTGATTTTGGCCCAATTAGGGTTTTTATTGGTACTCCTGATACTAAATTCCATAAAATGCATATACCATCCCCATAACTAACTAAGGCAATTTTACCATCAGGTGCTACTGCAACATTACATATTGATTCATTGTGCCCTTTTAGCATTTGCAATTGCTTTCCAGATTGTATATCCCAACAAATACACGTTTTATCATGAGAACAGGAAATTACTTTTTTATTATCTGGAGTAAACGCAATAGATAAAACTGAATCTAAATGCCCAATTAGCTTTTTTATAACCGTTCCAGTTTTGAGATTCCACAGAATACATGTCATATCTTCAGAACCAGAAACTGCTATTTGATTATTCAAAGTAATGTCTATAGCATTTACATTTTCATATTGATTACTTAGGATTCTTCCTTGATGCCAATAACTTAAATTATAGAAATCACATGATTGGTCTCCAGTTCCGGCAATAATTTTCCCTTCATACAGAACTTTTGGCATATAATAATGACCAACAAGGGTATTTATGGGTCTTAATGTTTTTATGTCCCAAATACTACATCTATTACCCTGTGAATTTGTAATGGCTATTTTGCTGTCTGATGAGGCTTTAAGAGCTGTTATACTTCTAGTATTTATACTATTTTTTTGATTAGAATTCCATCCATTTAAATCCCAAAAAATACAGGTTTTATCATTGGAACCTGAAATAGCCATTGCACCATCAGGTGAAATTGCAACTGAGTTTATAATTCCCCCATGACCGTAAAGATTCTTTATTATCTCTCCAGAATTTACATCCCATAAAATGCAAGTGCCATCCGTTGAGCCAGAAATCGCTATTTTCCCATCTGGAGTTATTGCAACAGCAGTTACTGATTCAGTATGTCCTTTTAGTATTTTAAGTATTTTTCCTGAAACTAAATCCCAAAGGATACAAGTTTTATCAGACGAAGCCGATATTCCAATTCTTCCATCTGGAGTCATAAATAAAGCATGCACAGAATCTTCATGACCACTTAATTCGATATGATTTTTTGTAATTAAATCGAATATGTAGCATTTATTATCTGGTGAAGTTAAAAGCATCTTTTTCCCATTGGGAGTAATGGCAACAACTGGAAGTATTTGAACCTGAGCTTCGAAATTGCAATTTCCATTATTAAGATCCCAAAGTTTAACTCTATTATCGGAATCTATAGTAACAGCCATTTGTCCATCAGATGTAATAGCTGCTTTTAAGAGCATTTCGTTACTACATTTAAGGATATTCAATATTTTTGCATTTTCTAGATCCAATATTGCTAAATTTCCATCTATGCCACATGAAAAAGCAAGTTTACCATTTGGTGTTATATCAATACTAAGATTAGTAATACAATTACCTTTTATTTGACTTTTAATATTTCCTACTGTTAAATCCCAAAAATAATAATTTGGATCCCCATAGCCGCAGGATACGGCCTTTGTACAATCAGGAGTAAATGCTACTGCAGTGACTACATTTGCATGGCCTATTAGTTTTTTTATGATTTGCGGAAAAGGTGTCCATGTTGGGCGTTTATTTTTAGGATAAAGAATTAGTGTTTTGTAAAAATATGGATTAACTTTTTCGGCCATACTACCAACTGGACCGCTATCTGAATAATTCCAAGCTTGTTGATAAGTAAAATACGGAAATTCTTGAGCATAATTTTGTAGATTTTGAGTTTCGTTACCCAAAAAGAATAAATAATCTTTAATTCGGTCAAGTTTTGTTGGTTTCAATTTTATTCTTTCTATTTCTAAATCATATTGTCTTTGACTCGTATTGTTTATACTTTCTGGCACTTCTAATTGAGAAATCTGTCCTTTTGCATATTTATCCAAATCCTTTGCATATTTAATGAGCTTTATTTGTCGTACGTTATCTTTTTTAATACTTTCCTGATTATCTGGGATTACAAGCAAAAGGGAATTAAAATCTTTCACCAACTCATAAGTCATTTTTGCTGAAGCTTTGGCCTGGATGAAATCAAGGTTGCAAAGGGTGTTGGTAATATTATCCCAAAGGTTCTCATTATCTTTCTCAATTATCGCAGCTTTCGTTTGTTGCCACGGCTGCTCAACAAGTTTGCGGGTATTGGGTTTCTTCAGGGTGGGTTCGTCTAGGTATAAAGACTTACTGGCAAAGTAATTTGCCAAATTTATATGGTAGGATTTTGAAATAATATCCATCATCTCTGTATAAAGCAATAATCCAGTCTTAAAACATTTTTTTCCACCAGGGCTTTTTAGCTTCTTTTAATAATCCTAGCTGCTCTTTTAATTTTTCAGTTACTATTTGTGCTTTTTCACTCTCGCCTTTCTCTTGTAACAATGTAAGCTTCAATATTTTTTTGATCAGAGCCAAAGAATGGATTATACTTTAGTGGTTCATGACATGAGGGACAATCGCCAAGTAATCCGAGATGTTCCCAGGCTTCATCTTGTAGTTCGAGGCAGGGTGATTGATCGATTTGAATATTATTTTCATGCAGTATATCAATTATTGTTTTAATAATATTATTAGGCGCTTCAAAGCAGTGACCACATAAAGGGCAATGCACCAATGGTTCTGTAAACCGGTTTAGTACAAAATCCCAAATTTGCTTGATGGTCACAATAGCGATGCCCGGACATAACATTTTTTTATCTGAATGAAGAAAACCAAACTCATCATATCGATTACTAACAAAAATACCTTGTGGCAAATACTTAACGGAATAAATTCCGAAAGCAGAAATATGAGCAGATATAAGTTTACCACTTTCTATATCCCATAAAAAACATGTCCCATCACTCGAAACAGTTATTATCCGTCTGCCATCTGGGCTAACTGAAACATCTGAAAGGCTATTTGAATCATGTTTTAAAACTCTAAATTCTTTGCCTGTTTTAAGATTCCATACAATGATAGCTGCAGGAATATAATAAACAATGGATATTACCCATTTGCCATCAGGAGTATTGGAAACAGCTTTTCCCTTTGGTGGGGTTATGGGTACGATTTCACCCTTTAACAGATTCCAGACTCTGCAACCTGCTTGAAACGTATTGAACAAAATATATTTATTATCTGGACCTAAACACATTTTATCGACATAGTGACGATCGCCGCTAAATGGACCAAAATTGATGCGATGACCTGTTAATGTTTTCAGCTTTTCACCTGTTTCAATATCCCAAATTATACAAGATTCATCCCATGAACTGGAAATTGCGTATCGGCCATTCTCTGTGATAGAAAGGTCAGTTATTCTATTTGTGTGGCCGGACAGGTTTTGGATTATACTGCCTTTTAGTAGATCGTAAACATTTACTTTGTTTATTATTTCATCTGCTTCACCCATAACTGGACTATACAAATCATGTCGACTTATACCGAAAATTCCAAGTTGACCATTTGGAGTAATAGCTACACTGTCTACATGATAACTATACATTCTAAAATGAGAAGAGTTTAGTCTGTTTGGTGTCGCAAGTATTTCATGCTGAACAATACCTTTTTCTAAATCAATAAAAGTACATTTAGCATTAAGAACTGAGTCTTTGGAGCTACCAATTAAAAATTTCCCATCAGGAGTAATAGAGATGTGGTACGGAGAAAATTCCAGATGATTTTTTTCTGTAATTGTTTTTCCTTTTTCAAGATCCCAGAGAATGATTGTTTGGTCGGAAGAACAAGAAATCCCATACCTGCCATCAGGAGTAATAGAAACAGCTTTAACTCTGTCTTTATGACCACTAAGCGTTAATAGGATATTCCCTGTTGTTAAATCCCATAACACACAATTATCGGCTAAACGATTGGGGTCAGTTGAATTTGTAAATGCTCGTCTTCTATCTGCAGTTAGTGATATAACATCGTAATTAAGCGGTTTAGTAGAGATTTCTACTTTTTGAAGTACTTCTCCTGTATCTAAATCGAAATATTTCAAATTCCAAAATCCAATGCAAAACCCTTTCTCTCCATTGGATGTTATAAATGCCCAACGAATATTTTCAAGTCCAGTATCAAGAGTACGCCATTCCATCCCCTTTTCAATATCCCAGATTACAGGTTTGCCTTGGTATTCGTCTGATATAGAAATTATGCGTTTCCCATCAGGGGTAATGGAAACAGATTTCACTTTGGAAAGGTGCCCCTCTAATATTTTAGGTTCACCTCCTGATTTCAAATCCCATACGATGCAGGTTTTGTCATCTGAACC